>JAZSGN010000029.1:0-6383 GCA_045532755.1 Faecousia sp.
AGTCTTAGCCATTGTACATATCCCTCCTTACTTCTTCTTGTTAGCGATGGTCTTCTTCGGACCCTTACGGGTACGAGCATTGGTCTTGGTGCGCTGACCGTGCACGGGCAGGCCGCGACGATGACGCAGACCACGGTAGCAACCGATTTCGCTGAGCCGCTTGATGTTCATAGCGGTCTCACGGCGCAGGTCACCCTCGATGGTGTAGTTATGCTCGATGGCATCACGCAGCTGAGCCTCCTGCTCCTCGGTCAGATCCTTAACACGGGTGTCAGGATCGATCTGGGTATCAGCCAGAACCTTGGCAGCACGGGCAGGGCCGATGCCGTAGATATAAGTCAGCGCTACTTCGATCCGCTTGTCGCGGGGAAGGTCAATACCAGAAATACGTGCCATATTCTTTCAGCACCTCCTATTAGCCTTGTCTCTGCTTGTGTTTGGGGTTTTCGCAAATTACCATTACGCGACCCTTGCGCTTAATGATCTTACACTTTTCGCACATGGGTTTAACGGACGGTCTTACCTTCATACTGTTTAACCTCCAATAGAGATATACTCTTGTGTGTTACTTGCTTCTCCAGGTGATCCGGCCTCTGGTCAGATCATAAGGAGACATTTGAATGGTTACCTTGTCACCGGGCAAGATCTTGATGAAATTCATTCTGAGCTTGCCGGAAATGTTTGCCAGAACGGTGTGTCCGTTGCCAATGTCAACATTGAACATAGCATTCGGCAGTGCATCTACTACGATGCCCTCAATCTCGATTACGTCGTCTTTTGCCAAGTTGTTAACCTCCTAGGTTGTTCGCTTGCAGTTCCCGGCTCAGATAAGCCAGGTCTCTTCGTAATTCGCTGTTGAGCACTTTGTTGCCGGAAATCAGCTTTTCGGCAACCCTGGTCTCAGAGCGAAGGACCTTCCGCGCATGAATGCGCTTTTTCTTTTTGGGTTTCTCCAGAGTACGGTTCTTTCCGTTGGCCAGAGTAAGATAAACCGGGTCAGTTCCAATTACATAGAACAGTTCACCTTGATCCCGACCGGCAGTGGAAACAACCACATCCGAAATATGGATTGATTCTATATCCGGTTTTCCTGGTTCCATAGTTAAAGTCCTTCGGTGACGGTGAGTATTTCCGGCTCGCCGTCGGTGATGAGTACAGTATTTTCATAGTGGGCAGACAGCTTTCCGTCCACGGTCTTCACAGTCCAGCCATCTTTCAGGATGGTGACCTGCTCCGTACCCTGGTTGACCATAGGCTCGATGGCCAGGGTCATGCCGGGAAGCAGTCGGGGCCCGCGACCGGGCTGCCCATAATTGGGCACCTCCGGGTCCTCATGCAGCTGCGCGCCTACGCCGTGACCTACGAAGGTCCGCACAACTGAAAAACCGTTAGACTCCACATACGTCTGGATGGCGTGGGAGATATCGGACACGCGGTGTCCTCTGGTCGCAAAGCGGATGCCTTCAAAGAAGCTCTGCTTTGTTACATCGATCAGCCTCTGCGCTTCGGCGCTGATAGTGCCGCAGGCAAAGGTTGCTGCGCAATCTCCGTGAAATCCCTTGTAGTAAGCTCCTACATCGATGGAAACGATGTCTCCATCCTGCAGCACATATCCGCCGGGGATCCCGTGGATCACCGTGCTGTTGACGCTGATGCAGGCGCTTGCGGGGTAGCCGTGGTAGCCGAGGAACGACGGTTTTGCGCCCTGGCTCACGATATAATCGTGTACGGCCTTATCAATCTGCTTTGTGGATACGCCGGGTTTTACCATTTCCCCTGCCAAAGCACGGGCTGCCGCGGTAATTTTGCCCGCCTGGCGCATCGCTTCCAGCTCTTGACTACTTTTGATTGCGATCATACCTTCGCTCCTATCGCAGCGAGGATGTCAGCATTTGCGCCTTCGATGGACTGATTGCCTTCCACAAGGCGAAGCTTGCCCTGCTTGGCGTAGTAGTCCTTCAGGACCTCGGTGGAGGCGTGGTAAACTTCCAGACGCTTGTTCACCGTTTCCGGTGCATCGTCCTTACGGATCACCAGCTCGCCTGCACACTGGTCGCAGACTCCTTCAGTCTTCGGAGGATTGTGGGCGATGTGATAGCTGGCGCCGCACTTGCAGCACACCCGACGGCCGGTCATCCGGCTGGCGATCACAGCATCCTCAATTTCTATGGAAACTACATGGTCGATGCGAACGCCCTTGGCGTCCAGCGCTTCGGCCTGGGCCAGGGTGCGAGGCACCCCGTCCAGAATAAAACCGTTCGCGCAATCGGACTGGGCTACCCGCTCCGCCACGATGCTGAGGATCAGCTCGTCGGGAACGAGAGCGCCTTCGTCCATGTACTGTTTCGCTTGCTTGCCCAGGTCGGTACCGTTTTTGATAGCCTCCCGGAGCATATTCCCGGTGGAGATGGAAGGAATGGCCAGCTTCTCAATGAGCAGCTCTGCCTGGGTTCCCTTGCCGGCGCCGGGTGCGCCCAACAAAATCAGATTCATTCCGATACCTCTTAGTCCAGGAAGCCCTTATAGTGGCGCATCAGCATCTGAGCTTCCAGAGCCTTTACGGTCTCAAGGGCTACACCAACCACGATGATCACGGAGGTGCCGCCAATGGCCAGGTTCTTGACGCTGTCGAAGATGTTGCCTGCGATGATGGGCAGCAGCGCGACCACGGCCAGATAAACTGCGCCGAAGATCACGATCTTGCCGATCACTTTCTTAATGAACTCAGCGGTGGGCTTGCCGGGACGGAAGCCGGGAATGAAGCCGCCGTTCTTCTTCAAGTTGTTGGAGATCTCCACGGGATCGTACTGGATCTGGGAGTAGAACCAGCTGAAGAAGAAGATCATCAGACCGTACACGATGGTGTAAGCCCAGCTGGAGGAGCTCCAGAGGTTATCGTACCACCAGCTGCCCTCACCAACACCGATAAAGGCGCAGATGGTAGCAGGGATGGAGCAGATAGACTGGGCGAAGATGACGGGCATAACACCGGACATGGCCACCTTGATGGGCAGGTTGGTGCTCTGGCCGCCGTAGACCTTACGGCCTACCACACGCTTGGCGTACTGTACGGAGATACGACGCTCGGCGTCGTTGATGAATACGATGAAAACAACCAGCGCCAGCATAACCACGAACACGATGATCGCCCACCAGCCCAGAGACAGGGAGGAACGAATGGTGAAGGGGATGCCGGAGAGGATGTTTGCGAACAGGATCATGGAGATACCGTTGCCGATACCGTGCTCAGTGATCTGCTCGCCCATCCACATAACAAAGGAGGAGCCGGCAGTGAAGGCGATCACAACCACAACACCGGTCAGGAAAGAGGGATCCTCGATCAGGCCGTTGGCGTTGAGCATGGTGTAATAGGCAAAGCCCAGCAGCAGGCCCAGACCCACGGTGGTGTAGCGGGTAATGCTGTTGATCTTCTTCTTGCCTTCCTCGCCCTCTTCCTTAGCCATCCGCTCCAGAGCGGGAATGGCTACGGTGAGCAGCTGGACAATGATGGATGCGTTAATATAGGGCTGGATGCCCAGTGCCAGAACAGAAGCCTGGGACAGAGCAGAGCCGGACATCATGTCGTACAGGCCCAGGATGGTGGACTCCATAACGGCAGTCATAGTCTCGGCTACATCCGACACTACAAACGGAACGTGGATGGCGTTGCACACGCGGTAGATCAGCAGAACTACCAGGGTGAACATGATCTTCTTGCGAAGTTCGGGAATTTTCCAGGCGTTACCCAGTGTCTTAAACACTTAAACCACCTCGGCCTTTCCGCCTGCCTGCTCGATCTTTTCCTTTGCAGACTCAGAGAAAGCCGCTGCCTTTACGGTAATTTTCTTGGTCAGGTTGCCGTTGGACAGAACCTTCAGGCCATAGGGGCAGTCATGGAGAATACCCTTTTCGATCAGAGCTGCTGCATCAACAACAGCGCCGTCCTCAAAGCAGTTCAGAACCGCCAGGTTAATAGCGGTCAGGGGCTTCGCATACACATTGATGAAGCCACGCTTGGGGACACGACGGACCAGAGGCATCTGGCCGCCTTCAAAGCCAACGCGGACCTTGCCGCCGGAGCGGGCATGCTGGCCCTTGTGACCACGACCACCGGTCTTGCCGTTGCCGGAGCCGGTGCCGCGGCCCTTACGCTTACCCACATGGGTAGAGCCGACGACAGGAGACAGTTCAGAAAGCTTCATATCTTATCTCCTCCTTATTCTACTTCCGTAACCTGCAGCAGGTAGCCGATCTTGGCGATCTTGCCGCGGGTCTGGGTGTTGTCGGGCTGGATGGTGACATTGCCAATCTTACGCAGGCCCAGGGACTCAGCGGTAGCGATGTGCTTTTCCAGACGGCCGTTCAGGCTCTTAACAAGCTTAATTTTCAGGTTTGCCATGTTAATTGCCCTCCTTAACCAACGATTTCTTCTACGGACTTGCCGCGGATTGCAGCAACCTGCTCGGGAGTCCGCAGGGACTTCAGACCCTCCATAGTGGCCTTAACCACGTTCTGGGGGTTGTTGGAGCGCAGGCACTTTGCACAGATGTTCTTGATGCCTACAGCTTCCATAACGGCACGGACTGCGCCGCCGGCGATAACGCCGGTGCCTTCGGGAGCGGGCTTCAGCAGAACAGTGCCGGCGCCGAAGATGCCGATAACGTCGTGAGGAATGGTGGAGCCGGACAGGGAAACCTTGACCATGTTCTTCTTGGCATCGGCGATGCCCTTCAGAATAGCCTCGGAAACTTCCGCAGCCTTGCCCAGACCGTAGCCCACGGTGCCCTTGCCGTCGCCAACGACGACCAGAGCGGAGAACTTCATTACACGGCCGCCCTTAACGGTCTTGCTGACGCGGTTCAGGTAAACGACCTTCTCAATGAACTCGGGAGCTTCATTGGCAGAAGTCTTATTATAAGCCATTTTTCTTCCTCCTCTACACTTAGAACTTGAGACCGGCCTCGCGGGCGCCCTCAGCCACAGCGGCTACACGGCCATGATAAACATAACCGCCGCGGTCGAATACGACCTGCTCAATGCCCTTGGCCAATGCACGCTCGGCGACCAGGGTGCCAATCTTCTTGGCGGCCTCAATGTTGCCGGTTGCACCCTCAAAGTCCTTCTCCAGTGTATTGGCGGAAACCAGAGTCACGCCATTGACATCGTCGATGATCTGTGCGTAGATGTTCGCATTGGAGCGGAACACATTCAGACGGGGACACTCGGGAGTGCCGGAGATCTTGCCACGAACGCGGACATGCCGCTTCAGGCGCATTGCATTCTTATTAACCTTGCTGACCATTTCGGCACACCTCCATTACTTCTTGCCACCGGTCTTACCAACCTTGCGGCGGATGACTTCGGTGGTATACTTGATGCCCTTGCCCTTGTAGGGTTCGGGGGGACGCTTACCGCGAACTTCAGCGGCAAACTGGCCAACGACCTGCTTGTCGATGCCGCGGATGATGATCTTGTTGGGAGCGGGAACCTCAACGGTGATGCCGTCGATCTCTTCCATGATCACTTCATGGGAGAAGCCCAGACGCATAACCAGCTGGTTGCCCTTCTTCTCGGCACGGTAGCCGACGCCGTTGACTTCCAGTTCCTTGCTGTAGCCCTTTTCCACGCCTTCGACCATGTTATTGATCAGGGTACGGGTCAGGCCGTGCAGGCTCTTGTGCAGATGCTCCTCATCGGGGCGGTCTACAGTCAGAACGTTGCCTTCCAGCTTCAGGATCATGTCGGGGTGGAAGGCGCGGGTCAGGGTGCCCTTGGGGCCCTTAACGGTTACGACATTGCCTTCAGCGACATCAACCGTAACAGTTGCCGGAATGATAACCGGCTTCTTACCAATTCTAGACATTGCGCTTTCCTCCTTACCAAACGAAGGCCAGAACTTCGCCGCCGATGTGCAGCTCACGGGCCTTCTTGTCGGTCATAACGCCCTTGGAAGTGGAGACGATGGCGATGCCCAGGCCCTTCAGGACGTGGGGGATCTCGTCTGCACCGGCGTATACGCGAAGACCGGGCTTGGAAACGCGGCGCAGACCGGAAATGACCTGCTGCTTCTTAGCCAGATACTTCAGAGTGATGTGAATGACGCCCTGGTTGCCGTTGTCAACAACGGTGTAGGACTTGATGTAGCCCTCATCCAGCAGAATCTGGGCGATCGCCTTCTTCAGGTTGGAAGCGGGGACATCCACGGTTTCGTGCTTTGCAGAATTCGCGTTCCGGATTCGGGTCAGCATATCTGCTACGGGATCGGTGATTTGCATGTTATTATCCTCCTTCAAGAAGTTACGGGCTTAACCCGTTAAGATTCGGGGGTATCCGGGGAATGCGAGTGGCCGAAGCCACTCCATCTTCCCGGGACGAACCGAATC
>JAZSGN010000052.1:0-29386 GCA_045532755.1 Faecousia sp.
CAAGAAAACAAGCGATACCGCTTTTGTGCGGGCAAACTGCCAGAATAGTGTGTTTACAATCACTATGTCCCAGGCGTATGACGGTGCTGAGGCATATTGCATTGTTAAGGATGCTTACGGCACAACCATTCAGACAGAAACTGCCAAATTCACCTATCAAATTGCCATTCTTGCCTCCGGCACCTGCGGCGATGGCGTGTCTTGGGAATTGCTGGATACCGGCGAGCTGATCATTCAGGGCAACGGAGATATGGATGATTACGATGCAGAAGCCAACACTCCCTGGAAGAATTATGCTTCCAAGATCAAGAAGATCACTGTAGAAGAAGGCGTTACTTCCGTGGGCGCCTACGCGTTCTGCGGCAATCCGTTCTGCGAGGAAATTGTATTGCCCGCAGGCTTACACGAAATCCACGAATATGCCTTTTGCGATGACACCAATTTGAAAATCGTTACCCTTCACGATACCAAAATCACAATCAAGCGGGGTGCGTTCAAGGGTTGCTCCCATCTGACGGATGTCTACTTTGACGGTTCTGAGCTGCAGTGGGAGGAATTGGAAATCGACGACGATAACGATCCTCTGAAAAACAGTGAGCACCACTGTGCTAAAGTGGCCGGTGATTTGGACGGCAACGATATTGTGGATAACCGGGATGTGGAGTACCTGCTTTGGTACACCCTGTTCCCCGACGATTACCTCCTGACCGGTGGTGCAGATTTCGACGGTGACGGTGTTGTAGATAATAAGGATGTAGAATATCTTCTGTGGTATACCTTGTTCCCTGAGGAATATCCCCTTTAATGATATCCCCCGGCCTTCACAGACCGGGGGATTATTATATTCTTGTGGTGGGGTAAGGACAAAATTTTTGCACTTACATTCCCCTGAAAGGTAAAAAAATTGGGATGACAGACAAAAAATTATATTTTATACTTATCTTATCCGGAAAACTTCGGTTTTTTACAAAGGAGGACACATTATGAAACGCTTTTTGAGTATGCTATTATGCTTCGTTATGTTGCTTGGTATGCTTCCGGCAATCGCATTTGTATCTGCAGATGCAGCGACGGTGAAGGTGCCAATCGACATTGCAGCATCCTACACCGGTGCCGGTTATACCTGGTATAACGGTAACGGTTATACCGAGAGCAGCGATATGTACATCCACTGCGTGGCAGAGGGTGCCGACGATGTAGGCTCTCTGCACATTTATCAAAAAGACGGCGTGGTAGGCGCAGAGGATATGCGCATTTATCTGTCCATCGCAAGTGTTCCTGCCGGTACCTATACCCTGCAGTATAACATCAAGGGCAGCGACTTGGGCATCACCACCCTGAATGATACCTGCCGCTTCTACCTGAATAATGATTCCGGTGTAACCACCCAGTTCCGGAATCTGGCAGGTGCCAAAACCGTCAGCGATTGGACAACGCTCAGCGAAACCATCACAACTACCAATCAGTCCGGTGTTTTCATTTTGGGCATCAGTAAGTATGTCAGCGGCATCGACTGCTATGTGGACAATGTAAAGCTGCTGGATGGCAGCGGCAAGGATCTGCTGGAGGGCGCCGGCAACTTCTACACAGAAGAGGAGCAGGAACCCGGTCAGGTCATCCTGCCGGAATTGAATACGGCCAATCCTGCCAGTGCCTATAACCTGACAGAAAAGAACTGGACGGCTATGTATCCTTCCGGTGTGCCCGACAGCTCCACCTGGCCCCAGTGGGACAGCACCCACTACGGCGAAATTGTTGCAGACGGCAATAAGGATGCCGGTTCCCTGCACCTGCTGAGCGCTGCAAGCAAGAATACCGGTGTGGCCTTTGGCGCCGGTATGACTGCCGGTGAAACCTACACTTTGGGTCTGTGGGCAAAGGGCACCTCCAATTCCGGTCGTGTTCTCTTCCAGTATGCAAATGGTGACCGGGTGATCATCGGAACCGCACAGGATTTTGCCGCAAGCTGGACCTATTACGAAGTTTCCTTCACCGCAGAGATGGGTCAGATCAACCTGGTTGCCTCCGACTGGGGAGTAACCGATATTTATATCGACAACATCACCCTCAAGGGTAGTGACGGCGTAGATCTTCTCTCCGGTTACGGTGATTTCTGCATTGGCGAGGCGGAAGAAGATATCACCATTTCTCAGATCTATCCGGAATATCCCGGGGAATACTATAAGTGGTACAACGGCAACGGCTTTACCTCCGCTGACGGTATGTACATTGAAATCGTAAATGACGGCGCAGAGGATGCCGGTGCAGTCCACATTTTCCAGACCGACGGTGTTGTTGCAGCAGAGGATATGCGCGTCAATCTGAGAGTCGACAAGATTCCTGCCGGTACTTACACCCTGCAGTATAACATCAAGGGCAACGATTTGGGCATCACTACCTTAAACGATGTCTGCCGTTTCTATCTCAACGGCGACTCTGGTGCCACTACCCAATTCCGGAATCTTGCCGGAAACAAAACTGTTAGTAATTGGATTGCCTTGTCCGAAACCGTGACCACCACGGCCGATTCTGATTATATTGTTTTGGGAATCAGTAAATATGTTTCCGGTATCGATTGCTATGTGGACAATGTGCAGCTGCTGGATGAAGAAGGCAACGACCTGTTGCTGGGCGCAGGCAATTTCTGCACTGTAAACGAGGAAGCACCGGAAGAAACCGAGCCGGAAGCCACCGAACCTCCTGAACTTGGTGAGACTGTGCCGGAAATCCTGTATGAAACCGATCCCCAGACACTGTACAAGTGGTTTAACTACAGCGGCTACACTGCTACCGAGGATATGTATCTGGAAATTGCCGCTGAAGGTGCTGACGATGCGGGTTCTCTCCATGTCTATCAGACCGATGGAGTTACCGGCACTGCGGATATGCGGATCAAAATCAATACCGCCAACATCCCCGAGGGTACCTACACCTTTAAGGTAAAGCTCAAGGGTTCTGACCTGGGCAACACCGATACCGCCAATGCCTGCCGCTTCTATGTCTCCGGTTCTCCGGATGCATTTCCCCAGTTCCGGAATCTGGCAGGCACCAAATCCCTCAGCGACTGGACAGAATTCACCCAAACCGTCGATACCGTTACCGGTGGAAATAACTGCTCCATTTCCATCAGTAAGTATGTAAACGGCGCAGATTTCTATGTGGATAATCTCCAGCTTCTGGATGAGAACGGCAATGATGTGCTGTACGGTGCCGGTAATTTCTGCTATGTATACGGTGGCGAGAACGCAGGTCTTCCCACAGAGGGTCTGTTTACCCTGGATACAACAGCCAAATGCAGCGCCTACACCGCACCCAAATATGTTTGGACACCCATGTTCCCCTCCGGTCAGCCGGACAGCAGCACCTGGCCTGCCTGGGATAACTCTCATTTTGCAGAGATCTCTCCCGTAGGCTACCGGGACAGAGGCTCCCTGCGGCTAAAAAGCGCCAGCTACAAAAATACTGCCGTTGCCATCGGCGTGGATATGGTCGTGGGCGAAACCTACACCTTGGGTCTATGGGCAAAGGGCATTTCCAATTCCGGACGGGTACTTTCCCAATATGCCAACGGCAATATGGTGATTGTGGCTGGTTCCACCGCCTTGAATTCCGATTGGACCTATTATGAAAGCGTATTTACCGCAGAGCTGCCGCAAATCAATCTGCTGGCAACGGACTGGGGTATCACCGATATTTACCTGGATCACATCACCCTCACCGGCAGCGACGGCGTAGATCTTCTGAAGGGCTGCGGCGATTTCTGCGAAGCAGAATACCGGCTGGAGGATCCCCATTATCTTCTCAGCTTCACGGATGCCCAGGAAAGCTCTCTTGCCAGCTATGTGGGACAGTCCCCTGTGTCCGGCGCATCCGATCCTACCCTGACGCTCAACGAAAATGAGGCGGAGAACGGCAAGGGTCTGCAGGCTACCTGGAGCTATGACGGAACCTATCCCTCCTATCTCCACAGATATATTGGTACTTTGGATACCTGGGCAAAGGAATTTGCCGGTTGCGCATCCCAGTATCCTTACCTGCGGATGTGGGTGAACAATCCCGGACATGTTCCCATTGAAATCAGTTTACTTTTGTCCGGCGAGGACACTCAAAACTACCTGGATGCCTCCAAAATGAAGCTGATCCGTCGGGACGGCACGGAAATTTACGGAGAAACCAGTCAAAATGCTATCTCCGTTCCCAAGCAGTTTGCCGGCTGGGTGGCAATTCCTCTGAAGCTGGAGTATTTACAAGCTGCCGAGGGTTACACCGCCCTGATTTCTGATTTTGCCAAGGTAACACAAATTCAGCTGGAGATTGAAAAAATCCCCACCAGCGGTGAGGGAGATTCCAGTACTTATTACTATGTTTTGGATGATATTTGTCTGAGTTTCCAACTGACAGGCAAAAAGCAGTCCACCGATGACGGCAACCAGTATGCCAATTACGATCTTTCTGTCAAGGGTGAGGGTCAGATTAAGAATGTGATCTTCCTGATCGGCGACGGTATGGGCTACGGCGCTCTGGATGCTGCCCGGTTGGATCGGGAAAGCCTGTATCTGGACGCTATCACCGAAAACGGCGGCGTGGCAGGCTCTGTCTGCACCACCAACCTGTATGGCGATGTTACCGACTCAGCAGCTGCAGGTACCGCCCTTGCCACCGGCTTCCTGACCAAAAACACCGTGCTGGGTCTTACAGAAAATCTGGAACCTGTAATGAACCTGGGCGAATATATGAAGCAGCTGAATAAAAAGCTGGGTCTGGTAACCACCACCTATGTGCTGGATGCCACACCGGCTGCCTTTGCTGCCCACACCTCTGCCCGTGGTAACTTTACTGCAGTTGCCAAGGACATTCTGGCGCTGGGTGTGGATGTTGTTCAGGGTGGCGGCAGAAGCTACCTGACGGAAACTGTTGCCGATGAAAACGGAAACGCCAAGAGCCTGACCGAGCTGGCACAGAGCCAGTACGGCTATACTTACGCAACCACCGCAGCAGAAATGAACGCCGTTACCTCCGGCAAGCTGTGGGGCATTTACCAGGAGGACAATATGTCCTGGGTCAGAGAGCAATCCGCCACCGATCCCACGCTTGCACAAATGACCGCCAAATCTCTGGAGCTTCTGGAGAACGAGAATGGCTTTTTCCTGATGGTGGAGGGCAGCAAGATCGACCTTGCCGGCCACAGCAACAGTCCGGAGGATACCCGTTTGGAGACCCTGGGCTTTGACGATGCCATCAAAGTGGCTATGGACTATGCCGACACCCATCCCGGCACGCTGGTTATCATCACCGCTGACCACGAAACCGGCGGTGTCCGTGTGGCCGAAGACGGCACTATCTCCTACTACACCACCTCCCACACTGACGAGCAGGTACCCTACTACGCTTACGGCGCAGGCGTGGAATATTTCCGTGACCTGACTGTCAATACCCAGCTGAACTACGCCATTCGCCGTGCAACTATGGGCGACAACTCTGTGGGTGCTTCCACCGTTGCCACCGATGCTCAGCTAACAGACACGCAGGATATCACCGTTTCTGCGGAAAACGGCATCATCACCTATACAGGCGTGGAAAAGATCGCCTCTTTGGAAATCCCCGACATGGAAGCCGCCTATGCAGTGGTTAAGTACAAGACCGATGCTGTGGACATGGTAGGCTCTGTGGATGAGGGCAGAATTTACTATGCCGGTGACGGAAAATGGCACATCAGCGATATTATTTCCCTGACCCCCGGTGCTGTCCATACCTTCCAGCCCATCAGCTATATCCGGGGCAAAAACTACAACAGTATTGATATTGCAGGAAAATCTGTGGAGATTGACTGGGTAGGCCTGTTTGACAGCTATGAATCTGCGGCAGCCTTCCAAGCGCATGCAGCCCTGACCGGCTCTGCGCCTATGGGTCTGAATGGCCTGAGTATGACCCTCAGTGACAATCTGGATATGAACTTCTATGTGGCAGCGGATGAAACCAATCTGGCAGGCACCAGCATCCATCTGACTGTGGGTGATGACACCCGGATTCTGAAGCCGGAAGCCATGGATGCCGCAACCGGTAACTATAAGTTCTCTGTGGAGCTGGCAGCGGCTCAGATGACCGACATTGTTACCTTCACCCTGATGGAGGGCGAAACGGTGATCGAAACAGGCACCTATTCTGTCCGCCAGTACGCCGATGCCATTTTGGCAGGCACTTATGATGAATCTGTCAAGGAAATGGTTTCCGCTATGCTCCATTACGGCGCAGCCGCCCAGACCTATTTTGACTATCTGCCGAAGCAGCTGGCAAATGAGGGACTGGAGGCTCCCGATTATGCACCCGTTCCCGGACAGGCAGAAACGCCCATGTCCGCCCAAGGCAGCATCGCCGGTGTTCGCTACTACGGCGCATCCCTGCTGTTCCGCTCGGAAACGGCTGTCCGCTTCTACTTTGAAGCAGAAGACGTCACCGATTGCACCTTCACTGCAAACGGCACCGTGTGTACACCGGTGAAAAAGAGTGAAGGAATGTACTATGTGGAGCTATCCGGCATCAATCCTCAGGAATTGGGCGACAGTATCACCCTGACTGTAACAAACGGTTCTGAAACCATCACTGTGGTTTACGGCCCGATGAACTACATTGTCAGAATGAGCATTTCCGGCTCTGCAAACCTGAAGGCACTGCTGCTTGCAATGTATCATTACTACCTGGCAGCGGCACAAATCGCATAATTACAGGGGGTGCTGCAGATTTCTGCAACACCCCCCATAAAAAACCCGGGTTGGCTTTTTGAGGCCAACCCGGGTGTGTTATTGATTACTGGTTCTCTTCCATTTCCTTCAGAGCGTCCTTGCGGCTGAAGTTTGCACGGCCCTTCTCGTCGAAGCCCATGAACTTCACCCAAGTCATATCGCCCAGGTTCAGGACATCCTCAACCTTTTCTACACGGCGGTTCTCCAGCTTGGAAATGTGAACCAGTAAGACAAGGGGTGGTTCGATAAATGGGATTTACGGAAATTTGATGTGAAGTTCTTCACCTCGATAGTTTATATAAGCCTTTCGATTATCTGCATAGGTTACCAAATACAATTCCTCTCCGGACCTACTGATAGATACTACATTTTCAAATTGCGTTATATTTCCCTCATAGTCACAGTGGAAGAAATAGTAGTCGTCGTCATTTGTGTCATGGCAATTTTTAAAAACAAATCCTGTATCATCCAAGGAGAAATGTTCGCTATACCTGTGCCATTTGATCGGTTCAAATACAGGTTCTCCACTTTTATCGAACAGGCATAAATACTTGTCACCATTTCCATTATCAATAACAGCCAATAAGTAATCATTATAATAGATCCAACCATTAAAATCAGGATCAGTTGACCATTCTTTATTCCCAACACTTACAATGTTGTAGTCTGACAAATCAATTAAAACGGTACCGTCGTAATCATATAGTTTCCAGCCCTGCTCTTGCCCCTGATGTTGTGCCAGAAATGCGTTTCTGAGGAAAAAGACATTTCCTATATTGTCGTGTACGATCTCTTGTTTGTTACCTGAATCATCAAATTTATAGATCGGCCCAGCATAATAGGAATCCTCTTTGCCATAATGTGCATAGGTTTCGGTAATTTTATTTTCTTCAAAATTATAATAATAGTCATATAAATGATAATCAAGTGGTATGTTAACAATCGTATCCGGTAGGCAGTCTGGCTGGATATGATCCAATTGATAAGTGTTAAAGTGGAATACCTGCTCTTTTTCTCTGACTATTTTTGCAATGGGATGATTTTCGGAAAGAGGATACTCCCACTGACCTTTGTTGTTCAGGACACCAACCTTGTAAACATTTCCCTTGTAGGATTCTTCCGTTTTGATTGCGATGGCATAGCCGTTACAATTACCCGAAACCAGTTGATCATACCCACTAATTTCGGGAGACGCTATGATAGTACCAGTTTTATCGTATATTACATTTTCTCCCACAAGAATACCGTTTTGGAAAGTCTCATTATTCTGCTGTATATAGTCATATTCTTCGTCAGATAAATCAAAAAGAATATGACCTTCTTTGTTGATGGCAGAGTGTTTCCACTCCTTGCCATAAGTAATGAGAGCAATGCCATCAGAAAACTGCATACCATCACGTAAAGAAGTATCATCTATAGATACATCACTCTTATTGTTATCGTCAAACAGTTCGGGAAATAAAATAGAATAGTCATCCTTAGGCGCACCTGAATAGGGATTCGATAGATAAGGTTGATTATTTTGGTTTTGACATCCGGAAAATATCCCAATAAAAAGTACCAATAGTGTAATCATACAAACTGCTCTTTTCATAAAATCACTCCCTACAAAAGTATATAAGTACAGTCTAGCGAATTTCTCGCTAAATGTCAATAGCGAAAAATTTTCTACTTATAATACCAATAAAGGAGTGAGTCACTATGCCGATTTATCCAAGAATAAGAAATCTTAGAGAAGATAAAGATCTGACACAGGCGTATATGGGGAGCATTCTTTCGTGCAGCCAGAGGGTTTATAGCAATTATGAGCGAGGTGATATTGATATCCCTACGACAACACTGTGTAAAATAGCTGATTTTCATAATGTATCTGTAGATTATCTTTTAGAACGCACCGACAATCCTCTTATTAATAAATAGAAGCAAACCGATTAACATAATTGGTTTGCTTTTTTGTTGAGAAAACCCGGGTTGGCTTTTTATGGCCAACCCGGGTTTGTAATTAATTACTGGTTCTCTTCGATTTCCTTCAGAGCGTCCTTGCGGCTGAAGTTTGCACGGCCCTTCTCGTCGAAGCCCATGAACTTAACCCAAGTCATATCGCCCAGGTTCAGGACATCCTCAACCTTTTCTACACGGCGGTTCTCCAGCTTGGAGATGTGAACCATGCCGTCGTGGCCGGGAGCGATCTCAACGAAGGCGCCGATAGGCAGGATGCGGACAACCTTGCCGTAGTACAGCTTGCCCACTTCGGGAACGAAGCAGATGTCGTCCACCATCTTCTTGGCGGCGTAGGCAGCGGCGGAGTCCACAGCGGAGATGAATACGCTGCCATCGTCCTCGATGTCTACCTTAGCACCGGTCTCAGCGCAGATCTTCTGGATGGTCTTGCCGCCGGAGCCGATGACCTCGCGGATCTTGTCCACGGGGATCTTCATGCTGATCATCTTGGGAGCGAACTCAGAAACCTCGGCTCTGGGCTCAGCGATGCAGGGCAGCATCACGCCGTCGAGGATCTCCAGACGGGCCTTGCGGCAGCGCTCCAGAGCATCGGCGATGATCTCCATGGTCAGACCCTTGTTCTTCAGGTCCATCTGGATGGCGGTAACACCTACGGTAGTACCGGCAACCTTGAAGTCCATTTCGCCGTGGAAGTCTTCTACGCCCTGAATGTCGGTGAAGGTTCTCCACTCGCCGGTCTCCTGATCGGAGATCAGGCCGCAGGAAATGCCGGCAACGGGCCGCTTGATGGGCACGCCGGCATCCATCAGCGCCAGAGTAGAGCCGCAGATAGAGCCCTGAGAGGTGGAGCCGTTGGAGCTCAGAACTTCGGAAACTACGCGGATGGCGTAGGGGAATTCCTCAACAGAGGGGATCACGGGCAGCAGAGCCTTCTCGGCCAGAGCGCCGTGACCGATCTCACGCCGGGAGGTGGAGCGGGCAGCTCTGGCTTCGCCGGTGGAGAAGGAGGGGAAGTTGTAGTGGTGGATATAGCGCTTGCTCTCTTCGGGATAGATGGTATCCAGCTTCTGAGCGGCGGAGAGGGTGTTCAGGGTGCAGATGGACAGCACCTGGGTCTGACCGCGGGAGAACAGGCCGGAGCCATGCACTCTGGGCAGAACGCCAACCTCGGCATCCAGAGGACGGATCTCGTCCATGCCGCGGCCGTCAACACGCTTGCCCTGCAGCAGCCACTTCTTAACAACCTTCTTCTGCATCTTGTACAGGCAGACCTCGATGTGAGTCTCGAAGTCCTCGTACTTATCGCCGAACTTGGCGGCGAAGTCCAGACGGGCAGCGGTGAGCCGCTCCTCGCGGATGTTCTTGTCGTCGGTGTCCAGAGCGTACTCGATCTGGCCCAGACCGTACTCCATCAGGTCGTTCAGCAGGTCGTGGTTAACAGCGGCCTTCTCGAAGGTGAACTTGGGCTTGCCAATCTCGGCAACGATGCCGTTGATAAACTGCACGATCTGCATGTTGGCCTCGTGGGCAACCCGGATGCACTCGTAAACAATGGCTTCGGGAGCCTCGTTGGCTTCGGTCTCGATCATGACCACCTTCTCGAAGGTGGAGGCGATGCATACGAAGCAGTCGCAGGCGGCACGCTCGTCGGCAGAGGGGTTGATGATATACTTGTCACCCAGGTGGGCTACATTGGTGGTGGCAACAGGTCCGTTCCAGGGCACATCGGAGGAAGCGATGGCGATGGAAGCGCCCAGAGAAGCAACTACTTCTACGGGGTTCTCCTGGTCGTTGGCCAGAACGGTGCAGGTGACCACCACATCGTTACGCAGCTCTTCGTCGAAGAGGGGGCGCATGGGGCGGTCGATGATGCGGCTGTTCAGAATGCCCCGGTCGGAGGGCTTGCCCTCGCGGCGGTTGAAAGAGCCGGGGATGCGGCCTACGGAGTACATTCTCTCCTCAAACTCGATGGTCAGGGGGAAGTAGTCGATGCCGGACTTGGGAATGGGGTTGCAGGTGCAGGTGACCAGCACTACGGTGTCACCGTAGCGGCAGATGCACTCGGCGTTGGCCAGCTCAGCAACCTTACCGGTTTCTACGGTAAAGGTGCGGCCGCCGATTTCGGTTTCGTATACCCGATGGTTGGGATACTGCTTACGAGTAATCATGTGTGTTACCTCCTGAAGTATTTTTAGTGTGTCGGGAGGTTTAGCACTTGAAAGAACCTTCGACAAGTCAACGACTCTTTCAACTGCTAAAGCATCTCCCGAATGATTTACGGCTGTTGGGTGATCAGCGAGAGATTTTGGCGCAGATCCTGCGGCAAAAGATTCGCTGAAAAAAGGGCGACGGTATCCGTCGCCCTTTTGTTCTTACTTACGGATACCCAGCTTGGCGATGATAGCGCGGTAACGGTTGATGTCCTTGCGAGCCAGATAGTCCAGCAGGCTGCGGCGCTTACCAACCATCATCAGCAGACCACGGCGGGAGTGGTTGTCGTGCTTGTGCACCCGCAGGTGATCGGTCAGCTCGTTGATGCGAGCGGTGAGGATCGCGATCTGAACCTCGGGAGAACCGGTGTCGCCCTCGTGGGTAGCGTTGTCAAGAATGACCTGAGTCTTCTTTTCCTTCTGAATCATGATAGTTTCCACCTTTCTTAAAATGTTGCCCGAAAGCTAAGTAACGGGTGGGTGGTGTACTGCATACAGCTTTCTCCCGTAACTGAGCAATGGGTGAAGTTTATCTGGCCATAGCCAGCCCGACTAGTATACCATGAGTTTTCCCAATTGTAAAGGAAAACTTTCATGGATTTTCAAATATTTCCAGAGTTTTTTCCTTATCTTTTTGAATCTGGGCTTTCAGCGCTTCCAGCGAAGAAAAAGCCTCCTCGCCGCGTAGATACCGGTGAAATTCCAGGGTGACGGATTTGCCGTAGAGGTCACCGGTGTAGCCCAGAAGCCATGCTTCCACCGTCACGCCCTTGCCGTTTACGGTGGGGCGGGTGCCGATGTTGGTAACCGCCACATAGGCCGTTTCCCCCACCCATGCCCGGCAGGCGTACACGCCGTGCTTAGGGCAAACCAGATCCTCCGGCAAGTGGAGATTGGCGGTGGGAACGCCCAGCCTGCGGCCCAGATGCCGGCCGGAAACAACGGCTCCGGTGAGGATATGGGGGTGACCCAGAAACCTGACCGCCTCCTCCAGTTGTCCCTGCTCCAGAAGTCCCCGGATGTGGGTGGAGGAAATCCTCACGCCGTCCAGGGTTTGCTGGGGAATGATCCGGCAGGGAAAGCCCTTTTCCCGGCAATATTGCTGCAGCTTTTCGCCGTTTCCCTCGCCCCGGCGGCCAAAGCGGAAATCGTCGCCGCAGACAAAGCCTGCCGCGCCGTATTCTTCCAGCTCCGCCAGAAAATCCTGCCAACTGGTTGACATAACTTCTTCGGTGACCGGGAAGGAATAAACCGGGCCGATGCCGTAGCGCTGCAGCAGCCGCAGCCGGTCCTCGTGGGTGTTGATCAGCGGCGGAACGGTTTCGCAGAACAGCGATTGGGGGTGGGAAAGGAAAGTGATGGCGGCAGCCTGGGCGTTTTGGCGCTCCGCCATGGCAGCGCAGGCTTTCAGCAGCTGCTGATGGCCCAGATGCACGCCGTCGAAAAAGCCGAGGGCAAATATTCGCTTTTGCATAGGACTTTGCCCTCCTTTTTGGAAAATCAAACGGCGAAGAAACTCTTGATGGTTGACATAATTCCGCCTTCTACCTGCGCCAGCATGAGAAATTCTCCCGTCTGGCTGTAGGCCCGGTAAGTGCCGTCGGCGGTTTGGATGGAGAAGCTGTTGCCGTTGCGGCAGCGCAGCTCCTGCTTGGGGGTCAGGGTGATGGCGCTGTGATGGGAGAACAGAGTGTCCACCGGCCGCAGAAACTGCTCCGGCGATTCGGTGTCCAGCAGGGTCTGCAGAGGCACAGCCTCCTGCAGCGTATAGCTGCCGGCCTGCACCCGCCGCAGGCTTGCCATGCAGCCGCCGCAGCCCAGCGCTTCGCCGATATCCTTGCACAGGGTGCGGATATAAGTACCCTTGGAGCAGCGAACCCGCAGGCGAATGCCCTCGGCCTCCATGCCCAGCAGGGTCAGCTCGTAAATGGTGATGGGCCGGGGCTTGCGCTCTACTTCTTTGCCTTTGCGGGCAAGGTCGCAGAGCTTCTGGCCGTTGACCTTCAGGGCGGAATACATAGGCGGCACCTGCAGGATCTCTCCCCGGAATTGGGCAAGAACCGCTTCCAGCATTTCGCCGGTGACGAAGGCATCGCGCTCGGTCAGCACCGTGCCGGTGATGTCCTCGGTGTCGGTGGTGATGCCAAGCCGCAGCACGGTTTCATAGGTTTTTTCCGCGTGTTCAAAAAATTCCACACCCCGGGTGGCCCGGCCTACAAACACCGGCAGAACGCCGGTGGCCATGGGGTCGAGCGTGCCGCCGTGACCGATGCGGCGGGTGCCGAACACCCGGCGCAGCCGGGCGGTCACATCCTGGCTGGTCCAGCCGGCAGGCTTATCTACAATTACGATCCCGTTCATGCGTTCATCGCCTCTTCCATGGCCTTGCCGAGAGCTTCGGCAGCTTCTTCCAGGGGCATTTCCAGCGTAGCGCCGGCAGCGCCCCGATGTCCGCCGCCGCCGAATTGGGCGCAGATGGCCGCGGCATCGTAGCCGGGAACGGCCCGCACAGACAGCTTCAGCCTGCCGTCGGCGTTCTGGCGGAGGGTGGCAGCGATTTTTACCCCCTGAATGGACCGGGGGAAGCCGGAAATGTTTTCCATATCGTCCTCCGTAACACCCAGCGCCTGCTCTACGCTGCGGGGCAGGGCGCAAACAACTGCCTGCCCGCCGGCATACTGCCACAGATTCTCGGTGATCCAGCCCTGCAGCCGCAGCCGGGCAAGGCTGACGGTGTCAAACAGCGCCTGACTGATGGCGTTGAGGTTTGCTCCGGTTTCGGCGCAGGCAGCCGCCACCCGGTAGCTGTGGGCGGTGGTGTTGGCGTAGCGGAAGCAGCCGGTGTCGGTGGAAACGGCGGTGTAAAGGGCTTCGGCAAGGGGATGGTCCAGCTTTGCCCCCATGAGCATCAGTAGATCATAGATGATATCGCCGCAGGCGCCGGCCTGCGGCTCTACCAGCTCCAGCGGAGTAAAGCTTTCGCTGCTGCGGTGGTGGTCGATCCGCAGGCTCAGGCGATTTTCAAGGCAGCGGAAGCTGCCGGGCAGCAGGTCAGCGGCGGCCACATCCACGCAGATCAGACAGTGCTGCGCCTGCGCCTGGGTCACCGTCAGCCCCTGATGCAGGCTGCGGTAGGCGGCGGTGATCTCCGGATTTTCCAGAATGTGGGCGGTTTTGCCCAGCTGCCGCAGACCTAAGCACAGCGCGGCGGCAGAACCCAGGGTATCGCCGTCGGGGCGGCGGTGGGTCAAAATCAGAAAATCATCCCGCAGCAGAAGCCACCGGGCGGTTTCATGTTTCGTCAGACTGGTCATGGTTTCCGGTGTCCAGAGAGTTGATCAGCTTCAGCATTTTTGCGCCGTAGGTGATGGAGTCGTCCTGCTCCCACTGCAGCTCAGGGGTGTGGCGCAGCTGCAGGCGGCTGCCCAGCTCCCGGCGAAGCCAGCCGGAGGCGGATTTCAGGCCCTTGAGGGCTTCGGCAGCCTTGCTTTCGTCCAGAAAGCTGACGCATACCTTGCAGTAGCGCAGGTCGGGGGTAGTCTCCACCCGGGTGATGGACACCATGGTGGCCTGCACTCGAGGGTCTTTCAGCTCCCGCAGCAGGGCAGCCAGCTCCTTCTGGATCTCTTCGTTGATTCTTCCGATTCGATTGGATGCCATAGTTACATCCTCCTAACATAATGGGATTGGAAAAGCCAGCCTGCCGCAGCTGCGGCGGCTGGCTTTTGGGTTACTGCTTGATCTGCTCCATAACGAAGCATTCGAAGATATCGCCTTCCTTAATATCGTTGAACTTCAGGATGCTCATGCCGCATTCGTAGCCGGCGGTGACTTCCTTGGCGGCATCCTTGAACCGCTGCAGAGAGCCAACTTCGCCCTGATGGATCACGATATTGTCACGCAGCACGCGCACCTGAGCGTCCCGGGTGACCTTGCCGTCCTTGACCATACAGCCGGCAATGGTGCCGACGGCGGAAACCTTGTAGGTCATACGCACTTCGGCGTGGCCGATGATCACTTCCTGGAACTTGGGTGCCAGCATGCCCTTCATGGCAGCTTCGATCTCGTCGATGGCATCGTAGATAACCCGGTAGAACCGCATATCCACATTGGTGCGCTGGGCGCTTGCCTGGGCGCCGGCATCGGGCCGGACATTGAAGCCGACGATGATGGCGTGGGCGGTGGAGGCCAGGAGAATGTCGCTCTCGTTGATGGCGCCGACACCGGTGTGGATTACCCGAACCCGGACTTCCTCGTTGGAGATCTTCTCCAGAGAGGCCTTCACAGCTTCGGCAGAGCCCTGCACGTCGGCCTTTACGATCAGCGGCAGCTCCTTCATCTCGCCCTCCTGCATCTTGGCGAAGAGGTTGTCGAGGGTCACCTTCTGCATGGCGGCGGCAGCGGCATCCTTGGCGGCCTGCTTGCGCTGCTCTACCAGCTCACGGGCCATACGCTCGTCGGAAACGGCGTTGAACTCATCGCCGGGGGTAGGCGTTTCGGCAAGGCCGGTGATCTCAACGGGGATGCTGGGGCCGGCGGTCTTGACGGTGCGGCCCTTGTCGTTGGTCATTACACGGACACGGCCAACGGAAGTGCCGGCGATGATCACATCACCCTGCTTCAGCGTGCCGTTCTGCACCAGCAGGGTAGCAATGGGGCCGCGGGTCTTGTCCAGACGGGCCTCGATGACCGTACCCTTGGCGGGACGGTTGGGGTTAGCCTTCAGCTCGGAAACCTCGGCGGTCAGCAGCACCATTTCCAGCAGGTCTTCCAGACCCATGCCGGTCTTGGCGGAAATGGGGCAGATGACGGTCTCGCCGCCCCACTCTTCGGGGATCAGCTCGTACTCGGTCAGCTGCTGCTTGATCTTGTCGGGGTTGGCGGTGGGCTTATCCATCTTGTTGATGGCAACGATAATGGGAATTTTGGCGGCCTTGGCGTGGTTGATGGCTTCCACGGTCTGGGGCATGATGCCGTCGTCGGCGGCAACCACCAGAATGGCGATGTCGGTACACATAGCGCCCCGGGCCCGCATGGAGGTAAAGGCGGCGTGACCGGGGGTATCCAGGAAGGTCAGGGACTGGCCGTTCACATCTACGGTGTAAGCGCCGATGTGCTGGGTAATGCCGCCGGCTTCGCCGGAGGTCACGCTGGTGTTGCGGGTGGCGTCCCGCAGGCTGGTCTTGCCGTGGTCAACGTGGCCCATAACCACAACCACGGGGCTTCTGCCCTGCAGTTCCTCGGCGGTGTCCACATGGTCGTCGATGATCCGCTCTTCGATGGTAACGGTAATTTCCCGCTCCACCTTGCAGCCCAGCTCGGTGGCTACAAATTCGGCGGTGTCGAAGTCGATGGTCTGGTTGATGCCGGCCATGATGCCGTTCTTCATCAGCAGCTTGATAACTTCGCCGGCGGTCTTCTTCATCCGGCTGGCCAGCTCGCCAACGGTGATCTCGTCGGGAATCTTAACGGTAACGGGGGCCTTGCGGGCAACCTCCATCTGCAGACGGCGCAGCTTCTCCTGCTCTTCGTTGCGGGCCTTGCTGCCTTTGAACTTGTTGTCCTTGCCGCGATTCTGCTGCTGGCCCTTCTTGCCGCCGATGCGCTGCTTGCCGCCCTGGAAGTTCTGCACCCGCTCGCTGACCAGATTGTCCACATCGGCAAAGCGATTGGAGTTCACCTGCACGGCAGAGGTATCTACCACGCGGCGCTCCCGCTTGCGCTCGGGCTCCTTGGGCTTGGCGGGCTGCTGGGGCTGCTGAGGCTGCTGGGCAGCCGGCTTATTCTGCTGGGGCTGCTGGGCAGCGGGCTTGTTCTGGCTCTGGGCGGGGGCAGCGGCAGGCTGAGCCTTGGGGGCTTCTGCCTTGGGCTGGGGTGCAGGCTGCACCGCAAACACCACCTCCAGAGAGGGGATCTGATTGGTATAGGTAATGTAGTCGAACACTACATTCAGCTCTTCCTCGCCCAGCACCTGGGTGTTGGACTTGGGCTTTTCAAAAAACTTGGCTACGATCTCCGAGATTTCCTTGGGGGTCTTTCCAAAATCCGCGGCAACCTCCCGCAGACGATACTTCACTAAACTCATATTCTAAACGCACCTCCAAAATCATTGTTCCTTCTTTGTACCTGCGTTTCGGCGGGGCTTTCCCAGCTTCTTGTTCTGCCGGTGAGCCTTAGCCTCTTTCTTGCGCTGCTGCAGCCGCTGGCTGCGGTTTTCCAGTTCGGAAAGGAGCGCCGCGTGCTTTTCCGGCTGCCCCAGGGCCTTCACAAAGGCCAGCGCCAAAGCAGGGTCGGTAAAGGCGGCGATGGCAAGGCTGCTGCGTCCGGCAGCCAAACCCAGCTGATCCTTGGTAACGGGCAGCCGAAGGCATTGCTGCTTGGTTCCTGCCACATAGCTCAGGGCTCTGCGCCAGGTGTGGTCAGAGGCATCGGATGCCACAACTACCAGACTGGCCTTTCCTGCCCGGGTGATGGCACCCACAGGCTCTTCGCCCAGCTCCAGCAGGCCTGCCTTGCGGGCAAGGCCTATGTAGTTCAAAGCCTTATCCATGGGCAGCCTCCATTTCCTTTTCCAGGCGGCTGTAAACCTCCTCGGGAATGGGCACTTCCAGACTCCGCTCCAGCGAACCTGCCTTGCGGGCCTTTTTCAGGCAATCCAGGCTGGGGCAGAGGTAAGCGCCCCGGCCGTTGGCCTTGCCGCCGAAATCCAGATTCACCGTACCGTCGGTACCGCGCACTACCCGGATCAGCTCCCGCTTGGCTTTCCGCTCCCGGCAGCCCATACACTGCCGCTGAGGAATTTTCTTTTGCATATTGACTGCCTCCTTTGCAGGACGGGTGTCCTTTATTCTTCGTCTGCCTGGGAGGCAGCCTTGATATCGATCTTATAGCCGGTGAGCCGGGCGGCCAGACGGGCGTTCTGGCCCTCCTTGCCGATGGCGAGGCTCAGCTGATCATCGGGAACGATGACCCGGCATGCCTTCTGACCGGGGATCAGAGAAACGCTGATCACATCGGCGGGGCTGAGGGCGGCCTTGACATATTCGCAGGGGTCCTCGCTCCAAACGATGATATCGATCTTTTCACCGTGGAGCTCTTCCACAACGGCGCCGACACGGCCGCCTCTGGGGCCTACGCAAGCGCCAACGGGATCCACTTCGGGATTGGCGGCCCGGACAGCCATCTTGCTGCGGGAGCCGGCCTCACGGGCGATGTTGCGGATCTCCACAGCGCCTTCGGCGATCTCGGGGGTTTCCAGCTCAAAGAGCCGGCGCACCACATTGGGATGGGTGCGGGAAACATGGACCAGAGGTCCCCGGTTGTTGCGGTGGACTTCCAGCACATACACCCGGATCAGGCTGCCGGGGGTGTAGCTTTCGCCGGGGATCTGCTCGGATACCCGCAGCACGGCGTCGGACTGCTCGCTGCCCTGACCGATGCGTACGAACACATCGCCGGAGGGATCGAGCTTGCTGACGGTGCCGGTGAGCAGCTCCTGAGACTTGGAGGAGTAGCTCTCGTAGGCCATGCCCCGCTCGGCTTCCCGGATGCCCTGAATTACCACCTGCTTGGCGGTCTGGGCGGCGATGCGGCCGAACTTTTCGATGGCTACGGGAATGGTAACGGTTTCACCCACCTGCACATCGGGGTTGATGTTGCGGGCGGCATCGATGTGGATCTGCAGAGCGGTGTCTTCCACCTCTTCTACAGCGGTCTTGAGCAGCCACATGGAAAGACCCTCTTCCGTCAGCTCCACCACCACATTTTCGGCGGGGATATCCCGGTGGTCTTCCCGGTCCTTGCGGTAGGCGTTGGTCAGAGCCTGCTTCAGCCGCTCAACCATATAGTCAACGGGAATGCCCTTCAGCTTTTCCAGCTCCCGCAGGCTGGCAAAGATCTCTTTGCCGATCTCGGCCTTGGGTGCCTGAGTCTGCTTCTTGGCTTTTGTATTTCTTGCCATTGTACTTTCCTCCTTTATCATTCTGCCCGCAGAACTGCCTGTTCAAGCAGCTGTGGGCTCATTGTGTTCTTCTTAAAATTCTACGCGAAGCCGCACCAGGGCGACCTCGGATTTTTCAAAGGTGATGGTTTCCTTGCCGGCTTCTACGGTTACCCGGCCTTCTTCATAGCCCCGGAGGATGCCGGGAATTTCCTTCAGGCCGTTGCGGGGGCGGTAGAGCTTGACCAGCACCGCGCTGCCCATAAACCGGGCAAAATCCCCGGGCCGCTTCAGCGCCCGCTCCAGTCCGGCGGAGCAGACCTCGAAGTGGTAGGATTCGGCGATGGGGTCCTTTTCGTCCAGAATGGGATCGATGGCCCGGTGGATGGCTTCGCAATCGGTGATATCCACGCCGCCTTCCTTGTCGATATACAGCCGCAGGTAACGCTCAGAGCCCTCGCGGACATACTCTACGTCCCACAGGCTGCAGCCGTGGGCTTCCACAACGGGCTGGGCAAACAGGGTGACTTGTTCGGTGATCTTCAAAAAAATACCCCTCTTTCAGCGAAAAAGAGAGGGGCGAGCCCCTCTCTTTCGTATAGTATACGCCAGATTGTCAATATTATAGCACCGCGCAACCGGTTTTGCAAGAGGTATTTGCGCCAAAGTGAATAATTTTTCTGAATAAATGCCGCTGTTTTCCCGGATTTTCGGGAAAAATCCGGTCATTCTGCCCTTCAGCCGGGCAGATCCACCCGCTCGCCCCGGACATACTTTTTGTCCCAATCGTCGTCGAAGAGGCGGCTCAGCAGGTGGGAAGGGCCGCCCTGAGCCAGGTCGGCAGCCAGCTGCCGCAGCACCGGCGCCGCGGCCAGACCCTCCAGATAAAATTCCGAAATGCCCTCCGTTCCCAGCCATACGCCCAAAATCGCGCCGGTCAGCGCGCCGGCAGCGGCGCTGCGGCCGGAGTGGTTTACCGCGGTGATGAGGGCGGTGTCGAAATCGCCGCCGGAGCGCAAAATGGCGTAAATCGCGCCTGCCAGACAGCCGGCTGCGGTGGCGCAGTTCAGCTCGTCCAGCACTTCGGGGCAGCTGCGGTCGCTGGCGGCCAGAAACACCGCCTTGCGGATCAGGGTTTGCAGCTCGTTGGCCTGCGGCCAGCGGCTGCCGAACTGGGCAGCTACCGCATCGGCAGCGAAGGTGAAGTGGTCGATCAGCGCCACATCCGGCTCCTGCACAATGCCGGCGATGATATAGCTGACGGCAGCGCCGCAGAGGAAGG
Organism: Faecousia sp.; assembly: GCA_045532755.1. Classification (GTDB taxonomy): domain Bacteria; phylum Bacillota; class Clostridia; order Oscillospirales; family Oscillospiraceae; genus Faecousia. The sequence goes on from JAZSGN010000052.1 coordinate 20,134, forward strand.
TTATGGGGTCGCCGTGGGTCAGCGCAACGGTCTGGGCGCCCAGAAGTCCCAGCTGCCCCACCGGCATCCGCTCCGGGTCAAACACCAATCCGGCAGCCACCGCCGCCAGCAAAGAGCCGGGGGTGGATTGCTGGTTGATGGGCGCTTCCGGCGTGCCAAGGGTGTCGTGGCTCAGGGTGTCGGGCAGCCGCAGGTCCAGACAGCGGTGGCGGCAAAGCTCCGGCACCTGACACAGCCAGCACCGGGTCTTTTCGGGAATCCGGGTGTAGCGCTGGGTCATGGCCCATTCCCGCAGCGCCAGCGCCATGGCGCTTTCGTAGCGGATGGGGCGGTTCTGCCCGCTGCCCATGGTCAGCGCCAGAAGCATGCCGTTGCAGGCAAAGGCGGCGATCTGGGTGTTGGAGCTGATATCCGGGCAGCCGTTGACCACATCGTAGCCCATCAGGCCGTTGGGGCCGTAGTCTTTGCAGATGTCGGCAAAGCTCTTTTTGTCGATGGCGGCGCCAAGGGCATCGCCGGCGGCAAGGCCCAAAAGGCAGCCCTGATATTTTGTTACGCGCTCAGACATGGCACAGCCTCCTTTCAAGGGACTTGGAATAGAATGATTATACAGCCCTTTCGGGAAAATGCAAAGGGGTTATTTCTTCGTCAGCAGCTTTTCAAGCCAACTGACCAGCGCCCAAAGGCCAAAATAGATGCCGATTGCCAGGGCGGCCAGGGGCAGCAGCCGCAGGGCCACTAGATTGTCCATGGAAAGCTCCAGAAAACCGCCCAATAGGGTAAAGCAAAGCACCAGACCTGCCGCCATGGCAGAAAACAGCGCGCCCCGGAACAGGCTCATGGGCCGGCATAGCCGCAGCAGTACCAGTAACCCAACCACTGCCAGCACCGCGGTGCAGAGGGTGGCGGTCTGGCTTTCGCTGAAGCCGGCGGCGCCGGCTGCCAGCTGGGCGGGGATCACTACCAAAAGGTTGGTAAGGCCTCCCGGCAGGGCGTTTTTCATCACCTGGGGCAGGAAGCGGCCCTTTACAAGGGCGTAATTGGGCTCCAGCGCAAGGAAGAAGGAGGGCGTTCCGATGGTCAGGGTGGAGATCACCGTAAAGTGGATGGGGTCTAAGGGGAAGGGCCAGCCCAGAACCAGAGAGAACAGCGCAATGCCGGCGGCAAAGATGTTCTTCACAAGGAACAGCGAGGCAGACCGCTGAATGTTGTTGATGACCCGGCGGCCTTCGTCCACAATGCCGGGCATGGCGGAAAAATCGGAATCCAGCAGCACCATTTTCGCCACATGGCAGGCAGCCTCCGAGCCGGAGGCCATGGCGATGCCGCAGTCTGCCTCCCGCAGCGCCAGCACATCGTTGACGCCGTCGCCGGTCATGGCTACGGTGTGACCCTCTTCGTGGAGAGCCTGAATCAGCAGCTTTTTCTTATCGGGAGTCACCCGCCCGAAGACGGCGTACTTCCGAACCGCATCCCGGAAATCCTCCGGCGCATTAAGCCGGGAGGCATCGATATAGTTTTGGGCGTTTTCGATTCCCGCCCGCTGGGCAACATGGGATACCGCGGCGGGATTGTCGCCGGAGATGACCTTGATTTCCACCTTCTGCTGGGCAAAATAGCGGAAAATGGCATTGGCAGAGGGGCGGATGGGGTTGGAAATCAGGATCAGCGCCAGCGGCGTTACCAGCTCCGGGTCCAGCTCCGGGGTGGGTTCTGCGCCGTAGCCTGCCAGCAGCAGCACGCGGCAGCCCCGCTGCAGCCAAGGTGTAATCTCCCCGGCCAGCTCCGGATACCGGCTGCCCAAGATCCATTCCGGCGCGCCGCACAGATAACTGCCGTGGCCTTCCGTGACACAGCCGGACCACTTGGTCCGGGAGGTGAAGGGAATCCGCCTTACGCAGGGCCAGCCTTCGCCGGAGAATCTCTCGTGCAGCGCCCGGGCGGTGTCGTTATCCGGCTCGGCGCTGCCGTAAAGGGTGGTAAGAACGGTTTCCAGAGGGACGTTTTCTGTCAGAGGGAGAATATCCTCTACCGTCATCACCGGCTCGGTGATGGTGCCGGTTTTGTCCACGCACAGCACATCCACCCGGGCGAGGGTCTCGATGCAGTTCATATCCTGCACCAGCACCCGCTTTTTTGCCAGCTTGATGGCGGATACCGCCAGCGCCACGCTGGTCAGCAGGTACAGCCCCTCGGGGATCATGCCCACCAGCGCCGCTACGGTGCTTTCGCCGCTGGAGCTGAGGCCCAGCTTCAGCACGGCAAATTCCTGATAAAACAGCATCAGGCCAATGGGGATCAGGCCGAAGCCTACGATCTGAATCAGCTTGTCGAGAGAGCGCATCATCTCCGACTTGGCGGCGGCGGGATTGGCCTTGGCTTCCGCAGCCAGCCGGGCGGCAAAGGCGGCATCGCCAACGGCGGTCAGCTGCGCCCGGCCTCTGCCGGCGGCCACGAAGCTGCCGGAAAGAAGGGAATCGCCGGGATTTTTGGTAACAAGGTCGGCTTCGCCGGTGACAAGGGATTCGTTGACCTGCAGCTGCCCGGTTCGCAGAACGCCGTCGGCGCAGATCTGGCTGCCGGCGGAAAATTCTACAATGTCGTCGCGAACCAGCTGGGCGGAGGGGATCTCCTGCAGCGCCCCATCCCGGACAGTTTTCACCGGGTGGGCAGCCACCAGCGTCAGCTTTTCCACCGCCCGCTTGGCCCGGATCTGCTGCACGATGCCGATGACGGTGTTGATCACCACCACGATCAGAAAGGTCATATTCTTGACGGAGCAGCCGCAAACCACCAGGATTGCAGCCAGAATCACGAAAATCAAATTAAAATAAGTAAAAATATGCTGAAGAACGATCTCCTTTTCGGAAAGCCCGCCGTTGGTGGAGGTGCGGTTGCTCCAGCCGCCTTCGCTGCGGTGGCGCACCTGCTCCCAGGTCAGACCCGCAGCGGGGTCAGCGCTGACGGGGGCAATGGGAGATGGCTGAATTTTTTGTCTTTTCGCCATAATACGCTCCTGTGATTTTTTCTTTCATAGTAACACAGCCGGGGGCAAAACGGAAGTACCGCAAAGGCAAAAAAGTGCCGCGCAGGCGGCACTTTTTGAAAGCATCGGGAATCAAACCGGGGCGCATTCCAGCAGGCTCACGCAATCGGGGTAGAAAAACCGCAGCTTTTCTTTTGCTATGCGGATGTCCACCTCGGTGGCGGTGCGAAGCTCGCCGTCCAGATTGATGGCGGTGGGCTTGTCACACAGGATTTTCACGGAATCGGTGCTGAAATGGCGGACAAGATGGGGCAGCTGTTTGGCCTGCCCGTTCTTATACTTGCCGATCACACCGGGTACCTGCAGCCGGGAAACCTTGTTTACCAGCAGCACCTCCAGCCTGCCGTCGCAGGGATCGGCATGGGGGGCAGGGTTGAAGCCGCCGCCGTAGAAGCGGCCGTTGCAGACGCAGATCATGGTAAAGCTGTCGTCGATGCGCTGGCCGTTGAGCTCCACAACATAGTGATCGGCAATGCCCCGGATCAAATTGACCACCGTAGATGCCGCATAGGCCCGGAAGCCGTGGAGCAGCGGCAGCCGTTTGTAGTTTGCCACATCGGCAGCGATCCGGGCATCCAACCCCACGGAGCAGATGTTCAGGCACAGATCGCCGTTGCAGCGCACCATGTCGAAGGTGACTTCCTTACAGCGCAGCAGCTTCTTAAGATCCAGAAAGGCTTCGGGGTCGGAGAAGAGCTTTACGAAATCGTTGCCGCTGCCGCCCCGGAAGCAGGTAACGGCGGCGTTGGAGTATCCGGCTGCGCCGGCGGCTACCTCGTTGAGAGTGCCGTCGCCGCCGCAGGCGTAGATGCGGTATTCTTCGCCGGTTTGGGCGGCCTCCCGCGCCAGCCGGCGGCATTCGCCGGGGCCTGCGGAGATCTCGATGCGATAGTCAAGGCCCTGCTCGGCGCAAACGGTTTCGATCTGCCGGCGGTAGGCCTCGGTTCGGTCCCGGCTGCCTGCGGCGGGGTTGATGATAAAAAGATGCTTCATAGTTGCCTCCGGGTATTACTTTCTGTCTTTTCTCGTTTGGGAGGTATACATATAATAGTCGCATTTGATCATGCCGTTGTAGAGCTTGCGCTTCTTGTCGGCACGGCGGCCGAAGTAATGCTCAAACTCCGGCTCGGAGGTAATGATGAACTTCTGCCACTTGTCCGCGAACTTTACATGGCGGCCGAAGGCGGCGTAGAGCCGCTGGGCGCTCTGCTGCTCCAGCATCCGCTGGCCGTAGGGGGGATTGCAGACGATGAGGCCCGATTCGGCAGGCAGCGCCATTTTGGTGGCATCGCCGTCCCGGAAATCCACGCAGTCGGCCACGCCGGCCTTCCGGGCGTTGGCAAAGGAAAGGGAAACGCACTTGGGGTCGTTGTCCGAGCCGAGAATCCGGTAGCTGCCGTGGAACTCCCGGTCCTTGGCGGCGGTGCGGGCGTTGTCGAACACGGCCCGGTCCATCCAGGCAAACTGCTCCGCGGCAAAGCGGCGACTGAGGCCCGGCGCCCGGTTTTTGGCAATGAGGGCAGCCTCGATGGGAATGGTTCCCGAGCCGCAGAAGGGATCCCAGAAAAAGTCCCGTCCCCGGTAGCGGGTCAGCTGCACCATGGCGGCGGCAAGGGTCTCCCGCAGGGGCGCTTCGTTGCCAATTGCCCGGTAGCCCCGCTTGTGCAGGCCCGGGCCGGTGGTGTCCAGATACAAAATGGCCCGGTCGTTCATCAGAGAAAACTGCAGCTGATACTTGGCGCCGGTTTCCGGCAGCCAGCTGACGCCGTATTTTTCTCCCAGCCGCCGGGAAGCGGCTTTTTTTATGATGGCCTGACAATCCGGCACGCTCATCAGCTTGCTGTTCAGGCAATGACCCTTTACGGGGAAGGCGCCGTCTTTGGGGATATAGTTCTCCAGCGGCGCGGCGTACACGCCCTGAAACAGCTCTTCAAAGGTGGTGGCGGCAAAATCCGCCAGCACCAGCAGCACCCGCTCGCCGGTGCGAAGCCAGAGGTTGGCTTCGGCAAGGGTCTGGGCGTCGCCGCTGAACAGAACCCGTCCGTTTTCTACCCGCACATTTTCCGCGTTCATGCGCCGCAGCTCGTCGCCGGCCAGACCTTCCAGTCCGAACAGGCAGGGAACGGCAAATTCAAAATTGGTCATAAGGCCTCCAAATGGTTTACATAATTCGTTAAGGGATGATTTTCTTAGCTTTCAGATAGCGCTCTTCTTCGGAAAAAACGCAGCCGCAGTATTTCTGGATATACATCTGCAGCTCCCGTGCCTTTTCCTGCCCGGCCCGGAAATAGGGGCGAAAATCCCGGTAAAGGAACTCTACGCCGTATTCCTTCGCCGCACGCTCCGCGGATTCGCGCATCAGCTCGTGGTTCTGATAGGGGCTGATAAAGAGGGAAGAGGTGAAGCTGTCGAAGCCCAGCTGGGCCGCCTGCCGGGCGGCTTCTGTCAGCCGGATCTCGTAGCATTTGCCGCAGCGGTGGGCGATATCGTCGGCCACCGCCCGGACAAAGGGCCGCAGGGCGTAGTCGTCCTTTTCCAGCAGCTTCAGGTCGATGGAAGCGGCGTATTCCCGCAGGCAGTTGCGGCGGGCGCGGTATTCCGTGAAGGGGTGGATATTGGGATTGAACCAGAAGCCGGTGACATCCAGGCCGTCACCGCGCAGCACCTCGATGCACTGGTTGGCGCAGGGGGCGCAGCAGATATGCAGAAGGGTATTCATAGTACCTCCAAAATTATTCTAATCTTACCATAAATCGGGAAATTTTCAAGCATCCTCCATCAAAACACCCAGCATTCCGTCGGCGTGCAGGCCGGTGAGGGTGACCCGGCAGAGCCGGTTGTGGAGATTTTGGCCTGCTGCGTAGACCTTGATATAGTTGGGGGTGTGGCCGGTGAAAAATTCACCGTCGGCCTCTTCAAAGAGCACCGGCTGCTGCGTTCCCACCATGGACTGCAAAAATTCCTGCCGCATGGCGGCAGCTACTGCGATGGCGGCGCGGCTGCGGGTCTCCTTAGTGGACTTGGTGTGCTGGCCGGGCATCTTGTCCGCCGGTGTGCCGGGGCGGCGGGAATAGGGGAAGATGTGCATATCCGCAAAGCCGCACTGCCGGATAAAGGCAAGGCTTTGTAAGAATTCTTCCTTGGTTTCCCCGGGGAAGGCTACGATCATGTCGGTGGTGATGGCGCAGCCGGGGAAATGGGCCTTCAGCAGCTGCACGCTCTGCAGGTAGCGGGCGGTGTCGTACTTGCGGCGCATCCGCTGCAGCACCGTGTCACAGCCGGACTGCATGGAAAGATGGAACTGGGGACACAGATTGGGCAGCGCCTGCAGCCGGCGGCAAAATTCCTCCGTAACGATCCGGGGCTCCAAAGAGCCAAGCCGCACCCGAAGCGCCGGAACGGCCCTGCAAATGGCTTCGATTAAATCAGCAAGGGGAGGCTTTCCCGGCAGGTCCGCGCCCCAGGAGGCGATCTCAATGCCGGTGATTACCAGCTCCCGGTAGCCTTTTGCTTCCAGCTCCCGGGCCTGCTGCAGCGCCAGCTCCATGGGCGCGGAGCGGATCGGCCCCCGGGTGTAGGGAATGATGCAGTAGCTGCAGAAATTTACGCAGCCGTCCTGCACCTTCAGCATGGCCCGGGTGCGCCCCTCCAGACCGCCGGGGGGCAGAATTTCAAAGCTGCGGCGGGCAAGGGCGTTGTCCAGCACCCGGGCAGGCTGCCGGCTTTCGGCGGCGGCCACCACCTGCCGGATAAATTCCTCTCGCTGGGCGCTGCCGCCGATCACATCGGCGCCCAGCTGGGCAACCGCCTCGGCATCGTGCTGGCTGTAGCAGCCGCATACCGCGATCACCGCATCGGGATGCTCCCGGCGGCAGCGGCGCAGCAGGGTGCGGTTCTTGCGGTCGGCTACGGCGGTGACGGAGCAGGTGTTGAGGATGTAGCCGTCGCAGGAGTCGGAAAAACTGCCGATGGTGTGACCCATTTCGGCAAGCAACTGCTCCATTGCCTGGGTTTCATATTGATTTACCTTGCAGCCAAGGGTGTAAAAAGCAAAGACCATTGTTATTTCCACCAAAAAATAAATTTGAATTTTGTAATTATCTTACAATGCGTCAATAGAAAAAATCCGGATTTTTGCTATAATAGAACGCATAAAAGAGAAAAGCCTTTTCGCAGTGACATCCATTATAAACGAAAAACAGCGATTTGTATAGCGGTGGAGGGATTTTATGAGAGAATTTCATATCATCATCCGCAATTTTGAAGATGTCCAGGCTTTTGTGGCAATGGCTACGGTGCAGCCCTTTCGGGTCACGGTGTGCAATGACCATCAGCAGGTCAACGGCAAGAATGTGATGGGTATGTGCAGCTTAGACCATAGCAAGCCCCTTCTGGTCCGCTTTGAATGCGGCGAAGAAGACTACAGCCGCTTCTGCCAGGCGGCAGCCCGTTTTCGGGCCTGATTCCATACGGCTCTTCGAGCACCGTCCCGGGAATACCTGGGGCGGGTTTTTTTGCCCTTTTTCCGGGGTTTGACATTCCCAGGGGGAAATGGTAAAATGAAAACAGCATTTTGTTGGAGGAATGATCTATGCAGCTTGTGTATATGGTTCTGGCCATTGCGGGCATTACCGCAGCCGACCAGCTTCTGAAATGGTGGGTGGTGGAGAATATCCAACTGCTGAGCCGCCTTGAGATGATTCCGGGCCTGTTTCATCTGACCTATGTACGCAATACCGGCGCGGCGTTTTCCATGATGCAGGGAATGCGCTGGCTTTTTGTTGTGATTTTCGTGGTATTTACGGTGCTGCTGATCTTCGAGTACAGAAAGCAGTCGCTGGGGCTGACAAAGCTGGAGTGGTGGTGCGTGGCGGCTATGTACGCCGGCGGTCTGGGCAATGTGATCGACCGGGTGCGGCTGGGCTATGTGGTGGATATGATCGAAGTGGAATTTATCCGCTTCCCCATTTTTAATCTGGCAGATTGCTTTATTACCTGCGGCGCGATTTTGCTGATAGTGCATCTGGTGTTTTTCAACCGGAATTTCTGGAGGGATGGAAAGGCATGATCCTGATTGCGGATACCGCCGGGGAACGGCTGGATGCGTTTCTTGCCCGCAGCGTTCCGGGCATGAGCCGCTCCGCGGCCCAGAAGCTGCTGGAGGAAGGCTGCGTGACCCTGCAGGGCAAGCCCGGCAAAAAGAATGATAAGCTGGCGGTGGGTGACCGGGTGAGCGTAACCGTGCCCGAGCCGAAAACGGTGGATATTGCCCCCCGGGAAATTCCGCTGGACATCGTCTATGAAGATGAAGACCTTCTGGTCATCAATAAGCCTAAGGGGCTGGTCGTCCACCCGGCGGCGGGGCATCAGGACGATACCCTGGTCAACGGCCTGCTGTTTGCCTTGGGAGAGGATCTTTCCGGCATCAACGGAGAGCTGCGCCCCGGCATTGTCCACCGGATCGACAAGGATACCTCCGGCCTGCTGGCGGTTGCGAAGAACGACCTTGCCCATACGGTGCTGGCTTCTCAGCTCAAAGACCATTCCATGGCCCGCACCTACGAGGCCATTGTCTGCGGCTCTTTCCGGGAGGACAGCGGCACGGTGGATGCGCCCATTGGCCGCCATCCTACTGACCGGAAGAAGATGTGCGTCACCCAGCGCAATTCGAAAAACGCGGTGACCCATTGGGAAGTGGTGGCCCGCTACCGGGGCTATACCCATATCCGCTGCCGGCTGGAAACCGGCCGCACCCATCAGATCCGTGTCCACATGGCCCATATCGGCCACCCGATTCTGGGAGATACGGTCTATGGCCATAAGCAGAAGGAGCTGGGGCAGGACAGCCAGTGCCTCCATGCGGGGCTGCTGTGCTTCCGCCATCCCCGGGACGGACGGCCGGTCATCGTGCAGGCGGAATTGCCGGAATATTTCCGCGAAGTTCTGGAAAAACTGGAGCGAATGAGCGGATAAGCCCATAAAAATTGGAAAATCCTTAGAAACACCTTGACAGCCAAGCCAGAATGTGCTAAAATCGTGTGGCTGAACAGGTGGAAGTCAGGATATGCGGGTGTAGTTCAATGGTAGAACACCAGCCTTCCAAGCTGGATACGCGGGTCCGATTCCCGTCACCCGCTCCAAAGAAATGCGCCAGTAGCTCAGCTGGATAGAGCAACTGCCTTCTAAGCAGTAGGTCGGGGGTTCGAG
>JAZSGN010000064.1:0-25737 GCA_045532755.1 Faecousia sp.
ACCGCCGGTGAGCAGGAATTCTACGCAGAGCGCGGCTTCCAGAACGAGCCCCAGCGCTGCAAGGCCTGCCGTGATGCTCGCAAGAACAGCGCCCGTGGCCCCCGTGAGTTCTTCACCGCTACCTGCGCCCGTTGCGGCGGCGAGGCTAAGGTTCCCTTCCAGCCCAAGTCCGACCGTCCCGTTTTCTGCAGCGAGTGCTTCGCTCAGATGCGTAACGAGGGCTAATAGCCAAACAGCAAACTGCCGGGAAAGCATGGCTTTCCCGGCTTTTGTTTTTTATGCGCCGCCAGAGAGCTTGCGGTACAGCGCCATGGCTGCCGGGCTGAGAAGCCCCCACAGCAGGCTGTAGCCCAGACAGATCTGCCCCATAAAATGGGGGCTTTTCTGCTCCCGGTAATCCCAGACCCGGTGATCCCGGTTGACAATCAGCCCCGTGGCCAGCTCCACCGCCGTGATGGCAGCCGACCCAGCCACCGCCCGGAGGGGATAGTTTCTGCGGGAAATCTGCCGGTCCAGCTGACCCAGCAGCAAAAAGCTCAGTCCGCCGGCGGCGAACATACTGCTGTGGCTCTTCCCCCGCCACAAATACTCCAGCCCCACATAGCCGGCGCCGCCGGCGCAGAACAGGGCCGTCTTGCGTAAAATTCCCATTTTTTCCACCTCCGGCGTATTTTTCCCAAAAAGGATGGAAAAATTCAAACTTCTGCTTGACAAATGGCAGTCGGTTGGGTATAATAACAAAGCTGTTCCGGCAGAATCTGTCGGGCGCAATATGGCGGCATAACTCAGTTGGTAGAGTAGCCGGTTCATACCCGGTATGTCATCTGTTCGAATCAGATTGCCGCTACCAGGCCCGTTGGTCAAGTGGTTAAGACACCGCCCTTTCACGGCGGTAACATGGGTTCGAGTCCCGTACGGGTCACCAAAAATAAAAGCCTTCTGCGAAAGCAGAAGGCTTTTATTTTTGGTCCCTACGGGACTCGAAGAGGCCGGCTGAGCGAAGCGAAGCAAAAAAGTGTCTGGTAGACACTTTTTTAGGCCGGGGGAGAGTCCATTGGGCGGCAGGAGCAGCCCTTTGGGCTGGCCATGCCGACCAATCCCCCTACTCCGCCCCTCTGCGAAAGCAGAAGGCTTTTATTTTTAGTCCCCGCGGGACTCGAAGAGGCCGGCTTCGCGCAGCGAAGTAAAAAAGTGTCTGGTAGACACTTTTTTAGGCCGGGGGAGAGTCCATTGGGCGGCAGGAGCAGCCCCTTGGGCTGGCCATGCCGACCAATCCCCCACGCCGTCCTTTCGCAATAGGGAAATGTCATTGATTATTGCACAAAATCATGATAAGATAATATAGGCGGACGGAGCTTACCTAGGCTTTCGATCGTTTCCTACGGAACAGCTAAGGAGTGTACATAATGGGATGCTTATTGGGTTTTGTTGCGGAGTTATTTGTCGAAGGGATTTTCGAGTTGATCGTATATTGTTATATGAAACTTATGCAATGGATCGTTCCTGAAAAAACGATTTCTGAAAAAGCAACGAACACCATAAAGAATGTTGTAACAACCTTTTCTGCGCTTTTAGCGATTTCTCTGCTAATCGGTTGCCTTTTTCTGATACAAGACGATCCTTTTATTAAGAATATCGGAAAATATATGACCAATATTCCGTTAGCTATCATTGCTATTCAGGTTCTCTTAGGAATCCTAATGAAGATTTTCCGTCATTACAAAAAGTAGCATCGTGCTGTTTTCAACCGCACTTTAGCAAAGAACACCCTTCTGCCAACGCAGAAGGGTGTTCTTTTTTAGTTATCCACCCGGATTTCCAGCAGCATCAGGGAGGCGGTGTCCTCCACCGTCAGGGTGTAATAGCCGCTGGCGGCTGTCAGCTGCCCGGAAATGCTGCCGCCCACCGTCAGCTCCTGCCGGGTCTCCTTCTCATCGGTAACGCAGACCTTACTGCCGCCGGAAACCACCGTCAGGGTGTAGGTCACATCGCCCTTCAGCCGCAGAGTCTTCAGATTCCGCATATAGCTGTTGGCGCCGGAGCGAATCTCCCCGGCAGACCAGGTGATGGTATGCTCGGTGGTGCCGGTATCGTCGGTAATCGTCAGCTTTACGGTCAGGGGTGCGGCCTTTTGGAAGCCCTGCTGAGCTGCCAACGCACCCTCCCGGTTGCGGTAGGTATAGCCGGCAAGCTCGCTGTCCGCCAGCGCAAACTGGGGCGCTGTGGCGGTAGAGGTGTCGAAGGCATAATATTCGCCGCCTATCACCACATTGTTCCAGACATGGTTGCTGCCGTTCAGGCTGCCGTTGACCACATAGCTCTCCAGGCCCACCGCCCGGGTCAGCACCGCGAAGGCCGCCGCGAAATGGTCGCTGACGCCCTTACCCTCGCTTAAGAACTGGTAAGCCTCGTAGCTGATGACCAGCTCGCTGATGTTGGCGTATACCGTATCTCCGGCGAATTTCACCGCATCCGTCATATCCACCGCCACGCTCTGGGGCGTGCGGGCGATCAGGTGCTGGTAGATGGCCTGCAGCTTTTCGTAGGTGGTCTGATTTTCGGTTGTGATCTTGCTCAGGGTATCCGCCACAAGGGCATCCAGCTGCGCCACGCCGGTGACAGCAGGCTTCAGCGGCAGGCTGTTGACCACCTGCTGCAGGCTCAGGGCCGCCACCGGGTCTCCCCGGTAGCTGTAGCCGCAAAGACTGCAGGTGTAGAGGGTATAGCCGGCATGATCCAGCGCCGGGGCTACCGTTTCGCCCTTTTGGAAGCTGTGGGCGCAGGAAGGCTCCGTAGGCTGGGTAGGCTGGGTTGTCACCTCTACCGGCTGGGTTGCCGGCTGGGTAGGCTCTGTGACAACGGTGGTTTCTGCCGTCGGCTGGGTAGTTTCCTCCGTAGGCAGGGTGGTTTCTGCCGTTGTTTCCACCGGCAGGGTCGTTTCCGTAGTTTCGTCAACCGGCGGCTGCGGCACTTCCTCTGCGCCCAGCCGAAGCCAAAGGCCCAGACCCAGCGCTGCCGCCAAAATCACCGCCACGATTATAATCAAATGTTTCTTTTCCATGGTGCGCTCCTTTTTCTTCACTTTTGTTATCTTACCTTATTTCCGCCGGTTTCGCAAGTCTCGGCGGCGATTTTGCGGTTGCAACTTGCAAAAATTATGCTATAATCAAGGTAACTAAAACTTTTTGGGAGGATTATTTATGAACAAGAAACTGATTGCACTGGCTCTGGTTTTCTGCATGGTGCTGTCCCTCGCCGCCTGCGGCGCCAAGGGCCCCAAGGCTGAGGATCTGCACTACAAGTGGGCCACCACCGTTGCCCTCGCCGATTTTGGTGACACCGCCGATCTGGCAGACGAAATCGGCATTCCTCTGGACGAGGCGACCCTGGCCGCTCTGCAGCTGGATGTGATTCTGGAATTTGCCGCTGACGGCACTGCCTACATCATGCTCCCCGAGGAGACTCTGGGCAACATTTCCACTACCCTTCTGGATGCCTATCTGAAATACCTGCGCGATGGCGGCTTCTACGCCATGATGGAAGAGCAGAGCGGCATGACTAAGGAGCAGCTCGACAGCTATCTGTCCGTTATCGGCATGACTGCCGACGAATTTGTGGAAGCGATTGCTTCTGAGATCAATTCCCAGGACATGACCTCCATGATTCAGGCAGCAGTGGCCCAGAACGACGCAGACTCCGTGCGTGACGGCGCGATCGTAGGCGCGAAGTTTAGCTATACCCTGGATGGCAGCCTGCTCACCTTCACCGATGAGGACGGCGAATCCAAGGGCTCTATGACCGTAGAATACGATGCCAAGGCAGGCACTCTGCTGGTGACCACCGCCACCGGCGACGATTTCACCTGCTTCATCGGCAAGACCCTGACCAAGCAGTAATTTTCCCCCTCAAACGGCCCGGCGGTTTGCCGGGCCGTTTTTCTCTCTTTGCAAACCGGCTTCCCTATGCTATACTGAAACTATCCCACAACAGGAGGTTTTTTCATGCTGAAACGAATTTTCGCGCTGCTTTTGTGCCTTAGTTTGGTGTTTTCCGCCGCAGGCTGCAGCGCTATGAAGCTGAATGAAAAGAATATTCAGGGTCAGTGGTCTGTCATGGTAGATATCAAGGATATTCCCTTTATGAACGCCCCGGAAATGCCCTTTGGCATTGAGATCAATGTGGATGTTCCGCTGCCGCTGCTGCTGGAATTCGACGGCAACGGCACGGCCTATGTCAAGCTGGACACCGACGACCTGCTGGCTGCGCTGAAGATCGTGTACGCCGCCGCCCTGAAACACCTGAAGGAAAACGGGCTGGATCTGCTTTACGACATGCTGCATCTGGACCCGGAAAATCTGCAGTCGCTGTATGACTTCTTCGGCATTTCGCCGGAGGAGTACCTGACCCAGCTTCTGGAAAAGTACGACCCGGACACCCTGTCGAAGGAATATCTGAAGACCTGCGAAGTCAGCGACGACGGCTGCATCAAGCTCTCCACCATGACCTACACCCTGACCGACAGCACCATCACTTTCTACAACAAGAAGGGCGCTGTGGATGCCGTGCTGCATGTAGACTTTGCGCCTCTTGCCAAGACCCTCACTGTTACCCAGATCGACGGAAACGGCTACGGCTTCCTTAACGGCAAAACTCTGCAAAAGCGCACCGAAGCATGAAAAAGAAGCTGCGATTTGCCTTCGCGCTGCTCTTCATTGGGCTGATCCTCTGGATCCTCTGGGCCAATACTGCCCTGACGGTAACGGAAATCACCATAGAAGACCCCGCCATCGGCGAAGGCTTTCAGGGCTTTCGGATTGCCCAGATCTCCGACCTGCACAACGCCCAATTCGGACAGGACAACGAAACCCTTCTTTCGCTTTTGGAAAGCGCCCGGCCGGACATCATTGTGCTGACCGGCGATTTGATCGACTCCCGGAACACAAATTTGCAGGTTGCCCTTGCCTTTGCTTCCCGGGCTGCCGCCATCGCCCCCACCTATTACGTAACGGGAAACCACGAGGGCCGCATTGCCGGCTATCCCGCTCTGCGGGAGGGGCTTCTGGAGGCCGGCGTGATCCTTTTGGAAAACGCCGCTGTCACCCTGACCGAAGGGGATGACCGGCTGACCATCGCAGGCGTTCACGACCCGATGTTTCTGCCCGAGGGCAGCATTGCCTCCGGGCTGCAGGCTGTAGAAAATCCCGCCGGTGACTATACCCTGCTGCTGGCCCACCATCCGGAATTTCTGGAAGCGTACGCCGCCTGGGGCGCGGATCTGGTATTCAGCGGCCACGCCCACGGCGGGCAGTTCCGCCTGCCGCTTATAGGCGGTCTGGTTGCGCCGGGGCAGGGGCTGTTCCCCCGATACGACAGCGGCCTGTACACCCTGGAGGATACCCAAATGGTAGTCAGCCGGGGTCTGGGCAACAGCATTATTCCGCTGCGGATCAACAACCGGCCGGAAATCGTAGTCGTCACGCTGGAAATTGCGTAAAAATCGGCTTGCAATCCGGCGGGGTATGTGGTAACATTTTTATCAGGGGAAAATCATCTCACCTGCTTTCTCTGCGGCGAGGTACCGCTTTAGAAAGATAATTTACGAATCTCGGAGGGAATCACTATGTATTGTAAGAACTGCGGATATGCCATGGATCCCAACGCCGCCATCTGCGTGCAGTGCGGCTGCAACAAGGGCGTTGGCACCAACTACTGCCCCACCTGCGGCCAGCCTACCGTAGCAGGCGCATCTGTATGCGCTTCCTGCGGCAGCAATCTGACCGTCGCTCCCGCCGGCGAAGCCAAGAGCAAGCTGGTTGCCGGCCTGCTGGGTATTCTGCTGGGCGGCCTGGGCATTCACAACTTCTATCTGGGCAACACCAAGAAGGGTGTTATTCAGCTGCTGCTCTCCCTGGTCGGCTCTCTTCTGATTGTTGGACCTATGGTCGCCGGCATCTGGGGTCTGGTGGAAGGCATCATGATCCTCTGCGGCAAGGTCACCGTTGACGGCAACGGCAACCCCCTGAAGGACTAACGCTACATACAAAAATGCCCCGGGAACGGCTTGTTCCCGGGGCATTTTGCTTTCATAGAACATTATCGATCATCAGGCCGTCGGCCTCTGCCAGCAGGTCCTGCATTTCCTGCTGCAGCCGGGGAATTCTGTCCAGCGCGGCAACCAGCCGCTTTTTGCGGCAAAGAACGCCTTTAAGGACCTCCACCAGCATGGCAACACCAAAGCCGATCACAAGGGCAAGGAAAATACTCATGACAAAGAGAAACGTATCAAAAACCTTTTCCAAATCGAAGAGGAAGCCCCGCATGGTGTAGAAATCTGCGAAACCCTCGCCGAACAGCATGGGCATAAAGGGCGTTAGAACCACCGTCAGAACAGCGGAAAGGATCAGCAAAGCTTTTATGGAGAAGGTCACAGTACCGGTACTTTGTTCCTGTTTCTCTTCCAGCTCTTTTTCCTTTTTCTTGTAGGACTTATAAATCTCCCAGAGCCGCTTGCCGTTTTCCCGGTCGGGACGGAATTTGAACAGAAGCTCCGAATATTCCCCCACCGTTTCGCCGCGGTCATTTCTTCTTTCGTACTGGGTATCCGTCACCAGCTCGAAGCCCATTCTTGTGTACAGCCCGATCTTTTTCGCTTTTTCCCAATCTTCCGCTTTCACGGTTACCAGTTTGAAGTCTGCCATAGCTTTCCCCTCTTTCCAATAGGTTTACCGGCAATATTGTACTATATTTGAATCCTTTTTGCAACAGCAAACCCCACCGAAAGCCCTTTCCCGGGGCCTGCGCCCCCAAAGCCTTCCCCTTAAGGGGAAGGTGGCACGCCGCCAGGCGTGACGGATGAGGTGTCCTGCCTATGCCGCGGTGTGCCAAAGCGGAGAAATCAAGCGATCGCTACAACCGTTCCGGTTTCCTTTTCAAAAATCTCCATATCAAAGTCTTTTTCGTTATAGGTAATTCGGTAATCAAATTTTTCAAATTCTCTGAATATTTCCGCTCGGTAACCATTACACATTTCAACCGGGCTTTTTCCGTCAATAATCAAACCGCCAAAACCAACCAAAACCAGCCAGAATCTAAAAGCGTTGTCCAGCATCCATTTTTCTGGGTATAGTCCCATCTGGATATCGGTCATCAGACAGCCATCTACCTCGCGAAAAAGCGATTCGCCGTCAATAACAACATTGGGTGTTCCTTGATGTATTAGAATATTTCTGGCAATTCTAGCATTTAGATCCCCATCATCAAAATACTGGACGGATTGGAGAATGTTTTCATAATTGCGACCATCATCACATATTACCAGATTCGCATCCAGGCCATTGGATAAAAGCACATTAAACAAGTCTTCCCAATGATAGGTAATCAATTCTTCCGGCTTCGGCTCTCTTTCATACCTGTAGTAATAATCCTTTACAGAAAATATCCCGTAATCACAAAGCGCCAGCGCCGCACGGGTCACAGCTTCGCTGTCCAAATTGTTCCCGGCAATGTAGCTTCGAATTTTCTCCTTGCTGAAGGGCCGCTCTTTGCACAGTTCTACTAAATGATCTATATAGGTCTGCATATTTTCTCACCCCTTGATTGCAGTATAGCACAGGATTTGTCCAACAGGAAGGACTTTATGGTCACCTATAGTGCAGACAGCAAAAAGGGAAATTAAATCCCTCTTACCATGCCTCTCAACTCAATACTCTCATCTTCGACAGAGATACCTATTTCCACATTGTTTGGAATAATCATTTCACAGTTACATTTCGGGCAATGTGTACTCCCCAGTTCTTCGTCAACACCTTTTCTTCTGTACACACAGTAGCTCGCCGGTAAATCTCCATACTCTATCCACATAAAGACATGGTTGCAACACGGGCATTTAACGTGTCGGCATTTGTACATTGCACTCACCTCTTGATTGCATTGTATCACACCATCTGTCCCATAGGAAGGACTTATTTGTCGATATGTCTGCTCTGCAGACATGATATATGGGCGTTGCCCATTCGATATATTTGCATGAGGGCAAGTTCGATATGTTGCCTCCGGCAACATTCGGTGGGAGCAAGCCCCCGCACTACGCGCCGAAAGGCGCAATTCATGCCGCGGCCAATTCCTGCCCACCGGGTAATTCATCGGGCGGATTGCAGCAAAAACTGCCACCCAGACGGGTGGCAGTTTTCTTGTTTGCAATCAGCCCTTCTTCTCGCGGATGGCAGCCTGAGCGGCGGCCAGGCGGGCGATGGGTACACGGTAGGGAGAGCAGCTGACATAGGTCAGGCCGATCTTGTGGCAGAACTCGATGGAGCTGGGATCGCCGCCGTGCTCGCCGCAGATGCCATAGTGCATATTGGGGCGAACCTTCTTGCCCTTTTCTACGGCCATTTCCATGAGCATGCCAACGCCGGTGGTATCCAGACGGGCGAAGGGATCGGACTCATAGATCTTGGTCTGATAGTAGGCGGGCAGGAACTTGCCGGCATCGTCACGGCTGAAGCCGAAGGTCATCTGGGTCAGGTCGTTGGTGCCGAAGCAGAAGAACTCCGCTTCCTCAGCGATGGCGTCGGCGGTCAGGCAGGCGCGGGGGATCTCGATCATGGTGCCAACCTCATAGTGCAGCTTTACGCCGGCTTCGGCGATCAGCTGATCGGCAACCTTTACCACCACATCCTTAACGAACTTCAGCTCCTTCACCTCGCCGGTGAGGGGGATCATGATCTCGGGGACCAGATTCCATTCGGGATGGCGGCCCTGCACGGCCAGCGCAGCCTTGATGACGGCGCGGGTCTGCATAGCGGCGATCTCGGGATAGGTGACGGCCAGACGGCAGCCGCGGTGACCCATCATGGGGTTGAACTCATGCAGGTCGTTGATAACCTGCTTGAGATAGCCGACATGCTTACCCTGAGCGGCAGCCAGAGCGGCGATGTCTTCCTCGCTGGTGGGAACGAACTCGTGGAGGGGGGGATCCAGGAAACGGATAGTAACGGGGTAGCCGCCCAGAGCCTCGAACAGACCCTCAAAGTCGGCCTGCTGCATGGGCTCGATCTTGGCAAGGGCTGCCTCACGCTCTTTCACAGTTTCGGCGCAGATCATCTCACGGAATGCACCGATGCGGTCGGGGTCGAAGAACATATGCTCGGTACGGCACAGGCCGATGCCCTGTGCGCCGAAGGCAACCGCCTGCTTGGCGTCGGCAGGAGAATCGGCATTGGTACGCACGCCCAGAACCTTATACTTATCGGCCAGATCCATGATGCGGCCAAAGTAGCCGGAGTTGGGGTCAGCGGGGATGGTGGGGATCAGCTCGCCGTAGATATTGCCGGTGGAGCCGTCCAGACTCAGAACATCGTTCTCGCGGTAGGTCTTGCCTGCCAGGGTGAAGCACTTGTTCTCTTCGTCCATCTTGATCTCGCCGCAGCCGGAAACGCAGCAGGTACCCATGCCGCGGGCAACAACGGCGGCGTGGGAGGTCTGACCGCCGCGAACGGTCAGGATGCCCTGGGCATACTTCATGCCCTCGATATCCTCGGGAGAGGTCTCCAGACGGACCAGAACCACCTTTTCGCCGGCCTTGCCACGGGCGGCAGCTTCCTCGGCGGTGAATACGATCACGCCGGCGGCAGCGCCGGGAGAAGCGGCGATACCCTTGCCGATGGGCTGGGCCTTCTTCAGGGCAGCGGGGTCAAACTGGGGATGCAGCAGCATATCCAGGCTCTTGGCATCGATCTGCATCAGAGCTTCCTGCTCGGTGATCATGCCCTCGTCGATCAGATCGCAGGCGATCTTGATGGCGGCAGCGGCGGTACGCTTGCCGTTACGGGTCTGAAGCATGTAGAGCTTCTTATCCTCGATGGTGAACTCCATGTCCTGCATATCCCGGTAGTGGTTCTCCAGAGTCTGGCAAACTTCCAGGAACTGGGCATACACTTCGGGCAGGATCTCCGCCATCTGCTGAATGGGCATAGGAGTACGGACACCGGCAACCACGTCTTCGCCCTGGGCGTTCATCAGGAACTCACCCATCAGGCCCTTTTCGCCGGTGGCGGGGTTACGGGTAAAGGCAACGCCGGTACCGGAGGTATCGCCCAGGTTGCCGAAGGCCATCATCTGCACGTTAACGGCAGTACCCCAGGAATAGGGAATGTCGTGGTCCATGCGGTAGATATTGGCGCGGGGGTTGTCCCAGGAACGGAACACGGCCTCGATGGCCTTGAACAGCTGCTCCTTGGGGTCGGAGGGGAAGTCGGTACCCAGCTGAGCCTTGTACTCGGCCTTGAACTGGTTGGCCAGCTCTTTCAGATCCTCGGCGGTCAGGTCTACGTCGTTTTCAACGCCCTTGCGCTCCTTCATCTCGTCGATGAGCTTCTCGAAGTACTTCTTGCCCACTTCCATAACTACATCGGAGAACATCTGGATAAAGCGGCGGTAGCAGTCGTAAGCCCAGCGGGGATTGCCGGACTTGGCAGCCATAACTTCCACAACTTCCTCGTTCAGACCCAGATTCAGGATGGTATCCATCATGCCGGGCATGGAGGCGCGGGCGCCGGAACGAACGGAAACCAGCAGCGGGTTTTCCAGATCGCCGAACTTCTTACCGGTGATGGCTTCCATCTTGGTAATGTTTTCCAGAATTTCTGCCTGGATATCGGGATGGATGGTGCGGCCATCTTCATAATATCGGGTACAGGCCTCGGTAGAGATGGTAAAGCCCTGAGGAACCGGCAGGCCGATCTTGGTCATTTCCGCCAGATTGGCGCCCTTGCCGCCCAGAAGCTCACGCATTTTGCCGTTACCTTCCGTGAACAGATAAACATACTTGTGCATAGGTTAAAACCCCTTTCGTGTATCAAAACTGTTTGTTTTGGGTCATGCTAGTATACCATAAAGTATGGCAAAATGCAAATACTTTGGAAATTTTTATGCAAAGCATGAAATATTTCTGCCTCATTCTGTGGAAATTCCCTAAAAAATGCAAGACTCCGGAACATTCCGAAGTCTTGCAAAGTCAATATTGACGATATACGCCCTTTACTACGCCGATGATCTGGGCCTCGGCCGCCTCGATGGGGGCGTAGGCCGGGTTTTCCGGCAGCAGGAGCAGCCGGCCGTTTTTCCGGTACAGCCGCTTGACGGTGGCCTCCTCGCCCAGCAGCGCCACTACGATCTGGCCATGGTCCGCGGTCTGCTGGGGGCGGACGATTACCTTGTCCCCCTCCAGAATTCCGGCGCCGATCATGCTGTCGCCCCGGACCCGCAGGGCAAAGCAGCCCGGCTCGCCATCATAGGCAATGGTGCCTTCCCGGTTTTCCATGGCCAAAATCGGTACACCGGCGGTCACCACACCCACCACGGGGATCTGTCCCGGGCGGCTGCCGGCCACCAGCGCCCGCTTGCGGCCCTTGGTATCGGAGCCCTGCAGCAGGCCCTTTTCCTGCAGCTGCCGCAGATGGTAGCTGACAGAGGCGGTAGAGCGCAGACCCACTGCCGCGCCGATCTCCCGCACAGAGGGAGCATAGCCGTTTTCAAACACAAACTGGTTTACATAATCCAGTATCAATTCTGCCTTGTCGGTGGTTCTGGGCATGGCGACCCCTCCCGGTTGGTTTTTTGCTATTATAGCACATATGAACGAAAAAAGAAAGCATTTTTTCCGTTCTTCCCAAAAAAGCAGAGGCTTGCCTCCCGGCAAGCCCCTTGCGCTCATGCCTCCTGCCTGGGGGCGCGGCGGCGTTTTTTCATTTTATACAGCTCCTCGGCGGCGATGCGGGTCTTTGCCACCACATCGGCCCCGCCCTTGGGGAAGCAATAGTAGGACACCTCGTTGTTGCCCACGCAGATCACATCGCCGATCTCATACCAGAGGTAATCGGAATACAAACAATAATTTGCCAGCGGCCCCTGCCGGTATTCCAGCTGCCCATCGCAGCCGGTGAGGGTAAAGCCGGTCTCATCGTGGATCAGGCGGCCGGAGCCTACCATATAAATGGCCTTGAAATCCACCATCATGCCGATATCCACCTCGGTATCCAGCCGGTAAGTCCCCTCTTCCAGCTCCCGGCGAACCTGCCGGCGCTGCCATGCGTACCAATCGGGAATGTGGGTGAATTTGCTGTCGCCGTCGGTGGCGCGCAGATAGCCGGTTTCCGTCAGCTCGTAGGTCTTGCCGCAGTTGTGGCACTTCCAATGGATGCCCTTGCCCTCGGTGTTTCCCTCGGTGTTGCAATGGGGGCAGCGGTAGAGGATGCGGTTCAGGCCGTCCGCCCGGAAGGGCTCGGCAATGCGGATATTGTTCTGCTGCTGCCAGGCAAAATTATCGAAGCCGAAGGCTTCATCCAGAATGGCATCCAGCTCGGCTACGGTCTTTTCCTTGATCTCCTGCCGGGTAGCCAGGCAGGTCACATCCGCCCGCACCTTTACCTTCCGCCGCTGCAGGCCGTTATACAGCGGGTCCAGAGAGAAGGCGCCCTGGGTGCGGATCATCACCACGCTGACCCCCAGCTTTTTCAGCAGCACGCCCATTTTCCTCGGCAGAGCGGTGGCTGTGCCGTCGAAGGAATAGCTGGCCTCCGGGTACATCAGCACGCTGGTGTTCTTCTCCTTGAGCATATACTCCATATCCCGGATCAGGGTGATATCGTTGACGAATTTCTGGGTGGGAATGCAGCCGATGAGCCGCATCAGCCACTCCATACCCACAAAGGCATCGTTGGTGCAGATGATGGCAAACCGCTTGGGGTAGAACACCCGGAAGGCGATCTTCATATCGATGAAGCTGGAATGGTTCATCAGGATCAGCAGCGGCTCCTTGGGGTCCAGCTTTTCAAAGCCGTGCTTTTCAAAGGTGAAGCCGGTTGCCCAAAGGTCGGGGATCGACAACCCCCGGATTAGGGTCTGCAGTACGCGGTTGGGGCGCAGGGGCTTGCGGTGGGGCAGGTTTTTTCTTTTCAGCACTTTGCTGTAGTCCATTTTTCTGGTTCGGATCTTCATAGCGCTGCCTGTCTCCTTTCCTATTCTACCGCCATTGTACTATAATCCGGCAGGCTCTGCAAGCCTTATCGTTACAATTTGTTCATAAAATCCCCCGGCCGCCCTTTGAGGCAGCCGGGGGTTCGTGTTTACTTTTGGGATGCCACCCGATTCACATAGAGTTTCTCAGGATCATGGCGGCGGGTCGCCATCACCGTAAGGGTCACCACCGCAGCAAGGCAGCTGCCCAGCGCCAGCAGCTGGCTCACCCGGAAGGGGCCCCAGTAGAGGCTGTCCACCCGCAGGCCTTCGATCAGGGCTCTGCCAAGGCCGTACCATGCCACATAGCCCAGGGCGATCTGCCCATCGTACTGCCGCTTCCGGCTGAGAAAATGCAGCAAGGCGAAGCCCAGGGCATTCCAGAGGGATTCATACAGGAAGGTGGGATGGAAATAGGTAAACTGCTGGGTGTAGCGGTTCATCAGACCCATGCGGAAGAAACTGGCGGTCTCCTCGCCGAAAGCCTCCCGGTTGAAGAAATTCCCCCAGCGGCCGATGCTCTGGCCGATGAGAAAGCCCAGGCTCACCAGATCCAGCACCGCCGGCAGGCTGACCTTTTTGATCTTGGCGAATACCACCACGCCCACAGCCGCGCCCAACACGCCGCCGTAGATGGCAAGGCCGCCCTCCCAGATATAGAAGATCCGCAGAGGGTTCGCGCCGTAGCCGCCGGACTCCCAGGCGAAAACGCAGTAGTACAGCCGGGCGCACACAATGGCAAAGGGGGTTACCCACAGCACGCCATCGAGGATATCGTCCTCTTTCAGGCCGAAGGTTTTGGCGCGGCGGCAGCCGTACACCGCCGCCAGAATCAGCCCCAGACCGATGATCAGGCCGTAGTAATGGATCTGCAGCGGGCCAAGCTGCAGAATTCTGTCCGGGTTCACTTCAAGACCCAGAAAGGGGAAGGAAATTACACTGTAGTTACTGGGATTCATAGGCATCCTCCTTGGCAGGCACGATCACCGAAAGGCTGCAGCGCGCTTCGGTGACCACCCGGCCTAAAAATTCCTGCAGATCTGCCCGCTCCACCCGGTCGTAGACCTGGGGGAAGCGCAGATAGTCAAACTCCGAAAACTGGTAGGCGCACATCCGGAAGCAGGTGGAATCAAAGCTGTCCAGCGCCCGGATCCGCCGGCCGTAGGCGCTTCGCTTCATGCGCCGGAAGGTATCCTCGTCGATACCCTCCCGGGCCAGCTCTCCGGCGGCCTGCAAAATAGCGTCCCGCACCTTTTCCGGCTCATAGCTGTCGCCGGAGGCGGTGAGCATGGCTACGCCGTCCACCGTGTCCAGACCGCCGCCGAAGGAGGAATCGATAATGCCCTGCTCATACAGCTGCAGATACAGCTTGGAAGATTCTCCAAACAGCGCTTCCGCCGCCAGATCCGCGATGATCTCCTGCCGGAAGGCTTCCTCGCCCTTACCCAGCGGCTCGCACTGGAAGCCCAGCTGGAACAGCGGCATGGATACCTCCATGCTCTCCCGCCGGTAGGGCTGGGGCGCGCCAAGGTCTTCTGCCGGCAGCGGCAGCTTTTTGCCGGCCGGCAGCCGCTGTGTTCCCAGAACCTCCAGCGCAATCTGCGCTACTTGCTCCGCTTCTACATCCCCCACCACGCAGAGCATCATGTTCTCCGGGGCATAAAATGCCCGGTGACACAGCTCCAGCACCTGGGGCGTAATCTGGGCAATGGTCTGCCGGGTACCCAGAATCGGAATCCGGATGGGATGGCGGCAGTACATCTGGCTCATGAGATTTTCAAAGGCCCGGGTGTCGGGGTTATCGGCGGTCATATCGATCTCCTGACCGATGATGCCCTGCTCCCGGGCAACGCTTTCCTCCGTAAAATAGGGGGTAGACACAAATTCCAGCAGCAGCTTCAGAGCCTGATCGAAGCCCTCGGTGCAGGAAAAATAATAGGCGGTCATATCGTAGCCGGTAAAGGCATTCACATTGGCGCCCAGCTGGGCAAACTCCTCGGAAACATCTCTGCCGCCGGGCATATCGAACATCTTATGCTCCAGATAATGGGCAACGCCTGCCGGGGCAGAATACTGCTGCCCATCGAGGACAAAATCGGTGTGCATGGAGCCATAGTCCGTTACGAAATAGGCCAGCTTTTTGGAAAAGCCGGGGCGGCGCACCACCGTTACCTGCAGGCCGTTTTCCAGCTGCCGGCGATACACCTGCTCCCCCAGACCGGGGTATTGGGTCACATTCATTGGCTTGCTCCTCTCAAAAAGTACACCGTGTGCAGCCGCAGTGTCCGGGCAACCTCTGCCACCTGCTCTGCCGTTACCGCCTCCACCGCCGCCCGGTACTCGCTGACGGACAGCTTCAGGCCGCTGAGGGCCGCGGAAGCGTAGAAATTCTCGATAGCGCCGGGAGAATCGTGGACCGCCCGCAGAGAAGAGCTGAGACCCTCTTTGGCGGCAGCCAGCTCCCGTTCGCTGATCTCGCCGCGGCAGCAGGCATCCAGCTGCCCGGCGATCTGGTCGCACACCAGCTGCTCTTTGTCGCTGTCGATGCCTGCAGAAACCGTCAGAATGCCCTTGGAGCCATGGAAGGAAGAGCCGATGGCGTAGCAAAGGCTCAGCTTTTCCCGGATATGCATAAACAGCTTGCTGGTCAGCCCGCCGCCGAACACCATGTTCAGCACCTGCATGGCAACAAACCGGTCATCCCGGATGGTGATGGGAGTCACATAGCCCATGGCCAGCTTACCCTGGGCCACCGACATGGTTTCGCTGAGCCGGCTCTCCCCTGCATCCCGGAAGGCGGTCTGGCCGGGCAGCGGAGTAGCCTGAAGGGCGATGCCCGCCAGCTTCTGCTTCAGAAGCCAGGCCACCTCCTCAGGGCTCTGGCTGCCTACGTAGAAAATCTGCACCGGGTATTCCCGCAGCACCCGCAGATAATGCTTATAAAGGCTTTCCGCCGTGATGGCCTGCACCGTTTCCACCGTTCCCAGACGGGGAATGCCGAAGGAATCCTCCCGGCACATGGTTTCAAACATCCGGGCGTTGGCATAGGCCCGCTTATCGTTGAGCTGGGACTCGATGGTGGCGATGAGATTTTTCTTCTCGCTTTCCACAAAGTCCGCCCGGAACGCCCCCTTTTCCAGCACCGGCTCCAGCAGCAGCTGGGCGATCAGATCCACCATGGGCTGGAAGATCCCTTCCCCCTCCGGGGCGTAGCGGTCGTCCATAAAGCCGCAGTAAAAGCCGGTGGTCTGCAAATCGCCCACCCGGCGCACCAGCGTACCGGCGGAAGCGCCGTAGAGCTCGTCCAGCCGGAAGGTGATAGTCTGCAGGTCGGGATAATTCCGGCACCCCCGCAGCAGCACCGCCGGCAAAAGGGCGTTCAGCGCAGCGGTCTCCCGGGCCATGGGGCCCACAAACTGCAGGCTCAGGCTTCCGTTTTTGAATCGGTTATCCGGAAAATGCCGCAAAGTGACACCCGGAAACAGAGGAATGATTTGCATCATAATGGTCTCCTTTTGAGGATATGGGGCTATTATATACCAATTTCCCTGAAATAGGAAGTGGAAAAGAAAAATTTATAGCCGGGAACGGTTGAGTTTTCCCCGCCTTTGCGGTAAAATGAATAGAAGTATACGCAGGAGGCCTGTTATGGATTGGCTGGAATTTACCGTTCACACACTTCCCGGCAGCATGGAAGCGGCTGCCGCCGCCCTGACCGCCGCCGGTTTTGACGATCTGGTTCTGGAGGACCAGACGGAGCTGGAAACCTTTCTGGATCAGAACCGGGCCTATTGGGACTATATCGACGAGGGTCTGCAGCAGAAACTGCAGGGTCTTTCCCAGATCAAGCTGTATCTGGAATCTTCCGACACCGCCGGACGGCAGAAGCTGGAGCGGCTTTTGCAGCAGCTGCGTGACCGGGGCGATCTGGGCCCGCTGGAGCTTTCCGTCACCACCCTCGCCCAGACCAACTGGGAAGAAAGCTGGAAGGAAAACTATCCGCCTCAGCCCGTTGGGCAAAAACTGGTGGTACTGCCCTGCTGGCTGGCAGACAGCGACACCGCCGGCCGCATCCCCGTAATTCTGGACCCGGGCCTCACCTTCGGCACCGGCGCCCACCCCTCCACCCAGATGGTGATGGAGCTGATGGAGCAGCTGCTTGCCCCCGGAGGAAGCTGTCTGGACTTAGGCAGCGGCAGCGGCATTCTGTCCATTGCCGCCCTGCGGCTGGGCGCTGCAAGCGCCATCGGCGTGGACATTGACCCCAAGGCCGAGGACATCGCCCGGGAAAACGCCGGCTTCAACGGCTATGCAGCCCCGGAATTCACCGCCCTGACCGGCAATGTGCTGACAGACACCCAGCTTCTGACCCGGCTGCAGAGCCGCCGCTATGATCTGGTGCTGGTGAACATCGTGGCGGATGTGATCATCGGCCTTCCGCCGGTGCTTCCCATGCTGCTGGAAGAAGGCAGCACCCTCATCTGCTCCGGCATTCTGGATGTCCGCCTGCCGGAAGTGATCGCCGCCCTGGAGCAGGCAGGACTTACTGTTACCCGGCAGCAAGCCAAAGAAGATTGGCGCTGCGTTGCCGCCAAAAGGAGATAACCATGATTTTACCCTATAAAACCCGTCGGGGCCTGAAGCGGCTGGGCGTTTTTCTGCTGTCTGCCGCCCTGATTCTGGCGCTGGTGTGGGTGGTGTGGCTTTTGTGGCTGGACCGGTATGTGGTCTACAGCGATGAAGGCGCCCGGCTGGATTTCAGCCTGTCGAAGGACTTCCCCAACGCCCAGATCGCCACCGAGCCCACCGGCAGCCCCATATCCATCTATTATAACGAAGGCAACAACGCCATCGACACCTCCACAGAGCTGGCCCAGATGAACGGCTACTACATCAGCATCGATATGCTCCGCAACGAGATTGATCTGGTGTGGGACATGGTACGCAATATGCCTGCCGGCTCCAGCGTTCTGATCGACCTGAAGGACACCGCCGGCCGGTTCTACTACGATACCTCTCTGAGCAGCCATATCACTTCCTCCATCGACAGCGATGTGATGAACCAGCTGCTGACCCACCTGCGTACCGGCAACTACTATCTGATCGCCCGGGTTCCCGCTTTTCAGGACTATTACTTCGGCCTGGAGAATGTTCCCTATGGCCTGCCCACCTCCAAGGGCTATCTGTGGTTCAGCGACGAGCGCACCTACTGGCTCAACCCCGCCAGCGAAGGCACGCTGGCCTTCCTGATCCAGATCGCCGCCGAGATCCGCACCTTAGGCTTCGATGAACTGGTGTTCACCGACTTCCGCTTCCCCGACACCGACAAAATTTCCTTCAAGGGCAGCAAGCAGGGCGCTCTGGAGGATGCCGCCAAGCGGCTGGCAGAGGTCTGCACTACGGAAAGCTTTGCCGTGTCCTTCGCCACCACCGATGCCGCCTTCCCGCTGCCGGAGGGCCGCTGCCGGCTGTATCTGGAGAACAAGGATGCCGCCAAGGCTGCCACCCTTGCCGCGGAAACCGGCATTGAGGACACCGCCGTGCGGCTGGTGTTCCTGACGGAATTCAACGATACCCGTTTCGACCTTTACAGCGTACTGCGCCCCATCACCAACGCCTCTTTTGAAGAGATCGAATAAAAGAACCGCCGTGGAAATCCACGGCGGTTTTGTTTATTCTCCGTAACCCTGGGGGTTGTTTTTCTGCCAGTTCCAGGAATCCCGGCACATATCCGCCAGAGATTTCTCGGCTGTCCAGCCCAGCTTTTCCCGGCTCTTGGCGGGGTCAGCGTAGCACACGGCGATATCGCCGGGGCGGCGGTCCACGATCTGGTAGGGCAGCTCCACACCGTTCACTTCCCGGAAGGTATGAACCATATCCAGCACGCTGTAGCCTACGCCGGTACCCAGATTGAACACCTCGCAGCCGGTGTTTTGGTTTACATAATTCACCGCTGCCACATGGCCCTTGGCAAGGTCCACTACATGGATATAGTCCCGGACACCGGTGCCGTCGTGGGTATCGTAGTCGTTGCCGTATACGCTGAGCTTCTCCCGGCGGCCCACTGCCACCTGGGTAATATAGGGCATCAGGTTATTGGGAATGCCTCTGGGGTCTTCGCCGATGCGGCCGGATTCGTGGGCGCCGATGGGGTTAAAATACCGCAGCAGGCAGATGCTCCACTTGGGGTCGGCATAGGCCATGCCGGAGAGGATCTGCTCGGTCATGTACTTGGTCCAGCCGTAGGGATTGGTGCAGTTGCCCGTTACGCTGGTTTCCCGCAGGGGCATTTCGTTGGTAGCGGTGTACACCGTGGCGGAAGAAGAGAAGATGATCTTCTGGCAGCCCGCTTCTTCCATCACCTTGGTCAGCACCAGGGTGGAATTGAGGTTGTTGTCGTAATACTTCCAGGGGATGCTGACGCTCTCACCCACCGCCTTCAGGCCGGCAAAATGGATCACGCAGCCGATCTCATGGCTGGAGAAGATCTGCCGCAGCAGGCTCTCATCCCGCACATCGCCCTGATAAAACTCCAGGGTCTTGCCGGTAAGCTCCTGCACCCGCTTCAGCGCCTGCGGATTCGAATTACACAGATTGTCGATCACAACCACTTCGTAGCCCTGCTCCAGCAGCTCCACGCAGGTGTGAGAACCAATATAGCCGGCACCGCCGGTAACCAAAACCTTCATAACGCAAACCTCCGCATCAAAATTTTGGGGATCTTTTATCATTGTAACCCAAGATTTTCCCAAATGCAATCCGTTGCTGCAGTTTTTTTCCGGCTGAATTTTTCTTGCTATTTTTCGCGGTTGGAGCTATAATAAAGAATAGAGAAAATCCGCCCCTTTGAAGCCGGGCATTCCGGGAGGGTACTATGGAAAACAAGAAACATATTCTTTTGCTGACTACCGGCGGAACCATCGCCTCCATCCCCGGCGGCGAGGGTCTGGAGCCCCACCGCAGCGATGTAATGGAGCGGGAGCTGGAGCAGCTGCGAACTTATTACCGCATCACCGTGCGGGATGTGATGTGTCTGGACTCCTCCAACATCCGTCCCCAGGAGTGGCAGAGCATCGCCCGCCATGTCTTTGAAAGCCGGGAGCAGTTTGACGGCATCGTCATCTCCCACGGCACCGGCACCATGGCCTACACCGCCTCGGCGGGCAGCTTCATGCTGCCGGACATCGACCTGCCGGTGGTATTCACCGGCTCTCAGCTGCCTCTGACCGACATTCTCTCCGACGGGCCGGACAACCTGCGTACCGCCTTTGCCATGGCCGCATCGGGCCACAGCGGCGTATTTCTGGCCTTCGACCGGAAGGTGATGCTGGGCTGCCGGGCAGTCAAGGTCCGGGCCTCCGGCTTCTCCGCCTTTGAAAGCATCAACGCCCGCTATGCCGGCATCGTCAGCAACCGGGGCTTGGTAGTAGACGAGCGGCTTCTGCCGAAGGTGAAGGGCCCGGCCCGGCTGTGCGATGCCATCAGCGATCAGGTATTTCTGCTGAAGCTGACCCCCGGCCTCTCCCCCGCCATTTTCGATGCTCTTGTGGCAATGGGCTATCAGGGCATCGTGATCGAAGCCTTCGGCCTTGGGGGTGTGAATGTGCTGCACCAGGGCCTTTCCGGTATCCGCAAGGCGGTGGACGCCGGTGTCAGCGTAGTGGTTACTACCCAGTGCCTGTACGACAGCTCCGATCTGGAGGTGTATCAGGTGGGCAGCAAGCTGCTGCAGCTGGGCGTGATCCGTGGCCGGGACATGACCTCGGAAGCCGCCATGACCAAGCTGATGTGGGCCATCGGTCAGGGCATGAGCCACAACCAAATCGTAAAACTGTTTTCCTTGAATCTGGCCGGAGAAGTTACACTTTGATCGTTTCGGAGGAAATCTTATGGACCCTATCTATGTAACCGGACACCGCAACCCGGATACCGACTCCATCGTAGCCGCCATGGCCTATGCCGCTCTGCGGAATGCTCTGGGCGACCGGGAATATGAGGCCGCCTGCCTGGGCCGGGTGTCGGACGAGACCCAGCTGGTTCTGAATCGCTTCGGCTTTCAGCCGCCCAAGCGGATCTCCAACGTTTACACCCAGGTCCACGACCTGGACTTTGATACCCCGCCCATTCTCAGCGCCGCGGTAACCGTAGGCCGGGCGTGGGATCTGCTGCAATCCCACAAAAACATCGCCGCTCTGCCCGTAGCCAACGAAGACGGCACCCTTTGCGGTATGCTCTCCCGGGAGGATGTGGCCAGCTACCACATGGGCCTCATCAGCTCCGGCAGGCTGCAGTCCGTTCCGCTGTGCAATCTGCTTTCCGTGCTGGAGGGCAGAGTGCTCAACGATGCCGGCGAGCAGATCGACTCCGTAGAAGGCGAGATCACCATTGCCCTGCCCCAGCTGCAGGAAAATCTGCTGATCCCCTCGAAGGATGCCATCGTGCTCTGCGGACATCAGCCGGATATGATCCGGCGGGCGCTGCAGGCCCAGGTTTCCTGCATCGTGGTATGTCAGGCGGGGCTCAGCGAGGAGCTGAAGAGCCTGCCTTCCTCCACCTGCATCATTTCTACCCCCTATGATGCCTACCGGGCAGCCCAGCTGATCTTCCAATCGGCACCCATTGGGCGGCTGTGCCGCCGGGAGCTGCCGGTGGCCTTCCACCTGAACGACCGGGTGGACGATGTACGGGAGCTGGTG
This sequence comes from Faecousia sp., assembly GCA_045532755.1. Taxonomy (GTDB): domain Bacteria; phylum Bacillota; class Clostridia; order Oscillospirales; family Oscillospiraceae; genus Faecousia. The sequence continues at coordinate 21,711 of JAZSGN010000064.1, forward strand.
CTGAAGCACCGGGCCTCCTGCTACCCCATTCTGGACGAAAACGAGAAGGTCTGCGGCGTGCTGACCCGCTACCATCTGCTGCGGCCCAGAAGAAAACGGGTGGTTCTGGTGGACCACAACGAGGCTTCCCAGTCCGTTGCCGGTCTGGAAGAGGCCCAGATTCTGGAGATCATCGACCACCACCGTCTGGCAGATATCCAGACCTCTGCCCCCATTTATGTACGCAACGAGCCGGTAGGCTCTACCAATACCATTATCGCCAGCATGTTTCAGGAGCGGGGGCTGATGCCCTCCGCCGCCATGGCCGGCATGATGGCGGCAGCCATTTTGTCAGATACCGTCATGTTCAAGTCCCCCACCTGCACCGAGCGGGACAAGCGCACCGCCGAGCGGCTGGCCCGGATCGCCAATGTATCTCTGGACGAGCTGGGCAAGGAGATCTTCTCCGCCTCCAGCTACGGAAAGTCTCCCCGGGATCTGCTGTTCAGCGACTATAAGGAATTCCAGATCGCAGGCCATAATCTGGGCATTTCCCAAATCACCTGCGTGGACAGCCCCCGGATGCTGGAGCGCCGGGAGGAGTTCCTGGCTCTGATGAAAGAAACCGCCAAAGAAAAGGGCTTCTCCATGATGCTGCTGATGCTGACCGATGTGCTTCTGGAAGGCACCCAGCTGATCTATCTGGGCGATGACGATATTATCCGGCAGGCCTTCCATGTCACTCCCAGGGATAACATGGTCTTCCTGCCCCGGATCATGAGCCGGAAAAAGCAGATCATCCCCATGCTGTCGGATATGTGGGCATAACCAAACGCGAAAATTACGGAGGTTTTTATGGGTTTTGAAGGCCTTTTGGGAAATGAGCAGCTGCGGGAAAACCTCAGCCGCTCCATAAACAAGGGCCGGGGCTCCCATTTTTACCTGATCTCCGGGCCGGAGGGGTCCGGAAAGCGGACACTGGCTGCCATGCTGGCCGCCGCCATTTTGTGCAAGGGCAGCCCTAAGCCCTGCGGCAGCTGCGCCCATTGCCGAAAGGTAGCCGCTGGAAGCCATCCCGATTTTATCACCATTGACGACCCTGAGAAGAAAACCGTTCCCATCGATCTGGTGCGTAAGGCCCGGGCAGATCTGTATGTAATGCCCAACGAGGCCGACAAGAAGATCTATCTCTTCCCCCGGGCGCAGGATATGCAGGAGCCCAGCCAGAACGCCCTTCTGAAGGTGCTGGAAGAGCCGCCGGCCCATGGCGTGCTGATCCTTGTTGCCAACAACCCCGAAAAGCTGCTGCCTACGGTGCGCTCCCGCTGCGTGGAGCTGGCCCTGCGGCCTCTGCCGGATAAACTTCTGCAGCAGGCGCTGGAGCAGCGTTTCCCCAACGCCGACAGCGATACCCTCGCCGCGGCCATTCGCCGCAGCGGCGGTTTTCTGGGACAAGCCATCGAGCTGCTGCAAGCGGATCAGGCGATGCCTCCCCAGACCCTGGCTTTCGCCGAAAGCTATGCCGCCCGGGACACCTGGGCCTTTATGCAGGTGCTGGTTCCCATGGAGCGGTGGAAACGGGAGCAGCTGCACAGCACCTTAGTTCAGTGGCTGACGCTGCTTCAAACGGCGCTGGTTTGCCGCAGCGGCGGCGACGGCAGCGCCTTTGCCCGGAAGATCGCCGCGTCCCGCAGCGCCCGGGAGCTGACCGATGCCATCGGTCACTTGAAAACTGCCACACAATATGTTCAGGCCAACGTTTCCCCTGCCGCCATCTGCGGCTTTCTGGAGTGGGCCTTAAGATAAAGGAGTAAACCATGGAACAAACAATCGACCTTACCCCGGAAGATACCACCATTGAGGTGGTGGATATCCAGTTCCGTCCGGGGCAGAAAATCTACTTTTTCGATCCTGCCGGCATCCGGTGTCAGGCAGGCGACCATGTGATCATCGATACCGCCCGGGGTCCGGAATACGGCATCTGCACCGCCGGCAATCACACCGTTTCTACCAAGAATATCGTTGCGCCCCTGCGGTGCGTGCTTCGCCTCGCCACCGAGCAGGACGAAAAGACCGTTCTGGAGAACCGGGCCAAGGAAAAGCGGGCCTTCGATGTATGCCTGCAAAAAATTGAAGAGCATCAGCTGGATATGCAGCTGGTATCGGCAGAATACGCCTTCGACGGCAGCAAAATTCTGTTCTTCTTCACCGCCGACGAGCGGGTGGATTTCCGGGAGCTGGTAAAGAATCTGGCAGGAATTTTCCACACCCGCATCGAGCTGCGGCAGATCGGTGTCCGCGACAAAGCGAAAATGGTGGGCGGATTGGGCATCTGCGGCCGCCCCTTCTGCTGCACCAGCTTTTTGGAGGATTTCCAGCCCGTGTCCATAAAGATGGCAAAGACCCAGAATCTGAGCCTGAATCCCACCAAAATTTCCGGCACCTGCGGCCGGCTGATGTGCTGCCTGAAATATGAGCAGGACGCCTACGAAGACCTGATCCGCAGCAGCCCCAAGCTGGACTCCTTCGTGGATACGCCGGAGGGCCGCGGCACGGTTATCGAGCTGGACCTGATGCGCCAGCGGGTGAAGGTTCGCATGGAAGAGAGCCCCGAAACCATAAGCATATTCTCCAATTCCGAGATCGCCATTCTGCGAAACGGCAAGGCCAAGAAAAACGATCCCCCCATTCCCGCGGACCTTGCCCCCATCTCCGGCAACGGCAAGCGGACCAAGCGGCAGGAGCCTGCCTTTGAGCGGCTGCAGCTGGACCCCATCCGCTTCCGCTACAGCACCGAATCCGTAGTAGACGAGCCGGCAGAGCCGGCCCAGCCGGAGCCTGCCGCGGAAGAGCCGGCGGAGCACAAGTCCCGCCGCCGCAACCGCCGCAAGGGCAAGGAGCGCCCCGCTCCCGCTGCCGAAGAGGCCGCCGCCCCTGCCGAAACCCCGGAAGCGCCCGCCGAAGCGCCGGAAGCCTCCGGCGAGAAAAAGAAACCCCACCGCCGTAATCCCCACTTCCGCCGCCGCAAGCCGAAAGCATCCGGCAGCGGCAGCACATCCTCATAATCCGGGAGGTAGTTTATGTCTTTTGCAGTTCTTACCGACAGCTTTTCCAATCTCCCCGGCAGCCTGCTGCAGCGCCTCGGCATCCGGGTGCTGCCCTGCACCTACTATGTAGAGGGCGAACCGGTTCACTACAGTGGCGATATCGAATCCTTCGATTCCAAGGCTTTCTATGACAATATGCGCCAGGGCAAAAAGATCACCACCAGCCTGATCAACAGCCAGCTGTTTCTGGATTTCTTCCGCCCCTCGGTGGAAGCCGGGCAGGATGTGGTGTATGTAGGCCTTTCCTCCGGTGTCAGCGGCACGCTGAACAATGCCCGAATGGCAGCCCAGGAGCTGATGGAGGAATTTCCCGAGCGCACCGTGTATGTGGTAGACTCTCTGGGCGCCGGCCTTGGCACCGGTATCCTTGCCTGCCGGGCTGCTGACCTGCGGGACGAGGGACTCACCGCCCGTGAGGCCGGCGAAGCGCTGGATCAGGAAACCCTGAAGCTGTGCGAGTTCTTCACCGTAGGCGACCTGAAATATCTGCACCGCACGGGCCGGGTCAGCGCCGCCACCGCCGCGCTGGGCAATGTTCTGAACATCAAGCCTCTGCTCTACGGCAACTATCAGGGACAGATCGTTTCCTGCGCCAAGTGCCGCGGACGGAATAAGGCCATTGACGCCATCGTGGAAAAGTACCGCACCAAGGCGGTAGAACCGGGTCGGGGTCGGGTGGCCATCAGTCATGGCGACTGTCTGGAAGAGGCCGAGGCTCTGGCCCAGCGCATCCGGGCCATCGCAGAGCCGGGCGAGCTGATCATCTGCCCCCACGAGCCCTTTACCGGTTCCCATGTAGGCCCCGGCATGCTGGCTCTGTTCTTCTTCGGAGATTCCCGGCTGTAAGCCGGCTATGCAAAAACGGGGCCGCCCGAAGGCAGCGGCGGGTTTTTTTTTTTTTTTTTTTTTCTTCTCCCGCTGAGTCCCGACTTTGGTCCGCC
>JAZSGN010000037.1:0-6944 GCA_045532755.1 Faecousia sp.
TCTTGTTCTTTTTGGATTTTTGTGCTACACTATTCATGGCGGTTGAGTTCCTTTCGTTAGTGTTGAGTGTGGTAACTTTATTCTAACGAACTCAATCGCCTTTTTCTATACGCTTGGTCTCACATCAATTGTAATGCTACAGGAAACCGCGGGAAATTTTTCCCTTGTCCATTGCATTTGGCTTTTCCATTCGTTATAATAAAAAGGAATCTAACCCAGGAGGTCATTTATGGAACACTATAATCCTCTTCTGAAGAATCAGGCAAGCCCCCAGAAATTTATCACCATCGGCGAAATCATGCTTCGCCTGACCCCGCCCAACTACGAAAAGATCCGCATGGCCAATAATTTTGAGGCCAACTACGGCGGCAGCGAGGCCAACATTGCCCTTGCGCTGGCCAACCTCGGCATCGACAGCACCTTCTTCTCTGTTGTTCCCAACAACTCTCTGGGCAAGAGCGCCATTCGTATGCTGCGAAGCAACGATGTTCACTGCTCCCCCGTGATCCTCAGCTCCCCGGAGGAGACCCCCACCCACCGTCTGGGTACTTATTACCTGGAAACCGGCTACGGCATCCGCGCCAGCAAGGTCACCTACGACCGCAAGCACAGCGCCATTTCCGAGTTTGACCTCTCCAAGGTGGATCTGGACGCGCTGCTGGATGGCTACGATTGGCTGCACCTTTCCGGCATCACCCCCGCCCTGTCCCCCTCCTGTGCGGACTTCATTCTGAACGCGCTGAAGATCGCCAAGGCCAAGGGTCTTACCGTCAGCTTCGACGGCAACTTCCGCAGCAAGCTGTGGACCTGGGGGCAGGCCAGAGATTACTGCACCCAGTGCCTGCCCTATGTGGATGTGCTGCTGGGCATTGAGCCTTATCACCTTTACAAAGACGATGCCGACCCCTCCAAGGGCGACTGGAAGGACGGCATTCCCATGCAGCCCAGCTATGAGCAGCAGGACGAAGTGTTCCAGCACTTCATTCGCAAGTACCCCAACCTCAAGTGCATTGCCCGCCATGTGCGCTATGCCCACTCCGGTTCGGAGAACAGCCTGAAGGCCTTTATGTGGTATCAGGGTCACACCTTCGAGAGCAAGCTCTTCACCTTCAACATCCTCGACCGGGTCGGCGGCGGCGATGCCTTCGCCAGCGGCCTGATCTACGCTATGATGCACGGTTACAAGGCCATGGATATGGTCAACTTTGCCGTTGCCAGCTCGGTGATCAAGCACACCATCCACGGCGATGCCAACATCACCGACGATGCCCGGGCCATCAAGGAAGTTATGAACATGAACTTCGACATCAAGCGCTGAATAAAGAAAAAAAGCGGAACGCAGCAGCGTTCCGCTTTTTTTATTGCGCTTCCAAAAGGCACACCGCATGGCAGGCCATGCCCTCGCCGCTGCCGGTAAAGCCCAGCCGCTCTTCGGTGGTGGCTTTCACATTCACCTGCCCCAGGGCAATGCCCAAATCTTCGGCAATGTTGGCCTGCATCCGGGGAATATAGTCCTTCAGCTTGGGCTTCTGGGCGATCATAGTCACATCGATATTGCCTACCCGGTAGCCCGCCGCCGCCAGCTTTTTCCCCACTTCCCGCAGCAGCGCCCGGGAATTCGCCCCTTTATAGGCCATATCGGTATCGGGAAAATGATAGCCGATATCCCGCAGCGCCGCCGCCCCCAGCAGAGCATCCATCACCGCATGGAGCAGAACATCGGCATCGGAATGGCCGTCCAACCCCAGCTCATAGGGGATTTTTACGCCGCCCAGAATCAGCTCCCGCCCGGAAACCAGGCGGTGTACATCATAGCCGTGTCCGATTCTCATAGAGCTTCCTCCAGAATCAGCTGCGCCAGCTTCAGGTCGAGAGGGGTGGTGATCTTGATATTCTTCTCGTCACCTGCCACGATCTTCACCGACATTCCCAGCCGCTCCACGGCGGAGCAATCGTCGGTCAGCTCCGCGTTGTCCTCTTTCGCCTTCTGCAGCGCGCCCCGGAGCAGGTCAAAATCAAAGACCTGGGGTGTCTGCACCGCCTGCAGCGTTTTTCTCTCCGGCGTGGAAGACACCACGCCACCGGTCACTACTTTAATGGTATCCTTCACCGCAATGGCCGGCGCTGCCGCGCCATAGGTGTTGGCAGCCCGCACCACCCGGTCGATCAGCTGCCAGTGGGCAAAGGGCCGGGCGCCGTCCTGCACCGCCACCAGCTTCACCTTTTTCGACAGGGCGTTCAGACCCAGCGTTACGGATTCCTGCCGGCTGGCGCCGCCGGTGACCACTGCGGTCACCTTGTCAAAGCCCCGGCAAAGCTGCTGAATGGGGAGGATCAGATCTTCCCGGGTGACTACCACGATCTCCTTGATGGCATCGCACTCCTGAAACGCCCGCACCGTTCTTGCCACCATGGGCTCATTGCCTAAAGGCGCCATCACCTTATCGATGCCGCCCATGCGGGAGGCGCTGCCGGCCGCCACGATCACCGCGCCGCAGTACTGCAGCTTCAGCGCCTTGCGGCCCTGACGGGTCAGAGCAGAAATATTCATGCCTTACAGCCCCCTTACCAATTCTTTGAAGAAGTTGCCCCGCACCATAAAGTTCTTAAACTGGTCAAACGCGGCGCTGGCAGGGCTCATCAGCACCACATCTCCCTCCCGGGCTGCCGCCGCAGCCGCCCGAACCGCCGATTCAAAATCGCCGCAATCGGTGATCTCCGGCTTTTCTGCAGCATCGCATTGCTCCACAGCCGCCCGGATTTTTCCACCCGTTGCGCCGCCCAGAAACAGCTTTTTCACATGGGCGCAGATCTCCGGCCCAAGGTCATCGTAGGGGATCTGCTTATCGTAGCCGCCGGCAATGAGGATCACCTTCTCCGGGAAGCTGCGAAGGCCGGCCATGGTGCGGCTGGGAGAAGAGGCGATGGAATCGTTATAGAACCGCACGCCGTCCTTGACCCGCACCAGCTCAATCCGATGCTCCACGCCGCCAAAGGTCCTGGCAACCAAACGAATCGTTTCGTCCTCCACCAATCCCTGCACAGCCAGAATGGCTGCCATATAGTTTTCCACATTGTGGACACCGGGGATCAGAATATCCCGGGTGTCGAGAACCGCTCTGCCATCGCAGAAGATCACGCCGTTATTCACCACGCAATCCGCCGGCTTACCCAGCCGGGAGAAGCTGCGTGTCACGCCGCCGCCCTGCAAGGGTGCGGTAATGGCGTTGTCCGCATTGACGATCAGCAGGCCATCGCTGCCCTGGAAGGCAAAGATATTCTTCTTCGCCTGCACATACTCGTCCATATCCTTGTGGACGTCCAGATGGTTGGGGGCCAGATTGGTGATCACCGCCCGCTGAGGGCTGCGGCGCATATCCATCAGCTGGAAGGAGCTAAGCTCCACCACGGCCAAGTCCCCCGCAGACATCTGCCGCACCAGCGGCAGCAAGGGCGTACCGATGTTTCCGCCCAGCCACACCTTTTTGCCCGATGCCTCCAGCATTTTGGCAATCAGGGTGGTGGTGGTAGTTTTTCCGTCAGAGCCGGTCACCGCCAGAATGGGGCAGGGACAGCACTCGAAGAAAATTTCCATTTCCGAGGTGATCTCCGCCCCGGCCTGCCGCAGCTGCTGCAGCGCAGGCTGATTGGGGTGCATACCGGGGGTGCGGAACACCAGATCGGCGCAGATGCCATCTAAGTATCCCTCTCCCAGACTCAGCCGGCAGCCCAGCTGCTCCAGCTCCAGAACCTCGGCATCCAGCTTTTCCCGGGGCGTGCGGTCGCAGCCGGTAACGGAGCAGCCTGCCTCCAGCAGCAGCCGCACCAGAGGCCGGTTGCTGACGCCCAGACCCAGCACGGCGATCTTCCGGCTACGCCAGCCGGCCAGCAATGTATTCAGCACTGTATTTTCCATAGCTTCCTCGTTTCCGCGAAAACGCATAAATTCCTGTTCCCTTATAGTATAGCCCCTCGGAAAAGATTTTGCAAGACATTTGACAATCCGCATTCCATAGGGTACAATATTTCCGCAACCAGGTCAGACAGCCGCGGCTGCAGGCCGAAAGGCCGCAGGTGAGGAAAGTCCGGGCTTCATAGGGCAGGGATAACGGGTAATTCCCGCCGGGGGTGACCCCAGGACAAGTGCAACAGAGAGATACCGCTGCGGTCTTCGACCGCAGCAAGGGTGAAAAGGTGGGGTAAGAGCCCACCCGGCCCATGGAAACATGGGTTTTACGCTGTAAACTCTATCCCGAAGCAACGCCGTGGAGAAGCAACAGGTTTGCCCGACCGCTTCGAGGAGGCGGCTTGATCCCGCGAGTAATTGCGGGGCTAGATAGATGGCTGTCAAGACAGAACCCGGCTTACAGACCTGATCGCGCAAAAAAGCACCGCCCAAAGGCGGTGCTTTTTTTATTTCTCCACAAATATCTGCAATTCCTCCGACTTGGCAACGGAGTGGTAAGTTTCTTCGTTCAGGAAATCCAGGGTAAAGGTGATTTCCTCGATGTCTGTAATGCCGTTTTCCTCCAGCTCCGAAGAAAAAAGATCCAACTCACAGATTCGGGCCGTTCCGGCATACACCGTATCGTACATCCATGCCGTAATTGTGAAGCCGTTTACGGACACGTTCTCCCCCTGCACCACAATGTGGGTTTCGGTGCTGTTTTCCACCAGCAGCTGCACGCAGGAGCCGTAGAATTCATCCGTCACCACCTGGGCCCGAACCCGGATGCCCGCTTCTTCGAAGATCACATCGCCCCCGGAAGGAAGCGCCGCGGTAAGCGCCCCTGCCGTAGTTTGCAGGGTAAAGGGTACATCGCAGAGCAAATCGAAGGTATCGGTATCCACGATCCGCCCATCGTAGCCGGTGATCGTGCCAATCTCATCAATGCCAACCGCCTCCAGATCGGAAGTCGCTACGGAAAGGCTGCCGTTGGCCTTCTTGCCGGCGGCGGCTTCTATGTAGGCAAAGCCGGAGAAGGTCACCCCATTGATCACCACCAGATCCGCGCTGAAGGCGATGTTCCGGTCCGTATTGTTCTCCACCAGAAATTTGATCTCTGTACCAAAGAAGCCTTCTTCCAGCCCCGTTGCCGTCACCTTTATGCCCTCTTTCTCAAACACCACCGTTTCCGGCAGCTGTGCCGCAGCCTTCGGCGGCTGGGTCTGGGGCTGGGTGGATACAGGGCTATCCCCTTCCGGCGCAACGGTGGTAATAGGATGCTCCCCTGCCGGCTCGCAGCCGGTGAACAAGGCAAGCAAAAACGATACCGCAAGCACATACGCAAATATCTTTTTCATAACCATCCTCTTTTCTGCAATTTTTCAGGCGATCGTTATCCACCCGTTTTCGACCATTATATTCCATGGCGTGTGCATAATTTGTCGAAAGCTGTCGGGCAAGAGAAATATTAGCGCACTTTGCGCTAATTGTCAATAGAACAAAATGCACTATGGTAACCTATATTCTGAGGTGAGGAACGCATGGTGTTTCAAAGAATACGGGATCTGCGGGAGGATCGGGACTTGAAACAGCGGCAGCTGGCAGAGTACCTGAATTGCTCTCAGCGGGTATACAGCAACTATGAGCTGGGACAGCGGGATATTCCCACCGAGGTACTGATCCGCCTTTCGGAATTCTACGGCGTATCGGTAGACTATCTTCTGGGGCTGACCGCAAACCCCAAACGCAACAAGTAAAGCACCGCCCTTCGGCGGTGCTTTTTCTGTTCGATAAATTGGAATTTGTCTATATCAAACTAATACTATCTTCTGTAATATATACTGCATGCCCATCGCTAAGTCTTATTTCATCTTTGCTATTTGTTAATGCTGTGATTTTTTCTCCATTGCAATGTGGAATTAGTGGATTATCAATAATATGTAGTCCATCTTCTAAATTTCCTGCCGCGTACATGCTTCCTGCACTAATTCCGACATATACTAGCCCATCATTAATTGCTTTTTCAAGAGTTTTATTAAAACCTGTTCTATCCATTTCACGGCAAAGCACCGATGCATCACCACCACCGACAAATACCGCATCGAATATTTTCATTTCCGCGTCGGTTAATAGTCTGGCAAGCATAAAAGGTTCTTTTACAAATGATGAATATGTTCTCTCATATTCTTTTGAAAGAATTAGCTCCAAATTATAAATTACTATATTATCATAAGGTATTCCCATTAATGAAAGTTCATAAAGACATATTGCGATTCCTTCCCTCGCCCCATCCGTTTCGAGCGCAGCAGTAGGAATAAATAGAATCTTTGTGTCTCTCGGACTTTTTCCTATAATATCAAAAAATTGCTTTTTCATATCATCTGTTAATCCGCAAGATGTAAGAAATAAGCATCTTTTTTTCATGCTGTTCTCCTCCGTCAAATTCAAGTTTATCGTTGGGTTCATTGTATCACCGGCAAGACCGAAATGCAAGCGCCTGCGCTGTCGGGTGGGTAGTGGCAGGAGCACTCCCCGCCCTGTGGGAAATTACGGATTGCCACGCCTGCTTCGCAGGCTCGCAATGACATACTTCTCTCCATCGCGCTCTGTCATTCCGAGGGAGCAAGGCGACCGTGGGAATCCGTACTTTCGCGGCGCGATTCACCACCAGCCGAAAAAAGCACCGCCGATAGGGAGTTGCGAAAAGGGATTTTCGCAACTCCCAGTGGTATTTTCCCTGTCGGGAAAGTGATAGATTTCCTTCGGAAATGTGATAAGTGATATATGCCCAAGGGCATGTTGTGGTGTCATTTCGTGACGATATCCAATATAAAATGGACTTTCGCAAAACTGCGAAAGTCCATTTTTCCTTAACGTTTTCAAAGAAAACATCTCACTGGCGAAGCCAATATCCCGCGCCGCCAGGCGTATATCACAGATTTGCAAAGCAAATCTATATCACTGTGTGTTGGGCATATCCCTATGCCCAACACACGAA
>JAZSGN010000022.1:0-35426 GCA_045532755.1 Faecousia sp.
ATCAGAGTGTTCTTGACTACCTGCTTGGGGGTGGGCCAAACTACCTTCTTCAGCTCGCTTTTAAGCTCACGGAAGTATCTGGCAATGCGGCCGAAGGCTCTTTTGAACCAATTTGCCTTTTTTTCCTTTGCCATTTGGGGCCCTCCTTACTTGGTCTCGTTGTGAGTGGTGTGCTTCTTGCAGAATCTGCAATACTTCTTCATTTCGAGACGGTCGGGGTCGTTCTTCTTGTTCTTCATGGAATTGTAGTTTCTCTGCTTGCACTCGGAGCATCTCAAAGTGACTTTAACGCGCATAACGGCACCTCCTTAAAATTGCCTCCCTGTATCACTCCGGCTAGGAAAAATTTAGTAAGCGGCCACTACAAATGCCGCTCCGAAGCTGAAAAAAGCGCACAAAAAAAGCCCTCTTTTCACAGGTAAAAACATTCTATCACGCCATTGTCAGGAAGTCAACAAGATTTTTCTTTATTTTTCCGTTTTTTTGCTGTATAATATGGGAAAAACCCAAGAAAGTGAGGGAAAACCTTTATGGCACGGATTATGAGCGTAGACTACGGCGATGCCCGCACCGGAATTGCCGTTTCGGATCTGCTGTGCTCTCTGGTAGGAACCACCCGGGTGATCCACAGCAAGAGCCGGGAAAAGACTCTGCAGCAGGTTTGCGCCATCGCGAAAGAGAACGGCGTTGACCGGATCGTGGTGGGACTTCCGAAAAATATGGACGGCTCCGAAGGCCCCCGGGCGGCGCTTTGCCGGGAGTTTGCAGGCTTGCTGGAGGAGGCTTCGGGGCTGACGGTGGTGCTGTGGGATGAGCGGCGGACAACGGTAGAGGCCCATCAGATTCTCAGCGACCACAACTATCGGGGCAAAAAGCGGAAAAACACGGTGGATGCCGTGGCGGCTGCTCTGATCCTGGAGGGCTATCTGGCCTTTTTCGGCCGATAAAACAGCTCCCGGATCCCGGCGGCCACCAACAGCCCGCCGAACAGCTTTTTCAGAAGCCGGGTGTCCAATCGGGCACCCAGCATAGCGCAAATGGCAGCGGCAGCACAGCCGGCAGCAATGGCAGGCAGCAGCGGCTTTAGTTTCAGGTTTCCCTGACGGAAGCGGAAACAGCAGGCGATGATCGCCGCCGGGAGAAAGAACAGCAGATTGATGCTTCGGGCGGTTTCCGGCGGCATATCGGCGGCCCAGGTCAGCCAAAGCACCAGCAGGCTTCCGCCGCCGATCCCCAATCCGGATAAAAGTCCCAGCAGCGTGCTGACCAGCAGGATCATCGGAAGGGAATCTACCATAAATACCGAAGACCTCCCCAGAGAATCAGCAGCCCCAGCCCCCTGTGAAGCCATTTGGCGTTGATCCGCTTACCCAAAAAGCCTGCCAGCAGGCCGCCAATGGCGCTGCCGGGAAGATAGGGCAGGGCCTCCTTCCAGAAAATGCCGCCGCTGAGTCCGATAACACCCAGCGATACGATGCACAGCGGCAGCATGATCGCTACGGAGGCAGGGAAGATCTCATCCTCTTTGAGGCCGGAAAAGCGGCTGAGGATCGGCACCAGCAGCATGCCGCCGCCTGCCCCCAGCAAGCCGTTGACAGCGCCCGCGCATACGCCCCCTGCGATCAGTCCCACATTTTGTTTCTTCATAAAAAGCATCCCTCCTGCGGTAAGTTTTTCCGCAGGAGGGATTTTCTATGCGAAAAAACCTCCCCGAAACCGGGGAGGTTTTTGCTTCGGCAATCAGGAGCCGGAGATCACATAGTTCAGATTCAGCTTGGAGATGTTGGGGTTGTTGCCGGGGTTCTTCTCAACAGCTTCCTCGTACCAGGTTTCCAGAGCTTCGTTGGACAGAGTCTTCTCGATCAGGTAATCGCGGTAGGAGGTCTCGGAATCGCCAACATAGTACATCAGGTGATAGCCGTACTCGGTCTCGATGATTTCGTAGTCGCCAACTTCGCGGCTTTCGTCGAAGCACCAGTCATTGAAGGCAGTAACCATCTGGCCGGGATAGACATCCTCGTACAAGCCGCCCTTTTCGGCAGAGCCGGAGTCATCGGTGTTGTCCTTTACCAGAGCGGCAAAGCTCTCTTCGGTGGCTTCGCCGGCCAGCCAGGCATCCAGAACGGCCTTCAGCTTGCTGTGGGCATCCAGCTTCTCGGACTCGGAGTAGGTGGTCACGCCGGAGGAATCGGTGGTGCCGCCCTCGAAGGAGGAGAGGATATGGCGGACATTTGCCAGAGCGAAGGTGTTGTCGTTGATGCCGGTCAGCAGAACCACATAGTAGCCATAGGTGGCGGTGGAGGCGTTGCCCTCTTCGTCGGTGGTGGAGGCAGTTCTGGGCAGAACGGCCAGATCGCCGACCTTGCGGCCCTCTTCCTTCAGCCAGCCGGCGTAGGGATCGCTGATGGCGGTCAGCAGAACTTCATCGGTATCGCTGGCCTTGGCGGTAGATGCCTTGGGGTAGTTCTCCAGAGCCACAAGGGCGTTGGTCATTTCTTCGGAGGTGGTGGGAGCAGCGGCGAGAACGGCGTTGGCAGCCTTCTCAGCTTCAGCCAGAGCGGCGGCGACGACAGCGTCGTCATCGGTGTCGGCGTCCTCAGCCAGGAACTCGTCGTAGCCAAAGTAGAAGCTGGAGAAGGAGTAGGCAGTGAAGTCGTTGTAGTGGCCGTCGTTTTCGTAGGCCCGCAGGTCAGACTCTTCGAAGTTCAGGGACTCGCCGTAGGCAGCAAAGTAGGACTGGGACAGAGCCTTCACATTCAGGTACTCGGTGTAGGACTCCAGATCGGAACCGGGGCCGTAGAAGGCCTTCAGGTAGGCATCGGAATCCTTGTAGCCGTAAACGGAAACGGCATACAGCTTCAGCATGGAAAGATCATAGTCGATGCCGGACTTTTCCTCTTCGCTGAGGGTGTGACCGGCTTCTACAGCCAGATCATAGATGGCATAGATGCCCCGGGCATCATCGATGGCCAGGTTGGCGAAATATTCGGCCCAGGTGACCTTGCCTTCGGTGTCATAGTGCTGCTTGTGCAGGGAAGAGGTGGCATCCAGACCGTAGAGCATCTGGATATACATATCGGTGTAGTCACCGTAGTATTCCCGCCACTCGTTGTACACATCCAGAATGTAGTCAATGTAGAAATAGTTCAGTTCCACAGCGTTCAGGTCGTGCTCGCCGATGGTAACGGCGCGGGTGTTTCTCTGAATGATGCCGCTGTTGGAAACAGTATTGTGGATAACCGTACCCAGCGCGATGCAAATGACCAGAGCCATCACGGTGATGAAGGCGATGGACTGGAGCTTCAGCTTCTTGGCAGCCTTCTTCTCGCTGAGCTGCTTTTCGGCCAGCGCGGCCGCGTTTTGCTCCTTGCGGAGCTTTTTCTTCGTGGTTGCACTCATGTGATCAGTTCCTCTCAATGTCGGTTGGTGATATCTGGCCGGAGCTCCGACCATAGACTTTGGTATTATAGCGGAAAAATTCTGCCTTTTCAAGTGGCAAGTTCCAGAAACCCGGGAAAAATAAAAAAAGTTTCGGAAAAAACCCGAAAAATAAAGGAAACATGGGGAACCGGGTTCCCCATGTCCTTAAATCCCGCTTTGGCCGTATGCACCCAATTATGACCTGCACGTATTGGCAGGTGGGTTGCCGCTCCCATTCTTAGCTGCTCCCAACGTCCACCGATCGTCAAAGCGCCGGCGGGAGGTCTGCAATCCGAAAGGGAAGTCTAACATCCCTTATAAATGATGTGGGTCCAAAAGGGCACATTACGCACCAAGCAGGAGGTGATTACTCTTCGGAGTCCTCTTCGTAAATCTGATCCATGATCAGATTGTAAACGGTTTCCAGCTCCGCGTCGTCTTCAATGGCGCAGAGAATGCTTTCGCCGTCTTCCTCCACAGATTTGAGGATGCTGACTTCCATTTCCTCGCCGTCCTCCAGACCTGCGGGGATTACAGCCAGATAGGTGCAGCCGTTGTATTCCAGGGAAGCAAGAACTTCCAGCTCAAACTCGGTGCCGTCTTCATCCACAATGGTCATAAAATCAGAGCCGTAATGATCGGCCATAGCCATCGCCTCCTAATCAGTATGGCTCTATATTACAGCCATCGGCGGTTAAAATCAAGAGGGCGGACCGGATTTCGTCGTTTATGACAAATAGTCCTCCAAAAGTTTTGTCAGATCACTGATGTCATCCACCCGGATACCCTTTTCCAGAATCCTGCGGTCCTCCCGGGGCAGCAGCAGCGCGGGAATGGGGAAAACCTTTGCCGGATCGGGGTTTCCGTCCAGCCATACGGCGATATTTCCGTTGTGGACTCCCAGCAGAATTCCGGCCAATACCAGCGTGCAGATCCATTTTTTCAAACCCATAGCATCTCTCCTCGGGCTCTAGTATGCCTCGCTATGCCACAGTTTACTCTTTCTTAATAAATTGGGTCTTTCGTTTTTGGATTGGGTATGCTATAATCATATGAACAGGAGTGTTGCTTTAGCACAACTGACTTCGTTTTTAGCCATGCGGGCCGAAAGGCTGCTGTGATGGAGGTTTATATTTATGGCAAATGAAAATAAAAAAAGGAAAAAGGCGCCCCGCCAGGAGTGGAAGCCCAACTGGTTCTTGCTTCTGCTGTACAAGGTATGGATGGCAGCCTTCTCTGTTTTTAAGATCGCGCTGGGCGCTGCCGCGACTGTCGTGATCATTCTGGGTGTGTGCGCGCTGATGTTTGCCGGCACACTGGGCGATTACCTGCAGGAAGACATTCTCCCTAATGCGGTGTATGACCCGGACGGCTACGATGCGGAACTGAACTCCTTTATGTATTATGAGGATGCATCCGGAAATATTAAGCTGCTGCAAAATATTTATGCCGACGTCAACCGGGAGTGGGTGGATTTTGAGGATATTCCCGAAAATCTGCGGGACGCCGCGGTGGCAATCGAGGATAAGCGCTTCTATGAGCATCAGGGCGTGGACTGGGTCACCACCATGAAGGCCTGCTTCTATATGTTCTTCGGCAACGGCGACCGGGGCGGCTCTACCATTACCCAGCAGCTGATCAAAAACCTGACCGAGGAAGACAGCTATACCGTGCAGAGAAAGGTTCTGGAGATCTGCCGGGCTACGGAATTTGAAAAGCGCTACGATAAGGAAGTTATTCTGGAGCTGTACCTCAACGAGATCTACTTCGGCCAGCGCTGCAACGGCGTCAAGACGGCGGCGGCCAAGTATTTCGGCAAGGAGCTTTCCATGCTGACTCTGGCGGAGTGCGCCAGCCTGATCAGCATTACCAACAACCCTTCTCTCTATAACCCCTACCGCACCAATCTGGATGCCGGCGGCATGACCGGCGCGGAGCGCAACCGGGAGCGTCAGCTTCTGGTGCTGGAGCAGATGCTGGAGCAGGAATGGATCACCCAGGAAGAGTACGATGAAGCCATCGCCCAGGAGATCGTGTTCAAGAGCGGCATCGCCGACGAGGATAAGATGGCTGCCTGCGTATCGGAAAGCTGCGGCTATAAGGGTATCGTCAGCACCTTCACCCCGGACAATGGGCTGTACCTGTGTCCTGCCTGCGGCACTGCCTGCGACCTGGACGGCGATGCTTCCACCGAGATGTATTCCTGGTATGTGGAAGTGGTGCTGGAGGATGTGGCACGGGATCTGGCCATGCGGGACGGCATTACCTGGAGCGAAGAGACCCGGGAAACCTATGTGGACCTGATCGGCCGGAGCGGCTACCATATTTATACCTGCATCGACATGGAGGTGCAGGCGCAGGTGGATGCCATTTATACCGACCTGAGCAAGATCCCCGAGACCCGAAGCGGCCAGCAGCTGCAGTCGGCCATTGTGATCGTGGACAACAGCAACGGCTATATCGTTGCCATCAGCGGCGGTGTGGGCGAAAAGATGGACTACGATGCCTTCAACCGGGCAACGGATTCCAAGCTGCAGACCGGCTCTTCCATCAAGCCCCTTACTGTGTACGCGCCGGGTTTTGAATCCGGTGTTATTACCCCTGCCAGCGTGGTGGCGGATATGCCCTATATGTATAACGGCTCCAGCCCCTGGCCCAACAACGATAACAAGAAGTATTCCTACAGCCGCACTATTTACAGCGCTGTGGAAGACTCCGTAAACGCGGTTGCGGTCAATACCCTGAGCATGGTCGGAACAAAGTATTCCTTCGATTTTGCCAAGGATAAATTCGGCCTGTCCGGTCTGGTGGAAAGCTACACCGCCTCCAACGGTCAGATCCAGTCGGACATTGACTTTGCTCCTCTGGCCATGGGCGCCCAAACCGTTGGCATCAGCGTGCGGGATATGGCCTGCGCCTACGCTACCTTTGCCAACGAGGGCGTTTACCGGGAAGGTATGACCTATACCAAGGTGTATGACAGCGACGGCAATCTGGTTCTCGACAACACCCAGACCACCCGCAAGATCCTCAGCGCGAAAGCGGTTAACTATATGAACTACTGTCTGGACCGGGCGGTTGCCGCCGGTACCGGTACGGCTGCGGACTTCGACAGCCGCAATATGAATGTATACGGCAAGACCGGTACTACCTCCAGCAACCGTGACCGCTGGTTCTGCGGCTACACCGGCTACTACACCGCTGCCATCTGGTGCGGCTACGATACGCCGGAGCAGATCCATCTGGTGGGCAATACCAAGAACCCCGCAGCCCGGCTGTTTTCAATGGTTATGAAGCCGCTGCATAAGGGAAAGAAGAATGTCAGCCTGCTGGATACCAGCAAGATGCGTACGGTTACGGTGTGTCTGGACTCCGGCCTGATCGCTACCGCTGCCTGCGAGGCGGATGTCCGCACCGGCTTTGCCCGTACGGAAAAAGTTATGGTTTACAAGGAAGACCGGCCCGAAAAGACCTGCGACAAGCATGTTCTGGTTACCTACTGCACCGAAGGCGGCGCTGTGGCCAATGAATACTGCCGGCTCTTTGCCGATGCCGGCGCCATTGTTCTGGAAGAAAGGGCTCTGGTGAAGATGACCCAGGAGCAGGTGGATGCCATTGTGAAGGCCGCCAAGTTCAAAGACCCGGACAACATTCTGACGGACTCCTATATCTATCTGGTGGATGACGACGGCGAGGATGGCATTTTCAAGGGTATGAGCGGCCGTGCCAACAAGGGTGTGGAAGCGCCGTATATCGTGTGCAAGGAGCATACCGAAAAGAGCTGGAAGGAATATCAGGCGGCGCAGACACCTACAGAACCGGAGGAACCCACCAGTCCCAGTGTTCCCTGGTGGCCCTTCAGCATGACAGGAGAGGAAGGCGGAGAATGATCTGGATATCCGACCAATGGAAAGACTATGAGATTCTGGACGCCACCGACGGTGAGCGTCTGGAGCGGTGGGGAAAGTATATCCTTGTGCGCCCCGACCCCCAGGTGATCTGGTCTACACCCTGCGCGGACCCCGGCTGGAAGCATTACGATGCCCGGTATCTGCGTTCGTCCACCGGCGGCGGCCGCTGGACGGACCACTCTCTGCCGGAGCGCTGGCAGATCCGCTATAAAGATTACCTTACTTTTAATGTAAAGCCCATGAATTTCAAGCATACCGGCGTATTTCCGGAGCAGGCTGCCAACTGGGATTTTATCCGGGAGAAGGTGGCTTCCGCCAATCGGCCGGTGCGGGTGCTGAATCTGTTTGCCTATTCCGGCGGCGCAACGCTGGCGGCGGCGGCAGGCGGCGCAGAGGTATTTCATGTGGATGCCTCCAAGGGCATGGTGGCGTGGGCAAAGGAAAATGCCCAGGCTTCCGGCCTGGCTGACCGGCCCATCCACTGGATCGTGGATGATTGCGCCAAGTTCATCCAGCGGGAGATCCGCCGGGGCCGGCGCTACGATGGCATTATTATGGATCCCCCCAGTTACGGCAGAGGACCCAGCGGAGAGATCTGGAAAATGGAAACCAGCTTCTATCCGTTTTTGCAGGAAACCGCAAAACTGCTGACGGATAACCCGCTGTTTGTGATTATCAATTCCTATACCACCGGCCTGGCGCCTTCCGCGGTGGGCTACGCTTCCAACGCGGTGTTTACACCTCTGCGGGGCGGCAGCACTGCTGTGGGAGAGCTGGGGCTGCCGGTGGGTTCTACCGGGTTTATGCTGCCCTGCGGCGCTGCCGGACGGTGGACTCCCTGAGGAGGTTTGTTGTGAGCGAAGCAATGAGAATGGAAAACCTCTCCTACAGCTATCCGGGCGTGGACAACACGCCCGGCATTGCCGTATTTGAGGACTTGAATTTATCGGTGGAAAAAGGCAGCTTTGTGGCGGTTTTGGGCGGCAACGGCTGCGGAAAATCCACCCTTGCCAAGCATTTTAATGCCATTCTGCTGCCCTGCGGCGGAACGGTGTATGTAAACGGAATGGACACCAAGGATGCCAAAATGCTGACGGCCATTCGCCGCAGTGTAGGCATGGTGTTTCAGAACCCGGATAACCAGATCGTTGCCAATGTGGTGGAAGAGGATGTAGCCTTCGGGCCGGAAAATCTGGGCGTTGCCGCCCCGGAGATCCGGGCCCGGGTGGACAAGGCGCTGAAGCAGGTCGGTATGTATGAATACCGGGAGCACGCGCCCCATCTGCTCTCCGGCGGACAGAAGCAGCGGGTGGCCATTGCCGGCGTCATCGCCATGGAGCCCCAGTGCATCGTTCTGGACGAGCCTACCGCCATGCTGGACCCCAGAGGCCGCCGGGAAGTGCTGGATACGATCCTGATGCTGAACCGGGAAAAGGGAATCACCGTTGTTCTGATTACGCACCACATGGATGAGGCAGCAAAGGCCCAGCGGGTAGTTGTGCTGAGCAAGGGCAAGATCGTTGCCGATGGCGACCCCCGGCAGGTGTTTGCCCAGGTGGAGCTGCTGCACAGCATCCGGCTTGCCTCGCCGGAAACGGTAGAGCTGTGCTGGGAGCTTGGGCAGCGGGGCTGCCGGCTGCCGCTGGATAAACTTACGATAGAAGAATGTGCGCAGGCACTTTACGATTATGTAAAGGCGTGACCCACAGGAGGAAGAGAAAGTGACACCAATTTTACAGGTGAACCAACTGAATCATGTATACAGTCAGGGAACACCCTTTGAACATATCGCGCTGGACGGAATTTCCTTCTCGGTGAATAAGGGGGAGTTTATCGGCATTATCGGTCACACGGGTTCCGGTAAGTCTACCCTGATGCAGCATCTGAACGGCTTGCTGAAGCCCAGCTCCGGCGAAATTCTGCTGGATGGGAAGGATATCTGGTCGGATAAGGCCTTTACCCGCCAGTGCCGTTTCCGGGTGGGGCTGGTGTTCCAGTACCCGGAGTATCAGCTGTTTGAAGAAACGGTGTATAAGGATATTGCCTTTGGACCGAAGAACATGGGCCTCGACACCCAGGAGGTAGACCGGCGGGTGCGGGAAGCGGCAGGCTTTGTCGGACTTACCGAGCAGCAGCTGTCGGCATCTCCTTTTGACCTTTCCGGCGGACAGAAGCGCCGGGCGGCCATCGCCGGCGTGATCGCCATGGAGCCGGAAATTCTGATCCTCGACGAACCCACCGCCGGTCTGGACCCGGAGGGCAGGGAGGATATTCTGGAGAATATCGATGCCTACCGCAAGGCGAAGAACGCCACCATTATGATGGTGACCCACTCTATGAACGATGTTGCCAGGATGTCGGACCGGCTGCTGGTTATGTGCGGCGGACGGCTTGCCATGGACGGCACACCGGGAGAGGTCTTTGCCCGGGCGGAGGAATTACTGGAAATGGGTCTGGATATTCCGGAAGTGACCCGGGTATTTCTGGAGCTGCGCCGCATGGGTCTGGATGTAGAGCCGGTTTATACCCTGGAGCAGGCAGTGGATACCATCTGCCGGATAAAGGGGGCGAGCGGCCATGCTTAAAGATATTACCCTGGGACAGTATTTCCCGGGAAAATCCCCGATCCATCTGCTGGACCCCCGGACAAAGCTGATCGTTCTGGTGCTTTATATTGTGGCGCTGTTTCTGGCCTCCACTTGGGCAGGCTACGGACTTTGCCTGCTGTTTTTGGCGGTGTGCATCGGACTTTCCACCATTCCGCTGAAATCCATTCTGCACGGTATGAAGCCGCTGGTGATGATCCTTGCCTTTACGGGCATTTTGAATCTGTTCTTCACCCCCGGCGAAAAGGTGCTGGTGAGCTTTTGGGTGGTTACCATTTACTGGGAGGGCCTGATTCGCGCCGTATTCATGATGGCGAGAATCCTGATGCTGATCACAGCCACCTTCCTGCTGACCTATACCACCTCGCCTATTTCCCTGACCGACGGTCTGGAATCTCTGCTGAGCCCCCTGAAGGTGCTGAAGGTGCCGGTTCACGAGCTGAGCATGATGATGTGCATCGCCCTTCGGTTTATTCCTACGCTGATTGAGGAAACCGATAAGATCATGAATGCCCAGAAGGCCAGAGGCGCCGATTTTGAAACCGGAAAGCTGATGGACCGGGTGAAGGCTTTGATCCCGATTCTGGTGCCGCTGTTTATCAGCGCCTTCCGCCGGGCAGATGAGCTGGCTACCGCCATGGAATGCCGGTGCTATCAGGGCGGCAGCGGACGGACCAAGATGAAGCAGCTGCGCTACCGGGGCGGAGATTTTGCAGCCTTCGGTGTGGGCGCCGCGCTGCTGGCCGCGATGATCCTTTTGAAGCACTTTGGTCTGTGAGGGTGAGCGTATGCGCAATATTGCCCTGTTTTTAACCTACGAAGGCACAGCCTACCATGGCTGGCAGACCCAGAAAAATCTTGCCACCGTCCAGCAAACCCTGGAAAAAGCGGTGGGGATGATTACCGGACAGCCGGTTCATGTTACCGGCTGCGGAAGAACGGATGCCGGCGTTCACGCCAAGTGCTATGTTGCCAATTTCCGCACCGAATCCACTATTCCGGTGGATCGGCTGCCCTATGCGCTGAACACCCATCTTCCGGCAGATATCGTAGTAACGAAAGCCTTTGAAGTCCATGAGGATTTTAACGCCATCGGTTCCTGCGCCCGGAAGGAATATACCTATCTGATCTATAATTCCCGGGTGCGGGACCCCTTCTATGTGAACCGGGCCTGGTTCTACCCCAAGCATCTGGACGAAACCATCATGCAGGCTGCCGCCGACCGGTTCGTTGGCACCCATGATTTTGCCGCGGTGCGCTCCGTGGGTACGGATGTGCGCTCTACCGTGCGAACGGTATACTATTATAATGTTGAGCGCAAGGGAGACCTGATCTACCTGCGTGTCTGCGCCAACGGCTTCCTATACAACATGGCCCGGGCAATGGCCGGAACGGTTGTATACGCGGCGGAAGGGAAGATCGCCCCGGAGCAGATCACCCGGATCCTGGAAGAGGGAAACCGCACCGCAGCCGGGCCTACCGTGCCGCCCGGCGGCCTGTATATGACCCATCTGTGGTATGACGACGGCAAGGCGCTGTTTGAATGCCCCGGAGAAGGTCTGCAGGTGAATGTTTGAAATCGTTTTTTCCAATTGGCAGGCTGCAATGCCGCAATGCCATAAGCAAAGGAGTGATTGACTATGCAGCCTAAAATGTGCGTAAAGTGCAAAAAGAATATTGCCGTGGTTTTCATCACCAAGATGGAAAACGGTAATACACTCAACGAGGGCTACTGCCTCAAATGCGCCCGGAGTCTGGGAATTCCCCAGATGGATTCGGTTATGAAGCAGATGGGCGTTTCAGACGAGGACTTGGATGCCCTGACCGACGAAATGAGCAGCATCTTCAGCCAGCGGGATGATGCCGCCGATGATGAAGAGCCCGATAGCCGCACCGCAACCTTTCCGCTGCTGAATCAGCTGTTTGGCGGAAATATGCCCCAGAAGCAGGAGCCTGCCCCCGGCTCGGAAGAACCGGCAGGGGAGGACACACACCGCAAGAAGAAATCCAAAAAGCATAAATTCCTCGACAGCTATTGTATGGACCTGACCGGCCGCGCCCGGGCGGGCAAGCTGGATAAGGTGATCGGCCGGGATGTGGAAACGGAGCGTGTGATCCAGATCCTCAACCGCCGGCAGAAGAACAATCCCTGCCTCATCGGTGAACCCGGCGTAGGTAAAACCGCCATTGCCGAGGGCCTCGCCCAGCGGATCGCGGCGGGAGATGTTCCCTATAAGCTGCGGGATAAGGAGGTTTTCCTTCTGGATCTGACGGCTCTTGTGGCAGGCACCCAGTTCCGCGGCCAGTTTGAAAGCCGTATGAAGAGCCTGATCGGCGAGATCAAGGAATGCGGCAATATCATTCTGGTGATCGACGAGGTGCATAACCTTGTGGGTGCCGGCGATGCCGAAGGCTCTATGAATGCCGCCAATATTCTGAAGCCTGCCCTTTCCCGGGGCGAGATTCAGGTGATCGGCGCAACGACCTTCAGCGAGTACCGGAAGTATATCGAAAAGGACGCGGCGCTGGAACGCCGTTTCCAGCCGGTATCTGTGGCTGAGCCTACCATAGAAGAGGCTTGCCAGATCCTGCAGGGAATCGCGAAAAGCTATGCCGAATTCCACGGCGTTACCATTTCTCCGGAGATCGCCCGGCAGTGCGTGATCCTTTCGGAGCGGTATATTACCGACCGTTTCCTGCCGCATAAGGCCATCGACCTGCTGGACGAGGCCTGCTCCGATGTGAACCTGCGCTGCAGGGAAATTTCCGAGCTGGCGGAGCTTCGCAAGGAGCGGGACGATTATGAGCTGGAGCTTCGTATGCTCAATGAGAATACGGAGAACCAGAATTATGAGCGGCTGGCGATCCTCAGAAGCAGGCTGGCCCAGCTGGCGGTGAAGATTGAAAAACTGGAGCAGGTGCCGCCTCCTGCGGTCACCATGGAAAATCTGGCACGGATCATTGAGCTGTGGACCAAGATCCCGGCATCCAAGATCAAAGCGCAGGAATACCTGCAGATCAAGGGCCTTGCAGATCGGCTTCGCCGGCACATTGTAGGGCAGGATGAGGCGGTGGAGGCAGTGGCGAAGGCCATTCGCCGGAATCGTGTGGGCATCAGCCCCAAGCGGCGCCCGGTATCCTTTATCTTCGTAGGTCCTACCGGCGTAGGCAAGACGGAACTGGTGAAATGCCTTGCGGATGACCTGTTCGACAGCGTGGACTCTCTGATCCGTCTGGATATGTCGGAATATATGGAAAAGCACACCGTTTCCAAGCTGATCGGTTCGCCTCCCGGCTATGTCGGCTATGACGAAGCCGGACAGCTTACCGAGAAGATCCGCCGCAAGCCCTATTCCGTGGTGCTGTTCGATGAAATCGAAAAGGCCCATCCGGATGTGCTGAATATTCTTCTGCAGGTGCTGGACGACGGACGGATCACCGATGCCCAGGGCAGATTGGTCAACTTTGAGAATACCATCATCGTTATGACCTCCAATGCCGGCTCTGAGGGCGCGGTTGCCAGCGTAGGCTTTGGCCGCGGAAACGAGCAGATGCAGGATAAGACCATGAAGGCTTTGCGGAGCTTCCTGCGGCCGGAGTTTTTGAACCGGGTGGATGAGATCATCACCTTCAACCACCTTACGGAAGAAAACTTCCTTGGAATTGCGGACATCATGCTGGGCGAGCTGCGTGACAGCCTGACCGCCCGGGGTCTGACCCTGACCTGGGACGATTCTCTGGGCCGTTATCTGGTGGACAAGGCCTACTCCGTGACCTACGGCGCCAGAAATCTTCGCCGCACCATTCAGCGGGATCTGGAAGACCCCATCAGCGAAAAGATCATCGATTCCTTCGAAAATCCCATTTCTTCCCTCCACATTCATGTGGAGGACTCGAAGATCCGGGTCAGCGCAAACTAAAAAGCAAGCACCGGGAAGCCGTCGCTTCCCGGTGCTTTAAGTTTCTTCAATTTCCGTGAAATTCCAGCTGTTTCCAAGGGGGCTGGTCACCCGGCTGTCGCAGTAGGGGCAAACGGTCACGCCGTAACCCAGCGCGCCGCCGCAGTTGGGGCAGTTGGCGGCAACGGTTTCGTCGCTTCCGGCAAGCTGATAGCAATAGCGCAGATCGTAGCGCTTTTGCAGCAGGCTGCCCTGTTCCCGGAAGGAGACCGCCGCTTGAAATACGATCGTTTTCTGGGCACCGGTGGGAAGATACTGGGAGATCACTACATTGTAAATGGTAAAGCCTTCCCGGCTGCCCAGCTTTTCCCGCAGGTAATCCTTGGCGTAAGACTTTGCGGTGTGGATGTCGAAATCCGGAAAATCTTTGAGAATTTTCGGCAGAAGCAGCCGGTCGCATCCGTTGAGAGACCGGGGAGAGGAAGTATCCATTGCATCGATAGAGCCTAATAATCCGGACATACCGCCGTAGCCCCGCAGCAGCTGCCGCAGCATCGATGCGGCTGCCAAAGCAGAGCGCAGTTTATAAAACCATGCAGACACAGCAAACCTCCCGGAAATTTTTATTTATCATAACCCGAAAAGCGGCAAAGCGCAAGGCTTTTTTCATAAGAAAAGCGCCGGGAGGCAGAAACCTCCCGGCTGCGTTTACATACCCATTTGCTGTGTCAGTTTGTCGGTGACCTTGCCGGCTGCCTGCTCTACCGAGCAGGCGGCTTTGGCTGCCAGCTTTCTGCCGGGGCTGTTTTTCGGCATCATCATAACTGCCACCGCGCCGGCGGCTGCGCCGATTCCCATGGTGATGGCGAGTCCCTTCATTTTCATTGCGCTCCCTCCCTTCGCCTATAGTTTGCCCCCATCGAAAAAAATCACTTATGGAAATGGTTTTCTGCTTTTCTAATGGAAATTGTTGTGTTATAATAGAAAAAAAGAAACGGAGGGTATCGCTATGTCTATAGATGTACTGCAGGAAAAGATCCGAAAACTGAAGAATCCGTCTGTGGTGGATTTTTCTTTGATTCCCGAAACCATTCCCGCAGCCTTGCTGGAAGAAGGAGTTCTGGAAGGGTATACCAAGCTGACGGATGCGCTGCTGCAGGGGCTGATGGAAATCGTGCCTGCGGTGCGTTTTGGCATGGGCGGTTTTGCCCTCTGGGGCAGTGAGGGGCTTCAGGTTCTTGCTTCCCGGCTTCGTCTGGCGAAGGAACTGGGATACTATGTGATTCTCGACCTTCCGGAGCTGCTCAGCGGCAAGGCGGCAGAAGTGGCCGCCCGGCAGCTGGCGGAGGAAAGCTGCCCCTGGTGCTTCGATGCGCTGGTGATCGGCTCTTATCTGGGCGCCGATCTTTATAGGCCCTTTGTTTTGCTGGCGAAGCAGAAGGGAATCGCGGTATTTGCGGTAGTCCGCACCTCCAACAAAACCGCTCCCGAAGTGCAGGATCTGCTTACCGGCTCGAGAATGGTCCACAACGCTGTGGCGGATATCGTCAACCGTCTGGGGGAACCCCTTACCGGCAAGCTGGGCTACAGCAATATTTCCGCGCTGGCAGCAGCCGGTTCGGCGGCAAGTCTGCGTACCCTGCGGGATAAGTATAAAACCATGTTCCTGCTGCTGGACGGATACGATTATCCCAACGCCAATGCAAAGAACTGCAGCTATGCCTTTGACCAATTCGGTCATGGCGCGGCAGCCTGCGCCGGAACCTCGGTGTTGGGCGCATGGCAGGAAGCCGGCACGGATGATTATGCTGCCGCTGCCGTAGAAGCGGCTCAGAGAATGAAGAAGAACCTGACCCGCTATATTTCAATTTTGTAAGCTGCTGCGCTATGTAATCGGGGCGCTGCCCCGAAAATCAGCGACCCATGGCGCTGCCGTTGCCGCTGCCGCCAAGGCCTCCGTTGCCGCTTTCGCCGCCGGTCATGCCGCCGTTGCCGCCGTTACCCGTAGTGGCATCGGTTGCCTGGGTATCGGGAATCATAGGCGTGGTGGTTACCGGAGTGGTAGGCGCGGTAGTGGGCCGTGTAGTCGGCGCAGTGGTGGGTGCGGTAGTAGGCCGGGTGGTAGCAGAAGTGCTGGGCTGGGTAGCCTCCTGAGGAACATTTCTGCGGCAGCCTGCCATAACAGACACAGTAAGGACGAAAACCAGTGCGATTGCGATGAATTTTTTCATAATTGCCTCCTGTAAATTGGTTTTGCGTTCCTAGTTTGCCCGGAAATCCGGCTTTTACCCAAGAAAATCATACACAGAGGAAAATTTGTTGGTAAATTGCTATCGATAATTATGGATTTTACCATTGATATTTTGCCCGCAATCCTGTATAATACTTTGGAAAATATAAAAAAGGGGTAATTCATTTTTATGAAGAAGCTTGCTGTTAAAAAGAATATAGAGTGTATGGCTTGCCTGGAGTGCGTTCGCGCTTGCTCCGAAGCCTTTTACAAAGAGTTTCATCAGGACCTGAGCTGCATTAAGGTTGTGGCGAAGGGTACCGGCGCAAAGCCTGTTACCTGCATCCAGTGCGGCAAGTGCATGAGAACCTGCGAGCATGAGGCGATCACCCAGAATCCCAAGACCGGCGTATTTATGATCAACAAGAAAAAGTGTGTCGGCTGCGGCAAGTGCGTGGAAGCCTGCCCCATGAAGGTTATGGTCATGAAGCCGGAAGGCCCTGCCTCCAAGTGCATTTCCTGCGGCATCTGTGTAAAGGCCTGCCCCATGGAACTGCTGGAAATCGTAGAGAAATAACTACATAATAAAAACCCGGACAGTCTTGCGGCTGTCCGGGTTTTGTTACGGAACGGAAACGCACTGCGGCGTATTCAAAAGGGAATTTGTTACATAAATTTCATTGCGGTAACAATTGCAATCAGCAGGGGAATATGCTATACTGTAACCAATCATACACCCGGAGGCGTATATGACTGAATTGACGGAATTTCAACGGAAAATAAAAGAACTGCTGCCCCAGATCCGGCTGCTGCTTTCAGAGCCTATGTCCCGGCATACCTCCTTCCGCATCGGCGGCCCGGCGGAGGTAATGGCGTTTCCGGAGAGCGGTGAGCAGCTTTCGCAAATCCTGAAAGTGTCCAAAATGTTGGACATTACTCCTGCTATTCTGGGTGCAGGAACCAACGTGCTGGCACCGGACGAAGGCATGGCAGGCCTTGTGATCTGCCTGAAGGACTGTCTCGGCGGAATCACGCAGCCGGATGCCACCACCATTCGGGTGGCCGGCGGAGTTACCATGACCAGAGCCGCTGTGTATGCGGCCAATCTGGGGCTGTCCGGGCTGGAATTTGCCCATGGCATTCCCGGAACGGTGGGCGGCGGCGTGTATATGAATGCCGGTGCCTACGGCGGCGAGATCAAGGACGTCTGCATCCGCGCGGAGGTTATGGACGCAGGGGGCAATATCCGGGTCCTCAGCGGCGATGAAATGGGGTTTTCTTACCGGCATAGCTGCCTGGAGGATTCCGGCGAGATCGTTCTGTCCGCCGACTTTGCGCTGCGCCCCGCAGCGACGGAGGATATCCGCGCCGCTATGCAGGAGCTGATGGGCCGGCGGAAATCTTCTCAGCCCTTGGAGCTGCCCTCTGCAGGCTCTGCTTTTAAGCGCCCGGCAGGCGGCTATGCGGCTGCGCTGATCGATCAGGCGGGGCTGAAGGGCTTTCAGATCGGCGGCGCTGCCGTTTCGGAAAAACACGCGGGCTTTGTTGTGAATCTGGGTGGGGCAA
Organism: Faecousia sp.; assembly: GCA_045532755.1. Taxonomy (GTDB): domain Bacteria; phylum Bacillota; class Clostridia; order Oscillospirales; family Oscillospiraceae; genus Faecousia. Next base: position 17,633 of record JAZSGN010000022.1, read on the forward strand.
CCGCCGCGGATGTGAAGGCTCTGCTGCAGGCGGTGGCAGACCGGGTATACGAAGCCTCCGGAATCCGCCTGGAGCCGGAAGTCAGAATTTGGTAATGTAAGGAGGGCGTCGGATGGCAGTGTCCTTCTCTGCAAGCGCGAAAACAGAGCTTTGCCGTGCGATTCCCGGCAGAGCCTGCTGCGCTTTGGCAGAGTGCTTCGGCATTCTGCTGTTCTGCAACAGCTTTGGCGCTGACGGCATCCGGATCATAACGGAGAGCCGGGAATTTGCCAAGCTGCTGCCGAAACTGTTCAAAAAAGCCTTTTCGCTGGGCTTTGATCAGCTTCCGGAAGAGGATGCTGCCGGCAAGCTGGTATTTCAGATCACCGATCAGGGGAAGCTGCAGACCATCATGGAGGCCTTCGGCTTTGATCTTGCGGGCACTCTTTCGCTGCATGTGAATCTTGCGGTTGTGGAGGAGGATTGCTGCCGGGCGGCCTTTCTGCGGGGCGCGTTTCTGGCCGGCGGCTCTGTCACAGACCCGGAAAAAAGCTACCATATGGAGCTGACTACCACCCATCACAGCGTAGCCAGAGAGACTCTGGCGCTGATGGAAGAGGTACTGGGCTTTTATCCCAAATCCGCCCGGCGGGGCGGCGGTCAGGTCATTTACCTGAAAAACAGCGAACAGATTTCCGACTGCCTGACCTATGCCGGCGCGCCCCTTGCGGCTATGGGCATTATGGAGGCAAGACTGGAAAAGGAACTGAAGAATAAAGTCAACCGCAGGTGCAACTGCGATGAGGCCAACACCTCGAAAGTTGTGGAAGCGGCCCAGGAGCAGCTTACAGCCATTCGCCTTTTGAAAGAGCGGGGGCTTCTGGAGGGCCTTCCCGCCAAGCTGCTGCAGGCAGCCCGGGCCCGGGAGGAAAATCCCGCGGCATCCCTTACGGAGCTGGCTGCCATGATGGAGCCGCCCATCAGCAAACCTGCGATGAATCACCGGCTGAAAAAGCTGGTGGATATGGCAAAGGAGATCCCACAATGAGCTTTGTTCATCTTCATGTGCATACAGAATACAGCCTGCTCGACGGCGCTTGCCGCATCGGCTCCATGATGGACCGGGTGAAGGAACTGGGGCAGGATGCCATTGCCATTACCGACCATGGTGTTATGTATGGCTGTATTGATTTTTATAAGGCAGCCAAAGCGGCGGGGGTGAAGCCGATTATCGGCTGCGAGGTCTATGTGACCCGTCGCGGGATGGAGGACCGCATCCACGGTGTAGATAACGACCCTTATCATTTGGTACTGCTGTGCGAAAACCGGAAAGGCTACGAAAACCTGTGCCTGCTGGTCTCCCAGGCCTTTATTCAGGGCTTCTACGGCAAGCCCCGTGTCGACCTGCGGCTGCTGGAAGCTCACCATGAGGGGCTGATCGCGCTGTCGGCCTGCCTTGCCGGCGCGATTCCTCAGTATTTGATGAACGAGGAGTATGATGCGGCAAAGGATTACGCCTTGAAAATGTCGGATATCTTCGGCCCCGGCAATTTCTATCTGGAATTGCAGGACCATGGTATTGCCGAGCAGCGGCCTGTTAATCAGGGAATTCTGCGGCTGGCGCGGGAAACCGGCCTGCCCCTTGTGGCAACCAACGATGCCCACTATCTTCGCAAAGAGGATGCGGCAATGCAGGATGTTCTGCTCTGCGTGCAGACCGGGCGCACGGTGGATGAACCCAACCGCATGAGATTCCAGACAGAGGAATTTTATCTTAAGAGCGAAGAGGAAATGCGCCAGCTGTTCCCCAATTGCGATGAGGCTTTTGAAAACACGGTGCAGATCGCAAACCGCTGCAATGTAGAATTCGTTTTCAACGATTATCATTTGCCGTCCTTCCCGGTTCCCGATGGGGTGACCAACGAGGAATATTTCCGGAATCTGTGCATGGATGGCTTCCGCAAGCGCTATGCCGATCCGCCTCAGAGCTATCTGGAGCGGCTGGAATATGAGATCGGAGTCATCAGCCGCATGGGCTATGTGAACTACTATCTGATCGTGTGGGATTTTATCCGCTATGCCAAGGAAAACGGCATTCCGGTAGGTCCCGGCAGAGGCTCCGGCGCTGCATCCATTGTGGCTTACTGCCTGCATATTACAGAAGTAGACCCCATGAAATACTCGCTGATCTTCGAGCGCTTTCTGAATCCGGAGCGGGTCAGCATGCCCGACTTCGATACCGACTTCTGTCAGGAGCGCAGAGGCGAGGTCATCGACTATGTCATGAGAAAATACGGCGCAGACCATGTGGCGCAGATCGCCACCTTTGGTACGATGGCTGCCCGGGGCGCGATCCGGGATGTGGGCCGTGCGCTGAACTTTACCTACGCGGAAACCGATGTGGTGGCGAAGCTGGTTCCCAACACGCCGAAGATCACCATTGAAGAAGCCCTTGCCAGCTCTCCTCAGCTGAAGACCATGTATGAGGAGGACGAACGGGTCCGCAAGCTGATCGATACCGCCAGAAGTCTGGAGGGCATGCCCCGCAACACCTCCACCCATGCCGCCGGCGTGGTGATCACCGCAGAGCCGGTGTGCAGCTATGTGCCGCTGTCGAAAAATGAAGATACCATCGTCACCCAGTACACCATGACCACCATCGAGGAGCTTGGGCTTTTGAAGATGGATTTTCTGGGCCTTCGCAACCTGACGGTTATCGAGGATACCCAGCGGCAGATCCGGCAGATCCGGCCGGACTTTGACATTGCGGCGATTCCCGATGATGACCCGGAAACCTTCCAGCTGGTTGCAGAGGGCAGAACTCAGGGCGTATTTCAGCTGGAATCCAGCGGCATGACCGGCGTGTGCATGAAAATGCGGCCGGCTTCCATCGAAGACTTTACTGCGATCGTGGCGCTATACCGTCCCGGCCCTATGGATTCCATTGATGCCTTTATTGCCAACAAGCTGGATGGCAGCAAGATTCGCTATAAAACGCCGTTGCTGGAGCCGATCCTGAAGGTTACCTACGGCTGCATCGTCTATCAGGAACAGGTAATTGAAATTTTCCGCTCCCTGGGCGGCTATACCATGGGTCAGGCGGATAATATCCGCCGCGCTATCTCCAAGAAAAAGCAGAAGGTTATTGAGCAGGAGCGGAAAGTGTTTGTCTATGGCGACCCTGCCCAGAACATTCCCGGCGCGGTTGCCAAGGGTGTCAGCGAAGCTGCCGCCCAATCCATTTACGATGAGATCGTTGCCTTTGCAAACTATGCGTTTAACAAAGCGCACGCGGTTTGCTACGCGGTGGTCGCCTACCAGACCGCCTACCTGAAGTGCCATTATCCCCGGCAGTATATGGCGGCGCTGATGACCTCGGTCTTGTCGGATTCCATGAAGGTATCCGGCTATATTGCCGAATGTAAGGAAATGGGCATTGCCACCCTGCCGCCGGACATTAACCGGTCTGATGACCCCTTTACCGTAGAGGGCGACAGCATTCGCTTCGGTCTTGGCGCGGTGAAGAATGTAGGCCGGGGGCTGATTCGCTCCATCGTTGCCAAACGCCAGGAGGGCGGCCCCTTCCGCTCGCTGGAGGATTTCCTTGAGCGTATGGGTGAAGGGGAGCTGAACAAGCGGGCAGTAGAGAATTTCATCAAGTGCGGCGCTATGGATTGCTTCGGCAACCATCGCAGCGAGCTTCTGGCGGTGTACGATACCATGATGGATACCGTTGCCCTCACACGCAAGAAAAATCTGGAGGGCCAGATGGGTCTGTTCAGCATGCTGGAGCAGCAGAATGACCGCAGCGCGGCGCTGCCCATTCCCAAGCTGCCGGAAAGACCCCGCCCGGAGCTGATGGCCATGGAAAAAGAAACCATCGGCATCTACATTTCCGGCCACCCCATGGATGACTACCGCAAATTCCTCCGGGGGACCCATGTTGTTCCCGTTATGAAACTGATGGAAGAGGGGAACGCCTATAAGGACGATGATATCGTCAGCGTTGCGGGCATTGTGCAGTCGGTGAAGATGAAATCCACCCGGAATAATTCTGTCATGGCCTATGTTACGCTGGAAGACGATACCGCATCCATTGAGATGCTGGCATTTTCCAATGTTCTGAGCCAGTACGGCAGCTATATCCGTGAGAATGATCCGGTGGTGATCACCGGCAGACTTTCCCTGCGGGATGATAAAGACCCCCAAATCGTCATTAACCGCGCAAGGCCCATGTCGGACTTTTCCGAACGGGAGCAGCCTGCTGCCCATCAGCAGCCTCAAAAGCTGACAGGCACGCTGTATCTGCGCCTGCCTACGGAGGAAGGTCCTCTGTTTGGCAAGATCCGGGCCATTTTGAATATGTTCCCCGGCGACAGCAAGGTGGTCGTGTATTTTGCGGACACCGGCGTGCGGCGCGGCACAGCGGCATCGCTGGACAGCCGGATGCTGGAGGAACTGGAAAATGTGCTGGGCAAGGGAAATGTTGTTGTAAAATAGCTTTTCTTCCGCATAAAACTGTGATATACTATTTCGTTGAGGAGGTGCTGCCATGAAGAAAATTTTCTATAAAATTGCGCTGTTGGCGCTGGCGGCACTTCTTGCCGGCTGCTCCATGCAAACGGTGGATCAGCTGTACCGCATTCCCAAACGGTCGGAGCAGTACAGCGATCTGCAGGCGGCAATGGATCAGGCTATGGCGGGTCGGGTGTTTTGCGCGCCCCGCTCCGGCGAAAACCAGCAAACGGTCCAGCAGGCCGACCTGGACGGCGACGGACTGGACGAATACCTGATTTTTGCCTCCTCCGGCGCGGAAAAGCCGCTGCATATTTTAATTTTCTGCCAGCAGGGCGGGGAATATGTCCATCTGGAAACTATTGAAAGCGCCGGAACGGCCTTTGATCAGGTGGAATATGTGCAGATGGATGCGCGCCCCGGGTTGGAAATGGTGGTTGGCAGGTTGGTCAGCGATCAGGTTCTGCGATCGGTGTCTGTGTACAGCTTTGCCGAGGGCAGGGCAGAGCAGCTGCTGAGCGCCAACTATTCCAAGTTCCTCACCTGCGATCTGGACGAAGACAGCTACGCGGAGCTGATGCTGCTGGCTCCCGGCACCATGGAAACCGACAACGGTGTTGCGGTTCTCTACGGAATGGAGAATGGCTCCATGGAGCGCAGCCGGGAAGCGGATATGTCCGAGCCGGCAGAGCGGCTCAAGCGGATCCTGGTGGGAAAGCTCCACGGAGGCGTGCCTGCGGTGTATGTGGCCAGCTCCGCCAATGAAAACGCCATTGTCACCGATGTGTACGCCCTGATCGGCGGAGAATTTACCAATGTTTCCTTCTCCAACGAGTCCGGCACCAGCGTGCATACCCTGCGAAACTACTATGTGTACGCCGACGATATCGATAACGACGGCACAGTAGAGCTCCCGGACCTGATGAGCATGATGCCGGTTACGGAGCAGGGGCAGGTGGAAGGTCACGATCTGATCCGCTGGTATGCCATGGCTGCCGACGGGGCGGAGGTGGACAAGCTGTTCACCTTCCATAACTTCCTCGGCGGCTGGTATCTGACGCTGGATGAAGCATGGGCATCGAGGATTTCGGTGGTGCAGTCCGGCGGCAGCTATGATTTTTACCTTTGGACAGAGGGCGCGGCCACCAAGATCTTTACCATATATGTCCTCACCGGCACCGACCGGGAGGAGCAGGCGGCGATGGATAACCGGTTTGTGCTGCACCGGGGGGAATCTACGGTGTACGCCGCCTATATGGAAGTGGCATCGGGAACGATTTCCGTATCCCGCGAGGATCTGATAAACGGTTTCGGTTTGATCCGGCAGGATTGGAAAACCGGAGAAACATAGAGAGGTACGCTATGAAAAAAGTTTTGATCATGGAAGATGAGATCAATATTCGCTCCTTTGTGGTGATAAACCTGAAGCGGGCGGGATATGAGGCCATTGAGGCAGGGGACGGCGAGCAGGCCCTTGAGCGAATCCGGGAGAATCCGGATATCGGCGTTGCCATTCTGGATATCATGGTTCCCGGCATGGACGGCTTCGAAGTATGCCGCCGGATCCGGGCCAACAATAAGCAGATGGGCATCATCATGCTGACCGCCCGAACCCAGGAAATGGACAAGATCACCGGCCTGATGACCGGCGCCGATGACTATGTCACCAAGCCTTTTTCTCCCGCGGAGCTGACCGCCCGGATCGATGCGCTGTACCGCCGGATCGGCGGCGACAGCGATCAGAACTCCGATTTGCTCAGCCAGGGGCCCTTTGTTATGAACACCCGCAACCACACCCTGGAAAAATCGGGCACCAGAATTCGCCTGACCCAGGTGGAGTTCGCCATTATGAAGCTGTTCATGCAGAATCCCGGCCGGGCGCTGTCCCGGGAGGATATTCTTTCCTCCGTTTGGGGGCGGGATTATGAGGGCGAGCTGAAGATCGTGGATGTGAACATCCGCCGTCTTCGTATTAAGATTGAGGATGATACTGCCAATCCTACCTACATCACTACGGTGTGGGGCTATGGCTATAAGTGGGGCGCCTGAGCCGGAAACGAGGAAGAACTATGAAAAAACGGGGGAGCCTGCGCAGGCGATGGCTGCTGAATACGGCCTGTGTGATCACTGTGCTGGGCATGCTGTGTGTCTGCGCCATCACGGCCGGCTTTGCCGCCTCCTACTATTCCAATATGGAATCGGATATGCGCTACCGGGCCAGAACCACTACGGAATTTTTTGCGGAGTATCTGGATCAGGACTATAACAGCTATTATCAGTCCTGCATTACCTATGCCCAGACCTTTGAGCAGAAGAACAATATTGAGCTGCAGTTCATCAACGCCAAGGGGCGGCTGGTAGCTTCGTCCTACGGACAGTGGGCAGGCGAAGCGCCCTGCACGCAGGAGATCGAGGAAGCGGTGAGCCTGCGGGAGATCCGGGATTACCGGGGAAAAGACCCGGTGACGGGAGAGCGGATCATGGCGGTTTCCAGCCCTATGATCTACCGCAACGGCGAAGTGATCGGCGTTCTGCGGTATGTCACCTCCACCCGAGCCGTCGACGGGCAAATTTTGACGGTTGCCCTCTGGTCGCTGGCGGGTCTGCTGTTGGTGGAGCTGATCGTGCTGCTGGCAGGTAACTATTTTATCCACTCGGTGCTGACTCCGGTTGGGGATATTACTGAGAAGGCCAAGCGGATCGCCGGCGGCGCCTACGGCATCCAGATTCAAACCACCCACGCCGATGAGATTGGCGATCTGGCAGAGGCTATCAACGAGCTTTCTTCCCGGGTCAGCCGGAACGAGCGGCTGCAGGCGGAGTTTATTTCTTCGCTGTCCCATGAGCTGCGTACGCCGCTGACCGCCATTAACGGCTGGAGCGAAACTCTTCTGGCGGACGATACCTTAGATGCGGATACCCGCCGGGGTATGAAGATCATCTCCCGGGAGGCCAAACGCCTGACGGAAATGGTTGTGGAGCTGCTGGAATTTACCCGCATTGAAGACGGTCGCATGACGCTGAATATGGAACCTACCGATATCCGCAGCGAGTTTGAAGATACGGTGTTCATGTACAGCAGCCGCTTGGCTCAGGATGGAATTCAGCTGGAATATCTGGAGAATGAAGAGGAGATTCCCGAGATTTCCTGCGATTCCCAGCGCCTGCGGCAGGTGTTTTTGAATATTTTGGATAATGCTGCCAAGCATGGCGGCGAGGGCAAGCGGATCGAAGCCTCTATCCACCGCAGCGAAGACGGCGGTGTGCAGATCCGCATCCGGGATTATGGCCCGGGAATTCCGGAGGATGAAATTCCTCTGGTGAAAAAGAAGTTCTATAAGGGCAGCTCCAAGGCCCGCGGTACCGGTATCGGCTTGGCTGTGTGCGAGGAGATCGTATCTATGCACAGCGGCACGCTGACTCTGGCCAACGCCGAGGGCGGCGGCACGCTGGTTACGGTGTGGCTCCCGGCTGTCCAATAAGAAGGGTATACTATGGCAAAGAAAACAAACGCAGCCTGCTGCGAGAAATTTAAGACCATGATCGGCGGACAAGCGCTGATCGAGGGCATTATGATGCGGGGTCCGGAAAAGGATGCCGTTGTGATCCGGGGCAAGGACGGCCTTCAGGTGGAAGTAACCGAGAGAAAGCTCTGCCCGGAAAAATCCATTTGGAAGCTTCCGTTCCTTCGGGGGATGTACAACTTTTTCGATGCCCAGCTTACGGGTGTCAAGGCGCTGATGCGTTCGGCTGACCTTTCTCCCGAAGGCTACGGGGAAGAGGAGAATCCCTCTAAATTTGACCTTTGGCTGGAAAAGAAGCTGGGCAATGAGAAGTTCCAGCAAGTGGTGATCGGTTTTACCATGGCGCTGAGCCTTGGCATGATGATTCTGCTGTTTTTCTTGCTGCCGGATGTGATCAGCGGCTTTTTCGACCGGTGGATCCCCAATGTTCTGGCGCTGAACCTGCTGCAAGGCCTGGTTCGTATGCTGATCTTTGTGGCATATATGCTGCTGGTGTCCCGCATGGACGAGATGAAGCGGGTGTTTGCCTACCATGGTGCGGAGCATAAAACCATCCGCTGCTATGAGGCGGGGCTGCCTCTTACGGTGGAAAATGTCCGAGCCCAGACAAGGCTCCATCCCCGCTGCGGAACCAGCTTCCTGCTGGTGATTATGATCATCTCGATTCTTGTGTTTTCCGTTGCCTCTTCGCTGCTGCTGGCGGTGTGGCCCGCTTTGGCAGCTTTGCAGGGGACATTTTTGTACCGGCTGGCGATGGTAGCTTTCAAGCTGCTTCTGCTGCCGCTGGTGGTGGCTATTGGCTATGAGATCAACCGTCTGGTTGGCCGCCATGACAACGGTTTCACCCGGGTGATGACCGCGCCGGGAATGTGGTTCCAGAATTTTACCACCAGAGAACCGGACGATTCTATGATCGAAACCGGCATTACCGCCCTGCAGGCGGTGCTTCCCGAGCAGGAGGGGGCTGACCGGTGGTGATGAAGCTTTCTGAATTGTATATGCGCTCCCGCCGCGCGCTGATGCAAACCGAGGATGCCCAATCGGCGGGGGTGATCGCCCGGGACTTATTGTGCCACGTTACAGGCAGAACCCAGGAATCTGTGGTGGCAGACCGGGAAATGTATGTTTCCGATGAGGTCTGCAGCCGCATGGAGGATGCCGTCAACCGGGTGGTGGGCGGTGAGCCGCTGGCCTATGTGCTGGGCGAGTGGGAATTCTACGGTCTGCAGCTGCATGTGGACCCCAGCGTTCTGATCCCCCGGGATGATACCTGCGCGGTGACCTCCCTTGCCATCAAGCAGGCGCTGTTTTTGCCCCAGAGCCCCCGTATTCTGGACCTTTGCACCGGCTCCGGCTGCATTGGCCTGGCGCTGGCAACCCGCATTTGCGATGCCCGGGTTACCCTGGCGGATATTTCGAAGGATGCCCTTGCGGTGGCGAAGAAAAACATCGTTCTGCAGAAGCTCTCGGCCAGAGTGTCCTGCGTGCAGGCCGATGCCTTGCAGCAGCCGCCGGCGTTTCTGGGGAAATTTGACATGATCGTTTCCAATCCGCCCTACATTACGGCGGAGGAGATGCAGCAGCTGCCCGGCAGCGTAAAGGACTACGAGCCCCATCTGGCGCTGTTCGGCGGCGAAGACGGCCTGGATTTTTACCGCTGCATCAGCGATTACTACCGGCAGGCGTTGAAGCCGGGCGGTTTCCTGTGCTTTGAGTTTGGCATGGGACAAGGGGATGCGGTGTGCCGCATTCTGGAAGAAAACGGGTATTCCATTCTGGAGCGTACCAGAGATTATAACGATAGAGAACGGGCAGTGATTGCCCAATACGGCAGGAAGGAAGATTAAATTATGGCTACGAAGAAAACAGGTTATGAAGCTCCCAACCCCGCAAGCGACAAGAAAAAAGCTTTGCAGTTTGCCCTGAATCAGCTGGAGAAAAGCTACGGCAAGGGCACGGTCATGCGTCTGGGTGACCGCCCGGACATGAATATTGATGCCATTCCCACCGGTTCTCTGGCGCTGGATGCGGCGCTGGGTATCGGCGGCGTTCCCAAGGGCAGAATCATCGAGATCTACGGACCGGAATCCTCCGGTAAGACTACTCTTGCGCTGCACATTCTGGCAGAGGCTCAGAAGCTGGGCGGCGAAGTGGCTTTCGTGGATGCGGAACATGCCCTGGACCCGGTGTATGCCGCGGCTCTGGGCGTGGATATCGATAATATGCTGGTTTCTCAGCCGGATACCGGCGAGCAGGCTCTGGAGATCACCGATGCGCTGGTTCGCTCCGGCGCTGTGGATGCGGTGGTCGTGGACTCTGTTGCCGCTCTGACCCCCCGTGCGGAAATCGAGGGCGAAATGGGCGATACCTTTGTGGGCCTGCAGGCACGGCTGATGTCTCAGGCGCTGCGTAAACTGGCCGGCACCATTTCCAAGACCAACTGCGTTGTGATCTTTATTAACCAGCTGCGTATGAAGATCGGCGTGATGTATGGCAACCCCGAAACCACCACCGGCGGCAATGCTCTGAAATTCTATGCTTCCGTCCGTCTGGATGTCCGCCGTACCGAGTCCATTAAAGAAGGCGGCAATGTGGTAGGCAACAAGACCCGGGTAAAGGTGGTCAAGAACAAGGTCGCGCCTCCCTTCCGGGAAGCTTACTTTGATATTCTCTACGGTCAGGGTATCAGCAAGTGGAGCGAGCTGGTGGATCTGGCGGTACAGATGGATATCATTCAGAAGTCCGGCAGCTGGTTCTCCATGGGCGACGAGCGTATCGGTCAGGGCAAGGAAAGCGTAAAGGCTTACCTGATCGCCAACCCCGAGATCGCCGAATCTGTGGAAGCCAAGGTCCGCGAGAACCTGATGAAGGTGAATTCCGCATCCCGCACCCCTGCCAAGGCAGCGGAGCGGCCGGTTGCCGTAAGCGCCGACGATTTCGACGATGAAGATTGAGTCGCTGAACACTTCGCCGGACAGAGCCGGAAGACATCTTGTGAAGTTTTCCGATGGCTCGTCTATGCGGCTGTACCGCCAGACGCTGGAGGATTTTGCCCTGTATACCGGGCAGGAACTCAGCGAAGAGGAATACGCCCGGCTGAAAACGGCTGCCGGCCAGATGTCCGCAAAAATGCGGGCGGTGCGGATCGTGGCAGCTACCGGGGTTTCCAAAAAAGATCTGGAGCAGCGGCTGATACATAAAGGCGAAGATCCCGATCAGGCAAGGCAGGCTGTGGATTGGATGGCCCAGCTGAACCTGATCGACGACGAAACAACTGCCCGGCAGCTGGTAGCCCGGTGCATCGCAAAGGGCTACGGGCTTTCCCGGGCAAAGCAGACGCTGTATGAAAAACGAATTCCCCGGTCCTTATGGGATTCGGTGCTGGAGGATTACCCCGACCAGACAGAGGCTGTCATGGCCTTTCTGCAGAGCCGTCTTTCCGGCGCTGCGGATGAAAAGTCGGTAAAGCGGGCGGTGGATGCGCTGCAGCGGCGCGGCCACAGCTACGCGGTGATCCAGCGCTGCCTTTCCCGCCTGGCTCTGGACACGGAGGAAATCGGAGAGGAAGATTGCTGATGGCAAATATTGGTTTTATTTCCCTTGGCTGCGCGAAAAATCAGGTGGATTGCGAGCGGATGATGTACCGCCTGCAGGAAGCGGGCCATACCATTTGCGCCGGTATCGAGGGCTGCGATGTGGTAGTGATCAACACCTGCGGCTTTATCGATTCGGCAAAGGCTGAGGCTATCGAGATGATCCTGATGACCGCCGGCTTGAAGGCGGATGGTCTTGTGGGCAAAATTCTGGTTACCGGCTGCCTGTCGCAGCGGTATCAGCAGGAGATTCTGCAGGAAATGCCGGAAGTGGACGGCGTTCTCGGCACCGGAAGCTACCACCAGATCGTAGGCGCAGTAGAGGCGCTGCTGCAACAGCAGCAGGTGGCGGTGTTTGGCTCTATCGACGAGCCGGAAGAGGAAACCGGCCGGATCCTGACCACGCCGGAGCATTATGCTTACATTAAGATTTCCGAGGGCTGCGATAACCGCTGCTCGTATTGCGTGATTCCTTCCCTCAGAGGCCGCCACCGCAGCCGCCCGTTGGACGACGTGCTGTATGAAGCCCGGCTGCTGGCTGCCAGCGGTGTGAAGGAACTGATCGTGGTAGCGCAGGATACCTGCCGCTATGGCACAGACTTGCCCGGCCACAAGCGGCTGCTTTCTAAGCTGCTGCAGGAGCTGTGCCGGATTGACGAGCTCCACTGGGTTCGTGTTCATTATCTGTACCCGGACGAGATCGATGACGAGCTTATCGATACCATTGCCCGGGAGGACAAGATCGTTAAGTATCTGGATATTCCCATCCAGCACTGCAACGATAAGATTCTGAAGCTGATGAACCGCCGGGGCGACGGAGCGTATCTGCGGGAGCTGTTTGCGAAGCTTCGCAGCCGGATTCCCGGTCTGGTGCTGCGTACCAGCGTGATCACGGGACTTCCCGGTGAGGATGAAGCGGCCTTTGAAGAGCTGCGGGCATTCCTGAAGGAACAGCGGCTGGAACGGGTTGGCGCTTTTGCCTTTTCTCCCGAGGAGGGGACGCCCGCTGCCGCCATGGAGCACCCGGATGCGGAAACCGCGCTGCTTCGCGCCCAGAATATCGAGCTGCTCCAGTCGGATATCATGGATGCCTACCATGCTTCCTTGATCGGTAAAACCGTAGAGGTTTTGGTGGATGGCTTTGACGAGGAAGCGGAACAGTTTTATGGCCGCACCGCTGCCGACTCTCCGGATATCGACGGCAGAGTGTGGATCGCTTCTGAGGAAGCCTTGTCGGAGGGCAGCTTTGTGATGGTCTGCATCGACGGCGTGTACGACGGTGACCTGACCGGCTATATTGTGGAGGAATAACAATGACAACTGCAAGTAAAATTACGCTGATTCGGATCGCCTTTATTCCGGTGTTCATGATTTTGATGTATCTGGGCGGCGGACAGCCAGGGCTGTGGACCTGGCTTGGTCTGGGCGTTTTTATTCTTGCCAGCCTGACGGATTATGTGGATGGCTATATTGCAAGAAAATATAATCAGGTCAGCGATTTCGGTAAATTTCTGGATCCGCTGGCGGATAAACTGCTGGTTGTAGCGGCGATGCTGCTGTTCTGCCAGTGGGGGAAAATGCCTGCGTGGGCAGTGATGATTGTGCTTACCCGCGAGTTTGCGGTGACCGGCCTGCGGCTGGTTGCGGTAGGCAAGGGTAAGGTGATCGCCGCCGGCTGGAGCGGCAAGATCAAAACCGCTTCCACCATGATCGGCTTGTGCGCGATGATGGTATTCCCCGGAATCGGTTGGCTGTGCTGGGTGATCACCGGCATCATCGTTGTGACGACCCTGTACTCCGGCGTGGAGTATTTCATTCAAAACTGGAACTGTCTTTGGGACTGATATGTTTACCCCGGTGATCTCACCGGGGTAAAATACGGATTTTTTGTAGAGTGAGGATAACATGAATACCAAGGAAATCGGCGAGATCCGGCGGCGTGTCCGTCGGGATCGCAGCAATATGACGGCAATCTACGGCTGCTATGTCAACAGCGGCCGGGAGATCGTTGCGGAATTTCGGGCCTCTACCGCCACTATGGCAGAAAATGAGGCGGATAAATATTTTGGCCTTCTTCGCAAGACCCTCAGTGGTACGCTGGGAAAGAATCTGATCGATATCACTTTCCGCACAGCCCAGGTGGCGGACAGCCCTGAGCATACGCTGCTGATGCAGCTGCGCCAGACCCGCCTGCAGGACGACAGCCTCCGGGAAGAATTCTATCAGAAGGTTCTGGCAGGTTTCCAGATGGATACCGCTTTTCTGATCCTGCTGGGCTGCGACAGCTACGATGTGCCTTTCAAGTCCAAGGACGGGGAAAGCCAGAGCGATGCTTCTTCCCAGGTTTATGCTTACCTGCAGTGCGCCATTTGTCCCGTGAAGGAAGCCAAGGCAAGCCTTGCCTATGTGCCGGAAGAAAAGCGTTTTTGCGACGGCGGCATCACCAATGTGGTTTCCGCGCCGGAGGTGGGTTTCTTGTTCCCGGCCTTTGATAACCGCTCCAGCAACATCTACAATGCGCTGTATTATGCCCGGGATACCAAGGACAATCATCCGGCACTGGTGGAGAGTCTGTTTTGCACCGCCGTACCCCAGCCTGCGGCGCAGCAGAAGAAGTCTTTTGAGGCGCTGCTGACCCATAGTCTGGGAGAAACCTGCAGCATGGAGGTGGTGCAGTCTGTCCACGATGAGCTGTGCCAAAGCATTCTGCTGCACAAGGAAAGCCGTGTTCCGGACCCGCTGCTCATTTCCAAAGAGCAGGTTTCCGATGCGCTGGCTGCCTGCGGCGTTCCCCAGCAGCAGGTTGCCAAATTCAAGGTAGAGTACGATGAGGCGTTTGGCTCCGATGCGCTGCTGCACCCGAAGAATATCATCAACGACCGCCGGTTTGAGATCGTAACGCCGGATGTTTCCATCAAGGTAGCTCCCGACAAGGCGGACCTGATCGAAACCCGGGTCATCGGCGGCGTGAAGTACATTCTGATCCCTGCTGACGAAACGGTAGAGGTCAACGGAGTGATAATCCATATTGAAGAGAAAACGCCTGCTGAAGTGTAAAAAGAAACAGCCGCCGGAATCCGGCGGCTGTATTTTACTTTCCTCTTGCCAGCAATACGATGATCTGCGAGCAGGTTTCGATTCCCAAAGCGCTGGAGCATAGGCAAAGATCGTAGTTCTGTGCCTGACCCCATACCCGGCCGGTGTAATGCTGATAATTCACCCGGCGGCGCTTATCCTTCTCCTGCAGGCGGGTCTGGGGCGTTTTTTCGGATTCGCCGTAAAGCCGGACGATCCGGTCTGCCCGGAAATCCATATCCGCATGGATAAAGGTGTGCAGGCAATCGGTACGGTCTTTGAGAATGTAGTCGGCGTTGCGGCCGACGATCACGCAAGGGCCGGCTTCTGCCAGCTGCAGGATCACGCTGCACTGAATGTTCCAAAGAAAGTCATTGGTGGAAAGTCCGTTCATAATGCCGGGGACACCCTGGGGCGAAAAGGCGTAGGAAAACAGACTCCGACCGGGGGAGTGCTCGCCCACTTCTTCTACAAAGTTGGGGGCGAAACCGGATTCCACAGCGATCTGCTTTACCAACTCTTTATCGTAAAAGGGGATGCCAAGCTCCTGGGCGACTCTGCGGCCGATGCTGCGGCCGCCGCTGCCGAATTCCCGGCTGATGGTGATGATTTTCTTTTCCATGGGGGAACCTCCCTGCTTATAAGTTTTCTGATGGTATTATAGCAACCTGCACAGAAAATGTCAAATCCTTTGCTTTGCTGTAGGGAAAACGCATAAGATTTCAGGAAGATTTGGAAGAAAAAATGCAGAAGGCGGTGGATAGGTTATTGAATAAAAATAAGGCTGTGCTATAATACATAAAAGATTAACTGGGCGAAAGCTGCCGCAAACCGACTTTGATCATACAGAAATAGAGAGGATTCCCGCTATGACACTTCCTGCATCTGTTACGAAAGCCTACTGCGATATTCTGAAAGAGGAAATGCTGGTGGCCATGGGCTGCACAGAACCCATCGCCATTGCTTATGCGGCTGCCATTTTGCGTAAGCATCTGGGGCAGCGGCCCCAATCCATCCACGCAAGCCTCAGCGGCAATATCATTAAAAATGTGAAAAGCGTGATCGTGCCTGCCACCGGAGGACTTCACGGCATTGAAGCGGCCATTGCCGCAGGTCTGGTTGCCAATGCGCCGGAAAAGCGGCTGGAGGTGCTGACGGCGCTGAAGCCGGAGGATACCTCTGCCATCGCTGCCTGCCTGCAAAGCTGCGTGTTCCGCCTGCAGGAGATGGATTCTGTGTATCCCTTCGACCTGCAGCTGACAGGCCGCGGAGGAGATGACCTGGTAACGGTCCGCATCTGCGGAAATCATACCAATGTTGTCAAGGTGGAGAAAAACGGCAGCGACCTGACCGGTGATTATTTGCAGACCCTGGAGGAAAGCAGCCGCAGCCGCACCGATCATTCGGTGCTGAATGTGCGGGATATCGTGACTTTTGCCTGCGAAACGCCGCTGGAGGAGCTGCGCCCCCTTCTGCAGCGCCAGATCGATATGAATATGGCCATTGCCGAAGAGGGCCTGAAAGGGGAGTACGGCGCCTGCATCGGCAAGGTGCTGTACCGGGGCGGTCAGGCATCGCTTCGTGACCGGGCCCGGGCTTGGGCGGCAGCCGGCTCCGATGCCCGCATGAGCGGCTGCGAAATGCCGGTGAGCATCCTGTCCGGCAGCGGCAATCAAGGCATGACGGCTTCTGTTCCCGTTGTAGTATATGCCAGGGATCTGGGGGTTGATGAAGAAACCATGCTCAGAGCCCTGCTGGTTTCCGACCTAATCACCATTCATCTGAAAACCGGAATCGGCTGCCTTTCTGCCTACTGCGGCGCTATCAGCGCCGGCTGCGGCAGCGGCTGCGGCATTTGCTTCTTACATGGCGGACGGTTCTACGAAATTGCCCACACCCTTGTGAACGCGGTGGCGATTTTGTCCGGCACGATCTGCGACGGAGCGAAGCCCTCCTGCGCTGCCAAGATCGCCATGGCTGTGGAGGCCGGCATTATGGGCTTTGAAATGATGCGCTCCGGCCACCAGTTCTATGGCGGCGACGGCATCGTTACCAAGGGCGTGGAGAATACCATTCGCAACATTGGCCGGCTGGCAAGAGACGGCATGAGCGAAACCGACCGCCAGATCATCCGCATGATGCTGGAGACCCCCAGCTGCTGACAGCTGCAGAAACCCAATTTTCATCAGGAGGCAAACGCTGTGCGATATACCATTAACCGGGATCATTATCACCGCTTTGATGTGCTGGAAAAGAATAAGCTGCCGGCAAGAAGCTATTTCATTCCCTTTGCCGACCGCGATCAGGCCGACAAGGCGGCCGCGCTGACCAAGCGGTATCTGTCCACCAAGGTGACCTGCCTGAATGGCCAGTGGGATTTCAAGTTTTATCCCCGGCCGGCGGAAATTCCCCATGTGCTGGATACCCAAAGCGTGGAATTTGATTCGCTGGATGTTCCCAGCTGCTGGCAGTTCCGGGGTTACTGTAAGCCGTTTTACCTGAATACCCGCTATCAGTTTCCCTATGCGCCGCCGAAAATTCCGGCGGAAGAGCCGGTAGGGGCTGTGTTTAGTCTGGGGGGATCGGATCTTGGGATCAAGCCCCGGGTGCAGACCCCGGAAGGGGAGTATAACTACGCGGGAATCTATCGCAGAAAATTCCAGATTGCCAATAGCGGTAAGAAATATGTGATCTCCTTTCTTGGCGTTGCCAGCTGCCTGGATTTGTATGTCAACGGCAGCTTCGTAGGCTACAGCGAGGGCAGCCACAATACCGCCGAATTCGATCTTACGGGCTATGTGCAGCCCGGGGAGAACGAGCTGGTGGCGGTGGTTCGCCGGTGGAGCACGGGAAGCTATCTGGAATGTCAGGATATGTTCCGCAATAACGGCATTTTCCGGGATGTACTGCTGTATGAAATGGACGGCGTGGATTTCTGGGACGTGGACTTTTCCTCCGAGAAAAATGACACCGGCTATAACGCCCGTGTGTCTGTAATTCTGAATCATGACGCGTCCGTAAGAATAATTTTATCGGGACACGGGATACACTGTGAGAAGATTGTGCCCACAAAGGATAAAACTGCCGTTGCTGTCTTTGAGAATCAAG
>JAZSGN010000004.1:0-27338 GCA_045532755.1 Faecousia sp.
ACCGCTTGGCCTCCGACTTCGGGCGGCATGCTTTTCCTTGTCGTACTTCCCTTCCCGGCTCTCCTGAGCGATCATAGTCTCCGCACCGGCACCCAGTAGCTTTCGCAGCTGCTGACACCAGGCCGCATAGTCAAAGGCTTCCACGTAGGCTAGGGCCTTTTCCCGGTCAGGCTGGATATCTCTTAGTTTTTCGTAGATCGTTGCGGCGATCAGTGTGCCCATGGCGCACTGGATGCCGTGGGTCTCCACCGGGGTCTTAAATTGAGCGGCACGCATATCCAGCACATGGGAAATATAATGCTCGCAGCCGGAGGCAGGCCGGGACAAGCCTGCATAGCTCATGGCGATGCCACAGATGGCAAGGCCCTCAA
Source organism: Faecousia sp. (assembly GCA_045532755.1). Taxonomy (GTDB): domain Bacteria; phylum Bacillota; class Clostridia; order Oscillospirales; family Oscillospiraceae; genus Faecousia. Next base: position 372 of record JAZSGN010000004.1, read on the forward strand.
AAACCGCGGCAACAGCCGTCTTATCACGGCTCAGAAGCCCCTCCGCATTGTCCACGCACTTTTGGAGCGCAAGGCGGACCATAGCTGCGATCTCCTCGCTGTAGAACTCGCCGTTGATCAGGTGAGAGATCCGCCACTCGCAGATGCTCACATATTTGGCAATCATATCACCCAGGCCGGATACCAGCATTTTCATGGGTGCCTGGGAAAGGATCTCCGTATCCCCGATGATCACATCCGGGCATTTACTGTTTACGGACACCTTCAGCCCCTGGCGCTCCATGGAGGAGGTGGCAGAGGCATAGCCGTCCATGGAGGGCGCAGTACCTACAATCACATAGGGCTTTGCTGCCAGGTTTGCCACGATCTTGCAAATATCGTTGATCACACCAGAGCCTACACCTACGATCACATCGCACTTGGGATCAAAGCACATGACCGCCAAGCCCACACTGCACTCATCCGGTTCCAGGTGGTCATCCTCAAAGATGTGGCTTTTGACCTGAGCGCCGTGATCCCGGAGGATCTTGCATACACTTTCCCCCGCCACAGCGTAGGTATTATGATCGGCAAAAACAAAAGCGCTCCGGGCATCCAGCTTTTCCATAACCGCCGGCAGATCTCTGATCGCACCGGGACCGATCAGAATATCACAGGTAGGCGTATGCCCCGGCACACAAATGCTGGGAGACTTGTGAAACTGATGGGAAATGTACCTTTTCATTCTTTTCACCTCTAAAAGAAATGACCGCAATCTAAATGATTGCGGTCAAATTTTGGCGGAGACGGTGGGATTCGAACCCACGTGCCGTTGCCGGCAAACTGATTTCGAGTCAGCCCCGTTATGACCACTTCGATACGTCTCCATATTTTAACTAAATCTCCAAACTTGGATGACTATTCTGTTGTAAGAACACCACGGGGCTGCCCCGTTATGTCCTGTTGCGGTGCCCAAAATTTCCTGTTCGCTGTTCGCTCACGAAATTTTGACCGCTGCCACTCGCTCACCTCCCTCCCCCCGCCACCGGCGGCGGGCGGCTCGCTCCCCCAAGTCGGGTCGTAGCCATGTCGTTCTGTGGGCCAAGGAGTTGTAAAAGTTTATTGTCTTCCTAAGACCGCTTGGCCTCCGACTTGGGGAACGGATTCCCACGCCGCTAAAGCGGCTCGGAATGACAGGAGAAACTTTCGGATTTCCTTGTCATTCCGAGGGAGCGGAGCGACCGTGGGAATCCGTTGTCTCCGCAACAGGGGAAGGCTTTTCAGCGGGCGAACGCAGTTCGCCCCTACGTCGTCGGAGCAAAGGCCGTTCGCCTTTGCGGGGCCCCCGGTGGGGAATGTAGGGGCGATCTGCGATCGCCCGCGGGCGGATGTGGGGAGCGAGCCGACCGCCGCCGGTGGCGGGGGGAGGGAGGTGAGCGAGTGGCAGCGGTCAAAATTTCGTGAGCGAACAGCGAACAAGAAATTTTGGGCACCGCAACAGGATCATCCGCCCCTACGAGGGTAAGGGAAGAGAGAAGAGTGAAGAGGGAAGAGGGAAAAGTTGCGGTGTCAGCCGGGGGCTGACGATTGAAAATTATTTCCAAAGGAAACTCCGCAACAGGGGAAGGCTTTTCAGCGGGCGAACACAGTTCGCCCCTACGTCGTCGGAGCAAAGGCCGTTCGCCTTTGCGGGGACTCCGGTGGGGAATGTAGGGGCGATCTGCGATCGCCCGCGGGCGGATGACCACATCCGCCCCTACAGAGGGAGAACGATACCGGGCAAGGCAGTAACGAATGGCAGAAGGCTTGGTGCGGATTGACTCCGGAGGCACTCCGGGGGAGGAAATGGTTCGATTGCGGTTGCATTTTCCTTTGGGGCATGGTAGAATAAAGTGATAAATTGCCGGACCAGGCCCTTTTTGCGAAATGCCGGGGGCTGGGTTGGAAAATGCCTTTGTTTGCAACATATTTGCCGCTTTACAGAAAAAAGGATGGTACTTATGGGTAAGAAAATCTGCGTGGTTGCAACCGTGCCGTCGGTGGTGCGGTCGTTTCTGCTGCCGACAGTGGAATATTTGCGGAAAAATACGGATTGGCAGATCACCGTGGTCTGCTCCGATCAGGATAATTTCGCCGCCGAGATCCCCGAAGGGGTGCGGTTTTTCCCGGTTCAGATGAAGCGGGGCGTCAGCCTCAGCGGCATCGGCGCTTGCCGGAAGCTCCTGCGGCTGTTCCGGCAGGAGAAATTCGATCTGGTGCAATACTGCAACCCCAACGCCTCCCTCTATGCTGCCCTTGCCGCGAAATTGGCAGGTGTGCCGGTGCGGCTGTACTGCCAGTGGGGCATGGTGTTCGTTGGCTTCACCGGGGTCAAGCGGTGGGTATTCGAGCAGGTGGAACGGATCATTTGCCGGCTTTCTACCTTCGTTGCTCCGGACAGTCTGGGCAATCTGGCCCTGGCCCGGCAGCTGGGTATGTACGATGAAACAAAAAGCGGCGTAGTGGGCAGCGGCAGCGCCTGCGGCGTCGACCTGAATAAATTCGACCTCTCCCGCAAGGCCCTCTGGCGGCAGGAAGTCCGCAAGGAGCTGGGCATCGGCGAAAGCGAAACCGCCTTCGTGTTCGTGGGCCGGTTCAACGGCGACAAGGGTATGCAGGAGCTTTACGGCGCGTTCCGGCAGCTTCCCGGAGGCCACCTGATCATGGTGGGCTGGGAGGAGGATATGTCGGCGGTTGACCCGGAGCTGGTCAGCTGGATCAAAAGCTGCCCGAGAGTCCACTTTGTGGGGGTGACAAGGCAGGTGGAGCGGTATCTGGCTGCCGCGGATGCTCTGGCGCTGCCCAGCCACCGGGAAGGCTTCGGCACGGTGGTGATCGAGGGTATGGCCATGGCGCTGCCCATTCTGGTTTCCGATATCCCCGGCCCGACGGATGTGGTGGAGGACGGGGTCAACGGCTATGTAGTGCCGGTGAGAAATGCGGAGGCGCTGGCGAGGGCTATGGCGGAAGTGGCGGCGCAGCCGGAAAAGGCAAGGCTGCTGGGTGAAAACGGCCGCCGCCGGGTGGAAGAAAGCTACGATCAGCAGGTGGTGCTGCCGAAAATTCTGGCGCACCGCAAAGCGCTGATGGGGCAGGCGGAAAGGAGCAGCCTATGAATCCGAAGATCTCTGTGATCATGGGCATTTACAACTGCGCCGATACTCTGCCGCAGGCTATCGAGTGTATTCTGAACCAGACCGAGCCGGACTGGGAGCTGATCCTCTGCGACGATGGCTCGAAAGACGAAACCTATGCCGTGGCGCAGCGCTACCGGGAAAAGCACCCGGATAAAATTATTCTGCTGAAAAACGAAAAAAATCTGGGCCTGAACAAGACCCTCAACCGCTGCCTTGGGGCGGCAAGGGGCAAATACATTGCCCGCATGGATGGGGACGACCTGTGCGAAGCAGACCGCTTCGCCATCGAGCTGGCGGAGCTGGAAGAAAATCCCGGAATCGCCGTTGTCAGCTGCGCCATGACCTTTTTTGACGAGGGCGGCACATGGGGGCGGAATTTCCCGAAAGAATTTCCGGAAAACAAGGATTTTCTCCGGGGAACGCCCTTCTGCCACGCCCCCTGCATGGTTAGAAAAGCGGCCTGCGATGCCGTAGGGGGCTACTCCGAAAGCGACAAATTCCTGCGGGTGGAGGACTTCGACCTTTGGGTGAAGGTCTACGCCGCCGGAATGCGGGGCAAGAACCTTGCCCGGCCGCTGTACCATATGCGGGACGACCGCAGCGCCTTCGCCCGGCGGAAATTTAAGTACCGCATCAACGAGGCGAGGGTCATCTGCAAGGCGGTGAAACTTCTGAAGCTGCCGGTGTGGGGGTATCTTCACGCCCTGCGGCCCATTGCGGTGGGTCTGCTGCCGGCGCCTGTCTATCAATTCCTGCACAAAAAACGACTGGGGAGGTAACGATATGATTCCGAAGACCATTCACTACTGCTGGTTCGGCGGCAAAGAGCTGCCGCCTCTGGCGAAAAAATGCATCGCAAGCTGGAAAAAGCATTGCCCCGGCTGGAAAATCGTTCAGTGGAACGAGAAGAATTTCGATGTTTCCCGCTACCCCTACACCAAGTATTGCTTCGACCAGGGTAAGTGGGCGTTTCTCAGCGACTTTGTGCGGCTGGTGGTAGTAGCGGAGCAGGGCGGCGTGTATCTGGATACGGATGTGGAGCTGCTGGGAAGCCTCGACAAGCTGGCGCAGGAAGAGGCCTTCTTTGGCTTTGAAAACGACAGCGCTGTGAACACCGGGCAGGGTTTCGGCGCGGTGAAGGGCCACGAAACGGTGCTGGCTATGCTGCAGGTGTATCTCGACCTGCAGCCCGGCGAGGAGGGGGATTTCGCCCTTGTGGCCTGCCCGGCTCTGAACACCCGGGCGCTGAAAAAGCTGGGCCTTGAGAAAAACGGCAAGACCCAGACCGTGGCGGGGGCGAAGATCCTCAGCGCAGACGTTATGAACCCCTACGAATACACCACCGGGCGGATGAACAAGACGGAAAATACCCTGTCTGTCCACTGGTACAACCAGAGCTGGGTCGACCCCAAGGATAAATTCATCAGCAAGCTGACGAAGCCCTTCCACCGTCTCTTCGGCCCGGACTGCTTCGCCTGGCTGAAGAAAAAATAAGCAAAAAAGGGAGGTCGGGAATATGACGGTGCTGCAGGTTTGCGCCTACGCCGCCCGCTACGGCGGGAATTTCCTCGCATCGCTGGAGCTGCTGGAGCAGCGGCTGGCGCAGCGGGGGGTTCGCACGGAATATCTGTTTCCCGAAGCTGCCCGGCAGATGCCCTGGTGCATCCGGCTGCAGCAGCGCGCAACGGTGCATTTCGCCGGAATGAACCGGTTTTCGCCGGCAACCTACCGGCAGGTGGCCCGGGCCATGAAGGGCGCGGACATCATTCACAGCCACTTTGAGCTTTACGACTGCATCACCGCCCTGGCGGCGAAAAAAGGACAGAAGCTATTCTGGCATCTGCACGATTCCTTTGAGGAGCAGATCGACCTGCCCCACCGCATCATCAACCGGGCCCAGTATGGCCTGCTGGGGAAAAAGGCGGTGCTGCTTTCTCCCAACGATTATTATTCCGACTATGTGGCAAAGCTGGGCTTCCGGAAGGAACAGATCCGCCATGTAGACAACGGCCTGGATTTTAGCCGCCTGCAGCGGGGGGACAAGCCCCAAAAACGGTGGGACTTCTTTGCCTACGGCGGCTTCTGGAAGATCAAGGGGCTGGATGTGATCGCCGGGGCCTGCCGCATTCTGAAAGACCGGGGGCATGACTTCCGGGTGGGCATCGTTGGCTACCCCCAGACCTGGGAATGGCTGGACGAAAACTGCCCGGAGCTGGATGGCGTGATCGAAAGGCTGGAACCCAGCCAGCAGGTCAGCCGGTTCTATGAAAGCGCCGGCGCGTTCCTCTGCGCCAGCCGCCGGGAATGTTTCTCTTACGCCCTGCTGGAGGCCCTTTATATGGGCCTGCCCGCCATCATCAGCGAGATTCCCGGCAACACATGGGCCGCCGGCTACGAAAGCACCCGGCTGTTCCCCAGCGGCGATGCCGCCGCCCTGGCCGATGCCATGGAGCAATGGCTGACGGGGCAGTTGGCCCCCGACACCGCCCCTGCGGCGGCAGCGGTGGCACGGGACTACTCCGCCGAAGGCTGGGCGAAAAGAATCGAGGAGATCTATTTTGCATGACGAACTTCTGCTGACGGTGTTTACCCCCAGCTATAACCGGGCTCATACTCTGGGCAGGCTCTACGAAAGCCTCAAGGCCCAGAACTGCGGCGGCTTTGAATGGCTGATCGTAGACGATGGCTCTGCTGACGCCACGGAGCAAGCGGTTTCCGGCTTCACCGGGGAGGGGAAATTCCCCGTCAGATATGTATACAAAGAAAACGGCGGAAAACACACCGCTCTGAACCGGGGTATCGAGCTGGCCCGGGGGCGGTATTTTCTGTGCGTGGATTCCGACGACTGCATGGAGGAAGGAGCTATGGAGCAGCTCTTTGCCTGCCTGCGGCAGAACCCGGAGGGGGTCATTGCCTACAAGACCAACCTGCAGACCGGCCAGCGCATCGGCCCGGATTTTCCGGCGGAGCTGGAAAGGGCTACCCTGTTCAGCCTGATCAACGATCACCACTGCGCCGGCGACCGCACGCTGGTCTACCGCACCGACCTGCTGCGCCCCATCCGCATCCCGGAGCCGGCAGGCTGCCGGTTTTTCCCGGAGACCTGGCTCTACGACCGCTTTGATGAAAACTACACCTGCCGGCTGCTGCGGAAGGATCTGTGCCGGTGCGAGTACCTGCCCGGCGGCTACTCCGATTCCTTCCGGATGCTGATGATCCGCAACGCCCGGAGCATGAAATGGTTCTACGCCGCCCGGCTGGAGATGAAAGCCACCTTCCGGCAAAGGCTGGGCTTCGCTGCCCGCTATGCCGCCTTTGCCCTGCTGGCGCCGGGAAAAGAGGGCCGCTGCCGGGGGAAACGCCTGCCGCTGGTCCTGCTGGGTCTGCCCCTGGGCCTGCCGCTGGGGTTATTCTATGGATTTTTAAGGTGGAGAGCGAAGGAACAATGAGAATCAAACACTATGGATTCGCTTTGACAGGCTGCGCCATCGCCCTGTTTTCCCTGCTTGCCGGCTCCGGCATCGGAAAGGCCTACGGGCTGTATCCCAAGGCGGCGGTGATCATAGGGGCGCTGTATCTGCTGCTGCCGGTGGGCAAGGCCATCTCGGGAAACCAAGTCCGCAGATCGGAGCTGGTGCTTTTTCTGGCGCTGCTGTTTACCGTGTGCGTGTGGCCCATGTATCAGGGAAAAGGCTTCCACGGCTTTGAATACGCCTGGCTGCTGACCCTGCCCTATGTGCTGGGCAGATTCTCCATGAACCGGCAGGACCTGAAATGGATGGCGCTGGCGGTGGGCGGCACCGGCATCGCCGTAGTGGCGGCCCGGGGCTACACCTCGCTGTTCGGCGGCTGGAACGCCAACGATATCGCCATTATGGGCTTTTTCTCCGCGGCGGTGTTTTTCAGCGCCCCTTGGGAAAGCCGTGGGGAAAAGCTGCTGGAACGGGGCTTTCTGCTGGCGATGCTGGCGCTGATGTGGCGGCTGGACTCCAGAAGCTGCCTGATGGCCATGCTGATGCTGCTGGCGCTGTCGCTGGGCTTCCTCCGGCCGGAAAAGCTGCTCAAAAGCAAATGGCTGCGGCGCACCGCTCTGCTGTTTCCCCTGATCGCCTGCCTTACGGTAGTGCTGTTTCAGAACGCCGCCATCTTCTCCAGGCTCAACGAATGGAGTATGGAGGTGTTCCAGAAGCAGGTATTCAGCAACCGGAACACCATCTGGGAAGAGGGCCTTGCCCTGCTGCAGAAAAACTTCTTCTTCGGCAGCGGCGCCATCAACAACGGCTACTGGCACAACGCCGCCATCAGCGCCCTGACTGCCTTCGGCGTGGTGGGCTACGGCGCGTGGCTGTATTATTTTGAAAATATCTTTCTCCGTGTCCAGCCCTGGCGCAGAGATCCCGGCGTGTTCCGGGGCTGCGCGGCCTTTTTGGTGATCATGGTGCAGCAGTCCTTTGAGCTGGGCCTGATCAGCACCACCGGCAGTATGCTGCCCTACCTGATTCTGGGCATGGTGCGCGGAAGAATGCTCTATCTCGACCATAAAAAATGAAAGAAGGAGGCGGCTGCATGGTCAGTATCCTTGTGCCGGTGTATAACTGCCGGGAATATCTCCATAAATGCGTGGCCTCCATCCAGGGCCAGACCCGGGGTGATTGGGAACTGATCCTGATAAACGACGGTTCTACCGATGGCAGCGGAGCGCTTTGCGACAGCTTCGCCGCTTCCGACCGCCGCATCCGGGTGATTCACCAGAAAAACAGCGGCGTATCCGCGGCGAGAAACGCCGGTCTGGCGGCGGCAAAGGGAGAATTTCTGGCCTTTGTGGATGCCGACGACTATATCGCCCCCCAAACCCTGGAGGCGGCGCTGGAAGCCCTGGGAGAAAGCGACATGGCGCTGTTCGACGCGGTGACGGTGCATTCCCAGTTTCGCACCGAGCCGGACACCATTGACCTTTTGCCTCGCAGCTGTGTGCTGAAAAAAGAGGACATTACCCCTGCCCTTTTGCGGCTGCTGGCCGGGGCGGTGTGGCGGTGCGTGTACCGGCGAAGCCTTGTGGAAGGTCTGCGGTTTCCCGTGGGCATCAAGCTCAGCGAAGACCGGCTTTATAACCTGCAGGCTATGGGAAAGGCCAGGACCATTTCCTACCTGAAGCAGGGGCTTTACTACCGGGTAGAGCGGCCCGGCAGCGCCGTACACCGCTACCACGGGGATAAATTTGAGAAAAACCTGCAGGCGATGGATATCGCTCAGGATACCATAAATCAGTTCTGGGGAGAAGAATTTCTTCCCGTGTATATAAGAATGTTTGTTGTCGGCGGGGCGCTGGATGCGATCCGGGAGATCGCGTCGAAGGCCTACCCCGGCCGCCATAGGCTGCGGGCGGTGAGAATGATCTCCGGCCATCCGGCGCTGAAGGAGGCCTTCCGGCAAAGTCCCCCGGAGGGATGGAAAGAAATCCTGCTTTACCGGCAGGCGGATGCGCTGCTGCTGGCGGCGCTGTGGCTTTGGAGTTTATTACACTGACAGGGAAAGGAATGGAACGAGGCGTGAAAACCATTGGCGTGCTGACCTTTCATGATTCGGATAATTTTGGTTCTGTTCTGCAGGCCTATGCCACCTGCCGCGTGCTGGCCCAGGAGGGCTTTGCGCCGCAGCTTATAGATTTGAGAAAGCCGGAGGTCGGGGAAATCTACAGAATCCTGCCCAGAGTAACCTCGAAAACCGCTTTGGCGGCTGCTGCTTATAACAGTCTGCACTACGGCAGCCTGGAAAAAAGAAAAAATCGGTTTGAGCGGTTTCGCATGGAACAGCTTCCCCTTTCTCCCAAAACCTACACCTGCGGGGAAGAACTGTTAGAGCAGAACCCGGGCTGCGATGGATATATCGTCGGCAGCGATCAGGTGTGGAATACCGATATATTGGACTTTGACGAAGCTTACTTGCTGAGCTTTGCGCCCAATGCCCGGAAAATGGCCTATGCCGCCAGCTTCGGCCCTGTTCGCAAAATAGGGCAGCTGCCCGAAAATATGGTTCAGGCATTGAAGAATTTCGATAAGATCACCGTTCGGGAAAGAATGGCGGCGGATATGGTTGAGGAAATGGGCCTGAGCAGACCGCAGGTGGTTCCCGATCCGGTATTCCTGCTTACAAAAGAGCAGTGGAATCAGGCTGCCAAACCCGTGCATCGGAAAAAGCCCTATATGCTTTGTTATTTCCCCGGTGTGGTAACGCCGGAGTTTGAGGCCTACACCTGCCGGCTGGCAAAGGAAAAAGGGTTTCTGCGGGTGATCCTGATGCCCCACTGGCGCAATTTCTTTCGCTCCGGGCAAAATGCCTATGATGCGGGACCGGCGGAGTTTATGGGGCTGGTTGGCGGCGCGTCCATGATTTGCACCAACTCCTTCCATGCCACCGCCTTCGCGGTGCTTTACAACAAGGACTTTCTGGTAGGCACGCAAGCGCCCCGGTCGGACGAACGAATTAACACCCTTTTGGATGCCTGCGCTCTGGCAGACCGGGAATGGCAGCCGGACAGCGAGCCTGCCGGCACGCCGGATTTTACCCAGGCAAACCGGCTTATGGAGGGCTGGGTACGGACCGGGCTGCGCCCAATTTTGGAGTATTAACGGGAAATGCTATGAAAATCAGTGTGATCATGCCGGCGTACAACGCCGAGCAATATATCGGGGAGGCCATCGACAGCATCCTTTGCCAGAGCTTTCGGGATTTTGAGCTGATCATTCTCAACGATAGCTCGAAAGACGGCACGGAAGGCGTGATCCTCTCCTATGACGATCCGAGGATCGTATATGTGAAAAACGAAGAAAATCTGGGTGTGGCCCGGACACTGAACCGGGGGCTGGCGCTGGCAAAGGGCCAGTATATCGCCCGGATGGATGCCGACGATATCTCTCTGCCGGAGCGATTCCAAAAGCAGGCGCAGTATCTGGACAGCCATCCCGATTGCGTGGTGTGCGGAAGCTCGGTGGAGAAATTCGGCGCAGCGAAGGGCGTGTGCGCGTTCCCGGAAACTGATGAGAAGATCAGGACCGCCATGCTGCTTTCCAATCCGGTTGCCCACCCGTCGGTTATGCTGCGCGCCCAAATTTTGCGGCAGCATGGGCTGGTTTACGAGGAAGCCTTTGAAAAGGTGGAGGATTACCGGCTTTGGATTCGGCTGGCAGACAAGGGCGGGTTTTACAATTTCCAGACGCCCCTGCTGCGCTACCGGATCCATCCCCAGCAGGTGTGCGTGACCGCGTCGGCGGTGCAGCATGAAGCCCGCCTGCGGCTGGCCAGGGAGCGGCTTCGCCTGCCGGAGGAACTGCTGGAGCCGGTTGTAAGCGCCTTCGACGGCACGCTGGCGGAAAAAACGGAGTACCGGAAGTTTCTGCAGGCGGCGCAGGCTTTGGCAGCCGCCGGAGAAGCCCCCGACCCCAACCACCTGAAGCTGATGCTGAAGAGCCAGATCATTGGTACGGCCCTGGAAAAAAGTTGGCCGATACCCGGCAAGTGCATGGGTCTGGTGGGTGTGAAGGCGTTTGTGTATGTAAATTTCAAGTACATCAGAGGTAAGCGATGATGCGTATTGCATTTGTGTTTCCGGATCTGCTGCCGCTGCCGGCTGTGCGGGGCGGGGCAACGGAAACTTTGATCCAGCGATTGATCGACGACAATGAGATAAACGGCGCGTGCCGGTTCGATATTTACTGCCGGTATGACCCGGCTGCGGAAGAAGCCGCAAAAAAATACCGCAACACCCGGTTCTTCTATATCCGGCAGGAAGATACGGTTTTGGAGAAGGTGAAGTTTCTTGCCTTCCGGCTGCGCCGGAAGTTCCGAAAGGCCTATACGGAAGAACCCTATCTCACAAAAATTGCCCGCAGGATGCAGGATGAACGCTATGACTATGTGATCGTGGAGTCCAGCTACCGGTATATTCCCTGGCTGAAGAAAAAGACCGGCGCAAAGATTTTGCTGCATCTGCATTTTGATGCCATTGCCACGAAGAGTCCCTGGCTTTTGCCTTCGCTGAAAAGCTGCGACGGTGTGGTATGCGTCAGCCGGTTTATCCGGGATTCCATAGCCAAAGCCGATCCCGATGTGGCGGCGTGGGTGCTTCCCAATGTGGTGGACACGGCGATCTTTGACCCGGAAAAGAAAAAGGTCGAAGCGGACCGGCTTCGGCAGGAACTGGGAATCGGGGCGGAGGAAAAGGTGGTTCTGTATGCCGGTCGGCTGATGGAAGTCAAGGGCGTGCTGGAGCTGGTGCGTGGATTCCGGGAGGCTGCCCGGCAGCTGCCGGATATCCGTCTGGTGCTGGCAGGCAGCGCAGGCTACGGCGAAACAACCCACGATGATTTCTATGACCGGCTGGTTTCGGAAATTGGCCAGCTGCTGGGAAGCCGGGTGCTTCTCACCGGCTATGTGGACCATGAGAAAATGCCGGCCTACTACACCATGGCCGATGTGGCGGTGCTGCCCACTACGCTGGTGGATGAAGCGGCGCCCCTTTCTGTTCTGGAGGCGCTGGCCTGCGGATGCAGTCTGGTTGGCAGCGATTCCGGCGGAATCCCGGAACTGGGAACCTGCGCCGATACAATCATTGTGCAAAGAGGGCCGGATTTCGAGGCCGGGCTTTGCAGCGCCATTTTGCGGCTGATACCCAAAAAACAGCTTGGACAGACGGCCGCCGGCCGGCAGCATGTGGCGCGCAACCATAATGCCAACGATTATTACAACAATTTTCTGCAGCTTTTGCAGCAGATATAAGGAGCGGTTATGAAGGATTTGGTTTCCGTAATTATTCCGGTATACAATGTGGAGCCATTTTTGCGGCAGTGTCTGGATACCGTGATTGGCCAGACTTACAGGAATTTGGAAATTATTCTGGTGGACGATGGCTCTACGGACTCCAGCGGCAGCATCTGCGAGGAATATGCCGCCGGGGACAGCAGAGTCCGGGTGATCCATCAGGCCAATGCCGGCCAGTCCGCCGCCCGGAACGCAGGCCTCGACAGGGCTTCCGGCAAGTATGTGTGCTTTGTGGACAGCGATGACTGGATCGCTGCCGACATGATTGAACAACTGCTTGCCGAAATGGAAAACAGCGACATTGCCATGTGCGACCGGGTGAAATTTACAGAAATTCCGGAGTTTTCCGGCCAAAAAGGAAATGCGGTTACCTACAGCAAGGTTGCGTTTTTGCACAAGATCTACGAAGCGCCCCGGTTTATCGCTTTGTGGGGAAAGCTGCTGCGCAGGGAATTGTTTTCGGACTTCCGAATTCGGGAGGGAATCATCTATGAGGATGAGGATGCCCTGCCGCAGCTGATCTGGCGGGCGAAAAGTGTGACATACCTGCCCAGAGAAATGTATGGCTACCGGGTGCGGCCCGGCAGCACAATGACCGGCGGCTTCAGCGAGAAGCGGCTCGACATCCTTGGCGTGTGCCAAAGGCGCATCGAACTGTTTGAGCAGTGGGGCTTGAAGAAGCTGCGGAAAACTGCGGTGAAGGACTATTACCTCCACCTGAAGCGGCTGGAACAGCAGACCCTGCAGGCGGGAATGACCGATGCCCACCAAAGGGTGCTGGAGGCTCTGGAACAATGGAAAAGCTATGGCGTGGGGTTCAGCCTGCTGGAGAAATTCCGGCAGCGCAGAGCGGGGCGCGGCGCTCCCCCCACAACTTGAAGGAGAAACAACATGGAAATGACGAACAATAAATATCACACCCATCTGGAAGCCAAAAACGGATGGTTCGACATCGATTTGAAAGAGGTTTGGCGGTACCGGGACCTGATCTGGCTCTTTACCAAGCGGAGCTTTATCTTAGTATATAAGCAGACTATTCTGGGCCCGGCGTGGATCGTGCTGCAGCCGCTGATGACTACCCTCATCTATACGCTGGTGTTCGGCGGCATCGCCGGCATCCAGACCGACGGCGTTCCCCAAATTCTCTTCTACATGGGCGGCACGGCGGTGTGGAGCTTCTTCTCCAGCTGCCTGAATAAGACCGCCGCTACCTTTACCGGCAACGCCCATGTGTTTGGAAAGGTCTATTTCCCAAGGCTGGTGGCGCCCATTTCCACGGTGCTGTCCTCGGCCATCAATTTCTGCGTGCAGCTGGCTATGTTCCTTGTGTTCTGGGTGTACTATGTGGTCACCGGGGCGGTTTCTCCCAACTATCTGGGAATCCTGCTGCTGCCTCTTGTGATGCTGTATCTGGGGCTGCTGGGTCTGGGTTTTGGCATCATTGTTTCGAGCCTGACCACCAAGTACCGTGACCTTGCCATGCTGGTTGGCTTCGGCGTGCAGCTTTGGATGTACATTACCCCCGTTGTTTACCCCATTTCCACCCTCGGAAACGGCGGCCTGCGGACCGTGATTATGCTCAATCCCGTTACCTGCGCCGTGGAAGCCTTCCGGTGGATGTTCCTGGGGCAGGGGGCAATGGACCCTGTGTACTGGGGCATTTCCGTGGGCGTGATGGCGGTAGTGGTGACCCTGGGCGTGATTGTGTTCAGCAGGGTAGAAAAGACCTTTATGGATACGGTGTAAAAACCACGATAAGGATCGGTTGTTATGAGTGAATACGCGATTCAGATCCACAACTTAAAAAAGCGTTACCGGCTGGGGCAGATCGGCGGCGGCACGCTGACCGCTGACCTGCAGAGCCTTTGGGCAAAGCTCCGGGGCAAGGACGACCCCAACGCCATGGTAGGCACCGACCGCCGGCAGGTGGGGCAGACCTTTATGGCCCTGAACGGCATCGATCTGAAGGTGAGAAAGGGCGAGGCCCTTGGCATCATCGGCAGCAACGGCGCGGGAAAGTCCACCATGCTGAAAATTCTTTCGAGAATCACCGCTCCCACGGAAGGCAGCGTGGATATCGAAGGCCGCATTGCCTCCATGCTGGAGGTGGGTACCGGCTTCAACCGGGAGATGACGGGCCGGGAAAATGTCTACCTCAACGGCGCGATCTTAGGCATGACCAAGGCGGAGATCGACCGAAAGATGGAGCAGATCATCGAATTTTCGGAAATTCGGGAGTTCATTGACACGCCGGTGAAGCGGTATTCTTCCGGTATGTTCGTGAAGCTGGCCTTTTCCGTTGCCGCCCATCTGGATGCGGAAATTATGATCATGGACGAGGTGCTGGCGGTGGGCGATATGGCCTTCCAGAAAAAGTGTCTGGAAAAGATGCGCTCCGCCGCGGAAGTTCAGGGCAGAACGGTGCTGTATGTTTCCCACAACATGAATACCATTCGCAAGCTCTGCAAGCGGTGCGTGGTGCTGCATGAAGGCAAGCTGGTGTTCGACGGCGAGACGGAAGAAGCGATCGCCGAGTATCTGCGCCTTGGGGGCGCAGGCGGCCGGACGGAAAGCGACCTTTCGAATGCCCCCCGGCTTCATGAGCAGTTCGGCAGGCGGGCAAAGCTGACGAAAATGCAGCTGCCGGGAAAAGAACTGGCGGCGGCGGCGCGGGGCGAAAAGCTGGCTATCACCTTCCGCTGGCAGGCGCAGGAGAACCTCGCCGATATGCGGCTGCGGCTGCTGGTGCGGGATGCTCACGACAATGTTCTGGGCATGGCCCAATCGGCGGCGCTGCCCACCATCGCGGCGGGAGAAAGCCGGGAGGATTCTGTGCTGTTTGATACGGCGATGCTGAGCCCCGGAACTTACTACTTCAGCCCCCTGCTGTTTCACAAGGGCAGCGGCGCGGGGCTGGTGCTGGACAATGTACCGAGGGCGCTGACCCTGGAGATCGTCAAAGCCCCGGCCGACACGGTAGAAAACTGGAACACGGAGCGCATGGGCGCTATCCGCTTCCCGGATATGGAGATTTCTTGATATGAGTGAATACGCGATTGAAATAAAGGGACTCAAGAAGCAGTACCGGCTGGGACAGATCGGCGGCGGCACCCTGACCGCCGACCTGCAGAGCTGGTGGGCAAGAGTTCGGGGCAAGGTTGACCCCAACTCCAAGATCGGCCAGGAGCAGCGGCTGCTGGGCCAGAGCTTCATGGCCCTGAACGGCATCGACCTGAAGGTGAAAAAGGGCGAGGCTCTCGGCATCATCGGCGGCAACGGCGCGGGAAAGTCCACCATGCTGAAGATTCTCTCGAGAATCACCGCCCCCACCGAGGGTACGGTGGATATTGACGGCCGCATCGCCTCCATGCTGGAAGTGGGTACCGGCTTCAGCCCGGAAATGACGGGCCGGGAGAATGTCTACCTCAACGGCGCGATTTTAGGCATGACCCGGGCGGAAATTGATGCCAAGATGGAGGACATCATCGAGTTTTCCGAGGTGCGGGACTTTATCGACACCCCCGTTAAGCGCTACTCCAGCGGCATGTATGTGAAGCTGGCGTTCTCCGTTGCCGCCCATCTGGACGCGGAAATCATGATCATGGACGAGGTGCTGGCGGTGGGCGACATGGCCTTCCAGCAGAAGTGTCTGGATAAAATGCGCGATGCCGCCACGGTGGAGGGCAAGACCGTCCTCTATGTTTCCCACAATATGAACACCATCCGTAAGCTCTGCGACCGGTGCATCGTGCTGGATAAGGGCAGGATCGTCTTCGACGGCGATGTGGAAGAGGCCATCGCGCTGTACATGAATAATGCTGCCCAAATGCAGCTGGTATATGAATGCAGCGCGCCCAGAAAGAGAAAAGACATCGACGGGATGATTCACCTGGATCTCCTTCGCTTCCTCGACAGAAAATCCCATCCGATCTACTATCATGGAGAGGATGTTCAGCTGGAAATTGCATTTACTGCCCGCCGGGCAGCGCAGAATATTACTTTTCGTATGACCATCCATTCGGCGGACGGCTCCCGGGCGGGTATGGCTACCACCAAACCCTGCATAACGGTAGCAGAGGGCGAGAACCGGCTGCAGCTTACTGTGCCTATGGAGTGGCTGGCGCCGGGAAAGTATATTGTGGACATGGTTGCCTACTCTGTCAACGAGTACGGACATAATCAACTGCATGATGTTGTGGAGGAAGCCTTTGCGTTTGAAAAACTGCTGTCCACAGAAGAAAACAATGCTATGACCTGGAATCACAGCTGGTGGGGCTATGTGATGTTCCCGGAGATTCAGGTGAAGCAGTAAGGAGCCGAGTATGACATTTATCAGGGAATTTTTGCGCAAATGCCTGATTAGCGCCCGCTATCGCCTGGGGCTGGCAATATGGATATTGCGAATCAAAGTTTCCCGCAATATCTTTGTTTTTGGCGCGCCGTTTCACTCGAATATGGGCGATCAGGCCCAGAGCTACTGTATAGAGAAATGGTTGAAACAGAACTATCCCGGCTATCGTGTAAGACTTTACGAGACGACAGAGCTGGGGTGGGGCGACTATGCGCTGTTAAAAAGGATACAGAAATATTGCAATCCCAAGGATAAGGTGTTTCTGCACAGCGGCTACCATACGACGGATCTGTATATGCTGGAGGAAAAGCTGCAGCGAAAGACTCTGCAACTGTTTAGTGACCGGCAGGTGGTGATGCTTCCTCAGACCGTCTATTATCAGAGCAAAGAAGAGGCGGACAACGCCCGCAGAATATATAACGCGCATCCCAAGCTGCTGATGCTGTGCAGGGATGATGTGTCTTTTCAGACAGCGGAGAAAATGTTCCCCAACTGCCGGAAACTGCTGTTTCCCGACATCGTTACGACGATGATCGGAAAACACCGCTACCATAAGCCCAGAAAGGGAATTTTGCTGTGCCTGAGAAACGATAAGGAAGCTTTTTACTCTCCCGAACAGATCGCTGCGCTGAAGGCGGAGCTGGAAGAACTGGATTCGGTGAGCGTAACGGATACCACCATTGAAATGGATGTCGCGCAGATCCGGAAAAACCGCGGGAAAATCCTGCAGGACATCTGGGAGGAATATGCCGGATACCGGGCAATCGTTACAGACCGGTATCACGGAACTATATTTTCGCTGATCGCGGGAACGCCGGTGGTGGTAATTTCCTCCACAGACCACAAACTCAGCTCCGGCGTGAAATGGTTTCCGGAGAGCTTTCGGGACTATGTTCGCTATGAACCTGCGCCGGAAAAAATCGCGCATCAAGTCCGGCGGATTTATGAAACAGACTATGACTATTGCCTTCCGCCCTATTTTCAGGAGCAGTTCTATGCTTCGTTGCGGAAGATAATTGAGGAGGAATGACCTTGCTGCTTTGTGAGCCAAACAGCTGCACCGGGTGTATGGCCTGCGCGAATGTGTGCCCAGTAAACGCAATCCGCAAACAGCCGGATGCGGAGGGCTTTTATCGGCCAGTGGTGGATGAAGCACTCTGCCTGCGCTGCGGAAAGTGCCGGAACGTATGCCCCAAACTTCAAACAAACCCCAGACCCGACGGAGAAAAACAAGTGTTTGCTTGCTGGATGAAAGACAGAAAACTGCGGAAAAACAGCACCTCCGGCGGAGCCTTCTCTGCGCTTGCCCAGGGAATCCTGTCCCAGGGAGGGTGTGTGTTTGGCGTGGGGTTTGACGATCAGCTGAACGTTGTACACAAAAAAGCCGAAAATCTGCAGCAGTTGGCCCAGCTTCGCGGCTCCAAGTATGTGCAAAGCGATACCGGGTTTTCCTTCCGGGAGGTGAAGCGCTGCCTGCAGGATGGGGCAAAGGTGCTGTATTCCGGAACTGCCTGCCAGATCGATGGCCTGTATGCCTATCTGGGAAGCCGGTATGCAGGACAGCTGTTTACCGTGGATCTGGTGTGTCACGGTGTGCCGTCGCCTAAGGTGTACCGGGACTATCTTAGCTATATGCAGCAGCGGTTTGGCTCGCCGGTGAAGCAGGTGTTTTTCCGGAATAAAGAGCCGGGGTGGTATGTATTTGGCATGAAGCTGGTGTTTGAAAACGGAAAGGTCTACAAAGCCAGCACCTACGAAGACCCCTATATCCGCGGCTTTTTGAGAGAATTGTTCCTGCGGCCAAGCTGCCATCAATGCGATTATGCCGGAACTGACCGGGTGGCGGATATTACGCTGGCGGATTTTTGGGGCTACATGGACACCGGTTGGGCAGACCGGGATCACGACAAGGGCATCTCCATGGTGATGCTGAATACAGAAAACGGCAAACAGCTGTTTGAACAGGTGAACGGAATGCTTCGGGTTTGGACAAGACCGCTGGAACAGGCCGTTAACGGAAATCGGGCGCTTCGCAGCTGCTTCCCGCCGTCGGAACATCGGGAACAGTTTTGGGCGGACTATGAAACAATGGGTTTTTCCGGGATCGTTGCGAAATATCTCTATCCTGAACCCGAAGAAGCACAGTTCCGCCCCAATCTGAAAAAACGGCACAGACAGCAGGATCTGTATGCGCTGCGGATATTACCTAACAGAATCGCAAGCAAGCTGTTGGGCGAAAACGGGTATGAGAGAATAAAGCGCTTTGTAAAAAGAGGTTGAGTGATGCCAAAAATCAGTGTGATCGTGCCGGTGTATAAGGTGGAAAGCTATCTTGACCGGTGTGTAGAGAGTATACTGGCCCAGACCTTCGGGGACTTTGAGCTGATTCTGGTGGACGACGGAAGCCCCGACAACTGCCCTGCCCTATGCGATGCATGGGCGCAAAGGGACAGCCGAATCAAAGTCATTCACAAGGAAAACGGCGGCCTTTCCGATGCCCGGAATGTGGGCTTTGCCGCATCCGAAGGGCAGTGGATTACATTCATTGACTCTGACGACTATGCGCATCCTAAGATGCTTCAGGCGCTGTATGACGGGGCAACAAAACTCGGCGCAAAAGTAAGTGTCTGCGGGTTTTCTAAGACCCGGGGAGAGCCGCTGGCAGACCCCACAGAGCTGACAGCCACGCTCCGGCCCGCGGAGGACTTTTATCTGCAGCGAAACGTCAACGCCACGGTTGCATGGGGCAAGCTGTACCACAGAAGCGTGGTGCTGCCTTACCCGAAGGGGAAGCTCCATGAAGACGAGTTCGTGACCTACCGCATTTTATTCGGTTGTGGAAATGTTGCGGTTATCGATGCCGCGCTGTACGGGTATTATCAGAATCCGGAAAGCATTATGCAGTCCCGGTGGAGCCCGAGGCGGATAGATGCAATAGAGGCCTTTCAAGAGCAAATGGATTATTTCCGCCGGCGGAAGCTGGTTAAGCCCTACAGACTGCGGGTACGGGGGTATGTAAGGCTGATTGCGGAAAATATTCGGCAAATCGATGCTTCCAAGGAACGCACACTTGGCAGGCAACGCAGAGCGCTTATAAAAAAGGGGCGGCGATGCGTGCGGAAACATTGGAAGGACCGGATTTTTTCCTTGGGAGGGGATCGGGACTTTTTGGGACTGTTCTTCCCCTTATGGACAAAGCTCTATGATCCGGTAAAATGGCTGCTGAAAAAACTGGGCTTTCAAAATAACGGAAGCTGAAGCGCCGGGCAGACAGCGAAAGGGAATCCCGTTGTGAAAACCGGCGTTATGAAATTCTGCCATTCAAAAGAAAAGGAGTGAAGTTTTAGATGAGATTCACGGTGTTTACACCTACATATAACCGGGCGGAACTGCTGAAACAGCTGTATCAATCCCTGCAGAAGCAGACCTTCCGGGATTTTGAGTGGCTTGTGGTGGATGACGGCTCTGCTGACCATACGCAGGAACTGTTTTCGCAGATTGTTGCCTCGGAAAAAGGATTTCCCGTTCGCTATGTGAAGACGGAAAACGGCGGCAAGCACCGGGCCATCAACAAGGGCCTGGAGCTGGCAGCCGGCGAATTGTTCTACATTGTGGACTCCGACGATTTTCTGCCGGATGCGGCGCTGGAGATCATCGATGCGATGGAAAAAACCATTCCGCAGGAAGATAAAAATGCTTTTGCAGGTGTTTGCGGACTGAAAGGAACGGCGAACGGCGGCGTTTTGGGGACCACATTCCGGGGCGAAACCCTTGATATTACGGCTCTTCAGCGGTATGCCAACGGAGTTACCGGCGATAAAGCGGAGGTGTTCTACACCGACCTGCTGCGCCGGTATCCATTCCCGGAATTCGAAGGAGAGAATTTTATTACAGAAGCTGTCGTGTGGGACAGAATCGCCGCCGACGGATTCAAACTGCGGTTTTTTAACAAGGCGGTTATGATCTGCGAATACCGGGACGATGGCCTGACGGCTCAGGGAACGGCAATTTTTGAAAAGAACCCAAAGGGCTGGGGATTGTATCTGTACCAATGTGGAGCGTTCAAAAAAGCAGAAGGAATTCGCAAGTGGAACCTGTATCTGGAGTATTTCTACGCCGTGCGGGGGCGGTTTTCCTTTCGCCAGATTGCTGAAAACCTGCATATTCGTCCGGTAACGCTTTGGATGCGCCTGACCGGAATGCGTGTGTTCTACAAACTTTATCAGTGAGGAGCAAAAATGATTCCCAAAATAATACACTACTGCTGGTTCGGCGGAAATCCGATGCCGGCTTTGGCGGGAAACTGCATGGAAAGCTGGGAGAAGTACTGCCCGAATTATGAGATCATCCGGTGGGACGAAAGCAACTTCGATATTTCGGCCTGCCCGCAATATGTGCGGCAGGCTTACGAAGCGAAAAAATGGGCCTTCGTGACGGACTATGTGCGTCTGAAGGTGGTATATGACCGGGGCGGCATCTATCTGGATACGGATGTGGAACTGATAAAACCGCTGGATCCGCTGCTCTCCAATGGGGCTTATTTTGGATTTGAAAACGACAGCCACATCAACACCGGGTTGGGCTTCGGAGCGGAGAAGGCCGCGCCTATCTTGAAGGACCTGATGGCGGATTACGAGGAAGCTTTGTTTCTGCTGGCGGACGGAAGTCTGGATTTGACCCCTTGCCCCAACCGAAATACCCGGGTGTTTCTTTCGTATGGGTTGAAGCAGGATAATTCCATGCAGATGTTGCCCGGAAATGTGCGGATATTGCCCAAGCAATGGTTATGCCCTTTTTCTGACTGGTCCGGAAAAAAGGACGTCACAGCAGATACTGTTTCCATCCACTGGTATTCAGCCAGCTGGTTTGACGGAGATGGCATCAAGGCAAAGAAAAAAAGCAGAAGAAAGGTACGCAGGGACAGTTTTTGGATGCCGATTGCGTACTTGCCCAAAAAAATATGCCGAAGCCTGCTGGGAGACCAGCGCTATGAGGCAATCAAAGCCCGATTCGGCAAGTGATTCGAGAAAAAGAAGGTGACGCAGATTATGATGCAGAAAAAACACGCATATTTAATTCTGGCGCACAACAATTTCTATAATCTGGAGAAGCTGCTGCTTCTGCTGGACGACCCCCGGAACGATATTTACATCCATATCGACAAAAAGGTGAAGGATTTCGATTTCGGGTATTTTGGGGTGCTATGCCAAAAATCTACGCTGACCTTTACAAAAAAGCGGATCGACATTGGTTGGGCGAAGCCTTCTATGGTCAGAGCTGAATTGATTTTGTTTAACGCTGCGGTGAAACGCGGAAGTTACCACTGTTATCACTTGATATCGGGGGCAGATCTGCCGCTAAAATCTCAGGATGAGATCCACCGCCAATGTGAGCAGTTCTCTGTGAACAGACTGTGCTATGCTCCGGAATTGACCCGGTGGGACTGGATGCGGATGAATCGTTACCACAATCTGTTTCCCGGTGAGAACCGATTGAGCAAAAAACTCAATGGTTGGATGTACATTATTCAGGAAAAGCTGGGTGTTGAACGCTTAAAACGGCATGGGATGAAGGCTTATAAGGGAGGTCAATGGGGTTCATTCAACCACGATGCCGTGATGTGCCTGCTGAAAAACGAAAAAAAGATTCGCTCTATGATTCGCTTTACCTGTTGCCCGGACGAAGTATATAAGCAAGTGATTCTGATGCATAACGGACATCCGGTAGATCCGGAGGATTGGCGATACCTGGTTAATGCAGGAGGCAGTCCAAGTCCGGTCACCTTTACAGCGGCGGATTTTGATTCCCTGATTCATCAGGGAGACAAGCTGTTTGCCAGAAAATTTATGGCGGATACCGATTCACAGATTATTGATCGAATGTTCCGCTATCTTATGGAGCAGCAGAAGGGAGCGTGTTAACTGTGATCAGTGTAATTATACCGGTATACAAGGCAGAAGCGTATCTGCGGCGTTGTGTAGACAGCGTGCGGAATCAGACATATCAGAAACTGGAGATCATTCTGGTCAATGATGGCAGCCCGGACCAAAGCGGGGACATTTGCGAAGAATATGCGAAAAAGGATCCTCGAATCCGGGTGATCCACAAGAAAAATGGCGGAGCATCCTCTGCGCGCAACGCGGGACTGGATGCGGCGACAGGAAATTACATCAGCTTTGTAGACAGCGATGACATCCTTCACCCCAGAATGCTGGAACTGTTGATGAAGGCGTTGATTGCAGCAGATGCGGGATTTGCAGCCTGCGCCGTAAAGACAGCAGACCCACGCACAGAACAGAATCCCTTCTCGGAAGAGGTTGTGCCGGAGGGCTATGAGAGCTATTCTGCGGATGTTGTATTTGCGGATTTCAATCGCGGGTTCTACCCGAAGCTTACGGCATTCCCGCACAACAAGCTGTATCGCAGAGCGCTTTTTGCGGATATACGGTTTGATGTCGATATGAAAATATATGAGGACGAAATGATCTGTCTGGAGTTGATACAGGCAGCAAGGCGTGTGGCCTATGTTCCTTGCGCAATGTATTGCTACTATCAGACACAAGATAGCTTGATGCGAAGTGTCTGGGATGAACGGATGTTCCTGACACTGGACTCGCTGCAGCACTTAAGCGACTTCATGCAGGAAAAGGGTATTTCAAAAGAGGTAGATATTCTGCAATGGAAGTGGCTGCAGGCCTATCTGCGTCTGCATTATGCGGTGCGGGAGGAAAGACAAGACCTGTTAGAATTATTCGGGAAGTATGAACCGGCATTGCGAAACAAGTACGCCCAGCTGATGAAGAATCCGGAAGTACTGAGAGCTTACAGATGGGTGCTGCGGTTGTTTCAAATCCATCCTGCGCTGGCAAAGCCTTTGTTCCGCTATCTGCAGCGATAGCAGGAGCTGGAAAAATGCAGGGCGCTGCAGGAGATATTTGCATCCTGCAGTGCGACATTCGTAGAGCGGAGAAAACAGAGTATTTCCAATCCCTGTCTGAACTTCAGGCAGAGAAGGATGATTCGTATGTATCTTTGTGATCATGGAAAAAGTATACAGAATCTTGTTTTCCCGCTGGGAAAGGCCTATGCTTGCGACGATAGCCGATTTTATCAATGACAACGGGTGAGATACATGAGTAGACTTTGCGATAAATTAGCCTATGAACAGGAAAAAATGGTGATTCGGTTTAATCGGTGGAGCGTCTGGTGGATGCGGCAACCCACGGTGGTGGGCATGAACGAGACCATCGCAGCCATCAGAGAACGCCGGGCCTCCATTGCCCGGTACGGCGACGGGGAATTTGATATGATATTCGGCCGCAGCCAAGGTTTTCAGAAGGGTAACGAGGCTTTGGGCAGACGGCTGAAGGAAATTTTGAAAAAGAATGATATTTCCGACCGCTTTTTGGTGGCACTGCCGGACTGCTTCGGCGACCTTTGCCAATTTACCCCCCAGGCACAGTTCCACTGGCAGCGGCGGCTGAATACCGAACGGGTCAAATGGGTGCGGCTGCTGAACACCAAGCAGCCTTACTATCAATCCCAGATCACCCGGTTTTACTTCGACTGGGTCGACAAAACCCAAAGCCCCGGCTGGTACGCCGGGCTGAAAGCCATTTGGCAGGACGAAAATGTGCTGCTGGTAGAGGGCGAGAAAAGCCGGGTAGGTGTGGGCAACGACTTGTTCGACAACGCCGCTTCGGTGCGGCGGCTGCTTTGCCCCGCGGAGAATGCCTTCGACCACTATGAGGAAATTCTGGCGGCGGTGAAAGCACACGCGAAAAATGAGGATCTGATTTTTATGGCGCTGGGCCCCACGGCTACCGTGCTGGCGTATGACCTGTTCCGGGAGGGCTACTGGGCCTTTGACGCCGGACACATCGACCTGGAATACGAATGGATGCGCCTGGGAGCTACCGAAAAAGTAAAGATTGAAGGCAAGTATGTCAACGAAGTGGCCGGGGGTAATCAGGTGGCCGATGCCAAAGATGCGGCCTATTTGGACCAAATTGTGGGTAGGGTCTGCTTATGAAAAAAAAGAAACTATTTATCTATATCCATCAGTGCATTCTCAAGGGTGGAGTGGAGAAGGTCTTTTGCAATCTTCTGAACAATCTGCCTCAGGAAAAATATGAAATTACGGTGCTGTCCAAGATCGCCTATTTGACAGGCGATATCTACGACGGGCTGTACCCCGGCAATGTGAAGCGGCGCTGGCTGTACTATGATGAGTTTTCCTCCGGGGGACTGAAACGGCTCCTTCAGAGATTACACAATATTCTGATGCCCAGATTATACCCCCTTTGGCTGAGGCTGAGAAAATTCGACACCGCTATTGCCGCGCAGGAAGGAAAGTGCGCTGAGATGGTGGCAAAGTATATTCGCTCAGACAGAAAACTTGTGTGGATTCACAATGACATGACCCTATGCCATACCACCGCGGAGGTGTTTGGTTCCATAGAAAAGGAAAAGCGGTGTTATGAATGTTTTGATCGGGTAATTTGTGTTTCTGCCACGGTTGCAGACAGCATGAACGCCGTATTTGGGGAAATGCGGAATTTGGTTGTTTGCTACAATCCCATCGATACGCATGAGATCGATGGGAAATACGTTGAGCCGCTTCCAAAAAGGGAAAATGTGCCTACCTTTGTGGCGGTGGGACGGCTGGCGGAGCAGAAAGGCTTCGACCGGCTGCTGCGGGTCTGCCGGCGGCTGAACCGGGACGGCTTCGACTATCGGGTGTGGATCCTGGGCGAAGGGGAAAAACGGCCGGAGCTGGAGGCGGAAATCGCCAAAGGCGGATTGGAGAATGTTTCCCTGCTGGGAAACAAAAGCAACCCCTTTGCCTATATGAAAACGGCGGACTGGCTGATCTGCACCTCCCGGCATGAGGGCTTCAATACGGCTCTACAGGAGGCGGTTTGGTGCGGCGTGCCGATTCTGTCGGTGGAGAACTCCGGTACAAGAGAATTGCTGGGTGACAGCGAGTACGGCATCGTTACGGAAAATACGGAAGACGCGTTCTATGAGGCCATGACCAGGGTGCTGACACAGCCCCAACTGCTGGACCACTACCGGCAGGCTGTAGCACAGCGCAGAGCGTTTATCGATTTGAAAGGGCGCATCGCCGCCATTGAGGAGCTTCTATGAGAAAAGTGAGTGTGATTCTGCCGGTGGAGGAGCAGGGGCAGGGGCTGTACGATATCGTGCAGGCGCTGCTGGAGCAGACTCTGGATTGCCAGATCCTGCTGGTGCAGCGCTGCGGCCACGGCGAAACCGGGGAAGTGGCTGCCGATTGCGCGGCGCAGTTCCCGGAGGATATCCGGACGGTGCAGTGCCAGGGCTCTCTGGGCAAGGCCTGGAACGAGGGCCTGAAGCTGGCGCAGGGGGAGTATGTTTGCTTCCTCACCTGCGGCGACAAGGCGGATGCCGCCATGCTGCAGGCCCTTTACGATGCCGCGGGAGGGGCAGACCTCTGCAGCGCCGACTATGAAGAAAACGGTCAGCGGCGGCGGGTGGGCAGCGGGAAGCTGGAGACCATGGAGGAAAAGGCCGCCTTTATTTCTGCCCCCGGCTGCGTAAGCTGCCGGATCTATAAGCGGGACTTTCTTGAAAAGAATGGGCTGCAGTTTCCGGAGGAGGGGGCGTTCTGCCACCTTGCCTTCGATTTTCTGGCGGCGCTGCAGGCCGGCTCTGCCGCCAAGGCTGAGGGCTGCTATCTGACCTACGAACCGGCGCTGC
This sequence comes from Faecousia sp., assembly GCA_045532755.1. Classification (GTDB taxonomy): domain Bacteria; phylum Bacillota; class Clostridia; order Oscillospirales; family Oscillospiraceae; genus Faecousia. Next base: position 26,436 of record JAZSGN010000004.1, read on the forward strand.
CCGGCCGCAACGACGAGCGGTGGTACGACCGGCTGCTGGTGCCGGAGCAGATCGCCCGGAGGGCGGGGGATGCCATGCCGGCGCTGGTGGAGCACAAATACATGGCGCTGCAGATGGGCAATATCCGCAATGTCTGCCTTGCCATGTTCGACCGGCCCAGCCTTTCCCGGCTGCGGAGCATTCAGCTGCAGGTGCTGGAGCGGTATCCTAATTTCCGGGAAGGGAAATTTTACCCCAGAACGCTGTGGGAGATGCGGTATTATCTGGAAAAGACGGTTCAAAGCCCCGAAAAGGCCGTCAAGGCCTACCGGTGGGACTCTATGGTGCAGCTGCGGGCCGCCATCCGGGAGAGAATGGGGAAAGCATAATAGAAAGGCAGACGGAAGGTCTGCCTTTTTACGTTTTCTTGCCCCCACATCCGTCTGCCCGGAGGGCAGCCACCTTCTCCCCCCTTTTGGGGGAGAAGGCTTTTTCGGGCGAACACAGTTCGCCCCTACGTCGCCCCCGCGAAGGCTGCAATGTTCCATTTCCCCCAAAGGGGAAATTCCACCCGCAGGCCTTGTTCCACCTCTGCCCACAAAGGCCATTCGCCTTTGTGGGGACCCCGATGATATTCGTAGGGGCGATCTGCGATCGCCCGCGGGCCGGTGTAGTCACCGGCCCCTACGAGGGGAGAAGGGAAGAGAGAAGAGTGAAGAGAGAAGAGGGAAAAGAAGCGGTGTCAGCCGGTGGCTGACGATGGAAATGTCGCAATGGGGGGAAAGGCTTTTTCGGGCGAACACAGTTCGCCCCTGCGAAGAGGTTCGGTGGGGGATGTAGGGGCGATCTGCGACCGCCCGCGGGCCGGTGTAGTCACCGGCCCCTACGAGGGGAAGGGAAGAGAGAAAAGTGAAGAGAGAAGAG
>JAZSGN010000059.1:0-2804 GCA_045532755.1 Faecousia sp.
TTTTGTCAACTTCGCCAATGTGCAGCGCACCACCCGCAAGAAGCTGCCCTTCGGTGTCTGCCAGGTGGGTAAGGCCTTCCGTAACGAGATCACCCCCGGCAACTTCACCTTCCGTACCCGTGAATTTGAGCAGATGGAGTGCGAGTTCTTCTGCAAGCCCGGCACTGACCTGGAATGGTTCGCCTACTGGAAGGATTTCTGCAAGAACTGGCTGCTGTCCCTGGGCATCAAGGAGGATAGCCTCCGCCTGCGTGACCACGATCCCGCCGAGCTGGCCTTCTATTCCCGCGCTACCACCGACATCGAGTACCAGTTCCCCTTCGGCGGCGGCTGGGGCGAGCTGTGGGGCATTGCTGACCGCACCAACTACGATCTGGGCCGCCATCAGGAGGCCTCCGGCAAGAGCCTGGAGTACTACGATCAGGAAGCCAACGAGCACTACATTCCCTATGTCATCGAGCCCAGCCTGGGCTGCGACCGTGTGGCTCTGGCCTTCCTGTGCGAGGCTTATGACGAGGAGCAGGTGGGCGTAGACAAGAAGGGCAACCCCGACATCCGCACCGTTCTGCGGCTGCATCCGGCGCTGGCGCCTTTCAAGGCTGCGGTGCTGCCTCTGTCCAAGAAGCTGACCCCCAAGGCCGAGGAGATCTACGCCGAGCTGCGTAAGCACTTCATGGTGGACTTCGACGATGCCGGTTCCATCGGCAAGCGCTATCGCCGTGAGGACGAAATCGGCACGCCGCTTTGCATCACCGTAGACTTCCAGACCGTCGGCGACGAGACCACCGAAGCCGACAACTGTGTCACCGTCCGCGACCGCGACACCATGGAGCAGGTTCGGATTCCCATCTCGGAGCTGGTGAGCTACATCGCCGAAAAGTGCTATTTCTGATACCGCAGGCCGCGAAGGGTTTTCCTTTGCGGCCTTTTTCTCCGAAATATGCAAATTCCATATCCTGATTTTTCCGGGTCAGCCCGAGGGAAAAAGGAAAAACCGTGGGCACTGTGCGGCAGTTGCCCATATCCGTTTTGTGAATAAGCAGTGTCGAAAAAGTTATGGCGTTGGAAAAGGGTGTAGGGTATAATTTTATACGATGGTTATTCTTCGCAATAACCCCATTCGATTGTTGTAAATCCAAACATTACATAAGAAAGGCGTGTTTTCAATGGACAACTACATCAAGAAATTCTCCCTGGAAGGCAAGATCGCCCTGGTTACCGGCGCTTCCTACGGTATCGGCTTCGCAATCGCCAGCGGTATGGCTGCAGCCGGCGCCAAGATCGTTTTCAACGATATCAATCAGGATCTGGTAAACCGCGGTCTGGCTGCCTATGCTGAGGCCGGCATCGATGCCAAGGGCTATGTCTGCGACGTTACCAATGAAGAGGCTGTTCAGGCTATGGTCAAGCAGATCGAAGAGGAAGTCGGTGTCATCGACATCCTGGTCAACAACGCCGGTATTATTAAGCGCATCCCCATGTGCGAGATGTCCGCTGCCGATTTCCGCAAGGTCATCGATGTGGACCTGAACGCTCCCTTCATTCTGGCCAAGGCCTGCATTCCTTCCATGATCAAGAAGGGCCACGGCAAGATCATCAACATCTGCTCCATGATGAGCGAGCTGGGTCGCGAGACCGTTTCCGCTTACGCAGCTGCCAAGGGCGGCCTGAAGATGCTGACCCGCAACATCTGCTCCGAGTACGGCGAGTACAACATCCAGTGCAACGGCATCGGCCCCGGCTACATCGAAACTCCTCAGACCGCTCCTCTGCGTGAGCTGCAGGCTGACGGCAGCCGTCATCCCTTTGACCAGTTCATCATCTCCAAGACTCCCGCTGCCCGTTGGGGCCGCACCGAGGACCTGGTTGGTCCCGCTGTGTTCCTGGCTTCCGACGCTTCCGACTTCGTCAACGGTCACATTCTGTATGTTGACGGCGGCATCCTGGCTTACATCGGCAAGCAGCCCCAGTAAGTTTTTGACCCTCAGCAGCCCTGCGGAATTTCCGCAGGGCTGTTTTTTCGTGTATATTTTCAGGTAAAACCGGCCATAATGGAAGCAACATCCAGAAGGAGGCGGGTATTATGAAAATTCGCGATGTAATGACGAATCAGGTGATCTCCATTCGCCCGGAGGAAACGGTGGCTGTGGCAGCCAGAACCCTTACACATTATAATATAGGGATTCTGCCGGTGTGCAGCGCCGGCAAGCTCTGCGGCGTGGTGACCGACCGGGACCTTGTAACCCGCTGTCTTGCCGCCAGCCGCTCCCCGGAGAATACGCCGGTGCGGGAGGTCATGACCGGCCGGGTGCTTTCCGTAGACCCGGATATGGAAGTGGGGGTGGCCGCCCACCTGATGGGCAGGCAGCAGGTGCGCCGTCTGGCGGTGATGGAAAACGGCCGCTTGTGCGGCATGATCAGCCTGGGCGATATCGCCGGCTGCGAGGAAAACGCCTATGACGCGGGGGACGCGCTGAGCGAAATCTCGTCGAATATCTCCGTTCGCTGAGGGTAAAAAAGGGCTCTGAAAAAAGATGATAAAAAATGAAAAAAATGAAAAAAAGTGCTTGACAAATGGCTATGGTTTATGGTAGTATAAGCAAGCTGCCGCGATGAGGGGCTGATAAGTCCGGAGGGGCAGCGCACCTGTACCTTGTAAATTGAATAACGCAAAGACGAACTAAAAAACACCTTGGACAAATTAATGGATTTGTTTAAGTTTCGAGAAATCGAATTAACAGCCAACGAAAATTCTTGAGTAATATTGCTAGAGCAAATTATTCAAAAGACTGATTTTAAGCTCT
>JAZSGN010000076.1:0-13407 GCA_045532755.1 Faecousia sp.
CGAAGTAAGGAATGGTCTTGGTCTCAGCCTTCAGGATGGAGCCATCCAGAATGGCGTCGATGATGCCACGGGTGTCCTTAATGGAGATACGCTTGCCGGTGCCGTTCCAGCCGGTGTTGACAAGGTAAGCCTTAGCGCCGGACTTCTCCATCTTCTTGACCAGTTCTTCACCGTACTTGGTGGGGTGCAGCTCCAGGAAGGCAGCACCGAAGCAAGCGGAGAAGGTGGGAGTGGGCTCAGTGATGCCACGCTCAGTACCGGCCAGCTTGGAAGTAAAGCCGCTGAGGAAGTAGTACTGGGTCTGCTCGGGGGTCAGGATAGACACGGGAGGCAGAACGCCGAAAGCGTCAGCGGACAGGAAGATAACATTCTTCGCATCGGGGCCTGCGGAAACAGGACGAACGATGTTTTCAATGTGGTTAATGGGGTAGGAAACACGGGTGTTCTCAGTGACGGAGCCGTCAGCAAAGTCGCACTTGCCATTTTCGTCAACAGTAACATTCTCCAGCAGAGCATTGCGCTTGATTGCACGGTAGATGTCGGGCTCACTCGCGGGATCCAGGTTGATAACCTTGGCGTAGCAGCCACCCACAAAGTTAAATACGCCGTTGTCGTCCCAGCCGTGCTCGTCGTCACCGATCAGCAGTCTCTTGGGATCGGTGGACAGAGTGGTCTTGCCGGTGCCGGAGAGGCCGAAGAACAGAGCGGTGTTCTCACCGTTCTTGTCGGTGTTGGCGGAGCAGTGCATGGAAGCCATGCCGTACAGAGGCAGGTAGTAGTTCATCATGGAGAACATACCCTTCTTCATTTCGCCACCGTACCAGGTGTTCAGGATAACCTGCTCGCGGGAGGTCAGGTTAAACAGAACAGCGGTCTCGGAGTTCAGGCCCAGCTCCTTGTAGTTCTCCACCTTGGCCTTGGAAGCGTTGTAAACAACGAAATCGGGCTCAAAATTAGCCAGCTCTTCTTCGGTGGCGGCGATGAACATATTCTTTACGAAGTGTGCCTGCCATGCCACTTCCATGATGAAGCGGATGCCCATGCGGGAGTCGGGGTTGGTGCCGCAGAAAACGTCCATAACATACAGCTTCTTGCCGGACAGAGCCTGCAGAGCCAGCTCCTTGCAAGCAGCCCAGGCCTTCTGGGAAGCGGGCTTGTTGTCGTTCTTGAACTCGTCGGAGGTCCACCACACGGTGTTCTCGGAGGTCTCGTCCATAACGATGAACTTATCCTTGGGGGAACGGCCGGTGTAGATGCCGGTCATCACGTTCACAGCGCCCAGCTCGGTGAGCTGGCCCTTCTCATAGCCTTCCAGAGTGGGGTCCATCTCCGCCTCGAACAGCTGCTCGTAGGTGGGGTTGTAGACGATCTCGGTAGTGCCGTTGATGCCATACTTGCTCAGATCGATCTTTGCCATATCAAATAACCTCTTTCATTTTTTATTTCAGCGATCCTGCGCCCTACCGGACAAAACCCGATGCAGGCACAGCATCCCATATTTTGCAATTGTATCATACACTACGAAGCGAAAAAAATCAATAACCATTCTCAAATTTTTCCTTTCCGGTGTGTTCTCAAATTTTTCCTTTCCGGTGCGTTGAAAATTGCAGTCCCTGGGGCAGGTAAAGGTTTGGAAAAGAATCTGTTTTCTGCCGCCTTTTTAGGAAAACCAACCCGGAAATAAAGGAAAATTCTATTTACATTTATGGGGTTATGTGATAGTATGTATGTGGTGAAGAGTGGGATTTGTGAGATTTTTCTCCATATTTCGCCCCCTTTCTTCCTGAAAACTGGTTTTAACCGGCTTGCGGCCGGTCAAAATATCGGAACGCCCTGCGGCGCATCCATTTCATAATATTTCCTACGGAGGTTCTATAAACATGGCAAGAAAAGTTCAGTTAGTAGAGACTGTCCTGCGTGACGCCAACCAGTCTCTCATCGCTACCCGCCTGCCCTACGACAAGTTCGACGCCATCCTGCCCACCATCGACAAGGCCGGCTTCTACGCCGCCGAGTGCTGGGGCGGCGCCACCTTTGACGTATGCCTGCGCTACCTGCATGAAGATCCCTGGGAGCGTCTGCGGAAGATCCGCGCCAAGATGCCCAACACCAAGCTGCAGATGCTGCTGCGTGGCCAGAACGTTCTGGGCTACTCCCACTATCCCGATGATTTCGTAAAGCTGTTCGTGGCCAAGGCTGTGGAAAACGGCATCGATGTGATCCGTATTTTCGACGCCCTGAACGATGTGAACAACCTGAAGGTCGCCATGGAAGCCACCGTTAAGGCCGGCGCCATCGCTTCCGGCACCATTTCCTACACCACCAGCCCCGTCCATACCCACGCCAACTATGTGAAGATGGTCAAGGAGCTGCGGGAGATGGGCGCATCCACCATCTGCATCAAGGACATGGCCGGCATCATGGGTCCTCAGGAAGCCTTCGATCTGGTTTCCGCCATCAAGGACGCCGCTCCCGATATGCCCATTGACCTGCACACCCACTCCACCACCGGTCTGGCCTTCATGACCTACCTGAAGGCTGTGGAAGCCGGCGTGGACATCATCGACACCGCCATCTCTCCCCTGTCCGGCGGCACCAGCCAGCCCGCCACCGAAACTCTGGTTTACGCTCTGCGTCAGCTGGGCTACGAGGTGGACATCGACGACACCGCCACCAAGGCCATGGCCGACTATTTCAAGGGCGTGCGTGACGAGTTCATTGCCGACGGCACTCTGATGCCCAAGGCTCTGGCCACCGATACCCAGTGCCTGACCTATCAGGTTCCCGGCGGCATGCTCAGTAACCTGCTGAGCCAGCTGAAGCAGATGAACGCTCTGGACCGTCTGGACGAAGCTCTGCTGGAAACTCCCAGAGTCCGGGCCGACATGGGCTATCCTCCTCTGGTCACCCCCACCAGCCAGATGGTTGGCGTGCAGGCAGTCCGCAATGTGCTGGACGGCCAGCGCTACAAGACCGTTTCCAAGGAGATCAAGGCTTACTGCCGCGGTGAGTACGGCCGTACCCCCGCCCCCATCAACCCCGAAATTCAGAACATGATCCTGGGCGACGAGAAGCCTCTGGAGGGCCGCTACGCCGACACTCTGCCTCCCATTGTGGATGCCACCCGGGAAAAGCTGGCAGGCATTGCCCGCTCCGACGAGGATGTTCTGTCCTACATCGCCTTCCCCAACCTGGCCGAGAAGTTCTTTGAGGAGCGCCAGGCCAAGGAAGATAACATCGCTACCTACACCATCGTGGAAGTATAAGGAGGTAACGCTGTGTTAACTTCCAATCTCCCTGATTACCTGCTCAACCCCTCCTTTGGCGGCGCCGCCGTCATTGCGCTGCTGGGTTATGCCGTGGTATTCTTCGGCATCATCCTGCTGATGGGCGTTATTACCATCATGGGCAAGGCCTTCGTTGCCGCCGAGAAAAAGAATGCTGCCAAGGAGGCTGCCGCCAAGGCCGAAGCACCCGCAGAGCCTGCTCCGGAAGCTCCCAAGGCCACCGCACCCGGCTCCGCCGGCGAGCTGAAGCTCCATGATGTGGAGCCCAAAACCGCTGCCATGCTCATGGCCATCGTAGCCGATAAGATGGGCAAGCCCCTGAATGAGCTGCGCTTCATTTCCATTAAGGAGGTTAAATAAACATGAAATATAAAGTGACTCTCAACGGCCGTACCTACGAGGTTGAGGTAGAGGCCGGCCAGGCTATGCTGCTGGCCGAGTATGAGGCCATTGCTCCCGCTGCCCCCGCCGCAGTTCCTGCCGCCCCCGTAGCTGCTCCTGCTGCCGCTGCTCCCGCTCCCGCCGCTCCCGCCGTAACCGGCGCCGGCGAAGCTGTCAATGCTCCCATGCCCGGCAACATCCTCAAGGTGAATGTGGCCGCCGGCCAGGCCGTCAAGGAAGGCGAAGTGCTGGTGATTCTGGAAGCCATGAAGATGGAAAACGAGATCATGGCCCCCAAGGCCGGCACCGTTACCCAGGTGCTGGTGCAGAAGGGCTCTACTGTGGACACCGGTGCTCCTCTGGTTGTGATCGGTTAAGGAGGGCTCCCAATGATCAATGTTGGTGAAATCCTCTTAAAGCTCTGGAACAGCTCCGGCTTTGCCACTCTGTTCACCGGCTTTTTCTCTGAGCTGGGCTGGCAGAATCTGGTGATGCTGATCATCGCCTGCGTGCTGCTGTATCTGGCCATTGTTAAGAAGTTCGAGCCTCTGCTGCTTTGCGGCATCGCCTTCGGCTGCCTGCTGACCAACCTGCCCGGCGCGGGTCTGTACAATCAGCAGCTGTGGACCGATTTCATGACCGAAGGTCACGAAGCCTACCATAGCTACGGCACCATCCTCAAAGAGGGCGGCCTGCTGGACTTCTTCTACATCGGCGTAAAAACCTCTATTTACCCCTGCCTGATCTTCATGGGCGTTGGCGCCATGACCGACTTTGGCCCTCTGCTGTCTAACCCCAAGAGCCTGCTGCTGGGCGCTGCTGCCCAGATGGGCGTGTTCGCCGCATTCCTGGGCGCCATTGCCCTGAACGGTCTGAACGGTCTGTTCGGTCTGGTCCCCGATCTGGTGGTCGGCTTCACCGGCCCCCAGGCTGCCTCCATCGGCATCATTGGCGGCGCCGACGGCCCCACCGCCATCTTCCTTACTTCCAAGCTGGCTCCCGAGCTGCTGGGCGCCATTGCCGTAGCAGCCTATTCCTACATGGCGCTGATTCCTCTGATTCAGCCCCCCTTCATGAAGCTGCTCACCACCCCCGAGCAGAGAAAGATCAAGATGACCCAGACCCGTACCGTTTCCAAGTCGGAAAAGATCATCTTCCCCATTGTGGTTTCTCTGTTTGTGGCGCTGCTGCTGCCCGACACCGCCGCTTTGATCGGCTGCCTGATGCTGGGCAACCTGTTTAAGGAAACCGGCCTGACCGACCGCCTCAGCGACACCGTGCAGAACGCGCTGATGAACATCGTCACCATTCTGCTGTCTACCTCCGTAGGCGCCACCATGGTCGGCTCCAACTTCCTGACTGTGCAGACTCTGTCCATCGTGGTTCTGGGCGTTTGCGCCTTCATTCTGTCCACCTGCGGCGGTCTGCTGGGTGGTCTGGTGATGTGCAAGCTCACCGGCGGCAAGGTCAACCCCCTCATCGGCTCTGCCGGTGTTTCCGCCGTTCCCATGGCAGCCCGTGTTGCCAACCTGGAAGGCCAGAAGGCCAACCCCTCCAACTTCCTGCTGATGCATGCTATGGGTCCCAATGTTGCCGGCGTCATCGGCTCCGCCATCGCCGCAGGCTTCCTGCTGAGCGTATTCGGTTAATTTGCCAATCCCCTGCCTTGCGGCAGGGGATTATGCACTTTTCAGTCACAGCGTGGCAGTAGCAGAGCGAACTGTATTTACCTACGGGCGGCTGATAGCCGCCCCTACACACGCTGACCGCCCCTACATTCACAAACCCACCCTATCCCCCGTAGGGCGGCGGCTTGCTGCCGCCGAGATGCGGATTCCCACGCCTGCTTCGCAGGCTCGGAATGACCGAGAAAATCATTAGATTTCCTTGTCATTGCGAGCCAGTGCGCACACTGGCGTGGCAATCCATATCCCCTCGTAGGGGCGAACTGCGTTTGCCCGAAAGCTTGCCCCTCAAAGGAAGACTTTTAATCGCGTCCCCCGGGGGGAAGCTGTCAGCGTTAGCTGACTGAAGAGGAATGCGGGTGCAAGGCTACCGGTTTGCTAAAACTATCAAACTTTTTCCTTGGTCGGTTCTGCCGCCGTTCCTCTCCCGTCCCCTTCGGGGACACCCTCTCCCCGGGAGAGGGTATGGGTGCGTGGTGACACACCGGGAATAGCCCTATACAAAAAAAGAACCGCTGCGCTGCAGCGGTTCTTTTTCTGTTTTCTTTACGCGCCGGCCAGCTTCACCAGCAGGAAGTAGATCAGCACCATGGCGCCCAGGGCGATCCGGTACACGCCGAATACGCTGAAGCTGTGGCTGCGGACATAGTCCATCAGCTTGCGGATCACGATCAGGCTCACCACAAAAGATACGATGCAGCCTACCATCAGAATCCCCACTTCGAGGCCCGTGATGCCCACATTCTCAAACAGGAACTTCACCAGCTTCAGTCCGCTGGCGCCCAGCATGGTGGGAATGGCAAGGAAAAAGGAAAATTCCGAAGCCGCCGTCCGGCTGACACCCAGGAAAATAGCGCCGAGAATGGTAGCGCCGGAGCGGGATGTACCGGGGATCAGGGACAGACACTGGAAGCAGCCGATGAGGATCGCGGTCTTCATATCGATGCCGCCTACGCCCTTGATCTTCGGCTCTTTGGCATCGTTCCGCTTTTCCACCAGCAGGAAGGCAACGCCGTAGAGGATCAGCATCAGCGCCACCACCCAATAATTGTACAGGTGCTCATCCATCCAATCGTCGAACAGAAGGCCCAGCACTGCCGATGGCAGCACCGCCACGATCACCTTCAGCCACAAGCTCCAGGTCTTTTCCCGCTGCTTGGGGCTCTTGTCGGGGGCAAAGGGATTCAGCTTATGGAAGAACAGCACCACCACCGCGGCGATGGCGCCCAGCTGGATCACCACCTGGAACATCTCGTAAAATTCCTCGCTGACATCCAGGGTCAGCAGCTCATTGAGCAAAATCAGATGCCCGGTGGAGGAAACGGGCAGCCACTCGGTAATACCCTCCACGATGCCAAAAAATATGGCCTTCAAAAGATCCAGCATAGCAATCTCCTTTCGCCGGTCCGTTTCCTATATGATACCGCCAATCCATAGGATTTGCAAGAAAAACTTAGCCAAAAAAAGCAGGCCGATCTTTTACAAATTGTTCACCCGAAACCGCATTTTTCGGTTATAATGGGAACAGAAAGAAGAAAAATCAGGAGGGATCGTATGGCAATCTCTGTTTTGATCGTAGAAGACGACCGCAATATCGCGGAGCTGCTGCAGATGTATCTGGAAAAAGAAGGCTACGCCGTTACCACCGCCTACGATGGCGGTCAGGGTCTGAGCAAATTCCGCTCCATTAAGCCGGATCTGGTGCTGCTGGATGTGATGATGCCGGTGATGGATGGCTGGGCAGTGTGCCGCAGCATCCGGCAGGAAAGCCAGACCCCCATCATCATGCTCACCGCCAAGGGCGAGACCGACGACAAGGTCACCGGCCTGAAGGCAGGCGCTGACGATTATATCACCAAGCCCTTTGAAATGCGGGAGGTTCTGGCCCGGATTGAGGCAGTGCTGCGCCGCAGCGGCACCGGCACCGGCGACCAGCGGGCCCGCCGGCTGGTTTTTGACAAGCTGGTGATCGATATGGATGCCTTTGAGCTGATCGTCGACGGCAAGAAGGTGGATACGCCTCCCAAGGAAATGGAGCTGCTGTTCTACCTTGCCTCCTCGCCCAACCGGGTCTACACCCGCAATCAGCTGCTGGACGAGGTCTGGGGCTTCGATTACTTCGGCGATTCCAGAACCGTAGATGTCCATGTGAAGCGGCTGCGGGAAAAGCTGGAGGACGTTTCCCAGCAGTGGACCCTGAAAACCGTCTGGGGCGTTGGCTATAAATTTGAGGTAGTATAATGCGTACAACCTTCAGCCGGGCTTTTTTTCCCGCTGCCATCGTTCTTTTAGTGGCGCTGCTGATCGTAGGCATTGCGCTGCAGCTGCTGGTGGGAAATTTTCTGACCAATCAGGCCATTGAGGGTCTGAAAAGCGATGCCAGGGCCATTTCCGCCCTTGCCAGCGCTTACCACAGCGAGGGCAGCCTGTCCGGCCGGGATTTTCTTGTGAATCTTTCGGTTGCCTCCCAGATTTCCGAAGCGGACTCCGCCATCTTCGATGCATCGGGAAAGCTGATCCTCTGCTCCCATAACCCCCTGGGCTGCCAGCATCAGGGGCTGTACATCAACCCGGAATACGCCCGGAAGGTACTGCTCGAAGGTACTGTGGTAGACCGGCAGGTATTTCAGGGCCTTTATGAAGAGGAACGGTTTCTGGTTTCCGTGTGCATTCCAGGAAGCGGCGGCGAGGCGGTAGGCTTCGTGATGGTCTCCGCGCCTTCGGATTCCTTTTCCCACATTCTCAACCGGATTCTGGACTTCTACCTGATGCTGTCGCTTCTGGTGGTGGCGGCGGCGGTTGTGATCATGAGTCTGTTCGCCCGCAGCCAGAGCGCCCCGCTGAAAGAGCTTTCCAAAGCCGCCAGCGCCTTTGGTCACGGCGACCTGACCGCCCGGGTCAAGATCTCTGACGATTTTACCACCGAGATTGAAGAGGTCGCCATTGCCTTTAACAACATGGCCGCCTCTCTGGAAAAGGCGGACATTCAGCGCCGGGAATTCGTTGCCAATGTGTCCCATGAGCTGAAGACCCCCATGACCACCATCGGCGGCTACATCGATGGCATTCTCGACGGAACGATCCCTCCCCAACACCGGGAGCATTATATGCAGATCGTTTCCGGGGAGATCAAGCGGCTGAGCCGTCTGGTTCGCAGTATGCTGGACATCTCCCGGATGCAGGAGCAGGGCGGCATTCCCGAAAGCCAGAAGACCCGCTTCGATATTTGCGAGTGCGCCGGGCAGGTGCTGATCACCTTTGAGCAGAAGATCACCGGCAAAGAGCTGGATGTGGAAGTGGAGCTTCCGGAGCATCCTCTGTACACCCGGGCCAACCGGGATGCCATCACCCAGGTGATCTATAATCTGCTGGACAACAGCGTAAAATTCTGCCCCCAGGGCGGGCAGATCAGCCTTCGGATTACCGAAAGCGGCAGCAAGCTCTATGTTGCCGTTGCCAACACCGGCGAAACCATTCCCCCTGAGGAGCTTCCGCTGCTGTTTGACCGGTTCCACAAGCTGGATAAAAGCCGCTCCCAAAACCGGGATGGCTGGGGCCTTGGCCTGTATATCGTAAAAACTTTGGTTTGCAGCCACAATGAAAATATATCCGTAACCAGCCGCAACGGGAAGACGGAATTTATCTTCACCCTGCCGCTGGTTCCCTGAGGTTCTGAATATGGCATTTTTTCATAACAATCAAACTCCCGACACCCGGCCCGACCCCTGGGAAAATGACACCTATCAAACCGGGCCGACCCGCCCCCGGAAGGCCCGGCTGGGACTTCTGGCGGTGCTGCTGACGGCAGCCATCTTCCTGTGCGGCATTGTCAGCGGCATGAGCCTGCTGAAGCTGCGGTTATTTGAAAGAACCGCTTCCCCCGATTCTCCCGACTATGTCGGCGTATCTCTCACCGGCAGCGCTGATCCCGCTACCTTGGATACTTCCCCTACCGCCGTCATCTACGGCATGGATGCCACCGAAGCGGTGCTGCTGGAAACAACACCCCCTGCGGTGGAGAATGTTCCCCAGCAGGGCGGCCTTTCCCTGCAGCAGATCTACGCCCAGACCATCGATTCCGTAGTTTCCATTCTCTGCACCTATCCCAACGGCACCTCCAGCGGCACCGGCGTGGTGCTGACCGGCGATGGCTATATCGTAACCAACTGCCATGTGGTAGAGAATGCGCCTTCCATTGAAGTTCTGTTCACCGATGGGCGGGTTATGAAAGCCCAGCTGATCGGCCAGGATTCCGTTACGGATCTGGCGGTGATCCGGGTGGATGCCCAGGACCTGACAGCCGCCCATCTGGGCGACTCCTCCACCAGCCGGGTAGGCGATGCGGTGGTGGCCATTGGCGACCCTCTTGGCATTGAGCTGCGGGGAACCATGACCGATGGCATTATTTCCGCCATCAACCGGGATATCAGCGTGGAAGGCCGCACCATGAGCCTGATCCAGACCAACGCGGCTCTGAATTCCGGCAACTCCGGCGGCCCGCTGCTCAACTGCTACGGGCAGGTCATCGGCATCAATACTCTGAAAATCGGCGACTATGTCAGCTCCGCCGGCGTGGAAGGTCTTGGCTTCGCCATTCCCACCACCACGGTGCGGGATATCGTCAACCAGCTCATTGAGCAGGGCTATGTGTCCGGCCGCCCCAATCTGGGACTTTCCGGCGAGGATGTAAGCCCCTTCTACCAGATGTATTACCGGCTGCCCCAGGGCCTTTCCATCACCCATGTAGACCCCGACAGCGGCGCCTACGCCGCCGGAATCCGCAGCGGCGATATTCTTTTGAGCATTGGCGAAAGCCGGATTACCGGCCTTGAGAGCTACCAGGCCGCCCTTTACAGCCTGAGTGTGGGCGAGGAAGTCACCGTGATCATCTACCGGGGCGGGCGGCAATACTCGGTAGGTCTTACCGTTGAAGAATCCAATCATTAAGGAGAGCCGCCATGGAACCTTATTCCAAAGAAATTACCCTGACCGATGCCTTTGTGGATTGCTTCGGTAAGCTGAAGCTGTCGTCTCTTTTATACTTCGCTCAGGAGGTGGCCGGCGAGCATTTCGACCGGATCGCCATGGACTACGACAGCCTCGCCCAAAAGAATCTCTTCTGGGCCATTATCCGCACCCGGGTGCAGATCGAGCGGCTGCCCTGCCGGGGAGAAACGGTTCGTCTGGTCACATGGCCCATGCCCACCACCCGGGTAGCCTACCCCCGGGCGCTGACGGCCTATGACAAAGACGGCAAGGTGCTGTATCGCTGCCTCAGCGTGTGGGTGCTGATGGACCTTACCACCCGGGCCATGGTGCTGCCGGGAAAATCCGGCGTGGCGGTGGATGGCCTGATTATGGGCGACGAGCTGGCGGTTCCCGCCGGCATTGCCGCCGGAAAGCCGGAGCAGCATGTAAGCCGGCAGGTCACCTATTCTCTGCTGGACCGCAACGGCCACATGAATAACACCCATTACCTGACATGGGCAGAAGACCTTCTGCCTTCTTCGTTCCATAAGGAAAACACCTGCCGGGAATTTACCATCTGCTACTTTGCCGAAGCTCTCGAAGGGCAGCAGATCACCCTGTCTTATGACCCCTGCAGGGAAGGCTTTTTCCAGATCGATGCCCACCGCACAAAGACAAATGACGATGCATCGCAGGAGCGTGTTTTCTCTGTGCAAATGCGGTTTTGAAAAGTGTTCTGTAAACCAAAAGCTGTGAACAGAATTTTGTAAAATTTTGTTGCAAGAAAGTGAAAAACCGGGAAAATCCTTGATTTTGCTAGGATTTTCCCGGTTTTTCCTGTGGATAAACCTGTGGATAATGTGGATAACTTTTTGTAACCGGTTGCAATTTTTGTCGGTTTTTTCTTGTTTATGTAAACCGGTTTTTCCAGAATTTTTACCTCTGTAAAGTGCATATTCCCATCCGTTTTGTGCCATAAGCAAACCGGCCTTCCGTGATCGGAAACGATCACCCGAAGGCCGGTTTTTTTACTTCATTCGCTTTTCCAAGGTCTGGCTGCTGAGGCTGCTCAGGTAGATGCGGATCAGGCCATACTCGGCGGTAACGATCAGGGATTTGGGCAGGCCGTCGCAGGGAACTACAAGGCCCTCCCGGGTGGCTTTATCCAGAAATTCCTTGCCCCGCCGGTAGGTGGTGGTGTTGTCCAGATCAAAGATCCCCACCACTGCCGAGCTTCTTACAGACATATCGTTGCCGATGGGCAGATACATGTATTACACCTCGCCCTTGATTTTCTTCCATTGGGCAACCGCCAGCTGGTCGCAGCGGTTATTATAGGGATTGTCGGCATGACCCTTGACCCAGTGGTAATGCAGGGTGTGCCGCTCCGTCAGAAGCAGCAGAGTTTCCCAAAGGTCGGGGTTCAGGGCCGGCTTTTTGTCGGACTTCACCCAGCCCCGGCTGCGCCAGCTTGCCGCCCAGCCCTTTTCGAGGGCATCGATCACATACTTGCTGTCGGAGTAGAGCTCTACGATGCAGCTTTCCTTCAGCGCCTGCAGCCCCCGGATCACCGCCGTCAGCTCCATGCGGTTGTTGGTGGTGTTATCCTCTCCGCCGGACAGCTCCAGCTCATGCCCCCGGTATTGGAGAATGGCGCCCCAGCCGCCGGGTCCCGGATTTCCGGAGCAGGCTCCGTCGGTATACAGCGTTACCGTCTTCACTGCTGGCCTGCCTCTTCTGCCGCCACACGCTCGATGGAAACGATCTGGTTGCCTTCTTCCACCCGCATGACGATCACACCCTGCACATCCCGCTTGTAGACATTGATGCCGCTGGCAGGAATGCGGATGATCACGCCGCCGTTTTCGATCAGCATCACATCGTCGGTTTCCTTAACCACCCGGCAGCCGGCGACCCGGCCGGTTTTGGCGGTGATGTTATAGTTCTTCAGACCCTTGCCGCCCCGGCCCTGGGCAATCTTCTCGCCGTTGGGTCCGGTACGCAGGTACTCGGAAAGCTCGGTGCGCTTGCCGTAGCCGTTGACGGTTACGGTCAGCAGGGTAGTATCCTCTTCTGCCTTTTCCGCGCCGATCACATAGTCGTCGCCGGTCAGAAGAATACCTCTTACGCCTACCGCATCTCTGCCCATGGGCCGCACATCGTTTTCATTAAAGCAGATGGCCATGCCGTTGGCGGTGGCAAGAATAATGTTGTCGTAGCCGTCGGTCCGCATCACATTGATCAGCTGATCGCCTTCTTCCAGCGTGATAGCCCGGATGCCGGTGCGGCGCCGGGTAGCCAGGGCAATGAAGGGGATCCGCTTGACCGTACCTCTGCGGGTGACCATCATCAGATACTCATGCTCATAGAACTCTCTGGTCACCACCATGGCCGTTACGGATTCTCCCGCCTCCAGGGGCAGAATGTTGACGATGGCAGTACCCCGGGCGGTGCGGCCGGCTTCGGGAATCTGGTAGCCCTTGCGGTGGTGCACCTTACCCATATCGGTAAAGAACAGGATATGATCGTGGGTGGATGCCACATTCAGGCTCTTGACATAATCCTCGTCCTTCAGATTTTGGGCATTCACGCCTCTGCCGCCACGGCTCTGGGTGCGGTAGGTATCTACCGGCATACGCTTCACATAGCCCTGGTTGGAGATAGTGAATACGCACTGCTCCTCCTCGATAAGATCCTCGATGTCGATCTCGTCCTCGATCTCCTGGATCTCGGTCTTGCGGCTATCGCCAAACTTATCCCGGATCTCGATCAGCTCCTGACGGAGCACTGCCTGCAGCTTTTCAGGATTGGCCAAAAGGTCATTATAATATGCGATGCGCTCCTGCAGATCATCGTACTCAGCCTGCAATTTCTCTCTGTCCAGGCCCTGCAGAGCTTTCAGGCGCATATCCAGGATTGCCTGCGCCTGCACTTCGCTCAGGCCGAAGCGAGCCATCAGCTTTTCCTTGGCACCGTCGTAAGCAGAGCGGATAATGCGGATAACCTCGTCGATATTATCCTGGGCGATCAGCAGACCCTCCAACAGGTGAGCACGTTCCATAGCCTTGCGCAGGTCATACTGGGTG
>JAZSGN010000074.1:0-19204 GCA_045532755.1 Faecousia sp.
CCAGCACCAGGGGAATGGCATAGTGCATGGTCTCATAATGCAGGTACATGGTGGCATTTTCGTCCCAAAGGTAGCGCAGCCGGGGGTAAAACTCCTCATCCCCGTGCCAAAACTGCACAGCCACCTCCAGTCCATCGAAAAGTTCAATGGCGTAGCCAATGTCGCTGCCGGGGAAGGGACGGGCGTTCAGACTTCGGCAGGCCCGGTGCAGACGCTCCGGCTCCCGGTCGAAAATGGCTGCAGTGGAATCTTTCCGGTTTTCCAGCAGATTGGTGTGAAACAGCAACCCGAAATTCTGCATGGTCTTCCACCGGCCGGAAAGGTGCCGGTCCTCCTTGGAATCGCACAGCAGGTCCAAAATGGTAAGCACCTCGTTGAAGCTGTCGGCAGCTTCCCAGCCAGTGCCTGTTTCTTTGCTGATATTTCCCGTTTCCCGGTGAATGCGGTGCCGTTGCCCCAGAAAGGAAAAATAGAGGTAATCGCTGTCGGCCTCCAGCCGGAACTTGCGAATCAAAGCTTTCTGATCATAGGTTAAAAAGCGATCCCTGGCGCTTTGGGCCTGAAGGGCGTAGTTATTCGTTGCTTTCATATGCTTCCTCTTGAAAAAGCGCCGCAGAGATTCTCTGCGGCGCGTATCTTGTTTGCTTAGCCCAGCACGGTGCCGTCTGCGTTGAACAGGGGCAGGGGCTCCAGGTAGATCAGGTCCTCACGGCCAATGGCATCGCCCTCAGCCAGGATTGCCATGCGGCCGCAGATGACACCGCCGGCCTTCTCAACCAGAGCTTTCAGAGCCTTCAGGCTTTCACCGGTGGAAATCACATCGTCCACGATCAGAATGCGCTTGCCTTCCATCAGCTTAGCATCTGCGCCGTCTAGGTACAGCTTCTGCTCCTTGGCAGTGGTGATGGAGTTGACGGTGACACTGAAAATATCACGCATGTACAGCTTGGGACCCTTACGGGCCAGAATGTACTTGGCATCGCCAGCCTGGCGGGCCATTTCGTGGGCCAGGGGAATGCCCTTGGCTTCCGCGGTGATGATGTAATCGTATTCGGGGGCTTTCTTCAGCAGTTCCCGGGCGCAGGCCACGGTCAGCTCCTGGTCGCCAAAAATGACGAAGCCGGCGATGGACAGCTTATCGTTCAGGGGGCAAATGGGCAGATCCCGGTCAAGACCGGCAACATTCATGCGGTAATACATGGGGAAATCGCTCCTTTTCCATATTATTCTATCATAATTATACTACGCAACGGCCAAATGTCAAGAAAATGAAAAGCGCCCGCTGCTATTTGACAGCGGGCGCTTCTCGCGAAAGGGATTGGAAAGAAGAGAGGTAGAAAAGAGGATTTACGGAGG
Source organism: Faecousia sp. (assembly GCA_045532755.1). Taxonomy (GTDB): domain Bacteria; phylum Bacillota; class Clostridia; order Oscillospirales; family Oscillospiraceae; genus Faecousia. The sequence goes on from JAZSGN010000074.1 coordinate 1,357, forward strand.
TGAAAGATCCGAAGCTCACGGCTTGCTTCGTTCTTTCTGTTTATACAATACCTTTCGCTTTTGAACACCGAATAAATGAAATATAAACAATAATCGACGATTTTGTGAACGGTATTAAGGCTGGTCTTCGATTCCCGGGAACACCAGGGTCACCTTGAACAGATCACCGTCCACCAGAAGCTGCAGCTGACCGTGCTGCACTTCCATCAAGCTCTTGGCGATGTTCAGGCCCAGACCGCTGCCCTCGGTATTGCGGGAGGCATCGCCCCGGACAAAGCGCTCCATCAGCTCCTCGCTGCTGATGTTCAGCGGCTCCCGGGAGATATTCTTGACCGACAGCACCACCTGCCCGTCCAGCGGCACCAGGTCGATATAAAGCCGGGTGCCGGGCAGGGCGTATTTGACCGCATTGCTCAGAAGGTTGCTCAGCACCCGCCACAGCAGCCGCCCGTCGGCGCGGATGGGTACAGCGCCCTTGGGAGGCTGGAACACGGGGGTGAGCCGGGCATCGCTCAGCTTGGCGGAGAATTCGCCCAGGGCCTGATTGACGGCCTCTACCGCATCCAGGGTCGTCAGCTCCACCGGCATATTGCCGGTGCTGGCCTTGCTCATTTCCATCAGGTCGTCGATCAGCTTTTTCAGCCGCAGGGATTGGCGGCTCAGCACATCCAGATACCGGTCGGTCTCCTCTTGGGTGGTGGCCTTTTGCAGCAGGTCTACATAGTTGATGATGGAGGTCAGGGGGGTCTTGATATCGTGGGACACATTGGTCACCAGCTCTACCTTCATCCGCTCGGAGCGCATCTGCTTCTGGGCAGCTTCGCTGACGGTGTCGGCAAGGGAATTCAGGTGGGTTCCGTAGTCCCGGAAGCCGCCAATCATCCGGCCGGTATCCACCTTGGTGTCCAGATCGCCCTGGCTCATGTTTTTGGTGCTTTCCAGCAGCGCGCCGAAGCAATGGGCGCCATAGCCCACGATTCCGGCGCACAGCAGCGCCGCAAACAGCACGAAGGCCACGCTTTGAGACCATATGGCGATCAGGAACAATCCGCCCATGCCGGCGGCGGTTACAAGCCACTGCCATGTCAGCGGCAGCAGGGAGAAGAACCGGTTTACGGTCTTTCCGCACCACCGCAGGCCGGCGCCGATGCCGGAACCGATGCCCACGATCAGCTTTTTCAGCCACCGGAAGCAGCCTTTGATCAGCTTGCCGCAGCCGGTGAAAAGGGCTCTACCAAAGCCAGGGATAAAAGACCACAGCCACTTGCCGGTGGCCCGAAGACCCTTCCAAAGAAGAATCAGGCTGAAACCGATGACGCTGCGTTTGATCAGATAATTCCCGCCCGCTTTCAGCTGGGCGGCGGCGGCAAAGCAGAAGCCTACAGCGGCCAGAGCGGCGGCAAAGCATACCGCCGCGATCAGCGCCAGAAGCAGCCATTCGGGGTAGGGAAGGTCGCCCCAGGTGGTAATATCCATGCTCACAACCGCGGCAGCGCAGACAACGCCGCCTGCCAGCAGCAGATACAGATCCAGGGGCATGGCGTTGAGCCCTGCGGGGCGCACATCCTCGTTGTCCGGGTTTCTGCCGGCGGCGCAGCACAGATACACAGCCGCTATGGCAAACAGCAGCAGGCTGCCTGCCAGAACCGCGAACAGATGATAGCGGTGGTTGTAAAGGACCTGCAGCAGCTGGTATTGCAGGGTGGCTTCCGGCTCATAGGCGCTGGGCATCAGATGCAGGGTCACCCGATAGCTGCTGCCGGTGACAAGTCCCAGCTCATAGGAATGGGTCAGGCCGGTGTCCGGGTCGGTCCAGCCCAGAACAACGGTTTCCATGAAATAGGGGCTGGCGGCGTAAGCGGCTTCGGTCACATCGGGAAGGGTGGGCGCAGTCTCGCCGAAAGGCAGAGTCTCCCGGGGCGTGGTGGGGGTGAGGGCCTCGCCGGTGGAGGAGTGATACTCGCCAAGGATCACCGGGTAATCCGGCAGGAAATGATAAATATACTCGGTGTAAGGGCCTGTGCCGGGGGCGTAGTTGGAGTCCAGAAAGCTGCCGTCCAGGCGGGTAACGGTGTAGAACCACCGGGTGGCCTGCGGCGTTTCCACATCGGAGTGGAAGGCTTCCATATAGCGCTCCAGCAGCTCCGGCGGGCAGTTGCCCTCGGCTGCGGCAGCGCTGCGGACAGCCAGCGAATAGGCCAGCGGATGCAGCGCCAGCTCTACCCGGCTGTCGTACAGAGAGTCGGGGCTGTTTTCGTAGAGCCCATAGTTGGCCAGGAAAAAGATGCCCAGCCCGCTGGCAAGCCCCGTCAGCAGAAACAGGGCGCACAGCACAATGGCAAGAAACTTAACGGAAATGTGGTATTTCATTGGCGTCCCCCTTCGATTTTGTAGCCCTGCCCCCATACCACCTTCAGGTATCGGGGCTCGGAGGGATTGATCTCGATCTTCTCCCGCAGGTGGCGGATATGCACGGCTACAGCACCCTCGCTGCCCAGCGCCGCCTCCTGCCAGACCGCTTCATACAAAGCCTTGGTGGAGTAGACCTTGCCCGGGTTCTGCATCAGAAGCCGGAGAATGCTGTATTCAATGGGGGTCAGGGATACCGGCTCGCCGTCGACGCAGGCGGTCTTGGTGCTGTCGTTGAGGGTAATGGCGCCTACCACCAGCTCATCGGAAGGCTCGCCCACCCGGCTGCCCAGCTGGGCATAGCGGCGCAGCTGAGAGCGCACCCGGGCCAGCACCTCCACCGGCACAAAGGGCTTGGTGATGTAATCGTCGGCGCCGATATTCAGCCCCAGAACCATGTCCTCGGTCTCGCTTTTCGCGGTGAGGAAGATGATAGGCACATTGGAAAATTCCCGGATCCGGGCGGTGGCGGTGATACCGTCCATTTCCGGCATCATAATGTCCATCAGCACCAGATGGATGTCCTCTGTACGCATGATCTGCAGCGCCTGAGCTCCGGTGAAGGCCTCAAAAAGGCGGTAGCCCTCCGGCGCAAGATAAATTTTCAAAGCGTTTACAATGTCCCGCTGATCGTCACAAATCAAAATGTGGTACATGCTGTTTCCCCTTTTTGCAGTTGATGGTTCTATTATAGCAATGTTTTTATTAAGAAGAAAGGGGCAGAATTCTTAAATTCCCCTTAATTGCCCCTTGCGAATTTGGTAAACAATGGTATAATATTTCACATATCTTAAAAAAGGAGCGAAAACAATGAATCAAATTTGGAACAATATTCTTTCATGGCTGAACATGACCGGTCAGTTCCTGTGGGCGCAGGTGCTGCCGGTGGCGCTGATCGCCGCGGTGGGCATTATTCTGATTCGCCTGGTGATGAAGGCCGTCAACAAGGCGCTGGAGAAATCCAAGATGGAAAAGGCTTCCCACACCCTGATCAAAACCGTAGTCAAGGGCGTGCTGTATGGCCTGCTGTGCCTGATGCTGGCTTCCCGCCTGGGCATTGATGTCACCGGTGTCATCGCCCTGGCCAGTGTGCTGACTCTGGCGGTTTCTCTGGCTGTGCAGGATTTCCTTGCCAACGTAGTCAGCGGCTTCACCCTGATCTACACCAACCCCTTCTCTTCCGGTGAGTTCGTGGAGATCGCAGGCCAGAGCGGCACCGTTCTGGAGATCGGCCTGACCTATACCAAGCTGGCCACCGCCGACAACAAGGAAGTTTACATTCCCAACAAGGCCGTCACCTCCACCGAGATCGTCAACTATTCCGTCCGGGGGACCCGCCGTGTGGATGTTCCCATTTCCGCCTCCTACGATGCGCCGGTGGAGACGGTGATCGCCGCGCTGAGAGAGGCCGGCGCCCTGTGCGACAAGAGCCTTGCCGATCCTGCCCCCTTTGCCGCCGTCAAGGAGTACGGCGACAGCGCCATCGGCTATGTGCTGCAGGTGTGGTGCGACTCCGGTGACTACTGGACCGTGCTGTTCGAAACCAATGAAAATATCAAAAAGGTGTTCGACGCCAAGGGAATCGAAATGACCTATCCCCACCTCAACGTGCATCTGGACAAATAATTTTCCCGAGAGCCGCTTGCGAAAGCGGCTCTTCTCCATTCTGCAGGAAATTGCAAAAATTACCCATTGACATTTAGAGGAAAAAAGTGTATTGTATATACACATAGAAGTATCTCTATGGTTCGATAGCCTATTTTGCGGAGCGGGTCTTTGGCTTTCTCCGCATAGAATAAAAGGAGTGGAATGCTATGAAGAAGTTATTGTCTGTTATTTTAGCGATTGCGATCTGCGCGATGCTGGCTTGCCCCGTATTTGCGGCAGAGTTCGTACCCAGCATTACTTATAAAGGCGCCCCCGACCTGGTCGGCTTTGACGGCGGCTATGTGGGCATCATTAAAGATGGCGCCGGCACCGAGCTGGACAAGGTGGATTCCCACTGCCTGCTGATCACCTCCGTTGCCGATGCGCCGACCTCTACCAAGATTCCTGAGGATGCCAAGAAGCTGCTGCTGGAAGTTTACGACAAGCTGGTTGACGGCTCCATGGAGCTGCCCTACGATAAGGTAGGCAAGGACCCCAGCAAGATGGTCATCCGCGACCTGGTGGACATCTCCTGGCTCTGCGAGGATCATCCCGCTATGCTGGCTGTACCCGGCAACACCCTGACCGTTAAGATTGATCTGGGCGTAGCCGCCGGTGTGGATGTCACCGTTATGACCTATGTGGGCGGCGAGTGGGTTCCCGCGGTTTCCGTTGTGAACAACGGCGATGGCACCATCACCCTCACTGTGGAAGACATCTGCCCCGTAGCCTTCAGCGTTGGTGCTGACAGCGAGCCCCCCAAGACCGGTGACGAAGCCAATGTAGGCCTGTGGGTCGCCATGATGGGCGCCTCCCTGGTCGCTCTGGTGGGCGTGGTTCTGGTTTACCGCCGCTCCATGAAGAAGGCCTGAATTACTAAATAAAAAAAGAACTCCTTCGGGAGTTCTTTTTTTGTATATTGAGAGTCCTTCCGGGCATACTGACTACGGACGCAAATGAACGGCCCAAAGGCAGGTCTGCGACGGCGGACGATGCGGCAGGATCGTACATTTCGTCAAGTGTGTCACCGGTAAGATGCGAAAAGGCGGATCGTGACGACCTTCCGCCTGTACATAAAAAAGCTGCGGTTTCCCGCAGCTTTTTTATTATACCTTAAACCGGTTAAAAAATTCGTAGAGGGGTGTCAGCTGGGTGAAGAAAGTCCCTACCTGCTGGCTCAGCTTGGGCGAAAACAGAGCCTCTCCCGGCTCCAAAAACTGCTGGCAGCCGATATCTCCCCGCCACGCAAAATAGGGGCGCAGCCGGTCGTCCTCCGTTTCCTTGGGGCGTTTGTAAAGCTCCGCCGTTACGGGAAGGCCGGTGGCGGCTTCTGTACCGGCGATCAGCTGCAGAAATTCCTCGGGGTCAGCGGCGATATGCCGGCGGAAATCCTCCAGCTGGGAGACCCGGGGTCTCCAGAGGGAGAATCCGAAGGTAGCCCCCTCCGGCCGGATATCAAAATACAGGCAGGGATTCTCTGCCCACCAATCCACCTGTTGCCGGATGCAGATCCACAGACTTTCCTTGTAGGGGTCGGGGTGGTGGAGCCGGGCATCCCGGTAGATCCGGCTGACCTTCAGAATGTTGCCGGGCCGGTCCATAAAGGGAACGAACAGCTCCTTGCCCAGCGCCTTCATGGGCTCATACAGGCTGTTTACATACAGCTGCTTGTTGGCAAGAAACCAGTCCCGGTTGTTATTCATGCGAATGCCCCAGAGAAAGTCGAAGGTTTCCGGGGTGAAGCCTTGAAACATAGTGTGCCTCCTGATGGATTTTCTCTATCATAGCCCATTTTTCCGGATTTTTCAACTGAAAATTCCAGCCAAAAGGGCGGTCAGGAGTTTTCCTGACCGCCCGAATGGGTTTTGGGTTTATTCCGCAGCAGCGGGGATCTCGATGTTGCCGTCGGTGTAGATCAGCTTCTTGGGGCAAACAGAGGCGCACAGACCGCAGGCGGTGCACTTGGAGTAGTCGATGGTGGCCAGGTTCTGGTCTACCTGAATGGCTCCGTTGGGGCAGATCTTCTTGCAAAGACCGCAGCCGATGCAGCCGGCGGTGCAGCCGCGAATGGTGACAGCGCCTTTAGCGGTGGAAGCGCAGGCGATGATCACATGGTTGTTGTAGTCTACGGGAACGATCAGGTTTCTGGGGCAGGCAGTGGCGCAGCTCATGCAGCCGACACACTTTTCAGGGTCGACCTTGGCAACGCCGTCAACGATGTGAATGGCATCGTACTTACAGGCCTTGACACAGTTGCCGAAGCCCAGACAGCCGAACTTGCAGATCAGAGGGCCGCGGCCGGCAACCTTGGTGGCAGCCAGACAGTCCTTCAGGCCTTCGTAGTCGCCCTTCATCTTGGCACCGGTGACCTTGCCGTCGGCATCCAGCTTCCGGTAGCCGGAGCAGCGGACAAGGGCTACCTTGCGCTCTACCTTTTCGGCCTTCACGCCCATGATGGCAGCCATCTTCTCAGCGCATTCATTGCCGCCGGCGGCGCACTTACCGATGGGGGCTTCGCCCTTGAGAACCGCCTCGGCGTAAGCGCCGCAGCCGGTGTAGCCGCAGCCGCCGCAGTTGGCGCCGGGCAGACACTCATTCAGCGCATCCAGCCGGGGATCGGTTTCCACATAGAACACCTTGGAGGCGATGGCAAGAATCAGGCCAAACAGCAGGCCCAGACCGCCCAAAATCAGAATTGCAGTTAAGATTTCCATACTATTTCACCCTCCTCAGAAGATCTTCAGGCCGGAGAAGCCCATAAAGGCCAGCGCCAGCAGACCGGCAGCGATCAGCGCAAGGGGGTAGCCCTTGAAGCTCTCGGGGCAGTCGGACTTGTCGGTGCGCTCGCGGATGGAGGCGAACAGCACGATGGCAACGGTGAAGCCCAGACCGCCGCAGGCGCCGTTGACAACGCTCTGCAGGAAGTCGTAGCTGTTCTGCACATTCACCAGCGCTACGCCCAGAACGGCACAGTTGGTGGTGATCAGGGGAAGGAAGATGCCCAGCGCCTGATACAGAGCCGGAACGCTCTTCTTCAGGAACATTTCTACTACCTGCACGATGGAGGCGATCACCAGGATGAAGGCAACCGTCTGCATAAATTCCAGATCCAGGGGGATCAGGATGAACCGGTTTACAGCCCAGCAGGCAGCGGAGGCGATGGCCATAACGAAGGTAACGGCCATGCCCATGCCAAGGGCGGTATCGGTCTTCTTGGAAACGCCCATAAAGGGGCAGATGCCGTAGAACTTTACGAGAATGAAGTTCTCGGTGAGGATGGCGGACAGGAGAATGCCCAGCAGGCTTTGTACGTATGCGTTCATTTCGCTGCCTCCTTTTCCTTCTTTTCAATCCGCTTCGTCAGCCACTGGAAGCCGGCGATCAGGAAGCCCAGCGTCAGGAAGCCGCCGACGGGCATAACCATCTGCATGGCGGGATAGCCTTCGGGGATGATGCGGATGCCTTCGCCGTTGTTCAGGATGCCGCCGCCGAAGGTGCCGGAGCCCAGAAGCTCACGGACGACACACATGCATACCAGCGCTACGGTGTAGCCGATGCCCTGCATCAGGCCGTCTACCGCAGAGGCCAGAACCGTGTTCTTGGAAGCGAAGGCTTCCGCCCGGCCCAGAATGATGCAGTTTACAACGATCAGGGGGATGAACACGCCCAGGCTTTCCGAAAGGTCCGGCAGGAAGGCCTGCAGGCACAGGTCCACGATGGTAACGAAGCCGGCGATGATGACGATGTAGGCAGCGATACGGATCTGAGAGGGGATCACCTTCCGCAGAGCGGAGATCAGCACATTGGAGCAGATGAGGATGATGGTAACGCTCAGGCCCATGCCGATGCCGTTGAACAGGCTGGTGGTAATGGCCAGAACGGAGCACATACCCAGCAGCTGCACGAATACGGGGTTCTTGGTCAGCAGGCCTTCTTTGAATTGCTTCTTGATATTCATAACAAGACCTCCTTACTGCAGGCCTTCCACGCAGGCAAGGGCAGCGTTGACACCCTTGGTTACAGCGCGGGAGGTGATGGTAGCGCCGGTAATGGCTTCGATGGTGCCGCCGTCTTTGGTGACAGCCAGCTCGCCGCTGAGGCCCTCAAACTGACCCCGGAAGCTTTCGCCTGCGGAGCTGGAGGCTGCGGCAACCGCGCCCAGGCCGGCGGTTTCGGTGTGGGAGATGATGGAGATGCCGGTGACGGTGCCATCGTTGGAGATGCCCACCATCATGTCAATGGTGCCGTCAAAGCCGGAGGGGGCAACCTGCACGGCGTAGCCGTTGACGCCCTGATACACAGCGGTGACCAGACCGGTCTCATCGTTGAAGGGAACGGCTTCGCCGCCGCCTTCCAAAACGGCCTCAATGGCCCGCTGGGTCTTTTCTGCGTTGATCTGGGCGATGATGTCCTTGGTGATGTAGTTCACGCCGGCCAGCGCCGCGCCTACAAAGGCGGTGATCAGCAGCAGAGTCACGGACAGGCGAAGGATCTGCATAAATCCGGTTTGGGTTTTCATTTCTTCGCCACCTCCTTTTTGGGAGTGCCAAACTTCTTGGGACGGCCCAGCTTATCCAGCAGAACCACGGTGGTATTCATAATGAGGATCGCGTAGCTGACGCCTTCGCTGTAGCCGCCGAAGTAGCGGATCACAACGGTGATCAGGCCGCAGCCGATACCGAAGATCAGCTGGCCCAGCTTGGTAACGGGGCTGGTGACATAGTCGGTAGCCATGAAGATGGCGCCCAGCATCAGGCCGCCGCCGCACAGCTGCGCGGCCATCCACTGCACAGGGTCATTGCCCATGGGGAACAGCAGGGTGATCACGGCAACGGTGCCGATATAGGCAAGGGGAATCCGGGGGGAGATGATCTTGCGGATCAGCAGGTATACAAAGCCGATCAGCAGGAGCAGCGCGCTGGTCTCACCCAGACAGCCGCCGATGTTGCCGAAGAACATATCCGCAAGGGAATCGGCAGGCATCTGACCCAGATGCATAGCGCCCAGAGGAGTCGCGCCGGTCTGAGCATCGGCGGTGGAGAAGATGCCGGCGGCATTGCGGAAGCCGGGCAGCACCCAGGTGCTCATCAGCACGGGCCAGCTGAACATAAAGGCACGGGCGGCCAGAGCGGGGTTGACAAAGTTCTTGCCGATGCCGCCGAACAGCTGCTTGACGACGATGATGGCGAAGAAGTCGCCCAGAATGATACACCAGTAGGGGATCGTGACCGGGCAGACAAAAGCGATCAGCACGCCGGTAACGATGGCGGACATATCATACACCGTGGAGTCCAGCTTCATGATCTTGCGGTAGCCCCACTCGAAGAATACGCAGGCGGCGGCGGAGATCAGGGTCACCAGCAGCGCCCGCAGGCCGAAGAAGTAGACAGAGCCGATCAGGGCGGGAGCCAGCGCAATCAGCACATCCCGCATGATGGTCTGGGTGGTAACGGGGGAATGGGCGTGGGGGGAGCTGGAAATAGACAGCTCATAGAAGTATTTCATCGGTGCCATAATTCCACCTCCTCAGGATTTGGGCGCGGCCTTGGCGGCAGCGTCACGCAGCTGCTGCTTGCCGGCGCGGAAGGACTGAACCAGCGGAATGGTGGCCGGGCAGGTAAAGGCGCAGCAGCCGCACTCGATGCAGTCCATCAGGTTCTGGGCCTTCATACCTTCGATGTCGCCTTCCCGCTGAGCGTCGTACATCATCAGGGGCATCAGCCGCATGGGGCAGGCATCCATACACTTGCCGCAGCGGATGCAATGGGGAGTGGCTACGGCGAACTTGTTCCTGGAGCCCAGAATGGTAATGGCGTTGGAGCCCTTGGTGACCGGAACGCTCAGGTCGAACTGGGCCATACCCATCATGGGGCCGCCGGAGAGGACCTTGTAGGGGTTTTCCCGGTGACCAACGGCTTCCAGAAGATCATTGTAGCTGGTGCCGATGGGAACCATCAGGTTCTTGGGCTCCATTACGATGTCGCCGGAAACGGTGACAATGCGGCGGATCAGGGGCATGCCCTCGTAAACCGCATCGTGGATGGCCTTGCAGGTAGCGGCGTTGAACACGGCGCAGCCTACAGCGGCGGGCAGACCGCCGGAGGGGACCTGACGGCCGGTGACCGCCTGGATCAGCTGCTTTTCCGCACCCTGGGGGTACTTGCAGGGCAGCACATCCAGCACGATGCCGGTGCGCGGATCGATCTCCCGGCGCAGCACGGCAGCAGCAGCGGGCTTGTTGTCTTCCATGGCGATATGTGCGCTGTCCAGCTCCAGGATCTTCATAATGATCTGCAGGCCGGAGATCAGCTCATTGGGGTATTCCTGACACAGCCGGTCGTCGGCTACGATGTAGGGCTCGCACTCGGAAACGTTGACAATGATGGTATCCACCTTGCCGATGCCGGAGCTGAGCTTTACATGGGTGGGGAAGGCAGCGCCGCCCATACCCACAATGCCGGCCTCGCGGATGATGTTCATCAGATCCTCCCGGGACAGCTTGGCAACATCTTCCTTGGTGCGGGGCTGGATGTCGGGGCAGAGCGTATCCAGATGGTCATTCTGGATCACAACGCTCATCATGGTTGTGCCGCCGGAATGGGGCCGCATCTCCACAGCCTTAACGGTGCCGGAAACCGGTGCGTGAACCGGTACACAAAGCCCCTGATTATCGCCGATCTTCTGGCCCATGGTGACAGTGTCACCCTTTTTTACCAGAGGCTTGCAGGGCGCGCCGATGTGCTGCAGCATGGGAACTACCAGCAGGTCCGGTTCAGGAAAAACCTGAACGGGTTTGTCTTCCGCGTACCACTTGTTTTCTTTGGGATGCACCCCTCCGAAAAAGGAAAACGCCATAGGTATCACCTCTCCTTATATTTGGCGGCACAGCGCCGCAGTTTTATACCTTATCATACCGCAAAATTTACACTTTGTCCATATAAAATTGGGCGAAGTCGACAAAGAAATGGAAAAAAATATATTTATATCGATATAAAAACAACAAATAGCACAAGAAAGCCGCCTGCCAGAAAACCTGGCAGGCGGCTGCTTGCATTTTGTTTTTTACTGCAAGTCCAGCTCCTTCAGCAAGGCCGCGGCTTTCTCTTCCAACGCCTTGATAATGGGGCAGCTCCCGCAATAGGGGCAATCGGGGGCGGCGCAGTCGGTGCGCCAAAGGGAATCTTCCTTTTCGGCGGTGACGGTGCGGCTGCAGTCCATGGCGCGGCAGTAGCCGCTGGCAAAGAGTTCGTCCATTTTAGTCCTCCGTGATACACAGGCCACCGGGGGAGAGGGTCAGCCAGTTGGGGGCAACGGTGTGCAGGTTCTTGCCGAACAGCAGCTTCCCGGCGGGAATGTCCCAGGGGTCGTGGCTCCGGTTTACATACACCCGCAGGGTCTGCTCCGGCGTTTCCCGGCAGAAGCCCAGCTTGTGGTCATCGGCGTGGAAGAAGCGGATGCTGCCCAGCCGCAGGGCCGGGTTGTCCTTACGCAGCTGTCCCAGCTGGCGGAAGTGGCCCAGCAGCCGCAGGTTCTCCCTGCCCCAAGGGTAGGGGCGGCGGTTGAAGGGGTCTTTGTAGCCTTCCATCTGCACCTCGTCGGCGTAGTAAAGGCTGGCAGAGCCGGGCAGGGTGTACTGCAGGAAGGAGGCGGTCATCAGCCGCTCCAAAGCCACGGAAAGCTGATTGGCGGAAAGATGCCGGCGGGCCTTTTCTTCCCGGCTGCCGTCGAAATCGTCTACGAGGAAGGTCAGGATCCGGGCGGTATCGTGGGTACCGAGCAGGTTCATGTTGCATAACAGCACCTGGGGCGGATAGTTTTCCGCCAGGGTCATCACCGCGGTTTTCAGGTTCTTGCCGTCGTCGTGATCTTTGGAGAAGTTGACGATGGCGGCGCGGAAGGGGTAGTTCATGCAGGAGTCCAGCACGCCGTCTACAAAATAGCGGCGGCGGATGCCGTAGGCGATCTTGTTGGAGGCGTCCTCCCACACTTCGCCGATGAGCAGGGCATCCGGCTTCAGCTGGCGGATCCGCCGCTTCAGCAGCAGAACAAATTCATCGGGCAGCTCGTCTACCACATCCAGCCGGAAGCCATCGGCGCCCAGCGCCAGCCAGTGGGCAACAACGCTGTCCTCGCCGGTGATGATATACTCCACGAAGGCGGGGTCCATTTTGTTGACGGTGGGCAGGGTATCAAAGCCCCACCAGCTTTTGTAGCTGCCCGGGTATTGGGAGAACTGATACCAGCTGCGGTAGGGGGAGTTTGGGTCCCGGTAAGCGCCGCCGCTGCCGAAAGCGCCCTCCCGGTTGAAATAGAGGCTGTTGGAGCCGGTGTGGGAATACACCCCGTCCAGCACTACCCGGATGCCCCGGGCGTGGGCCGCGTCGCAAAGGGCGGTAAAGTCTTCTTCCGTACCCAGCATGGGGTCGGGAGTCTTGTAGTCGCCGGTGTCGTAGCGGTGGCTGGAGAAGCTCTTGCTGATGGGGTTCAGGTAGATAATGGTAGTGCCGAGGGAGGCGATATAGTCCATCTTTTCCGCAATACCCCGGAAATTGCCGCCGTAGAAATCGTTGTTCAGCACCAGACCCTCCGCTGTGGGCCGCCAGTCCACTTCCTCATCCCAGCTTTTGTGGACGCAGTAGGGCTGCAGCTTGCCGGTCAGGTCGCAGCTGCCGGATTTATAAAAGCGGTCGGGGAAGATCTGGTAGTAGGTAGCGCCCCGGGCCCATTCGGGAGTTTCAAAATCCGCGGGAACGCAGCTGAGCTGCCAGAAATCGCCGGCTTCCATGTTGGTATCGTCGCCGTATTTAAACAGCCGGAAGCTGCCGTCCGCCTTGGAAATCCGGAAGTAATAGAAGAAAAGCCCGGTTTCCGGCAGAGAAAATTCCGCCCGAAAGATCTCATAGGCCCCCTGCGCGCCGCTGCGGCAGAAATCGAAGCTGTAGGCAAAGCTGCCGTCTTCCCGGTTGAAAAGCACCTGAGCGCCGGTGGCAGCCACCGCCGTGGGAATGTGCAGGTGCAGCACGCAGCTCTGACCCGGCACCAGCGTGCCGAAGGGGGTTTTGAAGGTGGGTTCTTTGGAATCGAATAAAATACGCATAAGGTTCTCCTTACAGCAGTTCTCCCCGGATTATAACCTATTTTTCTCCAAAAGGGAAGAGTAAAAAATGGCGGGTGACACAGAGTGTCACCCGCCATGAAGGGGAAATTTAGTTGCCGCACATCCGGTGGAACAGCTCCATGTACCGGCCGGCCGGTACATTCCAGCTGAAGTCCTGGCTCATGTCCCGGCGCTGCAGCGCCCGGAAGCCTTCCCGGTTGTTGTGGTACAGGTTCAGGCAGCGCCGAACCGCCGCCAGGAAATCGTCACCGTTGTAGCTCTGGAAGGTGAAGCCCAGACCGCCCTCGCCCAGCTCGTTGGCGGGGGGAACGGTGTCACGCAGGCCGCCGGTGGCGTGAACCACAGGCACGGTGCCGTAGCGCATGGCGTTCATCTGGCTCAGGCCGCAGGGCTCCGACTTGGAGGGCATCAGGTAGATGTCGCCGCCGGCGTAGATCCGGGCAGCCAGACCCAGATTGAAGGTGATCTTGGCAGCCACCCGCTGGGGGAATTCCGCGGCCAGATCCCGGAAGAACTGCTCGAACTGTGCTTCGCCGGTACCCAGGATCAGCAGCTGGCAGCTTTCCTCCAGCAGCAGCTTCCGGGCCATGTAGCACAGCAGGTCCAGACCCTTGTGGCCTGCCAGACGGGTAACCATAACCATCAGCGGCACATCCGGCTCCTGGGGCAGACCCACTTCCGCCTGCAGAGCCGCCTTGCAGGCAGCCTTGCCCTGCACGAAGGTGTCGGCGTTGTAGTGGGCGGGCAGAGCGGGGTCGGTTTCGGGGTTGAAGGTACCCACATCGATGCCGTTGGTAATGCCGGTCAGCTTCCATGCGGCTTCGGAGAGGATACCGTCGAGGCCGTGGGCGTAGTAGGGGTACATCAGCTCACGGGCGTAGCTTTCGGAAACGGTGGTTACCAGATCCGCCGTTTCGATGGCGCCCTTCATCATGTTCACGCTGCCGTTCATATCCAGACAGCTGCGCCAGTGCCAGGGCAGACCCAGCACATCGTCGAAGAAGCCGCCGCCGGCCCAACCCTGATACTCGATGTTGTGGATGGTGTACATCACACGGGTGTTGGGGAACACGGAATCATAGATGGCGCGCAGATAGGTGGGGACCATGGCGGTCTGCCAGTCGTTGCACTGGATCACATCGGGCAGATATCCGATGCGGCCCATAGCATCCAGACATGCCTTGGAGAAGAATGCAAAGCGCTCGCTGTCGTCGCCGTGGCCGTAGATGGCACCGTCTCTGCCGCCGAAGTAATAATCGCTGTCGATAAAGTAAACGGTAACGCCTTTGTTGCCGCCTTTCAGCTTCATCAGACCGGCGTATTGCTTCCGCCAGCCAAGGGACACATCCCAGTAGCATACCTGCTCCGTGGGATAGGCGGGATTCTCCTTGATTTTCTTATAATAGGGGAGGATGAGAACTACCTCGTTGCCATCGATTCGGGCAAGGGCAGCAGGGAGTGCTTCCATCACATCGCCCAGTCCGCCGGACTTGATATAGGGCGCGCCCTCGGAAGCGAGGATGGCGATTCTCATACGATTTCTCCTCTTTTGATGATAATGGGATTTTGGGGTGTGCCGCAAAGCTGGGCGTTGGGACGGACAGTGACATCCTTGTCCAAAATGGCGTACTTCAGGCTACTGCCTTCTCCCACCACGGTGTCGTTCATGATGATGCAGTCTTCCACTTCTGCGCCCTCGCACACGGTGACATTGCGGAACAGCACGGAGTTTTCCGCCTCGCCGTCCAAAACACAGCCGTCGGCAACGATGCAGTTTTCGATCTCGCAGTTCTCGCCGTAGTAGCTGGGCACCCGGTCACGGACTTTCGTGAAGACGGGGTGGTTGCCATGGAACAGGTCGTGGCGGATGTCCTTGTCGATCAGCGCCATGGTGTTGCGGAAGTATTCTTCCACAGAATCGTTGTAAAGCGCTACACCGTCAAAGGGGTAGACATTGACAGTAAGCTTCTTTTTCTGCCACTGGCCCAGCACCAGATCCCGGTCCATGTGGAACAGATTCCGGGAGATGAATTCCCGGACCTTTTCCCGCAGATACTTTTTCGACAGCACAAAGATGTCCATAGAGGCGACATAGTCATTAGGGGCGATGTAGTCCACGGCCATATCGGTGACATTGCCCTTGCTGTCCAGCTTCAGGGCCAGGTCGATCTGCTTTTTGCCGTTGCAGATGCCGTCCTTGGTGACCACGGTGATGTCCTTGCCGCTTTCAATATGGGAGGCAATGACCTTGCCAAGATCCATGTTGGAAAGGATGGCGGAGTCTGCCATGACTACATATTCATCATCGGAGCCGAACTCCAAAAAGCCCATGGCGGTGTGCAGAGAACCCAGCTTGCCCCGATAGCTGTCGGTGGCAGAGGTGGCGTAGGGGGTCAGAAATTCCAAACCGCCCTCTTCCAGCTCCAGACCCCATTCTTCACCGGAGCCGATGTGATACATCAAACTCTGATAATTGTGGCGGGTGATGATGCCAACATGGCGGATGCCGGCGGCAGCCATGTTGGACAGATGGAAGTCCACCTGACGGTAACGGCCGCCAAAGGGAAGGCTGGCCATGGTGCGCTTGTCGGTCAGTTCGCCCAGGGTTGCATCGTTGGCGAAAATAATACCCATTACATTCATGTTGCCTTCCTCCTTTACCGCATTTCACCGGGCAAGAGCACGGTGTTTTCCTCGATGACAGCGCCCTTGGAGGTGACGCTGATCTTCTTTTTGTCCTTACGGCCAAATGCGCCGCCTACAATGGCGTTTTTGCAGACCTTGCTGTTCTCGCCCAAAATGGCATGGCGGACGATGGCGCCGGACTCGATGACCACCCCGGGCATCACCACGCTGTCCTCCACCACCGCATCCTTGCCGATGTAGCAGCCAACAGAGATGACACTGTGGCGGACAGTACCGTAGACCTCAGAGCCTTCGGCAATGAAGCAGCCAACGGTTTTGGCATTTTCATCTATGTAAGAGGAGGGGGAAGCGGAGTTCCGTGCATAGATCTTGCTCTTTTCGTCGCCCCGGATGTTAAATTCCGGATTCTTGCCCAACAGCTCCATGTTGGCTTCCCACAAAGAGTCGATGGTACCCACATCTTTCCAGTAGCCGTCAAAGTTATAGGCCATCATCTTGTGACCGGCGTTCAGGAGGTTGGGGATGATGTTCTTGCCGAAGTCGTTGGAAGAATCGGGATCTTCTTCGTCGGCAAGGAGGGCTTCCCGCAGCACACTCCAGCTGAACACATAGATGCCCATGGAGGCATTGGTGGACTTGGGCTGCTTGGGCTTCTCCTCAAACTCGTAAATGGTGTTGTCGGGATTGGTGTTCAGAATACCGAAGCGGGAGGCTTCGCTCAGGGGTACGGTACGCACGGCAATGGTGCAGGAGGCGTTGTTCTTCTCGTGGTATTCCACCATGGCGGCATAGTCCATCTTATAGATGTGGTCGCCGGAGAGGATCACCACATACTCCGGATCAAAGCGCTCGATGAAATCGATGTTCTGATAGATGGCGTTGGCAGAGCCCTTATACCAACCGGACTTCTTGTCGTGGCGCTCGTAAGGGGGCAGCACCTGGGCGCAGCTGTGGGTCTTGTTTAAGCCCCAGGGCTGTCCGTTGCCGATGTATTCGTTCAGTTCCAAAGGCTGGTACTGGGTCAGAATGCCTACGGTATCGATGCCGGAGTTGGCGCAGTTAGAAAGTGGAAAATCGATGATGCGGTATTTGCCGCCAAAGGGTACGGCAGGCTTGGCGGTCTTTTCGGTCAGGACCTTCAGTCTGCTGCCCTGGCCGCCGGCCAGAAGCATGGCAATACAGCGCTTTTTGTGAAAATACATGGTCACAGCTCCTTCAATATAAGTATTTGCAGACGCCCAGGAACGGGCAATAATTCTCCATATTTAGCATACCATAAATTCCTTGGCTAAGAAAGGGACAAAGTGGCTAAAATATCATGGAATTTTCCGTTATTTTCCACAACTGTTCGCCAGGGAACAGGAGGGAAAGTGGGGATTTCGACAGATTTCACCCGTTTCTCCATCCAAATCACACCCAACCAGCGGCCAAATTTCACACCGCAGTCCGGTAAAACAGCTACCGTTTCATAGCCAACTTTCTTGTGGAAATCCAGAGAGGACTGATTCTCCGAGGTGATCAGGGAGTAAATCACCCGGTAGCCCTGCTTTACAAGGATGTCCTCCAGCACGGCATAGAGTTTTCTGCCGATGCCCTTGCCGTGGTATTCGGGCTTTAAGTATATGGAAACTTCACAATCCCAGCAGTAAGCGGTGCGCTTGAAGGGCAGACTGCCGTAGGCGTAGCCCTGCACCGCGCCGTCTTCCTCCCAGACCAACCAGGGGAACTGCTCCGTAATGCCCATGAACCGCTCCCGGAAAGCTTCCAGGGTAGGCGGTGCATATTCAAAAGAGCAGGTGGTGTTCTCCACATAGGGGGCGTAGATAGCGAGGATCTCGGGAATATCATCGGGCGTGGCGATGCGGATCATATTGGAAACCTCCGTTTGGTAAATGATCGTTTATGTGAGGAACAAAGCCTCCCTCTGACGAGGGAGGTGGCAGCCCGTAAGGGCTGACGGAGGGAGAGAAAACATATATTCTCTCCCCCAGTCACCTTCGGTGACGCAAGTCTACGGTAATCGCTACG
>JAZSGN010000003.1:0-9523 GCA_045532755.1 Faecousia sp.
AAGGTGCCGAGATACCGCTTGGTGTAGGGATACAGGCCGGTTTCCATCAGCTGGGTAACCACGGTGCGCTTGGTCTTAAGAGACCGGGCAGCAATGTCCATCAGCTTGTCCAGGCGGGCGTAGAAGTCAGCCTCGTCGGAAGCAAGATAAGCGATGCGGGGCAGGTTGATGGTAACAACGCCGATGGAGCCGGTGGACTCGCCGGAGCCGAAGAAGCCGCCGGACTTTTTCCGCAGCTCACGCAGGTCCAGACGGAGGCGGCAGCACATGGAGCGGACATCGGAGGGCTCCATATCGGAGTTGATGTAGTTGGAGAAGTAGGGGGTGCCGTACTTGGCGGTCATTTCGAACAGCAGCTTGTTGTTCTCGGTCTCGCTCCAGTCGAAGTCCCGGGTGATGGAGTAGGTGGGGATGGGATACTGGAAGCCGCGGCCGTTGGCATCGCCTTCGATCATGATCTCGATGAAGGCTTTGTTGACCATATCCATTTCCTTCTTGCAGTCGCCGTAGGTGAAGTCCATCTCCTTGCCGCCTACGATGGCAGGCTGATCCTTCAGGTCAGGAGGGCAGACCCAGTCCAGGGTGATGTTGGAGAAGGGAGCCTGGGTACCCCAGCGGCTGGGGGTGTTGACGCCGTAGATGAAGGACTGGATGCACTGCTTGACTTCCTTCTGGGACAGATTGTCGATCTTAACGAAGGGAGCCAGGTAAGTATCGAAGGAGGAGAAGGCCTGCGCGCCTGCCCACTCGTTCTGCATGATGCCCAGGAAGTTGACCATCTGGTTGCACAGAGTGGAAAGGTGACCGGCGGGGGAGGAGGTGATCTTGCCGGGGACGCCGCCCAGACCCTCCTGGATCAGCTGCTTCAGGCTCCAGCCGGCGCAGTAGCCGGTGAGCATGGACAGATCGTGCAGGTGCATATCGCCGGACTTGTGGGCTTCCGCGACCTCAGGATCATACACCTCGGACAGCCAGTAGTTGGCGGTGATGGCGCCGGAGTTGCTCAGGATCAGGCCGCCTACGGAGTAGGTGACGGTGGAGTTTTCCTTCACGCGCCAGTCGTTGACCTGCAGGTAGTTGTTCACCAGATCCTTATAGTTGAGCATGGTGGAGTTCAGGTTGCGGATCTTCTCCCGCTGCTTGCGGTAGAGGATGTAGGCCTTGGCGACGTCGGAATAGCCGGCTTCGCTGAGGACGCTTTCCACGCTGTCCTGAATGTCCTCCACGGAGATGGTGCCGTCTTTGATCTTGCTCTGGTAGTCGGCAGTGACCCGCAGGGTCAGCAGGTCGATGATGTTGGTGTTGTACTGCTTTCCGGTGGCATCAAAAGCCTTGGTGATGGCAACGGAAATTTTGGAAATGTCGAAATCGGCAACCGTGCCGTCACGCTTTAATACTTGATACATAATAATACCTCTCTGTGTATAGGTGGCAAATTGGCGGTTCGTGCTTCATTCTACCATATATACGCAGAAAGTCAAGAGGGAAAACCACAAGATATTGTGGTTTTCCCTGTCAAAAATATAAAATTATCACTAAATAGCGGAATCACCCCGAAGGAGGACCTGCCCGAAAAACGGCTCAGCTTTTGCCGAAAAACGAGCTAATTCCAACTTTTCAAAGCCCTGAAGGCCGCTTCCGGCAATCAGATCCCCGGAATTGCGAAAGTTCTGCAGCACATATCGGGAACTTCCCTCCAGCCATTTTCCGATGATTTCCATATCCTCGGGAGCGTGCAGAGGCTTCACCAGCGTGGTGCGGAATTCGTAGTCCACGCCGCTGCCGCGGATCAGCCGGATGCTTTCTTCCACGGCGGAGAGATCCACCTGAGGAAGCCCCACGGTCTGGGCATATTTTTCCGGTGTGTTTTTAATGTCCATGGCGATGTAGTCGGCAAGGCCTTTGCCCAGAATGTCCGCCAGCGCTTCGGGGAAGAAGCCGTTGGTATCCAGTTTGACGGCGTAGCCCAGATCTTTGACCCGGGCGAGAAATTCTGCCGCGTCTTTTTGCAGCAGCGGCTCGCCGCCGGTGAGCACCACGCCGTCCAGCATGCCCACACGCCGGGATAAAAACGCCAGAACCTCCCCAGCTTCCAGCCTGGGAGTTTCCGCCAGACGGGTCACCAGCAGGGCATTATGGCAGAAGGGGCAGCGCAGGTTGCAGCCGCCGGTAAATACGGTGGCTGCCAGCTTGCCGGGGAAATCCACCATGGAAAGTTTTTGCAATCCGCGAATATCCATTGCGCTTATCCTTTCTTCCACAGATATATCCGGGCCTCGTAGGGCTGCAGCCTGCGGGGGTCATCATTGGTGATATTGTGCAGGATCAGTTCTCCGGCCGGAAGGTCAAAGCCCTTCGGCGCCCGGAAAGAAACCGGCTTGCCGGAGAAAGAGCATACCACCAGAATTTTCTGCTGCCGGTCTTCCATGCTGTACACATACAGCTTGTCAGACAGCCGGTTATACTCCCGGTAAGTGCCGTGGCGCACCGCGGAAAGCTGCTTACGCAGGGCGATGGCCTTGCGATAGAAATGCAGAATGGAATCCGGGTCCTGCTCCTGCTGGGCGGTGTTGAGCCAGGTGTAGTTGGGGTTAATGTCCATCCAGGGAGTCTCGGCGGTGGTAAAGCCGGCGCCGGGTTCGGCGCTCCACTGCACCGGGGTCCGGGCATTGTCCCGGCAGGAGCGCCACTGCCGCTGCAGCCGCTGCTCCGCCGTCTTGTTCAGCGCCGAATGGTGGTAGTTCCAGAGGGTCTGCACATCCCGGTACTGCTCTACGCTCCGGGGCTTCCAGTTGAGCATGCCGATCTCCTGCCCCTGATACACAAAGGGAGTGCCTTGCTGGAACAGATACATGGCGCAGAGCATCTTGGCGCTTTCCTTCCAGAATTGCTCGCTGCCGTAGCGGGAAACGATCCGGGGGTGGTCGTGATTTTCAATGTAAAGGGCGTTCCATGCCCGGCTCTTGAGCCGATACTGCCAGGAGGAAAAGGCCCGCTTCATTTTCCGCAGGCGGAACTTGGTAGGCAGATAATCGGTGAAAAGGCAATCGGCGCACTGGCACTGGAACTGGATCATCATGTCGATCTGCCCCTGCTGCTCGTCGATGTATTTCAGCGCCTGCCTGGGCCATACCAGCGGCGCTTCCGCTACGGTAAAGCAATCGTAATGCTGCAGAACATCGGTCTTGAATTCCTCCAGATATTGGTGGATTCGGGGGCCGTGGTTGTAATTGGGCATACCTTTATAAATGGGGAACAGATAATCGTTGGGCAGGCCGTCTTTTTTGGAGATGTAGGTGATCACATCCTCCCGGAAGCCGTCTACGCCCATATCCAGCCAGAACCGCAGGATCTTCTTCACTTCTTCCCGAACCAGGGGGTTATCCATGTTCAGATCCGGCTGCTTTACGGCAAACAGATGCAGATAGTATTCCCCGCGGACTTCGTCCCAGGTCCACGCCTTGCCCTCAAAATTGGAATCCCAGTTGTTGGGCAGCTTTCCGTCGGGGCGGGCGGGACGCCAGATGTAATAATCGGTATAGGGTTCGATCCGCCGGCGGCTCTTCTGGAACCACTCGTGCTCGTCGCTGGTGTGGTTCACCACAAGGTCCATCACGATCTTCATGCCACGCCGGTGAGCGCCCTCCAGAACCTTCCGGAAGGCCTCCATGCCGCCGAATTCCGGGGCGATATCCATATAGTTGGCGATATCGTAGCCGCCGTCAGCGCCGGGGGAGGGATAGATGGGAGAGAACCAGATGCCGTCGATGCCCAGAGACTGCAGGTAATCCAGCTTCTCGTACACGCCCCAAAGATCGCCCATGCCGTCGCCGTTACCGTCTTTGAAGCTGCGGGGCCAGATCTGGTAAAACACCATGTCTTTATACCATCGGTTTCGTTCCATTTCGGCAGCCTCCTGTGTAAGATGCCCCGATTATACCACAGCCGGGGGCGAATGTCACTCAAAAACTCGTTGACAGAAAAATTTTCTGCCGATACAATAAGAAATATAAAAGGGGGTATGGTCATGATTACCTGCAATGGCGGCGTTTTCCACCTGCGGGGTGAGGACTTTTCGTATCTGTTTCGCATCACGCAGCAGGGAAAGCCGGAGCATCTGCATTTCGGCAGCCCCATCTGCTGCGCGGATGCGGAGGCGTTAGCCTGCAAAACCGGCACAGGCTGGGGCAGCAGCGTGCTGTATCAGCAGGAGCAGAATGTCTGTCTGGATGTGCTGCCGCTGGAATGGAGCGGCAGCGGCCGGGGCGATTACCGGGAAAGCCCGCTGGAAATTGGAAGACCCACGGATTTTGTTTATGAGGGTCATGCCATTGTGGAGGGCGCTGCGGCAATGGAAAGCGGCCTGCCCCAGGCAAAGAATCCGGGAAAGACCCTGGTTCTTACGCTGTGCCAGCCGGATGGCCTGACACTCTATCTGTACTACAGCGTGTTTGACCGGGTGCTGACCCGCCGCGCGGTTCTGGTGAATGATACGCAGCAGCCTATAACCGTTCGCAAGCTGATGAGCTTCTCGCTGGATCTTCCCGGCAGCTTTGAAATGACCACCTTCGATGGCAGCTGGATCGCGGAAATGCGGCCCGGAAAGACGGCGGTGGGGGCAGCCCGGGTGGTGCATGAAAGCACGACCGGCTTTTCTTCCCACCGGCATCAGCCGGGCTTCCTGCTCAGCGAGCCGGGGGCAGGGGAGGACCATGGCCGGGTGTACGGCTTCAACCTGATCTACTCCGGCAATCACTACGCCTGCGCCCAGCGGTCCTTTCAGGGGCTGACCCGGGTTATGCAGGGCATCGGCACGGCGGAGCTGGCGCTGACGGTAGAACCCGGCGGCCGGCTGGAAACGCCGGAGGCGGTGCTGTGCTGGTCGGACAAGGGCTTTGGGGGCGTCTCCGAGAAATTCCACAGCTTTGTGAACCGCAATATCATTCCCGCCTACTGGCAGGGAAGACCCCGGCCGGTGCTGTATAACGATTGGGAAGGCTGCATGTTCGATTTCGACCAGCCCCGGCTGCTGGACCTTGCCCGGCGGGCAAAGAAACTGGGCTGCGAGCTGTTTGTGCTGGACGATGGCTGGTTTGGTGCGCGCAACAGCGACAAAGCCGGGCTGGGTGACTACCGGGTCAACCGGAAAAAACTGCCCGGCGGGCTGAAGGGCCTTGCCGAAAAAGTTAACGCCCTTGGTATGGAATTCGGTTTGTGGGTAGAGCCGGAAGCGGTGAACCCCGACAGCGATCTCTACCGCGCCCATCCCGATTGGGCGCTGACCGATGAACTGCCGCCGGTTTACGGCCGCAACGAGCTGCTGCTGGACCTGACCCGGCAGGAAGTGCGGGATTATATTGTAGAGAATGTGTGCGCGGTGCTGGACAGCGCCAATATCACCTACATCAAATGGGATATGAACCGCCATTCTTCCGCTCTGGGAGAAAAGGCCCACGGCTATATTCTGGGACTTTACGAGGTGCTGGACCGGATCTTCACGCCCCGTCCCCAGATCCTGCTGGAAAGCTGCGCCTCCGGCGGCAACCGGTTCGATCTGGGTATGCTCTGCTTCTCACCACAGATCTGGTGCTCCGATAATACCGATCCCATCGACCGGCTGACCATTCAGAACAGCCTCAGCTATCTGTATCCCCAATCCACCTTCGGCGCCCATGTTTCTGCCGCGCCCCACGCCCAGACCCTGCGGGATACGCCGCTGTCTACCCGGGGCAATGTTTCCTTCTTCGGCAATCTGGGCTATGAGCTGGATCTGAAGCACCTGCTGCCGGTGGAGCAGCGGGAGATCATGGATCAGATCGCCTTTTATAAGGAGCACCGGCAGGTGTTCCAGTTTGGTAAATTTTTCCGCCTGTGGAGTGAGGATGCTGCGGCGTGGCAGGTGTCCGGCGACCGAACCCATATTGCCGGCGTATTCTGCGGGCTGGTTCCCGCCGCCCCGGGCTATCAGCAGCTGCGGCTGAAGGGGCTGAATCCTGCCAGTACCTACCGGCTGCAAAGCCGGCTGCAGCGGCTGCGGGTGGGAAAATACGGCGCTTTGGTCAAGCACATTGCGCCGGTGTCCCTGAACCCCAACGGCGTGGTGCTGCGTACCGCCGACCATCGCTATGCCATGGCCGACGGCGTGCAGAGCATGGATGCCTCCGGCGCTGCGTTTATGAGCGGCGTGATGCTGTCCTCCCGGTTTACCGGTACGGGGTACGATCCCAACGGGCGCAGCCAGGGAGATTTCCAATCCAATGTCTATGTAGTTAAGGAAATGTTCCGAAACGAATAAGAAAATCCCGGTGCCGTCAGGCAATGTCATTATGTTGAGAAAGCTGTGTCATTCTGAGCCTGCGCAGCAGGCGTGAGAATCCGCGCCCTTACGGGGATTGCGGATTGCGCCCTGAGCGCACAGCGCGAGGAAGTGCCCTTGGGGTGCCACGCACCTGCGGTGCTCGCAATGACAAGCTTAAACTTAATGACATTGTGCCGTCAGGCACCGGGAAATTTTATTAAGGCTCCATAACCACGCCGAGGAACACCGGCAGATTGGTCTGGGTATCGAGGATCATATACACGAAGGGGCGGTCCAGATAAACCTGCTTGGGCTGCTCCGGCTCCTGAACGCTGGTGTAGCGCACCATCTCCACAACGGTGGCGGCGGCTGCCCGGGTACCCTGATCGTTGACGCTGATAAAGGTCTTGTGCAGGACCTGGCTGATGCAGATGTTGCTGTCGTCATAAGTTCCTAAATTCCGGAAGTCGGCAAGCTGGGGGCTGAAGGGCAGCTCCATGCCCAACTGCTGCAGCACTTCTTTCAGCTTGCAGGAATACTCCGCTTCAAACTTGGGAATGGCGGCGCGAACCGGAACTGCCTGAGGATTCTCCAGAAGATCAGCCAGCTGCCGGGTGGTCAGCTTCGACACATATTCGGAAAGGGACATTCCCTCCCGGGGCAGCAGCGCGGCGAAAGCGTAGCGGCTGCCTTCGTAGTATTTCAGGAAACCGACGGAAGTTTCGTCTTCCAGATACCGGCTTTCCTGGCTGTACATAAATTCCACCGTCTGATCCGTGCCGTCTTCTTTGGTGAAGCTGCCCTCGCGGAGTTGATCTTCCTCATACTGAACGGCCCACTTGGCATCAAAGGCAAGGGCGTTGATGAGATACATCACCGCTTCTTCCGGAATGGTGTCCAGAATTTCGGGGATCATGCCGTCGGTGTTTTCTTTGACCCAGCCGTTGATGTCGGCAAGGGTGGAATCGTCAAAGGCGGCGCGGTAGATGTGGGCGGCGTAGTAGTTGGCTGCCTGCTGCAAAAATTCTTCCTTCACATGGAAGCGGGGGTCTTGAGTAAACCAAATGGAGTTGGCCAGCCGCAGCTGAGAATCTTCTCCGGCTGCCAGAGTCTGGGTGAAGCCGCGGAGGTATTCGTTCAGCTCCTGCACCGGCATGCCCAGAACCTGCTCCATCTGGGTCAGGGTTTCTTCGCAGGCGCCGTTGGCGGTCATGGACAGCGCGCACAGCACCGACAGCGGAGAGATCAGGGCGTTGCCCCGGCCATCCCAGCCCGATTGCAGCAGCCGCAGGCCAAAGCCTGCCGCGGCCTCGGTTCCGGGAGTCAGATCCGCGGCGGCGGGAATGGGGGCAGGCGCAACCGGCTCCGGCGTGTCGTTGGCTTCAATGGGAACGGCGCAGCCGGCAGCGGAAGCGGCTATCAAAAGCGCAAGCAGGAAAGCGATCCATTTTTTCATGTGTATCGTCCTTTCTCTGGAAATTTTTGTACGGTTGCCCGGATTATACCATAGAATTCCCACAATAGAAACAGACAAATTGTAAACATTTATGAGTTTGTTGGGATTCGCTCGGTCAAGCCCTCGGGGCAGCGGTCTGCCGGACTGACACGTGAATTGTCAGGGATAGTTTCTCCGGCTGCGCCCCACCAAAGGCCCCTCGGCTTGTCAAGCCAAGCGCAACACCACCGGCAGCAGCCGGAGGTGTGTCAGTAAGCACATGATAGAGTAGCTTTCATTTGGTATTATTGCTATAATCCTAATTATGGGTATCGTAACCGACAGTCAATCGCACACGATGTCAGGAAATGAATTCCACTTTTTGCTATACTGATATTCGACAGGAGGGATCGACATGGATTGGATCACCGGTATTCAAAATGCTATCAACTACATCGAGGAACATATCACAGACGAATTGGACTATGAGAAAATCGCAAAGGAAAGCTTTTCTTCTTCATTCCATTTCCAGCGGGTATTCAGTATCCTCTGCGGTTACACGCTGGGTGAATATATCCGCAGCCGCAGACTGACGCTGGCAGGTACAGAGCTTGCAAACACTCGTGAAAAAGTGATCGATGTGGCCTATAAGTATGGCTATGAAACGCCGGAAAGCTTTGCGAAGGCATTCCAGAAGTTCCATGGCATTACGCCGTCGCAGGCGCGCGGCAGCGGAGTAATGCTCAAATCCTTTTCCCGATTGTCTATCAAAGTATCTTTGGAAGGTGGTATTATTATGAATTACAGAATTGAAGAAAAACCCGCAATGCTGCTGACTGGATATAAGCGGCGTTTCACCGGTTCACCCAACGATAAACAGGATCAGGATCACAATTTTGCCTGTGAAACCCGGCTGGAGCAGTACATTCTGGAAGGCATGTGCCGTGAACATGAAACCATTTATCAGATACTGACCAACTTTGACGCAGATGGATACGATTTCTATTATGCTTATCAATTCCCCAAGTGGGCGCTGGAGGATCTGCAGGAGATTCCTGCGGATATGGCTGCCCGTTTTAAGAATGTGCCGATTCCTGCCGGGACATATATTGTATTTGAAACGGAGCGGTGCAAGTTCCCTACAGCAAAGATGGATGAACTTCGGATGAAGGCCATCAGCGAATGGCTTCCCACGTCTGGCTATGCGCTGCGGGATGCCCCGGAAATCGGTGTGATCCATTGGTTCTGGGAAGAAGGAAACGACAAGGTCAATCACTCCCGCTATTGCGAACTGTGGCTCCCGATCGAGAGAAAATAGGTAGTCGATTATCTGTTTTCGTAAGCAGAACCCACCGGGCTATTGCGTTCGGGCTTGTTGGCGGTACTCCCCGGCGAGACTCGTTTACATTTCCCCTGCGGGGAAATTAAGGTTTCGCTCGGTCAAGCCCTCGGGGCAGCGGTCTGCCGGGAGGATTGCATTTGGAATGTCAGGTATCTGGGGGCTATTCCCGGCGAGACTCGTTTACATTTCCCCTGCGGGGAAATTAAGGATTCGCTCGGTCAAGCCCTCGGGGCAGCGGTCTGCCGGGAGGATTGCATTTGGAATGTCAGGTATCTGGGGACTATTCCCGGCGAGACTCGCTTGCATTTCCCCTGCGGGGAAATTAAGGATTCGCCCGGTCAAGCCCTCGCGAGCAACAGTCCACCGGACTGTTGCATTTAGAATGTTCGAGTCGCCGGGGGTGCCAAAAAAGCAGCTGCCAAGGGCAAAGTCGGCGGAGCCATGTCGT
>JAZSGN010000058.1:0-12409 GCA_045532755.1 Faecousia sp.
TGCACCTTTAGCTCAGTTGGTAGAGCAACTGACTCTTAATCAGTGGGTCCCCGGTTCGAGTCCGTGAAGGTGCACCAATGGCCCATTGGTCAAGTGGTTAAGACAGCGGCCTCTCACGCCGTTAACATCGGTTCGAATCCGGTATGGGTCACCAACCTTTTTTTCTGAGAAGGGTTGACAAATGGCACACAAGGTGCTATAATTCAAAAGCTGTTAGAGCTCGACGGGGCTTTGACATATAAAAGATGGGTCATACCCATCCACATTAGTTCGTGTTGATTGCAATGAGGGTCCACCTGTTCCCATCCCGAACACAGAAGTTAAGCTCATTTGCGCCGACGATAGTTGCAGGGTGACTTGCCGTGAAAATAGGTAACGCGAACACAAACCATTTCCTGGGCGATTCGATATGCCTGTAACAGTCCACCGGACTGTTACTACGGCATGACGATAGCTTGCACTTACCGCGAAATCAGGAAATGCGAACACAAATATTCCCCCTTAGCTCAGTCGGTAGAGCGACGGACTGTTAATCCGCAGGTCGTTGGTTCAAGTCCAACAGGGGGAGCCAAAAAAAGACCATCCATTTGGGTGGTCTTTTTTCTATTCCTGTTGAACTTAATAAAACACCTTCGGCTTACCCCAATGTCATTAAGTTTAGGATGTCATTGCGAGCACCGCAGGTGCGTGGCAATCCGTAACCCTCCTTTGGATAACGGATTCCCACGCCGCTGTGCGGCTCGGAATGACACAGTTTTCTTAACTTAATGACATTGCGGCTCACCCGCGGAGGCTTTACCGACTGAGCGGGCGAAGTCGGTAGCCACGAGCCCGAGCGCTGCCGGTGGCAGATCAAGCTTGGGCGCAGTGTGCGCAGCGGTCGAAAAAATCGAGGATCAGCGCAAGCCCGATGATTTTTTCGGGCACCGCAAGTGTTTGGACGGACTATCCTGAAATTTTGGTTCTTCATCCAGCTAAACACCGTTGTTGTAAATAATGTATCAGAATAGATTGTGCGATCAAGTGCAGTTTTTATTCTCAAGGTCTTTTATATGCTGTTTCAAAACAAGGTTTATATATTGGGACAGAGAGCGATCGTCATATTCGGCCTGTTCCCTTAATTTTACCAAAATATCGTTGTCAATTGTGATGCTTATCTTTTCTTTTAAGGGCTTCATATTTTTCACCTCTAAAATATTATAGGATACATTAGGGAAAAATATTGACAAGTAGGATAAAGTAGGATAAAATACTATTGTCCTTTGACGACAAATATTAAGGAGGTTAATGTTATGGGAGGATTTTCAGGCTTTTTGAAGGCAATGGCTCGCGCTAATTCCAGTAATCTCGCCGGTTGGGTAGATGGCCCTGTGGCACAGGTAAAGGGTGGTAGACGGCAGGTTCTGCTGGAAGACGGAAAAGTTATTTGTTTTCTTTCCGGCGTTGAAGACGTTGTTATCTCTAAGGAAGATGTTGCTTCCGTTGAATGTGCGGCGCAGAATTTGAGTCAGCGATATGGTAACCAAACGATCCTTTGTAATAGTTATGCTGTTACGATGAAAAACGGAATGTATGGAACATTTACCATTTTTGCTGGAAAATCAGCAGAATTTCTGATTCTGATGAAGTAATTTTTGAAGCCTATTTTACTTATTATTTATGGAAGAAAAACGACCACACATTGGGGTGGTCGTTTTTCTTTCTCTGCAGAATTTTAGGGAAACGCCTCGGTGCAGTTGTCTTTGTCTGCGGAAAAAGATGCTTTAGAATCCGATAACGCGGGCATAACCTCCGTTGACTTAGGAAGGGGAAGCTTGTATAATAACAGCAGAATCCCACAGAATATATATAAATGAGAGGTAATAAATATGAAAACTACCCCCCAGGATATTATAAATCTGATTCGTGAGCAGAACATTCAGATGGTGGATTTCAAGATGGTGGATATCCACGGCCAGTTCCGCCATGTGACCATCCCGGCCTCTTCCTTTAACGAGGAGACTGTACGCAACGGCATCGGTTTCGATGCCTCCAACTACGGCTACGCCGTTGTGGAGAAGAGCGACATGGTGTTTATTCCCGATCTGGACACCGCCATGATCGATCCCTTCTGCGAAATTCCCACCCTTTCCATGACCGGCGATGCCATGATCATTGCTCATCCCGAGAATAAGCCTCTTGCCCAGTACCCCAGAAACATCGTAAAGGCCGCTGAAGCCTATATGCAGCAGACCGGCATTGCTGACACCATGCTGATCCTGCCGGAGTTTGAATTTTATCTGTTTGATCAGGTGGGCTGGGATGTGCAGCCTTATTCCATCGGCATGACGGTGGATGCCCATCAGGCCCACTGGAACACCGCTGCTCAGGGTCAGGGTGTAGTCGTTCCCAAGCAGAAGAACTATCACATTGCCAAGCCCTTCGACCCCACCTATGAGTGCCGCAGCGAAATGGTGCTGCTGATGGAGCAGGCCGGCATTCCCATTAAGTACCATCACCCCGAGGTGGGCGCTGCCGGGCAGTTTGAGATCGAGCCTAAGCTGGGCAAGATGTCCCAGATGGCAGACGCCTCTATGATGATCAAGTATATCATCCGCAACACCGCCCTGAAGCATGGCCTGACCGCCACCCTCATGCCCAAGCCGATTTACGGCGAGGCCGGCTCCGGCATGCATGTGCATATGCTGCTGCTGAAGGACGGCGAGCCGGTATTCTCTGATGACAACGGCTACTCCCACCTGAGCCAAACCGCCCACTACTTCATGGGCGGCCTGCTGAAGCATATCGCATCTCTTTGCGCTATCACCAACCCCAGCACCAACTCCTTCAAGCGGCTGGTACCCGGCTTTGAGGCTCCCGTAACCGTTGGCTACGCCACCTCCAACCGCAGCGCGGTGATCCGCATCCCCGCCTACGCCAAGACGCCCCACCTGCGCCGCTTCGAGCTGCGTAACCCCGATGCTACCTGCAATCCCTATTTCTGCTATGCGGCGATCCTGATGGCAGGTCTGGATGGCATCAAGAACAAGATCGATCCCCATGAGAACGGCTGGGGCCCCTACGACATGAATCTGTTCCATCTTTCCGACGAGGAAAAGAAGAAGCTGAAGGGTCTGCCCACTTCTCTGGAGGAGGCGCTGGACGCGCTGGAGGCCGATCACGATTATCTGACCGCCGGCGGCGTATTCCCGGAGGTTCTGCTGCGCAACTTCATCCGCGACAAGCGGGAGGAGTGCCGTCAGCTTGCCGCAATTCCCCATCCTGCGGAGTTCGACCGCTACTACAATCTGTAAAACGCAAAACGGGTCAGGCGAAAGCCTGACCCGTTCTTTTATTTTTTGCGCTGGGCCTGGGCGTGGATAATGGCCTTGTAATAATCCACAGCGCCGGGCAGGCAGCCGATTTCGATGTTTTCGTTGAGGCCGTGCATACCGGCCATCTGCTCCGGGCCGTAGTTGACGGGGCTGAACCGGACACAGCTGTCGCATACCTCGCCATAGAACCGGGCGTCGGTGCCGCCGGTGACCACATAGGGCAACACGCCAACACCGGGGAAGCACTTGCCGATGGTAGCCTGGGTGATGGCGAAAGCCTCGCCCTCCAGATCCAGAGATTTGGAAGGATATCCCCGGTAAATCACCTCGGTTTCCAGACCGTAGCGCTTCGCCAGATCGGCGATCAGCTGCAGGCTCTCATCCGTACCCTGATGGGGAATAAACCGCAGATTGGCGCACACGCTGGCCTCCTGGGGCAGCACATTGTAGCCACTGGAGCCGGACTGCATGGTAAAGGCAATGGTGGTCTGCAGCATGGCGGCAGCCTGGGGGCTGATCATGGGCATCACCTGCTTCAGCACCGGGCGGAACAGCCACAGATTGCTTAGCACCAGCCGCAGACCGAAGCTGTCGGCATAGGGAGCGATCCGGGCGAACATGGCATTGACCGCCGGAGAGAAGGCCCGCTGGAAGGGCGTTTTCTTCTCCACCCGGCTGATGAATTTGGCAAGCCGGGGAATGGGGGTATTCTTGCCGGGGGCGCTGGCGTGACCGCCGGTGCTGCGGGCAACGAAGCGGACATCGCCGTAGCCCTTTTCAAAAATGCCCACAGCGGCAAAATGGCCCTTCACACCGCCGATGGGATTCTGGATGATGCTGCCGCCCTCGTCGCAGAGCATGAACAGATGCACGCCGTGCTCCTTCAGCCACGCCGCCAGCTTGGGAGCGCCGCTGCCGCCGATCTCCTCGGTGCAGCTGCTGGCAAGGTAGACATCGCATTCCGGCACATAGCCTTCGTCCATCAGCTCCTCAGCGGCCTGCAGAAAGGCCATCAGAGAGCATTTGGTGTCGGCAGCGCCCCGGCCCCAAACCTTGCCCTCGGCAATGGTGCCGGAGAAGGGAGGATATTTCCAGGTGCCGGTGGCTTCTACCACATCCATGTGACTCATCAGCAAAATGGGATCATTGGAGGACTTGCCCTTCCATTTCAGCAGCAGGCTGCCGTCGATCTCGATCTTTTCGCAGGCGGCGAATACCTTGGGGAACAGCTCCTCCAGCAGCTTGTGGAAAGCCCGGAATTTCTCCACCGCCGGGTCTGCCCGGTCGGAAATGGTTTCGATCTGCACCATGCGGG
Organism: Faecousia sp.; assembly: GCA_045532755.1. Lineage (GTDB taxonomy): Bacteria > Bacillota > Clostridia > Oscillospirales > Oscillospiraceae > Faecousia. The sequence continues at coordinate 4,630 of JAZSGN010000058.1, forward strand.
ACAGCTTTTCGGCGTAAGCATCCATGCGGGCGGTATCGCTGGAAAGGGCGTAGTGGGTCTTTTTCCGCTTCAGCAGCAGGGTGCGGACCACGGCAGCTGCCAGACATGCCAGCAGCAGCCCCAGACAAATCGCCAGAAAATAGGCTACATACTTCATTGTGCCACCTCCTGCGCCGATTCCTTGCGGAACGCAAGCCATGCGTGGGCGATGGTAATGGCGCCGCTGAGGAGCATCAGGAAGCCTACGCTGGAGATCAGGCTGGGTACGCAGACAAACAGCACCGTCATGACGATCAGCGGAATGGCAACCAGGTGCTTACCCTTGCGGAAGTACTGGCAGGCCATGGCGCCGAAGAGGGCGGGAACGACGTTGTTAAAGGCAGGCTGCAGCACCTCGGCCTCCAGAATGGGCCGCAGGGGGATCATCAGAAATACGCCCAACGCAATCACCACCGTCGTCACCAGAGAGGAGGCGGCGATGGAAAGGGTGGAAACGATCTCGTTTTCGGGAGTGCCGGCTTCTGTGCCTACGATATCCCGGGCGTTCAGGGCGCAGGGGATCTTCATGTTGATCAGGTTGCCGGTGATAAAGCCCAGATAGCTGCCGCCGGCGCCCAGCATGGGGGTGTAGATCAGAAATTCTACGATGCAGCTGGGGATATAAATAATGGCGATCTGCAGCAGGCCCTTGCCAAAGGCCGTCAGATTGGGCATGGCATCCAGCGCAAGGCCCATGGCGAAGGGCGCGCCGACCATCAGCACAATGCCGATCAGCAGGCCGATGCGGCCGAACAGATGGGTGCGCTGATTGTATTTTTCCAGATATGCGTTCTTATCCATGATTCTGCCTCCTTAGAAGATGGCGTTGCAGGCTACGGCTGCCGCCATGCCTGCCAGCATGCTGCCGGCGATGGAGAAATTATCCAGCCAGGCCATCTTTTTCTTTTCTGCCAGATAGACGAAGCCTGCCATGGCAAGAGCGGAGAAGGCCATGGCAACCAGCTGCAGGTACTGCCCGGTGATCACCAGCGCGCCGGAACGCAGCTGCACCAGCTGACCGATGTAGCTGCCCATGTAGGCGGTGATCAGGCCGATGAACATGGCGGTCATGGCGGCGTCGCCGAAGCTGCGGCCGCTGCCCTTCTTTTGGGAATTTCCCTGGAGCTTGCTGCAGTATTTCTTGCCGAACAGAGCCATGCAGACTACGCCCCAGATAATGCCAACCGTCATCAGCAGGGCGATGGTGGTAAAGGTCTGCAGAGTCAGCTCTTCCACATTCAGACCCGTCAGGCCGGCGCTTTTGGCGGCAATGTCTGCCACGCTGGTTTCATAGTGGAGAGCGCCGACAACCGAAAGCCGAAGCCACGGAAGAGGCATGCCCAGTGTGCCGGAAAGGGCGATGACACCCAGCAGGATGCTGACGCTGGGAAGAAAGGAGAAGGTGACGCTGGAGGTGATGGCACGCTTGAGCTTTACCTTGTCCATGCCGATGGCAATGCCTGCCCGATAGGCCCGCACCAGAAAAAAGATGCTCATGGCCGCAACAAACAGAATCACCGTGCCGCTGATCAGATACAGCGGCAGGCTGCTGAGCTGGTCGAGAATTTGCATACAGATACCTTCTTTCTTAAAAATATGTCGCTGTTTGTATTATACCGCTTTCTTCCCCATAGGGGAAGACGCAAATTGCAAAATCTTCCGAAAAAGGAAACTCTTGACGAAAACCTGCCGGGCAGCTATAATAATAAGGTATTAGGCGAACGCCTCGATCCACGCTTGTTAGGGAAAATCTCTGGCAGGCGTGTTTTTTAACACAGGAGGGAATCCCTATGGGAAAAACGGTCGGACAAAAGAAGCTGCTGTCGCTGCTGCTGGTGCTGCTGGGCAACTGTATCTACGCCCTTTCCATCAAGCTGTTCCTGCTGCCGGCGAACCTGATGAGCTGCGGCACAACGGGTATCGCGCTGGTGGTGAACCATCTTACGGGCGTTTCCATGAGCCTGTTTATCTTTATTTTTAATGTAGTTATGCTGCTGGTGGGCTGGTGGATTTTAGGCCGCCAGTTTGCCATGACCACCATATTCAGCTCTCTGTTTTATCCCGCGGCGCTGGAGCTTTTGAACCGGCTTCTGGGCGAAGTGCACATTACCGATGAAATGCTGCTGAATGTGCTGTTTGCGGGCATGGGTCTGGGGCTGAGTCTGGGCCTGGTGATCCGGGGCGGCGCTTCCACCGGCGGCATGGATATTCCTCCGCTTGTGCTGGAGAAGTTTTTCCGGATCCCCGTGTCGGCTACGCTGTGGTGCTTTGATTTCGTGATCCTTATGGCCCAGCTGCCGTTCCATCCGCTGCAGGATCTGCTGTATGGCGTGCTGCTGATCGTGGTGATCTCCATTACGCTGAACAAGGTTTTGATGATGGGTACCAGCAAGACGGAAGTGAAGATCATCAGCCGCCGGGCAGACGAGGTGCGGCAGGCCATCTTGTCCCGGGTGGACCGGGGCGTTACCATCCTCCATGGCGCCGGTGGCTATCTGCGGGAGGAAACGGAGATTTTGCTCAGCGTGGTGTCCAACTACGAGCTGCCCAAGATCGAGCGCCTTGCCCGGCAGATCGACCCGGATTGCTTTATGATCATCAACCGGGTCAGCGAGGTATGGGGCCGGGGCTTCAGCTATGGAAAAACGGTGAAAGAGCCGCCGAAAAATTCCTGAGAGAAGGCCTTGCCGCCGGGGCTGCTGCTTGCATTTTGGCCATTCGGTGCTATAATGAAGAAAAGGTCTGCAAGGAGAGATAGAGATGACCGTAATTGAATTTTTCGACAAAACCGCCATTGAGAATATGCTCAGCGCGCTGCTGTGCCAGCCGGAGCGGGTGATTTATATCGGCGACAGCGCCAAAAGAATGAAGCAGAGCATCGAGTGCTATAAGGAAGTGCTTCGTGGCCGGGACATGGATGTGGAAATGCAGTACCGCACCGTTCCCAAAAACCGGCTGCAGGAGATCGTCAGTGAGCTGGAAAAGCTGGTAAACCGCTACGAGGATTGCGTGTTCAATCTGGATGGCGGCGAGGATTTGTATCTGGTTGCTGTGGGCATCATCGCCGCGCGGTATCCCGGGATCCAGCTCCACCGCTTCAATGTCCGCAACAATACCATTATCGACTGCGATGCCGATGGCAACGATCAGCTGAAATTCCCCGTTGAGATCACCGCGGCGGAGAATGTGCGGATCTACGGCGGTCGGATCATTTATGAGGACGAGCGGGTCGGCACTACCCACAGCTGGGATTTCAGCGACGAGTTCTGCCAGGATCTTCTGAATATGTGGGAGATCTGCCGGGAAAGTCCCAGCGATTGGAATTTCCGGCTGAGCCTGCTGGACCGGGTCAACACCCTTTCCCAGCAGGAAGACCCCCTGAAGATCCGCATCGACATAGACAAGGCGGAGATCGTTCTGGCGGATGAGCGGGATTGCTTCACCCTGCTGACCATTCTTCTGGGGCGGATGGCCGATATGGGCCTGATCCGGGATCTGGCGCTGCAGGGCAAATACCTCAGCTACCGCTATAAAAACGAACAGGTGCGCCGGGCGCTGTCCAAGGCAGGGCAGATCCTGGAGCTGCTGGTGGCGGCGGTTGCCAGAACACTGGAGGATAAAGACGGCTGCCTCGTGTATCACGATGTGCAGACCGGCGTGTATATCGACTGGGACGGCGTTTCCGCTGCCTACGGTCAGGCCGAGGTGAACAACGAGATCGATGTGCTGCTGATGAAGGGCGCTGTGCCGGTGTTCGTCTCCTGCAAGAACGGTGCGGTCACCATTGAAGAGTTGTTCAAGCTGAACACCGTAGCCCACCGCTTTGGCTCCAAGTACGCCAGGAAGGTGCTGGTGGCATCGGAGCTGGACAAAATGGGCGCCAAGGCCAAGCATATCCGCGCCCGGGCGGCGGATATGGGCATCCGGATTCTGGAGGATATCGACCACATGTCTATGGAAGAGCTTTGCGCCGCGGTGCGGAATCTGTGGTCCAACTGACGGGAGGAACCATGGAACCGAAACAGCTCTTTGACATTCTGGCGGTGGCGGAGCGGCTGAAATGCACAACCCGCCATTGCGATACCTCCACCGGACGGCGGGAGAGCGTGGCGGAGCATAGCTGGCGGGTGTCGCTGATGGCCATGCTGTTGGCGCCCCAGTTTCCTGACACCGATGTGAACAAGGTGATCCGGATGTGCCTGATCCATGATTTGGGCGAGGCCTTTACCGGGGATATTCCCGCCTTCTACAAAACAGCGGCAGACAGCAGCGCGGAGGATGCGCTGTTTTCCCAGTGGGTAGATACGCTGCCGCCGGAAACCAGGCAGGAATTTTCTGCCCTGCTGGAGGAGATGGCGGCGCTGCAGACCCCGGAAGCAAAGCTCTATAAGGCGCTGGATAAACTGGAGGCTGTACTGCAGCACAATGAATCCGATATCCGCTCCTGGCTGCCGCTGGAATACGATCTGCAGCTTCACTACGGCGAGGAAAATGTGGCCTTCAGCCCCTATCTGCAGCGGCTGAAGCAGGAACTGAACGACTGGACCTTGCGGAAAATTCGGGAAAGTCGGGGAGAGGAGTAACAACTATGGGTAAACGAATTTTAGCGGCTGCGCTGTGTCTGGCGCTGCTGGTGCTGATGGCTGGCTGTTCCGGTGAAAAGGAAGGCCCGTCCCCCGATGGACTCCAGGCCATCATTGTAATTCGGGATTACGGCACGATTACCGTGTCGCTGCGCCCGGAGCAGGCACCGGAGACTGTGGCGAATTTTGTGGAGCTGGCAGAGGCTGGCTTCTATGACGGCCTGACCTTCCACCGGATCATCGAAAACTTTATGATGCAGGGCGGCTGCCCGGAGGGCAACGGCTATGGCAACAGCGGAAGATTTTTAACCGGGGAATTCCCGGAAAACGGCGTGGACAACCCCTTGACCCACAGCCGTGGCGCGGTTTCCATGGCCCGGGGCGAAAAGTATGACAGCGGCAGCTGCCAGTTCTTCATCGTGCATCAGGACAGCCCCCATCTGGACGGAAAATACGCCGTGTTCGGCTATGTGACCGAGGGCATCGAAGTGGTGGATGCGGTATGCCAGGCCGCCAAACCCACCGACAAGAACGGCACGATCCCTGCATCCCAGCAGCCGGTGATCGAATCCATCACCATTATCCGGTAAATACTTCGTGGGACAGCCCAATGGCTGTCCCGCGTTTTGTATGCCTGCAAAAATCCCCCGGAGCGATCCGGGGGATTTGGTTTCAGGGAATGAAATTTTCAAAAATGGGAATGTAGCCTTCTTTGACCGCGGTTTCGTATTCCTCCGGTGTCCGCAGTGTCCAGCTGACACCCTGCAGCTTCCACAGCCTGCGGCTGATGGTCACGCTGATGTTCTTCCGGTCGGCATACTTATAGGCAACGAAATCCGGGGCAGAGAGAAGATTCGGCAGCTGGAAGGTCATCAGAAACCGGAGCAGCCAGCTCATGTGCTTGCCGGTTTTCAGGAAATTCTCCGAAAGCTGCCCCCGGATCAGCTCCGGGCGGTTCTTTTTCAGCCATGCCACGCACCGGGGGTCAAAGGATTCCAGACAGTAAGCCCCCTGGTAGCCGTCGAGGGTGTCGCACACCGCCCGGCAAAGGGCATCGATATTGCCGCCTACCGGCTTCAGCTCCACGATCAGCGGCGCTTTGCCGCTGTAGACCTGCAGAACCTGGGGCAGGGTAGGAATGGTTTCGCCGGTGCCTTCCAGAAAATAGTTGGCAAGGTCTTCCCGGCGGAGGTTTTCGATCTGCACATCCACGCCGGCGGTGCGCTTCAGGGAGGCATCGTGGATCACCGCCAGGGTGCCGTCAGCCATCAGGTGGACATCCAGCTCGCTGCCGTAGCCACGCTCCACAGCCGCCCGGAAGGCAGCAAGGCTGTTCTCCGGAACACCGGCGCTGTGAAGGCCCCGGTGGGCGTAGCGGAAGCCCCGCAAAGCTTCGAGACCCGGATGTCCGGTGCGCCCACGCAGCATCAGGACATAGGCTGCAGCCAGAATACTAAGAATGATCAGCGCAATGAGCATGGGCGTTTCCTCAATCGTCGATGTCCAGCGCTTCCAGCCCCTGCTTGGCGGCAACCTTGGCATCGCCGTGGCGCACCAGGAACATGGTCACAAAGGCGAGGGCAACGAAAATGGAGGCGTAGGGGAACAGCACGGTCTCCGCAACATGGTCCATCAGGAAGCCGGAGAGCATGGGGGTGGCGATCTGGGCGGCCATGGAGGCGGTGTAGTAGTAGCCGGTGTATTTGCCGATGTCGCCGCCGGAGCACATCTCCACAACCATGGGGAAGGAGTTGACATTGATGGTGGCCCATGCGATGCCTGCCAGCGCGAACATCACATTCATCAGCCAGGTGGGGCTGTCGGAGCGCATAAAGGCGGCAGCGCCGAAGGCGGTGGTCAGCATCACAACGCCGCACAGAATGGTCTTCTTCCGGCCGATCTTGGAGGCTACGATGCCGGCAGGCAGGTAGGAAACGATGGCCGCTGCCTGAGCCAGCAGCATGGTGGTGTTGTAGTCCTTGGCGAGGATGTTGGTGGCGTAAACGGAGTATTTGGAGGTAACGGCGTTATAGCCGAAATACCAAAGCGCGATGGAAAGCAGGATCAGCAGCAGCGAACGCTTCTCGGAAGCCGTAAGGCTGCGCTTGCTGCCGGTATCTTCTTCCTGCTCTTCGATGCCGTAGCGCAGGCTGTCCTCCTGCATCTGGGCGGCCCATGCAGGCTCCCGGACGGTGAGCAGGAAAACGGTCAGCGCGCCCAGCATGATGGCGGCGATTACAGAATAATAAACGGTGTAGCTCATCATGGCGTTCTGCACCGCGGAGGTGGCAAACACCATGCCCAGCACCAGCACCAGAATGCCGCCGGCAGTACCCATCAGGTTGATGATGGCGTTGGCCTTGCTTCGCAGAGGCTTTACCGTCACATCCGGCATCAGCGCCACGGCGGGGGAGCGGAAGGTGGCCATCGCCAGCAGCACGATCAGCAGCAGCGCTACGAACAGAACCAGCTGACGGGGGGCGGCAGCGGTGCGTGCCGCCACGCAGGCCTGCCGGGCGGGGGCAACATAGTTGGTGTAGTCCTTGTTGGTGACCTGCTTGCCGGTGTCGGGGTCGGTGACCTTGCAGGTGATGGCGGTAAACTGCTCCCGGGTGAACAGGTCTTCCAGAACGAAGTCTTCGCCCTCCGGGGTCTGCAGGGTGGTCTGGGACTGGGCATCGTAGATCGCCGCCAGGCTGGCAGGATCGTCGATAACGGCTACGTCGGAAATGCTCCGAAGCTGGGCGTTGTCCACAAAGCTCAGGCCCACCAGCGCAATGGCGGCGATGATAGCGCCGATGGTGATAAAGGGGGTGCGCTTGCCGTGGCGGGTCATGCACTTGTCGGACAGAGCGCCGAAGAAGGGCAGAAGGAACAGCGCAAGGATGTTGTCCAGCGCCATGATCACACCGGACCAGGTCTGGGACATACCGAACTTATTGGTCAGGATCACGGGGATGGTGGCGTCGTAAGCCTGCCAGAATGCACTGATCAGGAAAAATGCGAAGCCTACCAGAATGGTGCGTTTGTAATTGAGCTTCATTAGGGTTTCCTCCCGTATGTAGGTTGCCGAAAAGCGGCCGATGGTTCTATTATAGCGAACTGCGGGAAAAAGTCCAGCAAATCCCGCAGCTTCCTGATAAAAACGCAGAGGTGCC
>JAZSGN010000046.1:0-4505 GCA_045532755.1 Faecousia sp.
CCTCCAACAACGCCAAGCGTTACTTCGGCGTCTAAGCCGGTATGCACCGGCGGGCAATTCGTGACGTACCTGGTTGCGAATCATAACGCCTCCTGGGTACCGCTCGATTCGCTGCATTGTTGGATGTCTGAAAAGCAGAACTCCCGCTCCTTACGGAGTGCATCTGTCAAGGAAAAGTAGACACTTAAAAACACCATAGCTTTAGAAGCCCAGTTCGGTCTTGTACTGAACTGGGCTTTTATAGCCCAGAGCGGCCGCAGGTCGCTCGTTATTATAGTAATGAACATACTCGTTTAGGAGCTTTGGAACGTCTTTAGCGGTCGCCAAACCGAAGTCAAGGAATAGTTCTTCCTTGATCCAGCCGTTTATTGCTTCAATTATTGCATTATCTGTTGGAGTTCCTACTCGCGACATGGAGCGTTTTATGTTATAATGTTCGTGAGCCTGTCGGAAGGCTTGTGAGGAGTAGACAGAACCCTGGTCGGTGTGCAAGACTACCTGGGGTGTCTGCTCCTCATTTTTCTTGCCTACAAGATCTTTCAATACTTCCAAACAATGGTAGTAAGGTTTGCTGCTACCAGTAATCGGTGTCGCTTGATGGGCAAGAATCTCATTGTTGAACGTATCTACGAGGAGCGTCCATTCCCAACTTCGTCCATTATTCTTGAATATCGTCATGTCGGATACGACAATTTCAATTGGACGGGTTGCGTTCCAGTTTCCACCTACTTCATTTGGAAACTCTACGTGTTCTTCTCCCGCCTTCTTATAGATGTATTTCCTTGCCTTAGAGTGAATTCCAGCATATTTACAACATTTATGTGCCAGATTATGTAAAAACACCCAGCCGGTAGCCTCGAATACTGCCTTTGCAAGCATATGGTATCCGTGAGAAGGGTGCTTTTTATGTTGTTCTAATAATAGCTTTGTGAGCAAAATCCTGTCTTGCTCATATCTGTTAGGTATGTCCTTTCGCTTTCTCCATTTGTAATAACCAGACGGATTAACTGACATGATTTTGCAGAGAAAACGAACCGGATATTTCCCTCTTAATTTCTCTATGATCTCGTATTCTTGCCTTGTATTGTAACGTATTCCTTGTTTGCACCAGCTCCTTTCACTTGGTATCCTTTTTTTAACCGTTCATTTTCAATCTCTAGCTTGACTACCATAAGACGCAGTCTTTCTAACTCAGAAAGATTCTTACTGACATGCAATGCCGCAAACTTGTTTCCTGGATGCCCTTTATGGATAAAGGAAGATTCTCCCTCTGCGATATATTTCTTTACCCAGTGACAAATCATGCTGCGATCTGCGTTGTACTGCTTTTCCAGTGTCCTAACAGAAATATGTTCATCCAGATGCTTATGGACAATTTCTGCTTTTTGCTCCGGTGTCCAGACTCGTTTTGTTTGTCCTTTTTTCAAGACTACCACCTCCGTATTTATTTTAGCATAAAGAAAAGGTACACGACATGGTGGTTTTCCATGTGTCTACCTTTATCTTACAACTTCACTTCGCCGGTGGATGTGTTTTTTACATTTTTTCGGGAGCGGAGAAGCCCAGAATTCCGATGCAGGTTTCCAGAACGTTCTTCGCCAGCGCGATCAGGGCAATGTAGCCGGCCTGCTTTTCCTTGTCCTCTTCGCCCAGAATCCGGGTTTCGTGGTAGAACTTGTTCACCGCGCCTGCCAGCTCGTAGATATAGGCGCAGATCAGGTTGGGGGAGGAGGTACGCAGGGCGGCTTCCAGATTGGAGGCCAGCCGGGTGATGCTGAGCATCAGATCCTTGGCATAGGGGTTGGCGGGTGCCTGAATGGGCAGGTCTTCCCCGGCGCCGTACTTGGCAAGGATGCTCTTGATCCGCACGATGGTATACAGAATGTAGGGGCCGGTGTTGCCTTCGAAGGCGGCAAACCGCTCCAGATCGAAATTGTAGTCCTTGGTGGGCTGATTGGACAGATCGCCGTATTTCAGGGCAGCCAGCGCGATCTTGGCAGTGGTGTCCTCTACCTGGTCGGCAGGCACGATCTGGTTCTCCACCACCTTGCTGCGGACAAAGGCAGTCATATCGGCAACCAGCTGCTCCAGCCGCAGCACGCCGCCGTCACGGGTCTTGAAGGGCTTGCCGTCGGCCCCGTTGATGGTTCCGTGGCCCACATGCTCCAGCTCGGTATCGGCGGTTACGATGCCGCTCTTCCGGGCGGCCCGGAACACCTGCTCAAAGTGGAGCGCCTGCCGCTTGTCGGTAACATAGAGCATCTTGTCCGGCTTCCAATCCTGCATACGCTGCACCATGGTGGCAAGGTCGGTGGTGGCGTAGATGGCGGAGCCGTCCGACTTGACCAGGATCATAGGAGGCATTTCCTTCTTGTCGCCTTCCTCGGCTACGGGGATGACCCATGCGCCCTCGCTGAGCACAGCCAGACCCCGGCCTTTCAGATCCTCGATCATAGCGGGGATATAGGGATCGGCATCGCTTTCGCCCAGCCACTTTTCAAAGTGGACATCCAGAATGTTGTAGATCCGGCGCAGGTCCGGCAGGGAAATGCCCATGATATGATCCCAGATGGCCCGGTAACCCCGGCGGCCCTGCTGCAGCTCGTAGGTTGCGATGTGGGCCTTTTCGGCAAAGGCGGGGTCTTTCTTCTTGGCGGAGGCGGTGGGGTAGATCTCCTCCAGCTCCGACAGGGTGAAGGGGGATTCGCTGGGATATTCGCCGGTGAAGTCCGGGTCGAAATAGGGCAGCTCCGGCTGCCGCTCCTGCAGCTCTGCGATAATCAGACCCATCTGCAGACCCCAGTCGCCCAGATGCACATCGCCGATGGTATTGTAGCCGAAGAATTTGTACAGCCGCTTGAGAGCCTCGCCGATGATGGCGGGGCGCAGGTGGCCGATGTGCAGCGGCTTTGCCACATTGGCGCCGCCGTAGTCCACTACGATGGTCTTGCCGGGGCCGAGCTTCTCTACGCCGAGGCTGTCGGCGGTACGCATGGCTTCCAGATAGCTCTGCAGGAAGCTGCCGGACAGCTTCAGGTTGATGAAGCCGGGCATGACCGCCTCAACCAAATCGTAGTCGGCGGCGTTCAGCTTTTCGGCAACGGCCTTGGCGATCATAATGGGGGCGCACTTATACTGCTTGGCAGCGGCCAAAGCGCCGTTGCACTGATATTCGCACAGGTCGGGGCGGTTGGAAACCGTCACCTTGCCGTAAGCCGGGTCGTAACCCGCGTCGGCAAAGGCCTGCTGCATATTTTTGGTAATCAGATCCAAAATCTTTTCCATGTTGTATCTCCTTGGAGAATTACTGGTTTTTCTGCTGCGCCATCCACTCCAGATAATCGTCGTAGGTGCCGTAGCGGTCGATGATGGTGCCATCGGGTTGGAAGGCGATGACCCGGTTACATACGGAGGTCAGCATTTCGTGGTCGTGGGAGGCCAGCAGCACAACGCCCTGGAAGGCTTCCAGACCCTTGTTCACCGCCTGAATGGATTCCATATCCAGATGGTTGGTGGGCTGGTCCAGCAGCAGCACATTGGCGCCGGAGAGCATCATTTTGCTGAGCATGCAGCGAACCTTTTCGCCGCCGGAGAGCACATCCACGCTCTTGAATACATCTTCACCGCCGAAGAGCATACGGCCAAGGAAGCCACGGAGGTACACATCGTCCTTCTTCACGGAGTACTGGCGCAGCCAGTCCACCAGCTCCATCTTGTTGCCGTCGAAATAGGCGGAGTTGTCCTTGGGCAGGTAGCTGCGGGAGGTGGAGATGCCCCACTTGATGCTGCCCTCGTCCGGCTCCAGCTCGCCCATGAGGATCTGGAACAGCGCGGTCTGGGCAAGCTCGTTTTCGCCCACGAAGGCGATCTTGTCGGTGCGGCCAACGGAGAAGTAGACCTTGTCCAGCAGCTTTACGCCGTCTACGGTTACGGAAACATCCTTCACCGTCAGAATATCCTTGCCCAGTTCCCGCTCCGGCAGGAAGCCTACGAAGGGATAGCGGCGGGTGGAGCAGGGCATTTCTTCAACGGTCAGCTTGTCCAGCAGCTTCCGGCGGGCGGTAGCCTGCTTGGCCTTGGCCTTGTTGGCGGAGAACCGCTGAATAAACAGCTGCAGTTCCTCGATCTTCTCCTGATTGCGCTTGTTCTTGTTGCGGATCATGGCCTGCACCATCTGGCTGGATTCATACCAGAAGTCGTAGTTGCCCACATACATCTTGATCTTGCCGTAGTCGATATCCACGGTGTGGGTGCATACGGTGTTCAGGAAGTGGCGGTCGTGGGACACGGCGATGACCATGCCGGGGAATTCCAGCAGGAAGTCTTCCAGCCAGTTGATGGCTTCGATATCCAGGTTGTTGGTGGGCTCGTCCAGCATAACAATGTCGGGGTTGCCAAACAGCGCCGCAGCCAGCAGCACCTTCACCTTCAGCCGGGGGTCGGTGTTGCCCATGAGGTCATAGTGCAGGTCGGTGTCGATGCCCAGACCCTGCAGCAGGCGGGAG
>JAZSGN010000053.1:0-3356 GCA_045532755.1 Faecousia sp.
AAAACGCACATTGCGTTTTCGGGATTTTTCTATTTTTCATACATCCAGGAAATATCCAGACCCATGTACTCCATCAGCTGCTTTCTCTCTGCCAGCTCATCGGCGGATACCTGCGCGGCTTCCTGCAGACTTTCGGTGACCTTCTTCGGCTTGAACACACCCCGGACAAACCGCCACAGATAGCATCCTGGCAGCAGCCAGATATGCTCCTTCAGCACCGGGAAGGAAACCTTCATCTGATCGGCGGAGGGGAACAAACGATTCCAAAACAGCTTACTGCCTACGGTTTCCTTGTCATCGGGATTTACGATCCGCAGCTTTCTGTACAGCCGCATGGCATCCATCGATCCAAACACGCCGCCGCTGAAAATGTGGGCAGTGATCACCTCGGAAATATCCGTTTTCTCCCGGTCATCAAACCAGACCTGCAGCGTCTGCGACACGTTGTCGTAGAAGCTCAGCAGCTGCAGCTGCCCCAGCTCCCGCCGCAGATAAGACCGATCCATATCTCCGAAAGCCTTCTCATACAGCCACAGATCCACCATATGCCGAATGCCGGCGCCGCCGGACCGGCAATGCTTGGTAAAATGGGCAAACAGGAACAGGTAGCACTGCTCCGTAGAAAGATTATGCCGGAAGCTCTCACCTTGCCGGACAGCCAGCCGCCAAGGCTCTTTGAAATAGGCATACAAGTCCCGGCTGGTCTGGGGAACCAGATCCACATGGAGCTCGATCAGGATTCGGGGGCTTGTCCAGGTAATTTCGTGGCCAGCGGCTTTGAGGAAGGTATAACCCAAGCTTTCCATCACCGGCCGGATAGCATCATACTGCTCCCGCCGGATCAGAATATCGGCATCTCCCATGGTACGCAGCTCCGGCTGGGGATACAGCGACCGCAGGATTGATCCCTTCAGCGGCAGATAGTCGATCCGCGCCTCTTCAAAAGCGGCAAACAGCGCTTTTAGCGCCGCCTCCTGCCGCTGAGCCACCAGCATGCATTTCATGCTGCCGCTGCGAAGCAGCTTCATGCCGGGATCGGCAAACCCGATACCGCATACCGCCGCGCCCTCCAGCGCCAGCGCCTCAATCTCATGCCTTTTCAGAAACGGCACAACCTGCTCCAGAGAGAAACCCTCTGGCAGCGGACGGGCCGTATTATCCAACGCGCAGCGCACCAGCGTAAGAATGCCGGTCTGCAGTTCCTGATTCATAATCTACCTCTGAGTTTGGCCCGCAGCTTTCGCAGGGGCCGTGTAAAGTGCCACAAGCGGCAATAGAGCCAGTAAGAAAAAGCCTTTGCGGAATACCGCTTTCCTTTGCGGGTAAAGGCCGTGACAACCGCAATGATCTGATCCGGACGAATTCCGGTTTCGTAGGCAAACTGGTTGTCCCCAACGCAGGTATAGGTCTGCCCCGTTTTTACGATCCGGTGCATCACATACTCCCCGGTATCCCTTTGATACAGCGGAAGATCGTACTTCTTCAGTTTTTTCGGCGGTGCGGAAAGCTCAACAAAGTCCTTGCCGTTACGCAGCATAGGAGACATACTCGTGCCTCTGCTGGAAAACCGCACCGTTCCACCGGCTGCCAGATTCTCCCGCATCAGCGGCATAGCCGCGGCAAGGTCAACGGAATGCTCACGCAAGGAAATCCAGCTCCTTCAGTCGGGCGACAAACTTCTCAATATACTCTCTGGCAGTTGCCTCATCCACATCGTATACGGCCAGAACCGCAGCGGTCAGATCGTCGATAGACTTATCCTCCTGCAGCTGCTCCCACAGAAAGCGGCCGGTATCGTTGAGGGTGATCATCATATCCATATCCATGCGATCGCCGGAGGGAACAACCACCGTTGCGCCCGCCATCTGGCGAATCAGAAAACCTTCTTTGATCTTCATAGTAAACTCCTTATTCTTGAGACTGTTGGCCGGACATTACGCCATGGGAAAGAATGGCTGCCTCCGGCTCCATATTGCACCGCAGCAAATACACCGGCACAGATTCCACCAAAGAACCGATGTGTTCCATCAAAAGGGTCTTGGCCTGCAATCCCCGGGGGCGAATGGTCTGGTTAAGAAGGGCATACACCGCCTTGGCAGCAGGCACGGGCTCGATGGAGTTCTGAGCACCCCGCTCGAGAACACAAATGCCAGCCAGAGGAAGCCGCAGGTTCAGGCTGATATCATATTTGCCGCTCCAGGGCGTGCCGTAAGCATACCATTTGCCGTCTTCCAGCCGAAGGGCAGGCTTATCATCGTTGAGGATCCTGGCCCGGTCTGCCCCAAACACCCGCTGCCAAAGCTGGGTATGGGTAGATTTTCCGGTTCCGCTGGCGGCGGAGAACAGGTAAGCCTTTCCATCCATGGCAACCGCCGAAGCATGGAGCATAAAGCCATTATGCAGCAGAAGCTGGAGATAAAAGCTTTTCGAAGTGGAGATATGCTCGCAGTCATCCAGCGACAGCTCCGGAGCTTCGCTGTGGAGCAGCTCGGCAGCGCCTTCTACGATCATATCCACTTTTTCCGGATCCTCGATCAGATAGGGAATAGCCTGGCTGGCGGTTCTGCCAAAGGTATCCATTTGCACCGTCAGTCCGGCAATTCGATAAGTTGCCATCGCGTTGTATCCTTTCTTACACGAAATAATATGCAGCCGGAGCAACTCCAACTGCATACGAAACTATTCCGGCTTGGGTCTGGATTCTCTGTGAAAACCCAGACCCAAACGGAACAGCTATGGAATTCACCGGGCGGCGTTTCCGCCGCCCGGATTTTCCTTGACTCTTAGCCGAAGGGCAGCCAGTTGTCGGGCAGGGTGGTCTCGGTAGCGGTGGACAGGGTGATCACGTCAACAACGTTGAAAACCTCGACCTCGATTGCGGGCATTTCAAACTTCATTTCCAGGTACTCCTTTCTTTGAAATTTTTATTGAAAAAGCCTGGCCCGTCTTCTCCAAAAAGGAAAAAGTCATGGCACAAAGTGCTTTTCAAACAGAGGAATGGACGATTCTGTCCTTGGGGAGAAATTACTGCAGCACGCCGTACTTCTTACCAACAACCATGACACACATGCTGACCAGAGAGATCGCAACGAAGGCTGCCATCATTCTGGGATTGGCTGCATCCATAGTCTTGGGATTTTCCGGGTCTGTAGGCTTGGAAGGCTTCGTTGCCTCGGTAGAAGGCTCGGTGGCTTCCGTGGAGGGTTCGGTCGCCTCTGTGGAAGGCTCGGTAGCTTCCGTGGAAGGTTCGGTTGCCTCGGTGGAGGGTTCGGTGGCTTCCGTGGAAGGTTCGGTTGCCTCGGTGGAGGGTTCGGTGGCTTCCGTGGAAGGTTCGGTTGCCTCGGTGGAGGGTTCGG
>JAZSGN010000067.1:0-4978 GCA_045532755.1 Faecousia sp.
TTCACCAAAGTTACTGACGAACAGCTGGATGCTGTTTTGGAGTTGATTAACAACAGGCCTCGAAAATGTCTTGGTTATTTGTCTCCTAATGAGTTTATCAACAAAGTGTTGCACTTGGCTTGACAAGCCGAGGGGGCTTTGAGAGTTATGAGTTTAGAGTTATGAGTTTAGAGTTATGGGCTTAGAGTTGTGAATCCCCCCGGCTTTAACAAGGGGGGCTTTATTACTGCAGTAACGATCTTTGCGGAATGTTTGGAGCGAGTTGACACCGGGGGCAGAAAAGAAACGGGATCGAGGATAAAAGGGTAACGATACCGGGTGGGGCAGGGAAGTAACGATCTTTGCAGAAAGTATGGAACGAGTTGACACCGGGGGTACCCTGAAAAACAGATTATCGGGGACTGAGCGGTGGCGTTACCGGGCAAGGAAAGGCAGTAACGATCTTTGCGGAAAGTATGGAGCGAGTTGACACCGGGGGCACCCCGGTGATATAATTTAGAAAAATGGGGAAGGAGGCGGTTTTGGTGGAAACGGGGTATGAAGAAAAGTATATGGCCCGGTTGTGCGCTGCCTACATTCGCGGCTGCGCCAGGCTGGACGGCGTTCCGGCGCTGGGGGAAAAGGATTCAGACGAGGAAATCATCGCCGCCGGAGAGGCGGCGGGGCTGAAGCTCTACCACTTCAAAAACAAGGACATCCTGCCCCGGGTACGGGCGGTTTTAGGCTTTCTGCAGGGGGTTCAGCCCCAAACGCTGCTGGATGTAGGCAGCGGACGGGGGGCGTTTTTGTTCCCGCTTCTGCAGGCATTTCCCGAAACGAGCGTGACGGCGCTGGACATCCTGCCCCACCGGGCGGCGGCGCTGCAGCGGCTTGCCGCAGGGATCGACAATCTTACCGCCCTGCAGGGGGATATCTGCAGCTACCGGAGCGAAGAACGCTTCGAAGTGGTGACTCTGCTGGAAGTATTGGAGCATATCGAGGATGTGGCCGCGGCGGTTTCGGCGGCGGTGAAGCTGGCGGAGCGGTTTGTCGTGGTCAGCGTTCCCAGCAAGCCCGACAATAACCCGGAGCATATCCACCTGCTGACGAAGCCCATCTTAACCCAGTTATTCGCCAACGCCGGCTGCACCCGGCTGAAATTCGACGGCGTGAACGGCCATTTGATCCTGATTGCCACGGTAGGAGGGTAGCATGGAACTGAAAAAATATCCCCGCACCCCCCACCTGGAAGGCTCCCGGCTGCAGCCCGGGGACGAAGACCTGTCCCAGATCCCTTTTTCCGCTATCCGGGGGCGGCATCTGGCGGTGGAAGAAAAGTGCGACGGCGCCAACTCCGCCATCTCCTTCAGCCCCGAGGGGCAGCTGCTGCTCCAGAGCCGGGGTCACTATCTCACCGGCGGCTGGCGGGAGCGGCACTACAATTTAATGAAGCAATGGGCCAACATCCACGCCGACACCTTCTTTGACCTGCTGGGCTGCCGCTACATCCTCTACGGCGAATGGATGTACGCCAAGCACACCGTGTTCTACGACGCGCTGCCCCACTATTTTCTGGAATTCGACATTTTCGACCGGGAGGAAGGCCTGTTTCTGGACACCCCCCGGCGGCAGAAGCTGCTTTCGGGCAGCCCTGTGATTTCCGCGCCGGTGCTGGCGCAGGGGACTTTCCGGAAAAAAGAAGACCTGCTGGCTCTGCTGGGGCAATCGAAATTTATTACGGCTGACCACATGGCGGCTCTGGAACGGACCTGCCGGCAGCACGGCATTGACCCGGCGCTTCCCATGGAGCAGACCGACCCCTCCACCACCATGGAAGGGCTGTACATCAAGATCGAAGAAGAGGGCCGGGTGGTGGAGCGGCTGAAATTTGTAAGACCCTCCTTTTATCAGGCGGTGGAGCTTTCCGGCAACCACTGGCAGGACCGACCCATCGTTCCCAACCGTCTGGCGGGAGATTGGAATTTGCTGCTATGAAAGAAATCTTAGATCTGCTGCCGCCGGACGAGGGAATCGACTGGCAGAAAATTGAGGACTCCTTTCTGGGGGGCTGCCTTGGGGCGCTTTCCAAGGTGGAGCAGAACCCGGCCTGGCACGGCGAGGGGGATGTTCTGACCCACACAAAGCTGGTGTGCCAGCGCCTTCGGGAGCTGGATTCCTTCCGGCGGCTGCCGGAGGAGGGAAGAGCGGAATTGTTTCTGGCGGCGCTGCTCCACGACATCGGCAAGGCAGTTCGCACCCGGCTGGAAGATGGGGTTCTCATCTCCCCGGGGCATGGCGCTGCCGGGGCGAAAATGGCAAGACAGCTTCTGTGGGAAAAACTTTCCGGCACGCCGGAAAAGCAGAACCTTCGGGAGACGGTGTGCGCCCTCATCGCTTTTCACAGCCTGCCCAGCCACGCGATTTTGCGGGAAGACGGAGCGAAGGGGCTGCGAAAGGCTGCCGGCGTGGGGCTGAACGCCCCGGGGTTCACCGTAGAAAAGCTGTGCATTCTGGCGGAGGCTGACGCCCGGGGCAGAATCTGCCCCGACCAAAAGGAAATTCTGGAGCGGATCGCGCTGTGCCGCCAGCTGGCGATGGAAGAAGGCTGCTTCACCGGGCCTTACCGCTTCCCCTCTGCCCACACCGGCTACCGGTATTTTACCAGCGAAAACATAGCGCCCCATGTGCCGCTGTATAACGACACCTGGGGGCAGGTAGTGCTGCTCAGCGGCCTGCCGGGTACGGGGAAGGACACCTTTATCGAAACCTACTGCCCCGGCGCGGCGGTGGTGAGCCTGGACGAAATCCGAAAAGAGTTGGGGGTTTCTCCCACCGAGCCCCAGGGGGCGGTGGCGGAAGAAGCAACCCAGCGGGCCAAGGCTCTGCTGCGAAGAAAAGAGAGTTTCGTCTGGAACGCCACCAACCTGACGGAAGACACCCGCCGGCGGCTGGTAAATCTCTTCACCGGCTACGGCGCGGCGGTGCAGATCGTATATTTGGAAACCGATTGGCAGGAGAATCTCCGCCGCAACGAAAACCGGCAGCGCAGAGTGCCGCCGGCGCAGATGGCTAAGATGCTGCAAAAGCTTTCGCCCCCCATGAGCTGGGAGGCCCACGATGTAAAATGGTATTGCGTATAGGAGGCATGACGATGAACGAAAAACAAACCCGGTCCCCGGCGATGGACCTGATCCGCTGTATTGCGCTGCTGAGCGTGATTTCTGTCCATTTCCTCTGGAACAACGGCTTTTATGAGTACCCGGTGGTGGGAATCCGGATGTCGGTAATGACCATGCTGCGAAGCGCCTGCATGATCTGCGTGCCGCTGTACATGATGCTGTCCGGCTACCTGCTGAAAAATAAGGAGCTGAACAAGGCCTATTTTACCCGGGTGCTGAAAATTCTCTTTGTGTATGTGGCCACCAGCCTGATCTGCATTGGGTTTAAGGTGCTGGTGCTGCACAAGCGCATCACCATCCCCGGCATGGTGATGCAGATTCTGAGCTTTCAGGCTTCGGAATACGCCTGGTATGTGGAGATGTATCTGGGGCTGTTTCTGCTGATCCCCTTCCTGAATATTCTCTACAAGGCCCTGGAAACGAAGAAAAAGCGGCAGTTTCTGCTGGCGGTGATGATCACCCTGACCCTGCTGCCCCGGCTTCTGAACATTTTCAAGTTCGATGACCTTGGCTGGTGGCTGCACCCCAGCAGCAACCACGACTATAACCAGCTGATCCCCGAATGGTGGATGCGGCTGTTCCCCATTACCTATTATTTCCTGGGCAGCTACCTGCGGGATTATCCGGTGAAGCTGAAATGGCTGCCCCATCTGGCGCTGACGGTGGCCGCTACGGTGCTGTTTGGGCTCTTTAATGTGTACCGCAGCTATGGCACGGTGTTTGTGCAGGGGGGCTGGAGCGACTGGAACTCCTTTATTGTAGCGGTGCAGACGGTGCTGGTGTTCAGCTTCCTGCAAAACCGCAGCTACAAGAAGATGGGCGCAGGCGTGGCCAAGGCGCTGGCGAAGATCTCCGAGTGGTCCCTGGGGGCGTATCTTGTCAGCAGCGCTTTTGATGATCTGGCTTACCCGATTCTGAACAGCCGCATCGACGATATGCCCCTGCGGCTCAACTGGTTTGTGCCGGTGGTGCTGTTTGTGCTGGTGGGCTCGCTGGCGGTGTCCGCCTGCGTCAGCGGCGTGTGGAAGCTGACGGGGGAAAAGTGGCTTAAGAAAAGGGAGAAAGTATGCTGAGAATCCTGAGAATGGTATTTTTGAATCTTTTCCGGATCCCGGCGGCCTGGTTTAAGCTGTGCCGCTATGCCAAACACCCGGAAAAATATTCGGAAAAAGAACGGTTTGACCATGTGCGCTATATCCTGTCCCTGGCGGTCAATAAGGGCAATGTGAAGCTGGAGGTGTCCGGGCAGGAGCATATCCCGGAAGAAAGCGGCTATATGCTCTACGCCAACCATCAGGGTATGTTCGATGTTATGGCCATCGCCGCCACCTGCCGCAATCCCATCGGCGCGGTGCTGAAAAAGGAGCTGTATAACATCCCCTTTATTCATCAGGTGTGCAAATGCACCAAGTCCTTTCCCATGGACCGGGAGGATGTGCGGCAGTCGCTGACGGTCATCGGCAATGTGACCGAGGAGGTGAAGGCCGGCAGAAACTACCTCATTTTCCCCGAGGGGACAAGAAGCCGCAAGGGCAACGAAATGCTGCCCTTCCACCACGGCAGCTTCCGCTGCGCCACCAAGAGCAAATGCCCCGTGATCCCCGTAGCGCTGACCGACAGCTTTCTGGTGCTGGACGGCAAGGGCTGCGCCCCGGTGACGGTGGGGGTGCAGTATCTGGAGCCGATTTATTACGAGGAATATGCCGGCATGAAGCCGGCGGAGCTGGCCCAGTTGGTGCAGCAGCGCATCGGCGAGGCTATTGAGAGAAAGCTCCGTAACTGAATAGGGACTCCCACGCCGAAGATCTTCGGCGTGGGAG
>JAZSGN010000030.1:0-74611 GCA_045532755.1 Faecousia sp.
GGAGGCCATGCCGAACTCAGCCTGGAATTCCACGTTGGTGGTCAGGAACTTGACAAACAGCCAGGAGGCGATGACTTCCTGGGGATTTTCCTTCTGGAAGATGCAGAGGCTGGGACCCTGGGAGATGACCTCGGCGTTGGCAGCATCCACCTGGGGGATGGTAGCGGTGCCCACCTCGAAGGGATAGGAGCCGTCGGCATTGGCAGCGGGACGCTGATGGGTAGCGCCGGCGGAGGAACCGATGGACATATAGCTCTTAACGCCTTCCTTGGCAACGAACAGGCCGGAGGTGTAAGCGCCGTAGAGGGTCTGGGTGGTTACATAGCCCTTCTGGTACCACTCGTTGAACTTCTTAACGAAGGCCCGGTTCTGCTCGTTGTTGAACAGGTAGTGGTCGCCGGTGGCGCTGGTGTAGGGAGAGCCGTACTGCTCGCACATGGTGATGAACCAGTTGGCTTCGGAGTCGTAGCCAAGGGGCATGGAGGTGGGGTCGATGGCCTTGATCTGGGCGCAGACCTGCTCAACCTCGTCCCAGGTGGTGGGAACGGTCAGCTTGTGCTCGTCGAAGAAGGTCTTGTTGTAGTACAGAACCTCGGTGGACTTGGAAAGGGGCATGGAGTACATCAGGCCGTCGCCGAACTGTCTGCCTTCGTTGTAGTAGCCTTCGATGAAGTCGGCCTTCTGCTCTTCGGTCAGACCCATGATCTCGGTGGTGCCGTCGGCATGGGTGACAACGATCTGGCTGTTGATCAGCTCGTCCAGAGTGGTAACGGCTTCTGCCAGGTTGTACATGGCAACATGGTCGGGATAGCAGTAAGCCAGGTTGGGCTGACCGCCGGCGGTGATCTCCTGGCTGATCTGGTCGCGGACATCGTCATAGCCGCCGACCTGCACAACCTCGATGTGGATGTTGGGGTACATAGCGTTGAATTCTACGATGTAGTTGTCCAGAACGCCCCGCAGGTTAGCGCCCATGGTGTTGTAGAACACCAGATCGACTTCACTGCCGTCGTAGCCCACTTCGGGAACGGCAAAGTTGCCAACGGTGGTGTCACCGGGCTGCTCAACGCCGGGGTTGGTGGGGTCGTCAGAGCTGCTGACCGGAGCCTTGGTGGGGTCGGTGGGATCGCTGCCGTTGCCGCAGGCGGCCATCAGGCTCACCAGCATAGCCACCAGCAGCACGATTGCTACAAGTTTCTTGTTCATAGGGTTTTGCTTCCTTTCTTTATGTTAAATTTTTTCTAAACAGATTTATGGGGGTATTAACCCTTGATGCCGCTGCGGCTGACACCGGCCATGATGTACTTACGCAGCAGAATGAACACTAAGAACAGCGGCGCGGAAACCAGAGCAACCGCCGCCATCTGCACCGGGTAGTTGACATCGCCGGTGGTTTCGGTGAAGGCGTTTCGCAGGCCGTTGGTGATGAGGCGGTGGGCCTCGTCGTTGGCAACCAGCCGGGGCCAGATGTAGGAGTTCCACGCGCCCATCATTTTCAGAATGGTGATGGAGATCAGGGTGGGCAGCGCCAGGGGGATCATCACCTTCCAAAGGTACTTCAGGTCAGAAGTGCCGTCTACCTTGGCTGCCAGATACAGCTCGTTGGGGATCTGCAGGAAGTTCTGCCGCAGCAGGTAGATATAGAACACGCTGACCAGGAAGGGAATGATCAGAACCTTGAAGGTGCCGATCCACTGAAGCCGGGTAACGGTCTGGTAGTTGGTGATGGTGAACAGCTCACCGGGGATCATCATGGTTGCCAGCAGCGCGGCGAAGAGAGTCTCCTTACCCTTGAACTCCAGCCGGGCGAAGGCGAAGGCGCACAGCACCGTGATCACCAGCGACAGCACCGTAGAGATCACGCCTACATACAGCGTGTTCATAAACAGCCGGCCCAGATTGGCGGTGGAGAAGGCTTCGGCGTAGTTGCTGAACATCATTCTCTTAGGCCAGAAGGTGGGTACGCTCAGGCGGTATTCCTCCAGAGTTTTCAGGGAGGAAATGATCATCCAGTAGAAGGGGAACAGCACCACCAGCGCAATGGTGAGCAAAAACAGATAGGTAAAGCACTTCACGCTGCCCTTGACGATCCGCTGATGGGCAGAAGTGACCTGGAGGTTGCGCTCGTGCATGCCTTTTTGAGTTTTATCCGACATACATACCCTCCTTAATAATGCACATGCTTCTTGATGACCTTGTTGTTGAACAGGGTGACCACAAGAATGATGGCGAACAGGATCAGCGCGGCGGCGCTGGCGCGGCCCTGATTGTTGCTGGCAAGGGCGTCATAGATGAAGCCCACCATGGTGTTGAGCCGGCCGGCATCGTCTGCCGGGCCCATGTTCTCGCCGAAGATACCGACGATGCTGGTGTACTCCTTGAAGCCGCCGATGAAGCCGGTGATAATAACATAGCTCAGCATGGGCGACAGCAGCGGCACGGTGATCCGGGCAAAGACGGTGCGGCGGGAAGCGCCGTCCACCTTGGCGGCATCGTAGTACTGCTTGTTGATGCTCTGCAGACCGCCCAGCAGGATCAGGATCTTGAAGGGCAGGGCGTTCCACACGATGTAGACCACCATGACCGTAATGTTGGCGGCGTAGGTAGAGCCGTAGTTGATCCAGTTGATATGCTTGCCGCCGAAGAACTCGATCACATTGTTGATGATACCGGCGGTAACGATCAGCTCGTTCTCGGTACCGTAGAAGCTGCCGACGATGTTGAACATGGCAGCGAACACCATGCCGATGGCGATGGAGTTTGTAACATAGGGAAGGAAGAAGATGGTCTGCAGCAGCTTCTGCAGCCCCTTGATGGAGTTCAGGGCTACGGCGATCAGCAGCGCCAGCAGGGTGGAGATAGGCACCGTCAGCACGCAAAGAAGAACCGTGTTCTTCAGGCAGGTCAGAAACCGCTTGTACTGAACCACCTTGATGAAATTGCCGATGCCGAACTCAAAGGTAGCGCCGCGAACCGCTTCCAGGCTGCGGTAGTTTTCCAGCAGGGACATCCGGATCGTATTGAAGATGGGCCATACCGTAAACACCAGCAGCAAAATGATTGCCGGCGACAGATACAGCCAGGCTTTCCATTGTTGTTTGCTGTTTACCATATCAGTTCACCTCAAAATACAGCCGCTCCTCCGTCTGCTTGTTGAACAGGAAGACTTTGTGGGGCTTGAGGGTGTAGCGGACTTCCACCTCGAAGGGCGAGATCTTGTTGTCGGCATCGATGATGGAGCGGATCACGGGGTTCAGAGAAGCGCTGTGGGTGGATACCACGCTGACATCCCGGCCCATGACTTCCACATTGTTCAGGCTGCAGACCAGCGGGCCTTCGCTGTCCAGCTCGAAGCCTTCGGGACGGATGCCCACGAACACTTCCTGCTCTTCCACGCCGGAAACTTCCAGCACCCGGTCTTCGCCGATGTACAGACCG
The DNA here is from genome assembly GCA_045532755.1 of Faecousia sp. GTDB lineage: Bacteria > Bacillota > Clostridia > Oscillospirales > Oscillospiraceae > Faecousia. The sequence continues at coordinate 3,439 of JAZSGN010000030.1, forward strand.
CCGGCAGCCACCCGGCCTTCGAATACGTTGATGGGAGGCGTGCCAAGGAACTTGGCTACGAACAGATTCGTAGGATCATCGTAGACCGCCTGAGGCTCGCCGATCTGCTGCACAACGCCCAGCTTCATCACAACGATCATATCGGAAATGGACATGGCCTCTTCCTGGTCGTGGGTGACGAATACGGTGGTGATGCCGGTTTCCCGCTGAATGCGGCGGATCTCCTCACGGGTCTGCAGGCGCAGGCGGGCGTCCAGATTGGAAAGCGGCTCATCCAGCAGCAGCACCCGGGGCATTTTCACCAGCGCGCGGGCAATGGCCACACGCTGCTGCTGACCGCCGGAAAGCTCGTTGGGCTTGCGCTCCATCAGATCGTCGATCTGCACCAGCCGGGCAGCTTCGTGAGCCCGCTCCAGCATGGTGTTCTTGTCCAGACGGTCTTTGCCCTTCAGGTTCTGCAGGGGGAACATGATGTTCTGCTTAACCGTCATGTGGGGGTACAGAGCGTAGTTCTGGAACACCAGACCGATACCCCGGTTTTCGGTGGACAGCTCGGTGACATCGTCGTCGCCAAAGTAGATCCGTCCGCTGGTGGGCGCCTGCAGGCCGCTGATCATATACAGCGTGGTGCTTTTGCCGCAGCCGGAGGGACCCAGCAGGCCGATCAGCTTGCCATCGGGAATTTCAAAGGTGAAATTGTTGACGGCTACTACTTCCTTGCCCGCCTTTTTGTCGCGGCTGGGGAAGATCTTGGTCAGATTTTCCAATACAACTTTCATACAAATCCCTTCCAATATCCGTTTATTTTCTTTATCTACACCGGATCACTCAGTAGCTTTGGCTGCGGGCCTGCTCTGCGTGGATCCGTTTTGTGTACTCGATCAGTTCTTCGGTGGAGCGGAAGATCCGCTGGCTGGCAAAATCCACCACCACCGTGCTTGCCAGCATATCCTGCAGGGCGGTGCGGTTGCGGGTGACGGCAAGGCTCACCAGCTGGATCACCACCAGCGCCAGCAGCAAAAGGGTGCCGGTGAGGCCCACGGTGTTGAAAAACAGCATCAGGATCACATACACCGGGATCATGGTGCCGAGGGTGAACTTGCCAAGGATCGCCCTTACAAACAGCTGCACCGGCCGAAGCTGCACGCCGTTGCTGCTCATCAGGCAGATGCCGAAGACCTTCTTGCCCAAGGTCTGGCCGTTGCCCAGCAGCAGCGGCAGGCCGAATTCCAGCAGAAGGTAGGCAAGCAGAATCGCCAGGGTCAGGATCACCATGGTCAGGTTCAGCACCAGATTATAATAGTAGAGCACATCGGCATCGGCGATGAGGGCGGCATAGGCTTCGTCGTAGTTCTGACGGCCTTCTTCCGTCATAGCGGCGTATTCTTCGCCGGAGATATCGAAGGTCACGCCGTAGCGCTGTTCGTAGCGGGCATAGCCCTCTTCCAGCGCCTGATTGCTGCTGTCGTAGCCAAAGGCCAGGGAAAGCAGCCACCCCAGCGCCACCGCCACAATGCTCAGCAGGATGATATCCAGCAGCCAGGCGGAGATCCGTTTCCACATGCTCGCTCTCTGAATATCTACGCCCATTGCCGGTTTCCTCCAAAAGGTTCTTTATTTGTGTACAACTGTCCTTGTATTGTGGATATTTTCCAAAAAACAAGGTTTTTGGGCAGGCAGACTACCCCCAGTTTCTCTATCGTATAAAGTAACATATTTTGCAGAAAAAATCTACCGTTATTTTAGGATTTTGTGAATTTTATGGGGATCGGACCGAAACGCCCCTCCCCTGCCCCCAGCCTTCGGGTTATTCGCCAGAGAATCCCAGCCGCGGCTGTTTTTCCCTTGTGTACACCCTGCCCAAACCGCAGGCGGATGCGGGGATGCGGATTGCGCCCTGAGCGCGCAGCGCGAGGAAGTGCCCTTGGGGTGCCACGCCGCTTCGCGGCTCGGAATGACAAGGTAATCCGAAAGTTTCCTCTGTCATTGCGAGCCAGTGGTCACACTGGCGTGGCAATCCGTTTCCCCCTCGTAGGGGCCGGTGATTACACCGGCCCGCGGGCGGATGTGGTCATCCGCCCCTGCGAAGGGGTTCGATGAAGCACAAAAAACCGCCGCTTTCGGCTTGGAAAGCGGCGGCGGGGATTATTTTTTCAGCAGCGCCTTGAGAATGCGCCTTGCGGACTCGGCGGGGGTGGTGAAATCTACGGTGTAGTCGCAGATGTCGGCGTTCTTCTGCTCGGATTCCAGGGACAGAATCCTGCGAACCTTCTCGTCCAGGCTCAGGTTCTTGGTCAGCAGATCCTCCAGCAGCGCCCGCTTGTCCCGGCGGATATACACGGTGGTCACATTGGGGAAATGGGTCTTCAGCGACATGGCGCCGCAAATATCCATAACCGTCAGCACATGGCTGCCGGACTGCAAAATCGCCTCCACATCCTCCTTGCAGGAGCCGTAGTGGTGGCCGGCGTACATGGTGGATTCAAACATCTCGCCGTTTTCCTTCATTTTCCGGAAGGCCTCCACCGAGATATAGTGATACCAATCGTCGCCCTGCAGACCCACGGTGGCATCGGTGGTGTAGCTGATGAGCTTTTGGAAGGCTTTGGACTTCTTCATCAGCTGCTTGGCTACCAGATTCTTGCCGCTGCCGGAGGGGCCAACCAGCACCAGAATTCCGGGCTGATCCAAGGGCTTTCGCTCCGGGTGGACACTGTAGCTGTCGGCGATGACCTCCACCACCCGCAGGAATTCCTCGTAGGTGTTCACCGCCAGCACGCCGGTGGCGTCCTGATTCCAGGGGCGGCGCATGAGGATGGGATAGGCGGCGTTGGAATTGGAGATATTGTGCATGCCGTCGTCGAAGAGGATGTCCACATCGATCTTGTCTTTGCGGGAGCCCATGTAGATATGGTCCGCCGGGATCTCCGGGAATTCCTCCATGATCCGCTGGGCGCGGATGCTCATAAACTGGGGGTACACCGAGGTGGACACGAACACCTCCGTCATTTTCGACAGCTTCCGCACAAATTGCTTCGCGCCCTTGATCACCGGCTGGGTGCGGAAGAACTCGGGATCGTTAAAAAATTCAAAGATCACATCGGCCCGGGTACCCAGCTTGCCCCAGCGGTCCACCTCATAGATGGTCAGCGGGGGGTCGAATTTGTATTTTTCATTGGCCAGCCGCACCGCGTAGGGAACGCACTCCATCAGCAGGTCGTCGATATCCAGGGCGGTGGACAGTCGGAATTTTCGGTTCATAGCAGTTCTCTCCTTGGGGTAAAAAAGCAGCGTTTCCCGTCGGAACCACCGCGTATGTCATTATACCGCCGCCGCCGGCAAAAATCAATGCCGGCGGCGGGAATTGTGTTTTTTCGTCACTTTGCCAAAAGCCGGCTTCCGGGATTCAGCGGTTTTCCCCACGGTCTTCCCGCTGCAGCTGGTCCAATAGCTCCCGGCGCAGCTTCAGGATCTGGGCAACATGGTAGTTGGTCACCACATCCCGCTCCGTCACCGCCTCCAGCGGCCTTTCGTCCCGGATGGATGCGCCGCAGGCCGTCAGACGGCGGCGGTTCTCTTCGCTGAGCCGCCCCGGCCGGCCCTGCCGGTGGAGCACCGCCATCTGGGCCAGCAGTTCTTTCGCCTTGCCCTGACATTGGCGGAAATTCTCCAGCTGCTCCTTCTGCCGCCGCAGCCGCAGAAACAGCTTCTGATTGGAAAACAGCATCAGCTGCTTTGCCAGCAGCTCGATGTTCCGGGTCATGGCATCCTCGCCGGGGAGATTCTCGTCGCCGTCGAAGAGGTCTTCCAGCCAGCGGATCAGCTCGGTATCCAGGCTTTGCACCGTTGCCTTGATCTGGCGGCTGTTGTCATAGGGGAACACCAGGGTGTTGATGAGCATGCCCACGCCCAGGCCGATGGCGCTGTCCCAGATGCGGCCCAGGGCGTACTCCACCGGGTGGATCCCCTCGCTGGTGCAGAGCATCACCACGATGAAGCAGGCCAGCGACGGGGAAAACCGCAGCCGCAGCACATTATAGAGGGTGATGACGAAGATGATGCCGATGCCGGTGCTGACCAGAGGCGGCAGCCGCAGCGCCAGCAGCAAAAGGCCTGCCAGCGCGCCCAGCAGCACGCCTACGATCTGAGTCAGGCAGGATTCCACCGACTCGGCGAAGGTGGGCTGCACCGCCGCCATTGCGCCCAGCATGGCGAAGATCAGTTTGGATTGGGTAGTGCCGAAGAAATTCACGATGACCATGGAAAGGATCACCGCCACGGCGGTTTTCAGGGTTCGCAGCCCGATGTGGATGCGGAAATGTTGTTTGAGCATATGTCCTCCAGTTGTACCGGTTGATTTTCAAATTGGAAGGTATTGTAACAGAGAGCCACGGGGTTGTCAAGAGAATCCGGTCAGGAAGGAAGATGGCTGGCTGGTAAAGGGGATTACGGATTGCGCCCTGAGCGCGCAGCGCGAGGAAGTGCCCTTGGGGTGCCACGCCAGCGTGACCACCGGCTCGCAATGACAGAAGAAACTTTCGGAGTTCCTTGTCATTCCGAGCCGCGAAGCGGCGTGGGAATCCGTTTTGCCCCTCATCCGTCACGCCTTGCGGCGTGCCACCTTCCCCCGAGGGGGAAGGCTTTGGCTGGTATCGATATGGAGGGCGGAGCCGCCTGTCGAGGATTGAGGGAGAACGATACCGGGCAGAAATCGCTTCCCCCGGGGGGAAGCTGTCAGCGAAGCTGACTGAAGAGGAATGCGGGCGGAAGGCTGCAGGTTTACCGCCTCTGTCAGACCTTTTCCTTGGTTGGTTCTGCCGCCATTCCTCTCCCGCCCCCTTCGGGGGCACCCTCTCCCCGGGAGAGGGTATTTGCTGAGGGCGATACCGGGCGGGTCAGGGAAGTAACGACCTTCGCAGAAAGTTTGGCGCGTACTGAAAAAATATCGAAAACCAACAGGTGGCGATACCGGGCAAGGAAAGGCAGTAACGACCTTCCCAAAAGGCTAGGTGCGAATTGACACCGGCGGCACGCCGGGAAGTAACGACCTTCGCAGAAAGTTTGGAGCGTACTGAAAAAGTATCGAAAACCAACAGGTGACGTTACCGGGCGGCGCAGGGAAGTAACGACCTTTCCTAAAGGCTGAATGCGTACTGAAAAAGGCTGCCGCGGTGTGCGGCAGCCTTACAAAAATCAGTCGGCGAAGGTGAGAATATCCTTGAAACGATCCTTGAAGATGGCGTAAACGGCATCCAGAATCTCTTCGCTTTCCACGGGTACGTAGTTCTCGTTCTCTTCGTCCACGGGCTGGACTTCCAGAATGATGATCTCAGAGGACTCTTCCTCCGCGGGCATCAGAACCAGATATTCCTTGCCCTGGTACTCGATGCAGTCCAGGTACTCGAAGGTCAGCTCGTCACCGTTCTCGTCGGTGAGGGTCAGCAGATAGTCCTCTTCCTGGAGGATCTCGTTATCTGCCATGATTATCTCTGGATACGGCCGGAGCCGTCGCCGCCGGCCAGCTTCTCCACCTCGGCTACGGTGACCATGTTGTAGTCGCCGCCGATGGTGTGCTTCAGAGCGGAAGCAGCAACCGCGAACTCAACCGCAGCCTGGGTGTCCTTGCCGTTGAGCAGAGCATAGATCAGGCCGCCGCCGAAGGAGTCACCGCCGCCAACGCGGTCGATGATGGTCAGGTTGTACTTCTTGGAGAAGCAGTAGTTCTCGCCGTCGTACAGCATGGCAGACCAGCCGTTGTTGGAGGCAGAGTAGCTCTCACGCAGGGTGATGGCAACCTTCTCGAAGCCGAACTTGTCGGCCAGCTGCTTGGCAACGGACTTGTAGCCTTCGTGGTTGATGGTGCCGCCGTAGATGTCGGTAGCCTCGGCTTCGATGCCGAATACGTCCTTGGCATCCTCTTCGTTGGAGATGCAGACGTCGGTGTACTGAGCCAGCTCGGTCATGGCTTCCCGGGCCTGGGCACGGGTCCACAGCTTGCCGCGGTAGTTCAGGTCGCAGGAGATCTTCAGGCCGTGAGCCTTGGCAGCCTTACAAGCCTCTACGCAGATGGCAACCACATTGGGGCCCAGCGCGGGAGTAATGCCAGTGAAGTGGAACCACTCGGCGCCCTCGAAGATGGCATCCCAGTCGAAATCGGCGGTGGAGGCCAGCTGGATGGCGGAGTTGGCGCGGTCATAGATGCAGACGGAGCCGCGCTGGGAAGCGCCCTTCTCGTTGAAGTAGATGCCAACACGGTCGCCGCCGCGGACGATCTTGCTGGTGTCTACGCCGTAGCGGCGCAGGGAGTTGACAGCGGCCTGGCCGATAGCGTGGGCAGGCAGCTTGGTAACGAAGGCAACATCCATGCCATAGTTCGCCAGAGAAACAGCAACATTGGCTTCGCCGCCGCCGAAGGTGAATTCGACATTGGAGGCCTGAACGAAGCGCTCGTAGTTATAGGGCTGCAGACGGAGCATCAGCTCACCAAAGGTAATTACTTTTGCCATTGTGATGATTCCTTTCCGATTATGTATTGAAATTAACCGATAGCCGCCTTGCGTGCTTCGGCACACAGGGTGGTAATCTTCTCGAAGTTGCCGGCCGCGATGTCAGCCTTGGGGCATACCCAGCTGCCGCCCACGGCGTGGATGAAGGGAGCGTCCACATACTCCTTGATGTTGGCGGTGTTGACGCCGCCGGTGGGCATAAACTTGATGCCAACGAAGGGAGCAGCCAGGTTCTTCATGGCGTTCAGGCCGCCGTAAACGTTGGCGGGGAAGAACTTGACCACCTTCAGGCCAAGGTTGATGGCAACCATGATCTCGGTGGGGGTGACGCAGCCGGGAGCAACGGCGATGCCGTTTTCCACGCACCAGCTGACGACTTCGGGGTTGATGCCGGGAGAAACGATGAACTTGGCACCCATCTCAACGGCCAGCTTGCACTGCTCCAGATTCAGAATGGTGCCTGCGCCGACCAGCATATCGGGGCAGTTGTCGGCAACGGCCTTGATAGCGGCGGGGGCGGCGGCGGTACGGAAGGTGATCTCCATAACGTCAACACCACCGGCGACCATGGCGTTTGCGGTGGGAACGGCGTCCTTCGCATCGTCGATGACCACAACGGGAACCACGATGGATCTGGCCAGTCTGCTTAATACATCCATATTTATTACCTCCTGCGGCTTATTCAGCCAATTTTCGGGTGTTTCAGAAAGCCCCCGGGCATACCACGGCAGCTTACTTATCATCTGTAATTATAGCCTTTTTCCCCCACGCTGTCAATCGGAAAAAGCGAGAAATGCAAGAAAAGGGGGCTGATGAGATTACGGATTGCCACATCGTCGGAGCAAAGGCTGCAATGTTCCATTTCCCCCAAGGGGGAAATTCCACCCGCAGGCCTTGCTCCTCCTCTCCCCACAAAGGCCGTTCGCCTTTGCGCTGACCCCATTATACTGCCTCGCAATGACATAGGAAGTTTGGAAGTTTACTCTGTCATTCCGAGCCGCAAAGCGGCGTGGCACCCCAAGAGTACTTCCTCGCGCTGCGCGCTCGGGGCGGAATCCGTTTTTTGCGGGCGAACACAGTTCGCCCCTACATAAGCCATCGAACCCTTTCGTAGGGGCGATCTTCGTGGAAGGGTTGGTTCGTAACTCTGTTTCGATGATCGAGAGGTAACGATACCGGGTGGCGCAGGGCAGTAACGACCTTTCCTAAAAGCTGAATGCGTACTGAAAAAGCCCTGCCGGGTGGGCAGGGCTTTTTGGGGAGGTATAGGGGTAGCTTTTGCGGAGTTTGGTTATTCGGCAGGTTCGGTGGGTTCTGCAGGTTCGGTGGGTTCTGCCGTCTCCGTGGGTTCGGCGGGGCGGTTGACGAAGTTCATCAGCTCCTCGCCGGTGATGGTCTCCTTCAGCAGCAGGTACTGGGCGATCTCGTCCAGCAGGCCCCGGTTCTGCTGCAGCAGCTTCACCGCGTCGGCGTAGCAGGCCTTCAGAATCTGCTGCACCTGCCGGTCGATAAGGCCGGCGGTCTCCTGAGAGCAATCCAGATAGCTCTGGGTATCCAGATACTGGTGGGTCACTGCAGCGGGGGCCATGAGCCCCAGCTCCTCGCTCATGCCGTACATGGTGACCATGTTCCGGGCAAGGGCGGTGGCCTTCTGCAGATCGTTGGCGGCGCCGGTGGTCTGGATGCCGAACACCACCTGCTCCGCGGCACGGCCGCCCAAGGTGGTACGCAGGTGGACCAGCAGTTCCTCTTTCGTGGAAAGGAAACGCTCCTCCTCCGGCACATACATGGTATAGCCCAGCGCGCCGCTGGTATGGGGCACGATGGTGATCTTGCTGACGGGCTGGGACTTCTTTTCCAGCGCCGCCACCAGGGCGTGGCCCACCTCGTGGTAGGCGACCATCCGCTTTTCTTCCTCGGTAAGGACGGTGTTCTTCTTTTCCGTGCCTGCGATGACGGTTTCGAAGGAGGCCATCAGATCCTCCTGATTGACGGCCTTGCGGCCCTGCCGCACCGCCCGCAGAGCGGCTTCGTTCACCAGATTGGCCAGGTCCGCGCCCACCGCGCCGGCGGTGGCGTGGGCGATCTTGTCCAGATCCACATCCTCAGCCAGACGGATCTTCCGGGTGTGAACCCGCAGGGTCTCCAGACGGCCCTGATGATTGGGCCGGCCCACCTCGATGCGGCGGTCAAACCGGCCGGGCCGCAGCAGGGCTTTGTCCAGAATCTCGGGGCGGTTGGTGGCCGCAAGGATCACCACGCCCTTGGAGGAATCGAAGCCATCGATCTCGCCCAGAAGCTGGTTGAGGGTCTGGTCATTGTTGCCGAAGCGGGAGTCACGGGTGCGGCCCACCGCATCGATCTCATCAATAAAGATGATGCAGGGCGCAACCTTGGCCGCCTGACTGAACAGGTCCCGGACACGGCTGGCGCCGACGCCTACGAACATATCGTCAAAATCCGAGCCGGAGATGGAGAAGAAGGGCACATTGGCCTCGCCTGCCACAGCCTTGGCGATGAGGGTCTTGCCGGTGCCGGGAGGGCCAACCAACAGCGCGCCCTTGGGCAGCTTTGCGCCGATTTCCCGGTATTTCTGGGGATTGTGGAGGAAATCGATGATCTCCTGCAGGCTCTCCTTGGCCTCGTCCTGACCGGCAACATCCCGGAAGGTCACGCCGGTCTGCTTTTCCATATACACCTTGGCGCCGCTCTTGCCGAAGCCGCCGGTGATGCCCTCGCCGCTCATACGCTTGGAGATCATCCGCATACTGCTGAAAATCACCGCGAACATCACCGCGTACAGCAGCAGGGTGATGATCCAGGAATTGTCCTTTACAATCAGCCGGCTCACGTCCACACCCTCGGCCGTCAGCTCCGCGGCCATGGCCATGGTATCGCCGCCGGTGGGCAGCCCGGTAAAGCAGGCCTTTTGCTGGCCCGGGTCTTTGGCGGCCTCTTCTTTCGTCAGGTAGATGATCCGGTCCGCCTGAAACTGCACCTCTGCCAGCTGCCCCTGCTCCTTGGCTTTCAGGAAATCGGAATAGCTGGTGGCGGTATATTTGCTGCCGGAGATCATATTCCACAGCATGCTGAACAGCAGAATGATCACAATGGTCGCGATCAGCGCGCCCCACAGGCTCACCTTCGGCTTCTTCTCGCCGTCGCCCCCGGGGGTGCCGGTAGGATTGTTTTTGTTTTCGTCCATAATCCTGCCTCCTTTTTTCAGCCTACATCATAACATACTTTTTTCGCTAACGCAACGCAATTTCCCCCGGCAAAGGGGTAAACTTTCTGTGAATAGCCGGATTTTTCCCAACAAATTCCCGGAAAAGCAAAACATCGGTTGCAGGCCGGGAAATTATTTGATATAATGAGGGCATAACTGTAACCATTTTTATCGGGAGTTGAACGGATATGAAAGATAACCGCCGCTTCCGGCAGCAGGATGCCCTGCCCCCGGAAGAAAACGAAGGCCAGCTGGAAGGCCGCAACGCCGTGACCGAAGCGCTGCGAAGCGGGCGAACCATCGACAAGGTGTTCATCGCCTCCGGCGAGACCGACCGGGGTCTGCAGCGCCTTGCCGCTCAGGCCAAGGAGGCCGGGGCTGTGGTGGTCAGCGTTGACCGCCGCAAGCTGGATGCCATGAGCCAGAGCCACGCCCATCAGGGCATCATCGCCCTGGCCGCCGCAAGAGCCTATTTCTCGGTAGACGACATTCTCGCCGAGGCCGAGAGCCGGGGCGAAGCGCCGCTGATCGTCATCTGCGACGAGCTGTCGGACCCCCATAATCTGGGCGCTATCCTGCGCTGCGCCGAGTGCGCCGGCGCCCACGGTGTCATCATCCCCAAGCGCCGCAGCGTAGGGCTGACGGCGGTGGTGGCCAAGGCCTCCGCCGGGGCGGTGGAGTATATGAAGGTGGCCCGGGTCACCAACATCACCGCCACCATCGAGGAGCTGAAAAAGCGGGGCGTGTGGATCTTCGGCACGGCCGCCGAAGGCTCCATCCCCATGTACAAGGCCGACCTGAAGGGCGCTGCCGCCATCGTTATCGGCTCGGAGGGCGACGGCATGAGCCGCCTGGTCCGCCAGAGCTGCGATGTGACCGTCAGCATTCCCCTGCTGGGCAAAATTTCTTCGCTGAACGCTTCTGCCGCCGCCGCCATTTTGCTCTATGAAGCGGTGCGCCAGAGAATGGGAGGATAACATGGACGATCAGGAATCTTTGGATCTGAATCTGGACGATATCATGAAGGAATTCGGCTCGGAAGACCCGGCGCCCCCCGCCGATGAGCCGGCGGACGCCCCGGCGGATGCCCCGGCGGACGAGCCGGCCGCGCCCCCTCCTGCGGTTGACAGCGACACCGTCCGCATTGCCCTTCCGCCGAAAAAATCCCCTGCCCCCGTAACCGGCGATACGGTTCGGCTGGAGGGGCTGGATCAGCTGCCGGAAGACCCCGCCAAGCCCGAGCCCTTCTCGGAAAACTGGGAACCGGAGTACGATCAGCCTATGGGAGATTATGTGCCGCCCAAGCCCATTGTATTCCGCCCCAAATCCCGGCTGCGGGAGCTGAAGCGGAAACTGGTGGCAGGTCCTGAAAAGCGCTACTACGATCTGACGGAGATCGGCGTGGGCAAGATCCAGCTGCTGATGCTGGCGAGCCTGGTGGTTTCCCTTGTAAGTATTTTCATCACCCTGCTCTACGCCCGTGGGCAGGTGGCGGATGACCGGCTGAAGCTGATGATCTTCCTGCAGTTCTTTGCGCTGCTGATCTCCGGCCTTCTGGGCAGCCACCGGATGCTGGACGGTGTCATTGATCTGCTGCGGGGGCGGTTCTCCCTGAACACGGTGCTGTTTTTCAGCTTCGCCGCCTGCGTAACCGATGGCGTGTTCTGCCTGCAGGAGCAGCGGATGCCCTGCTGCGCCGCCTTCAGCCTGCAGGTTGCCATGTCGCTGTGGGCCACTTACCACAAGCGCACCACGGAAATGGGCCAGATGGACACCCTTCGCAAGGCCTCCCAGCTGGATGCCCTGACCCCCACGGCGGACTACCACGAAGGCTGCCAGGGTCTGCTCCGCTCCGACGGACGGGTGGAGGATTTCATGGACACCTACGACAAACCCTCCGCTCCGGAGAAGGTGATGTCGGTATACTCCCTGCTGGCGCTGCTGATCGGCATCGGCAGCGGCGTTGCCGGCGGAATGCTCCACAACAGCATCCCCTTCGGCGTGCAGGTCAGCGCGGTGGCGCTGCTGGTGGCGGTTCCCGTTACCGCCTTCATTACCCTGACCCGCCCCATGGCCATTCTGGAGAAGAAGCTCCACCGGGTTCACACCGTTCTGTGCGGCTGGCAGGGCATCAAGGCGCTGAGCCGCCGCAGCGTGTTCCCCATCACCTTTGACGACCTCTTCCCCGCCGGCAGCTGCAAGCTCAACGGCGTGAAGTTCTACGGCAGCCGGGACCCTGACCTGGTAGTTGCCTACGCCACGGCGCTGGTAAACGCCGACGGCAGCGGCCTCGCTCCCCTGTTCACCCAGCTGCTGGAGAGCCGCAACGGCCTGAAAATGCAGGTGGAAAGCCTGCGGGAGTACGGCATGGGCGGCATCGGCGGCGATGTGGACGGCGAGAGCGTGATGGTAGGCGTGCACAGCTTCCTGAAGGACATGGGTGTGGAAATCCCCGAAGGCACCCGGGTGAATCAGGCGGTGTATGTGGCCATCGACGGCGAGCTTTCCGGCGTATTCGCTGTGTCCTACGGCAAGGATAAGTCCAGCGCGGCCGGCATGAGTCAGCTGACCGCCCAGCGGCGGCTGCAGACGGTGCTGGTTTCCGGCGGCTTTATGCTGACGGAGAGCTTCCTGCGAAGCCGGTTCAATGTTCCGACCAAGCGGATGAGCTTTCCGGAGCTGGAGGTGCGGCGGCAGCTGTCCGCTGCGCAAGTGCCGAAGGAAAATGTGGCAGCGGCGCTGGTGACGAAGCCCTCCCTTGCCCCCTTTGCCTATGCGGTGTCCGGCGCAAGGTCGGTGCGTACCGCCTGCATCATCGGCACGGTGATCCACCTGCTGGGCGGCCTGCTGGGTCTTGGTATGCTGGCGGCGCTGGCCTATGTGGGCGCGGCCCAGCTGCTGACCCCTGCCAATGTGCTGCTGTATCAGCTGGTCTGGCTGGTTCCGGGCCTTCTGATCACCGAGTGGACAAGAACTTTATAAGAAACCCCAACGCCCGGCAGACCCGCCGGGCGTTGATTTTTTTGCGATTGGTGGTTGCGAACATCGCTTCCCCCGGGGGGAAGCTGTCAGCGGCAGCTGACTGAAGAGGAATGCGGGCGGACAGCCGAAAGATTTCTGCCACTGTTAGACCTTTTCCTTGTTCTGTTCTGCCGCCATTCCTGCGACTCGCTAAGAGCCGCCTTCGGCGGTTGCTCGCTTGCACAGCGCCTGCGGGCGCTAGTCTCCCACCGCTTCGCGGTCCCCCCTCTCCCCGGGAGAGGGTATTTCCCTACATCCTCCCGCGGCCATAGAAAAAGCCTTCCCAAAAAGGGAAGGCTTTTCGTTGGACTTTTATGCCAGCAGGCCGGCGCGGTCAAGGCTTTGCAAAAAGGCATCCATATCCTGCCGGGCGGTGTCGGCATCCACCTCGAACTCGGCGCAGATGGCGGCAAGCAGGGTCTGCCGGTCGGTTTCCTCTTTCAAGACTTGGCAGATGAACGCCCCCACCTCGTTGGTGGTGACCATGCCGGAGAATTTCAGCGCCGCCGAACCCATGGGGATCAGCACCTGCTCCCCGGCGATCTGCCGGATGGCAAACTCATATTTCAGCTTCATGGCAGCTCCTTTCAGTTCTCGTAGAGGCTGGGCAGCAGAATCTCGTTGAGGTAGATCACCAGTTCCTCCATGGTAGCGGTGGGCAGACCCTCCAGATCGATGGGGGCAACCTCATCGTAGGTGGCGTAGCCGGTCTGCATGGAGCTGATGTCCCGGGTGCCGGCTTCGCTGCGGCGGCCTTCCAAAGGTTTGAGCCGCAGCAGCACCGTTTCGCCCCCTACCGTCAGCTGCAGGTAGATGCCGGGGCTGCTCCCCTTATTCTCCAGCGGGGTTTCCGAGAGGAAATAGGCCACCGCATCGGTGGTTTCGGGGTAGGCAAGGTAGGCAGCCATGGTCCCCGCCGCCGCCAACCACTGCTCGTAGCTGCCCTCGCTGAGCTGGGGCAGGGTCACAGGGGGCTGGGTTTCCGCTTCTGTCGGCTGGGTTTCCGCTTCTGTCGGGTTGGTTTCCAAAGGCTGGGTCTGGGTGGTAGGTAGGGTTTCTGCCGGGGGCTGGGGCTGATCCGGCAGCAAAAACAGCACCAGCGCCGCTGCCGCAGCCAGCGCCAGGGCGATCACCGCCAGCGCCGCGCCAATACTAACCCGGTTATTCTTCTTGTCCATGAAGGCGTTCCTCCAATTCTTTGTTGATCAGCTGCAGCACGCAGTCGGCCATTTCGCACAGATAGGGGGCTTTTTTGTTCACATCCCCGGTCTCCGCCTCGATCATGGCTACGCAGGGGTTGCACACATCCCGCTTGGGGCAGCCGGCGCAGCCGGACATGACCGCAGCGCTCCGCACCGCATCCGTCAGCCGGTTCCAGCAGGCGGAAAATTCCTCCCGGAAGGGGTACTCTTTCCGGGGGAAGGAAGTAATGCCGCAGGCAGTCATGACCCCCTCCCAGCTGATCCAGAAGCCGCTGCGGCCTGCCCGGCAGCGCATTTCCTCGCCCCGGTCCGCGCCCCAATCGGCATCGGTTTCGGCGGGGCGATCCTCCCGGGAGAGAAATTTGGCAAAGGCCGTGTCGCTGAGCTGGAATTTCGCCCGGTGCAGCAGCATTTGGGCCGCTTCCTCCGGCGCGAAGCGGGAATCGGTGCGTTCCTGCTCCCGGCGCACCGGGGGGAACATATAGGTTGCCACCCGGGCGGTCAGCCCCCGGTCTTTGGCAAGGGTCATAATGGCGGTGAGATCCTGCTTATTTTCGGGGATCACGCTGCAGTTGATCACCACGGGAATCCCCGCCGCCTGCAGAGAATCGATGGCGTTCAGCGCCCGGCGGAAGCCATCGGGATTGCCGCAGATGCGGCGGTAGGTTTCCTCCGACGCGCCGTAGAGAGTCACATTCACCCGGCTGGGGGCGTAGTCCTTCAGCCACGCGATGGTTTCGCTGTCAATCAGCGTGCCGTTGGTGTTGATGGAGAGGATAAAACCCATTTTATGCAGGGCGATATAAAGCTCTTTGAAATGGGGATAGAGAAAGGGCTCGCCGCCGGTGAGCAGCAGGTACAGCGTGCCGGCATCCCGGCATTTTTCCGCCAGGGAAAGCCAGTCCTGCCAGGAAAGCAATGTCTTCCCCTCGGAGCGCAGCTGCTCCGGGGTTTTGCGGACATAGCACATCTTGCAGGCAAAATTGCAAACCGGGGAAAGCTCAAAGGTGCCGTTGAGGGGAATCCGGTTTTGCGAGGCCTTGGAATGGAGATAATCGGAAACGGTCACAGCGCCCCCACCTCCTGAAGATAGTTTTGCAGCGTTTCCACCGCGCCGGCATCCGGGCGGCAGGAAAGTCCCACCACCGGCACGCTGGCGCTGAGGTCAGCGGCTGCGGAAAAGGCCAGATCGATGTCGGCAAGATCGTTTTGGTAAACCGTCATGCCCGCCACCAGGGCGCGCTGGCGGCCGCCTTCGGTGAGGGGGAGGATCCGGTTCTGCTGCCCCTGGGACAGCACCGCCACCGCCGCCAGCGGCAGGCGGAAATTCTCGCAGATGAGGGACGAGCCGCAGCAGGGGTAGCCATAGGCCTGCCACTTCCCTTCCCGCTTGCCCAGCAGCACCCGATCGCCATTGAGAACACGGGCGCCGGCGTGGCCGCGCCACAGGTCGGCCTGGGTGGATTTTCCCGTTTCCGAGGGGGCGGTGAAGGCGATGGCCTTACCCCCAAATTCGATGCAGGAAGCATGGAGAATGGGGCAGCCCAGCTGCAGCAGCGCTTTATGCAGGCCGCAGACACCGAAAAACCAGTCGAAATCCAGCCGGATCTGGTAGTTGAGCACCGGGTCGAACCAGATGCCATCGTCCCGGCCGGCAGCCACCCGGTCCGGCCAGATGGCGTAGCCGCCGCGAACATAGCTCCAATTATACAGATGGACCCGTTCGCCGTCAACATGGTAAATATCGTAAAGGTGGTTTTCCTCCACCTTGGTATGCGAAGTAATGTATTTCAGAGGGGCGACACGGCCTCTGAGGGCAATGGTTTGGCCCGACCAGGGGCCATCGTAGCGGAATTTTTCCATAAATTCCCCGGGGGTCAGGCTGTAGCCGTCGCATTGCCAGGTAATTAAAATGTCGCCGATCAAAAAGCGGTCCATGCGTGGCACCTCCTGAGATGGTTTTTGGGGGAGCATCGCTTCCCCCGGGGGGAAGCTGTCAGCGATAGCTGACTGAAGAGGAATGCGGGAGAAAACCTGATGGCTTACTAAAACTATCAGACTTTCTCTATAGTCGGTTCTTCCGCCGTTCCTCTCCCGCCCCCCTTTGGGGGCACCCTCTCCCCGGGAGAGGGTATTAGGCGAAGTTATGAATTGATAATTGTTAATTATCAATTGTCAACTGTCAACTGACGACGGGGACGGAATAAGGGGGGCGCGAGGCCCCCCTTATGGTGTTTGGTTTGGCGATCAGGAAGTAAGGAACTGGTCGCTCATGCTCATGGCCTGATAGCAGGTGTCCATCTGGGTGATGTCGATGCCGTTGGGAATCTCCGTGGGGCAAACGCCGCCGAAGAAGAACACGGTGGTATCAACCCAGCCGGTATCATCGTGGGTGGTGCAGGTGTCTACCGAGTGGGCAAGGGTGATCTTGCCGCTGCAGGCACCGGCGATGGCGGCGTTCAGCTGGAAGGACTCTACTGCCAGATAGGGCTTGGAATATGTCTTTTTCATGTTCAATCCCCTCCTTAGTAAAGTTCTACGGTTACCAGAGCATCCAGGGAGCTGCCCTGTACGCCCTCGGAAACGGCGGTGACGGTGAAGGTCTGCTCGCCCAGCAGCGTGGGACGGAGCTTAACGGTCCAGACGCCTTCGGAAATCTCCACTGCGGAGAACCAGACCTCTTCGCCGTAGCAGTTGGTGATGACCAGATCATCCACATCGGCAGAGGTGGTGACGGTCAGGGTGACGGTGGTGGCGACACGGACGGTGGTTTCCGCGAAGGAGACCGCGTAGATGTCGTTGCCGTCGTCCAGCATATACTGGGCTGCCATCAGAGTCTGGGCATCGGTGGTAACGATAGCCTCAGCGCCGGCGACCTTCAGGTCGGTCAGCGACAGGACACCGCTGCCGGTGTTGCTGATGACCACATGGACGGAAGTTCCGCTGCTGAGATCATAGCCGGTTCTTGCCAGCAGATCATAGAACTGGGCGGTGCTGCCGGTAATGCTGATGGCATAGCTTTCATAGCTGCTTGCGCCCTCGGGCATAATGGCCACATTGGCGGTGACCGCATTGCCGTCCACGCTCTTCATGCCCAGATCGAAGCCGGTCATGGCATCGGAGAGGGTGAAGGTGAAGGCCACGGCGTTGCCCTGCTTCAGATAGACTTCGTTGTTGGCGCCGTAGGTGTTGTAGTTGCCAACATCCACAGAGCCGGAGAAGTCATCGATGTACATGGCGCCGGTGACACTGCCGGTGGAGCTGAAGCTGCCGTCCTCGATCAGGATGTCACGAACTTCGGTGAAGTAGGGATCCTTTTCGCCGTCGGCAGAGTAGATGCTGCCGGTGGTGAAGGTAGAGGTGGTGTAAGCATTACCCACCATAGTAGCGGTCTGAATCTTCTCGGAACCGGTGAGGGCGCCGTAGATCCGGACGGCGTCGAAGTAGAATTCGTTGCCCATGACCACATTGCCATTGAAGGAGAAGCCATTGTAGACCTCGATCACCACTTCATAAGTGCCGTAGGTCAGGCCTTCGACACTGACAACGGGGATCTGGTGCAGAGTCAGCTGACCCTTGTTGATGACGCTGACAGACTGGCTTGCGCCGGTGGCCTTGTTGGTGTAGGTCACACGGATGGTGCCCTGATTTGCATCGGTACGGCTGATGATATCGAAGCCGGTGCCGGTGAAGGTGAACTTGGTGTTCACGGGGAACTTACCGTCTTCGCCGGCAGCAACGCCCTGTGCCTTATAGCTGGAGCCGTTGGACATGGTGGTGTTGCCGATGTAGCTGCTGTCGTAGCCGTAGATCTCGCTGCCCTGGGTGTAGACATCCTGCAGGGCTTCGCCTGCGGCGCCGCCGGAGATATGGGTCCAGCCGCTGGCGGAGTTGGTGAAGGCGCCGCCTACATTGCCATCGGTCTCATAGTAGGTAACGGTGGCGGGCAGGATGTTCAGCTGCTTGTACATGTAGTACACGCCGTCTTCGATCTTGTCGCCCTTGGTGTAGCCGCCGTTGCCGTCGGAGACTGCGTAGTACTCCTGGAAGGCAACCGCTACGAACACATTTTCCACACCCTTCATAATGGTGGTGGGGATGTAGCGGACCTGGGTTTCGCCGTTGGCGGAGGTGACTACGAACTTGCCGTAGGTGCCGGAGAAGTAGGTGGCCTCGTTGCCGAAGGTAGTGGTGGTCACGTTCTTCGCGGGAACATAGTCACGCAGATCGTGGGCGGCGGAGTAGGTGGCGAAGCCAACGATCTCCATGGTGTACCAGTACTTGGTATCATCTTCGGTATTGGGGCGGACATCGGCATAGCCGGCCACATAGGGCATTTCCGCCTCGGAGAACACATTGATATCCATGGGCTTGCCATAGTCGATGACTACGGTGGTATCGCCCATAGGCCGCAGGGACTCGCCCAGATCGGTCATGACAACGGGGATATCCAGCACCACGCTGGTACCGTAACCGCCGGAGGCATCGGTATAGAGCAGCAGGTTGTTGATGTTGTTCAGGCTGCTGTTCTTCGTCCACACCACGGGGTTTGCGATGCCGGCGGTGGAGTTGGTAACGGTGGCGGCTGCGGTGGTATCGTAGAGGATGTTGGTACCTGCCAGACCTGCCTGGGCCAAAGCATCCAGGGCGGTGACGGTCAGGGCGTTGTTCAGCTCTACTTCATACTGGGCGCGGCCGTCCAGGAAGATACGGTTAGCGGGGTTGGTGAAGGGTACGTTGGCGCGGTTGACGAACTGGCCGTCCTTATTGACCAGATAGAACCGAACCGTGATGTTGGCAGCGCCCCAAGCCACCTGGGGAACACCGTAGTAGCGCTTGGCATACTTGCCGTATACGTCGATGTACTCGGCGTAGGCATACTCGTTGGTGGCGTATACGCCGGGATTTGCCTCTCTGGGGTTATCCAGAGAACCTTCCAGATAGGCGTAGTACTGCATGGAAACTTCCCGGTCGGTAACGGTGCCGATCTTCCACTGGATGTTTTCCTGGGTGATGGTCTTACCGTCGACGGTGACTTCCCGCATGCCGTAGGTGAAGGTGTCGGCATCGATGACGATGTCATAGGTAACTTCCTCATAATCGCCCTCGGCATTGGGAGCCAGAGAAGTCATGGTGACATTGGTCTTGAGGATGTTCACGCCTTCGCCGATCACATCGGAGTAAGCCGCAGTGCCATCGGCAGAGAAGGTGACCTTCTCCAGAACATCGGGATCTTCGTTGACACGCAGGCCCAGATGTTCCTCGGTAACGGTAACGGTCTGCACAGAGCCATCGGTCATGATGACGGAGAGGCTGCTATTCAGATCGGATGCGGTGACCAGACGGTAGGAGTTGATGGTGATGGGGAAGCTCATAGCCTGCATCTGCGCCAGAGTTTCCGCACTCATGATGCCGCCGGCGGTGATATCGGAGGAGTACATATGGGTGCCGGTGAACAGAGAGAAGCTGTTGCCGATGGTGTCGGTTACCCGGGCGTTGGTACCGGCGTAGGCCAGAGCACGGGCCAGAGTGGTCAGGTAGCTGTCCAGCTCTTCCTCGTTTTCTGCCAGCTCAACGGGAACAACGGTGTTCTGAGCAAGGCCTTCCAGAACCCGCTCCATGTCGTCCAGTCCATAGCTGTAGGAACCGAAGCCGCCGTGGGCCATATCGAAGGCCACGGTGTAGGCGCTGTCGATCATGCCCTTGAGCTGAGTGGCCAGCTCATTGTAGTTCTTGATGTGGGTCAGCCAGCTGCTCTCACTTACGCCATCGGGCTTGGTGTACTTGCCGGAGCCGCTCCACAGAGTATCGGCGCTGCCGGTGGCGTTCTTGCTGTTGTAGTGAGAGGGCGCGCCGTCGGTCATGAAGACGACGTGGATCTGACGGCCGGACTCTTCGTAGGTGCCTTCGTTATTGGCTTCCCACTTGGCCTTCAGAGCGTTAACGGCATCGATGGCTTCACCGAAAGCGAAGTCGTAGTTGGTGTTACCGCGGTTGCTGCCGGAAACAGAAGCCTCGCCGTAGCCGTCATCGGAATAGCCGCCGATGGTCAGCTTATAGGAGCCGGCATTCTCGCTGCCGTTCAGATAACGGACATCGGTAAACTGGGTGTCGGCAAAGACCTGAGATGCGATGGAATAGTCGCTGATACCAACCATGGGGGTTCTGACGGAGTCCACATGGTCGGAAGAGCCGCCGTGGTCACGGTCAGCGCCGGCGAAGGTAACGAAGGTCAGGGTGTTGTCGCCGCCTTCCACATTCAGCAGAATGTCGGCGAACTTGTCGGCGGTGTCCATAGCGATGTCCAGCTTGTCGGTGCCGGAGGCGCCGCCTGCGGGACCCTTCTTATAGTCGTCAGCCGCTTCAACTTCCTCGTCGGTCAGGCCGGTGAACCAGTCCATAGACCAGCCCATGGAGTTGGACACGTCAACGATCAGAACTACGTCAACGGAGTTCTTGGTGGAAACGCCCGCCGCGGTCAGCTCCAGCTTGGTAACGCCGGTTTCGTTGAAGTCCAGCACGCCGGTGGCGGTCTTGTTCATACGAACAGAGCCGGCATCCGGGAAGCCGGGGATGGCATCGGCCTCATCCAGACCCGCATAGGGATCTTCCACCACATGGATGGTCAGGGTGAAGGGCTGGCCCGCGTATTCCACGGGAACTTCATAGGTACCGATGACGGTGTTGTCGAAGGAATCCATAGCCGTGCCGTCGGCAGCAACGCCGGTGGCATCCGCCAGCTTGAAGTTCAGCTGGTCGAAGGGAACCGGGTAGTCATAGCTGCCGTCGGTGCCGGGGAAGGTCATCATAACCGCAACCTTGGAGAAGTTGGGCATGGAGCCTGCGCCGATGGTCAGCTCTTCGGGATTCAGTACGGGGGTGGGGTCTGCTTCGGTAACGCTGACACTGACGACCTTGGTGACATAAGGCACGTTATGGGTGGTACAAATGACCGCCATGCCGTAAACATCGTACAAGGTAGCCTCAATGGTGGTGGTGCCAACGGAAATACCGGTGATCTTGCCGTTCTGATCTACGGTAGCGACACTGGGATCGCTGGAAGTCCACACGATGGTGTAATCTTCTCCATCGACCGTAATGTAATTGTTGTAGATGACAGAGGGAACAACGGGATCGGAAACAAAGCCCTTGGGAATGCTGATGTTGTTGGGCGCTACGGAATAATTTACGCCGTAGTCATCGGTCATTTCCACAACCTTGTTATACAGGTATACGGAAGCGGGCTCGGTGGTAGCGGTCCAAACGCCGTCCACATAGTCCAGATAGTAGGGGGTAGTGCCGTTGAAGCCCAGAACAATGCGATACTCGCCATCGATTTCGGAAACGGTTTCCAGATAGATGTGGGCAGCATTGTCGTGGATCAGCTGGGTTTCCGAGTCGCCGGCGCCCAGATAACGGTTCAGGTTGGAGGCATTGACCTGCAGGCGGGTCACGCCGTCGGGGCCAACCACACCCTGCACGCCGGTATCCAGCAGCCAGGCAGCCTGCTGCTCATCGGATGCGCCGATGGTCAGGTAGTCCACAGCGGCGCCGTCGAACAGAGCGCCGGAATGGATAGTGGAATTCAGCACGCCGTTGGCCAGAGTGACCGCTGCGCTGCTTGCGCCGGTGGAGCCGACGGCGGTGGCGCTGGGATTCTTCAGAGCAACTTCGCCGTTGCCTGCAACGATGATGTACTCTTCGTTCAGGTTGACACCATCGGTATCCAGAACATAGTGGATGCCGTCCTCATAGGTAACGACGCCGTCGTAACCGGTGGGATCAAAGTCTTCCACGTGGACCCAGATGGTATCCAGGAACAGCTCTTCGTCAGTGGCGGGATCCACATAGCGA
This sequence comes from Faecousia sp., assembly GCA_045532755.1. Lineage (GTDB taxonomy): Bacteria > Bacillota > Clostridia > Oscillospirales > Oscillospiraceae > Faecousia. The sequence continues at coordinate 25,248 of JAZSGN010000030.1, forward strand.
ACCAGAGCGGTCTGGACACCGGGGGTGGAGAAGCTGATGTTGGAGTAGTCAACGGTCAGACCTTCGTCGCCATAGTGGATAACCTTCTTGGTGCCATCGTTGAACTCTACGGTCAGGACCAGACCTTCCTCAGCGGTAACGCCGTTGGGGCCGGTGATGCTGGACACATAGGTCAGAGCATCGATCAGCTTTGCAGCATCGTCCGCAGTGGCGGCCTTCTGAATAACGAAGTCGTAGGTGTTCAGGTAGGCGCTGGAAACTTCCCGCTTGGTTACGGTTACAGCCGTAGAATCGAAGTAGGCGGGCTGAGGATTCTTGCCGTCGCCTTCGTAAACGGTGTGGCCGTTTACGGAGATGATGTAGGTATAGATGGTGGCAGTGCCGGGGCCCACAGCGGTAACCATGCCGCTAGTGGGATGCACGGTGGCAACGGTCTCATCGCTGGAAACATAGCCCAGGGTGAAGTTGCCGGCGCTGACGATGGTACCGCCCGCAAGGACAGTAGCGGAAATACCTTCCGCATTCTGACCCTCTTCGCCGAAGATCAGAGCCATTTCCTCGGTAGCGTTGACGGAAGGTCCGGCAACGGTAACAGGAACGGTGGCGGTGTACTCGGTGCCGTCATCCATGGTGACGGTGGCGGTGACAGAGGTGGTGCCGGGCTTCAGGCCGGTAACGGTGCCGTCGGAAGCTACGGAAACAACGGTGCTGTCCAGGGCGGACCATTCGATGGTATAGCCCTCGGTGACGGTTGCGTCGTTATGCATGATGCTGTAGTGCAGCTCATGGACGGGGTTCAGATTGGTGGTGTTGCCGGCAATATACAGAGTGCCGGGAGCTTCAATCTGGATGCCGTCGGTAACGGCAGCGGCGTATTCCATGTAGAAAATGTTCATGGAATCGTCCTTGGCTACGGTTACAGTGCCTGCGGAAACGTTCACGGTGACAACGCCGTTGCTGTCGGTGGTGTAGGAAGTGCCGTTGACCTTGACATCCTTGTTGGCGGTGTCCATTACCAGAGTCAGCGTGCCATCTTTGGGCGCGGTGAAGCTGAGCTTTGTGGAAGACTCGATCTTCATACCCTGATCGAAGGTTAGATCGCCATAGGAGCCCGAAATGCCGGTCTTCACGTTACCGGAGATGGTGAAGAAGCCGTCGGCGTCGGTGAGGCCGTCTTCATCGAAGTTGTGCTTCCACAGATCGCTGGTGGTGGTGCCGCCGCCGGAGGAGGCTTCCGCAACCACAACAGACACATTGGCGGAAACGGTCTTGCCGTTTTCGGTGTAGCTGACGGGCACGGTGTAGGTGCCGGCGATGGCGGTGTTGATGCCGCTGACATCGTAGGTCAGGTTAGCATTCTCGACGGTCTTCGTGGAGCCGTCGGACATGGTGACGGTCATGGTCACGCCGGTCAGGTCAACGGTGCCGGAGTTGGCCACATTGACGGTGCTGGGGCTGACGGTGGCGTCGGTGGGGTAGGCGGTAGTTCCGCTCGTTCCACCAGACCATTTATAGAGATAAACACCATAATTCTTGTTGTCCGAAGTCGTTCCGGATCTGGTCCAACTGCTGGTATAAGTCAGCCAGCGATTATCTCCTTCCAGATTGATTGCATACTTTCCGTCTGCCGCGCTAAGCGCAACTACAGTGCTATTATCTGCAGAAGATGTCTTATTAGACGGGGCAGAATCATTCTTCAGCTTATAATCACCATTTGTAATCTGACCGTTATCAAATTTCCAAATAATGTTGGAAGCATCCGCATAGGAGATGTTCACAGTACCGTTGGTAACGGTTACTTCCTTACCGGAAGTAGATCCGGCTTGCATAGCATAATACTTAGAGCCAGTATACCATACGATAATATACTCGCCACCATCCCAATCTACACTGCCGCTGGTGTCCAGAACAAAGCCAGAATCGCCAGGCTCGGAGGGATCGGTGGGATCGGTGGGATCGGGATCGGGAGTCGTGCCGCCGGAGGTGGGGGTATACAGCAGCATGGAGGTTTCTTCGCTGGTCTTGTAGTTCAGCGCACTGCTGTCCACCTTCAGCCACTTACCGTTGTCGCCCTTGACGATGCCGTTGGCCAAATCGACAGTGAACAGGGTAGCATCGGAGGTGCTGGTAGCTTGCATCTTACCATCATCATTCAGATATACCTTGCTGCCGTTGACCATGCTGTAGAAGTAGCCGGTGTTGGTGCCGGTGGATTCCCAGGTAAACAGAGTAAAGCCGGTAGAGGATTCGATGGTGTAGGTATTTTCCTTGCCGCTGACTGCGGTGCGGCTGATGGTGCCGGTTGCCCAGCTGTCGCCATCCCAATAAGCCGCTCTGTCCAGATTGGACTTGTTGCTGAACAGGTACTGATTGCCGTTGACCATGGCATCGGCAATCACATACTCGTTGCCAACAGGGTCGGGAGTGGTGGGCTCGGCCGCGCCGCAGGAGGAGCAGGTGCCGTCCACATAGGTGTGGCCGGTGGCGGGAATGGTCTCGGTGTAGGTGTGAGAGGCATCGTTCTGGCAGGTGTAGGTCATTACACCGGTTTCCGTACAGGTGGGAGCCTTGGTTTCCACGCCTGCGTCGTAGCTGTGGCCCAGAGCCGCGATGGTCTCGGTCTTGGTGCCGCCGCACTCAGAGCAGGTGTAGGTCATAACACCGGTGCCTTCGCAGGTGGCCGGAGTGGTAACCACGCCCTCACCCCAAACGTGGGTGTGGGTGGTAGAGTCGACCTTCTTATACAGATACAGCACATTGGGCTGATCGGTTCCCTTGTACTGATCGCCACGGCTCCAGCTGTTGCCGCCGCAGATCAGGTCGCGGGGATAATCGCTCTGCATCTTCAGCACGATCTGATAAGTGCCGTCGGAATTGCCAATTTTCGCAGCATAGCTGAGCTTTTCCGTTGTAGTGAACGAAGCGCTGCCATCGTTCAAATAGTAGGTTCCATTCGTAATATTATACGAACCGTAAGTAATTCCATTGGGGGACTCGAAATCCGCTCCCTTAGCAAAATCAAATTCCATCTTCGCAGCAGAAGCGGAATCCAGCGTAATCACTCCGTTAACGGGAGTAACCACAGTAGAAGACATAGAGGTATTGCTGCTGTTGGTAGTCAGCGCATAGTATTTGCCATCTACCAAACCGACAATCAGGTAATCTCCGCCATCTTCGATCACACCATCGGTGTCCAGCGCATACTGAATGTCGCCTGTGGCAGGCTCGGTAGTAGTTTCGGTAGTAGCCTCGGTGGTAGCCTCGGTGGTAGCTTCCGTGGTAGCTTCGGTGGCGGGCTCGGAGTAGTCCGCGTCCTTTTCGCCGCAGCGGGTGCAGGTGCCGTCTACATAGTTGTGGCCCAGAGCCGCGACGGTTTCGGTGTAGCTGTCGCCGCAGGCGCAGGTGTAGGTGCGGGTGCCTGCGGTGGTGCAGGTAGCCACGGGGTCTTCCACGGCGGTGTAGTCGTGGACATGGGGCTCTTCCTCGGCCGCTTCGTTGACGATGATGTTCAGGGTCACCTGAGCAGGCTCAGACAGTTCGTAGGATACGCCGTCCTTGCTGATGCTGTTGACACTGACCACAATGCTGGTGGTGCCGCGGGCAACGCCGGTGATGACATTGCCATCGGCGGTAGCGACATTGGTATTGTCGGGGCCGCTTACGGTGATGTTGGCGGTGTAGCCGGTAACGCCGCTGACAGTAGCCTCGGCGGTGTAGCTGCCGGTCTTGCCCGCCTCAATCACCAGATTCTCGGGGTCTACGGTCAGGGTGACGGTGGCGGTCTGAGCATCGGTAACGGTTACAGGAATATCCACAGACAGATTGACGGAATCGTCAGAGCCGGTAACGGTAGCGCCGGTAACAGTTGCCGTAATGGTAGCATCGCCTGCAGACACACCGGTAATCACGCCGGTGGAGGGATCCACGGTGGCAACAGCGGTGTTGCTGGAGGACCATACGATGGTGCCGTTGCTGATGGTGGCGGAGGGGTCTACCGCCAGAGTAGCGGTGGCGGTTTCGGTGTCGCCCTTGCCTACCAGAATGCCGGACTGACCGGCAGTCAGAGTGAGGGTGTAGTCGGTAGAGGTGGTGCCGGCAGTGCCGGTAGTAACTTCGTAGAGGTAGAGTGTGGTTCCGGAAGAGGAATTGCGACCCCAGGAGCTTCCACTGCAGGTAAGATATCTGCTCTTTGATGTGTCGTACAGTGTGCAACCACCGGTTTCGGTATTCAGAGTCACAGTAAACAACTTACCGCTGTCCGCTCTCAATATGTTGCTATCTGCATTGAGATAGAGATATCTCTTGTTGTTCTGGATTTCATAGCCGTCAGTAGAATCTCCGGTAAATGTCCACAAGGAGAGGGCTACATCCGAACTATTGGCAAATTCTACAGTTTTATTGGTGTTATCCACCGAAACCGTTGCAGAAGATGCGGGCTTACTACTATTTCCTGTGGAGTCCACATTCATCAGCGCGATGCCGGTAGTTGCATCCGCAGATGCCTTGTAAACAATGACATACTGTTTACCAGAAGTAATTCCGGTGGTTTCCAGCACATAGGTAGTCTCGCCGGTGCCGGTGGTAGTAACATTCACAGTACCCTCGGCGGAGTCCTTAGAGCCGTCGCCGGGGACGGAGGCATCGGGGGTGATGGTCACGCTGCCGGTGTCGGTCTTTTCACTTTCGGTGTCCACAACGGTGACGGTGAAGGTGTCGATGACGGAATTATCGTAGATGGCGTAGACGGTGACTTCACCGGCCTCGTCTTCCACAGCGGCGGGAGCCACTTCGGCGAAGGTGATATCCTTATAAGACACATTCTTAACCGTGCCGTTGCTGCCAACGACGGTGATCTTCACATGGGAATAATCGGGGGCAACGCCCACGGAGGTCGCGATATCGGGCGCAACAACCACACCGGTGGTAAAGGTCTCTGTACCACCGAGGTATTTTGCGATTTCAGAAGCCGCCATGATCACAGGGCCCACACCCTTGGCTTCATCGGAAACATAGCTGTTCTTGCAGTAGTCGGCATCGCTGGTGCAGACACCGGAGGACTTGTAAGTATCGGTGATCTTGCCGTCTACCAGCTTATTGGAAACGATGCCGTTGAAGGCCTTCTCGGCGGCGGTGGCATACTTGGAGGCGGTAACCCAGCCTTCGTTGTAGGCCTTCATCATGGCATAAGCCATAAGCGCCGTGCCGGAGGTTTCCAGCTTGTTGCCATTGTTGTCGGTCAGCTTGTCGTCGCGGTTGACAACGTTATACCACAGGCCGGAGCTATGCTGATAGTCCAGCATGCCGTCGAACAGCTTGGGCAGCTTGCCGATCAGGTCGGTCTTGTAAGAGCCCTCGGGCATCCGGTCGATGCACATTACCAGACCCGCTGCGTACCAGCCGATACCGCGGCTCCAGAAATGGCCGTTGCCCTTGCTGTTGGTAGCATCCCAGCCATGGTGATACAGCTTGGTGGCGGAATCATACATATTGTCGGCAACCCACATCAGCCGGTCGTGTACGGCCCGGTAGATGGTCTCGGGCTTGACGGAGCTGTTGGTGATGCGGCCGTCGGCCAGAGCATTGGCATAGGCCATCAGGAAAGGCTGCGCCATGTAGATGCCGTCCAGGCCGATTTCATATTCAGACCAGCTGGAAGTAGGCTCGCCGCTGGAATCCTGCTTGTGCAGGAAGTTGCCGCCGCAAGCAGTGTAATCGGTCTGATCAGCCAGCTCGTTATAAACAAAGTGGATGGCGTTCTCATAGTCTTCCCGATGAGCTGCATCCACACCGGCAGAGTCCAGAATCGTCAGCAGCGTCAGGGCGGGAGGAACAGAGTCCAGCTCGCCATCGTGCCATTCGCTAATCGAACCGCTGTCGGAAATGTTGAAATCCATGTAGATCTGGGCAAACTCCAGAGCGCTGTTGGTAGACAGACCGTCGTTGGTGTCGGAGTCCACGCCCAGCATCAGCATGGCATCCAGCATAACGCCGGTATAATAGCGCCAGTTGTCGCCCTTGTCGGTTTCTGTTGTCCAACTCAGGTCGTTGTTGGTTCCCGCATCCGCAAAACTATCCGCAAGCAGACCTGCGGCATAGTCACGAATCGTCTCCAGATTGCCGGCGGTTGCGCTCTCTGCGGCGAAGGCGCTCAGGGGCACCATGCCGAAGATCATGCAGGCTACCAGCAGCACCGATACGATTCGGCTGCCAATGCTTGTTCTTCCTACTCTCATAAGAATCTTCCTCCCTTTTTCTCGGGTTTTTGGGGTCCTAACGAGCCGCCTATACAGCACCTCGGGATGGTCTTGTGTGGGCAAGCGGCCATCCAAAGGGGCTATACAGGCATTCTACTATAGTAACCCTATATTACGCATATATTATACTCGTCCGAGGGGTTCGTGTCAACGAAAAGTGGTCTAAAATTTGGCAAATATCTCACCTGTTTTTTGGGCAGTTTGCCCCCTGGCGATCTTTTCGGCGTCAGCAACCCTTCTCGGCGGACGAACACAGTTCGCCCCTACGTCGCCCCGGCAAAGGCTGCAATGTTCCATTTCCCCCAAGGGGGAAATTCCACCCGCAGGCCTTGCTCCTCCTCTCCCCACAAAGGCCATTCGCCTTTGTGGGGGCCCCGGTGATGGGTGCATCGGCCTGGCGCGAAATAAAAAGGAGCTGCGGCGGCAGCTCCTTTTTTAATTCAATTCTGGGGGAAGGAAAGGGGGATCTCCGGCTTTTTGTCCCGGCTCATCAGGGCCGAAACCACGGTGCGGGGGTCTGCGCCATGGTTGGCGATAGCATCCACCGCATTCATAATGGGCAGCTCCACGCCGTACTTTTCGGCAAGCCGCATGGCCGCCGGCAGGGCGTTGATGCCCTCGACCACCATGCCCACCCGGGTGATGGCCTCGGTGACGGGAACGCCCTGACCCAGCAGCATGCCGCAGCGGTTGTTGCGGCTGTGGAGGCTGGTGGCGGTTACGATCAAATCGCCGATACCCGCCAGACCGCCGAAGGTCTGCTCCCGGCAGCCCATGGCCGTACCCAGCCGGGCGATCTCGGCGATGCCCCGGGTGATGATGGCGGCCTTGGTATTATCGCCGTAGCCCAGACCGGCGGCAATGCCGGCGGCAAGGGCAATGACATTCTTCATCGCGCCGCATAGCTCCACGCCCAGCACATCATCGTTGGTATACACCCGCATGCAGGTATTAAAGAACACATCCTGCACCGTGCGGGCCGCCGCCTCGTCTTCGCAGGCGGACACGATGGTGGTAGGCAGGTCCCGGGCCACCTCCTCGGCGTGGGTAGGGCCGGAAAGGGCCACCAGCTTCACGGAGGGGTTGCCCAGCTCCTGGGCGATGATCTGGGTCATGGTCAGCAGGGTTTCCGCCTCGATGCCCTTGGCCACATCCACGATGATCTGGCCGTCTTCCACATAGGGGGCGGCCTGCCGGGCAGTAGAGCGGACAAAGGGCGACGGCACGGCAAAAAGCAGAATATCCATGCCCCGAATGGCCTGTTCCAGCTCCTTGGTAAAGCCAAGGTTTTCGGGAATGGTCATGCCGGGGAGGTTCTTGTGGCGGCGGGTGGCGGAAAGCTCGTCGATTTCCTGGGGGAGAGCCGACCAGACCGTTACAGCATGGCCGGAAACGCACAGCATCCGGGCAAGGGCAATGCCCCATGTGCCGGCGCCGAGTACACCGATTTTTTTCATAGCAGTTCCTTTCTGGTTGGGGGCGGGACAAGATTTTTGGGGGTGCAGAAATCGCTTCCCCCGAGGGGAAGCTGTCAGCGTTAGCTGACTGAAGAGGAATGCGGGCGAGCAGCCGATGGTTTGCTGAAGCCATCAGACCTTTTCTAAGGTCGGTTCTGCCGCCATTCCTCTCCCGTCCCCTGCGGGGACACCCTCTCCCCGGGAGAGGGTATTGGGGGATTTTAATCGATCCGTTTGGCGACGACCACCAGGCGGCCGTTGGTGGTGGAGTATTCGCAGGTGGACAGGGTGATCAGCTTGTCGCCGAACTCGGCGGTAACGCCGCTGTCGAAATAGGCAAGGGATTTGCAGGTTTGGATATAGCGGTCAAACTCCGCGGCGGTTTCCGCGTCCTCAAAGAGATTATAGCGGAAGCCCTCGTTCTGGGTGGCCGTGGTGCGGAACACCACCACTACCTCGTAGGTATGGCGCTCGGTGAGGGTGTCGAAGTAGATATAGCGGTGATCCTCAAAATAGATCTTGCTCTTATAGTTGGCAAGGGCGGCGAACATGGTGCCGTCGTTCATGCGGTGGCCGTAAATCGTCACATTGTCGGAGGGGCGGCTGACATCGCAGGTCTCCCGGACATAGATACAGCCGTGGGTGGCGTGCTTGCCGTTGAAGTCCCGGCGCAGGTAGTAGTCCTTCCGGTCGGGGGTCTGGACAACGGGGTAGTTGACCTTGGTGCCGGGGATCTCGATCCAGCCCACAAGGTCCTGATTCATAAGATACAGCTCCGCGTACTCCGGCAGGATCTCCATTTCCTTGCCGGTCTTGGGGTCGACGATGGTGACCAGCTCGCTGAGAGGCTCGGTTTCCTGGGGCTGAGTCTCAGGGGGCAGGGTCTCCCCGGGCTGGGTTTCCATAGGCTGGGTAGGCTTGGTCTCCACGGGGCGGGTGGGCAGCGGCCGGGTGGGACGGTTGGCAAGCTGCTCCAGATCGTCGTACAGACCCGAGCTTTCCCGGGACTCTTTAATATAGTCTACCAGAGAGATGGCGCTGTACAGAAACACCGCGATCAGCGCCAGATACACGACCCAAAACAGGATCTTCTTCGTTTTTTTGCTCATAGGGGTTCCTCCGGGGGCAGTTTGCTCTATCATACCCCTTTTTTTGTAAAAAGTAAAGAGGATTTGCGTTGCATTGGTTTTTTGGCTGTGGTATACTGGGTTTATACCATTTTATAAAGGAGTGTATTGCCATGATTTCCAGAGAAATTTGCGCCCGGGTGCTGCAAAAAGCCATTTCCACCGGCGGCGACTACGCGGAGATCTTTGCCGAAAACACCGTAAACCATTCCATCAACATGATCGCCGATAAGGTAGACTCCATCAAGGACGCCGTCATCGCCGGCGCGGCGGTGCGGGTGTACAAGGGTCTTCGCAGCGTGATGGCCACCACCGTGGACACCAGCGAGGCGGGCCTGCTGCGCTGCGCCGAAAAGGCCGCCGAGGCGTTGGGTCAGGGCTCTGCCGCCATGGACATCGTTCTGAAGGAGCGGCTCTTCGGCGACATCCACCCGGTGAAGATCGTTCCCGCCTCCGTTTCCAACCGGGAAAAGGTGGCGGTGCTGAAGCAGGGCTACTTCGCCGCCCGGAACTACCACGAAGCCATCGTGCAGGTATCCGGCACGCTGCTGGATGTAGACCACAACATCCTCATCGCCTCCACCGAGGGCCTCTACACCCAGGACCGCCAGATCCGCACCCGGCTGTCCCTCAGCGCCGTGGCGCAGGTGGGCAGCGAGACCCAGACCGGCTCTTATAACCCCGGCCGCCGCATGGGCATGGAGATGTTTGACATCGTTGACCCGGAAGCCGCCGGCATCCGGGCGGCAAAGCAGGCGGTTACGATGGTGAACGCCGGCTACTGCCCCGCAGGCGTAATGCCCGTAGCCATCGACAACGGCTTCGGCGGCGTGATCTTCCACGAAGCCTGCGGCCACTCTCTGGAAGCCAGCGCCGTTGCCTACGGCAGAAGCCAGTTCACCGGCAAGCTGGGCCAGATGATCGCCAACGAGAAGGTCACCGCCATCGACGACGGCACCATTCCCGGCGCATGGGGCTCGATCAACATCGACGATGAGGGTACGCCCGCCCGGAAGAATGTCCTCATTGAAAACGGCGTGCTGAAATCCTACATGATCGACAAGTTCAACGGCCGCCGCATGGGCATGGCTTCCACCGGCAACGCCCGCCGCCAGAGCTACGCCTACACCCCCACCTCCCGCATGACCAACACCTACATCGCCCCCGGCACCGATAAGAATGAGGACATCATCGCCTCCATCGAGTACGGCCTCTACGCCAAGGAAATGGGCGGCGGCTCGGTCAACCCCGTCACCGGCGAGTTCAACTTCTCCGTCAACGAGGGCTACATCATCCGCAACGGCGTGATCTGCGAGCCTGTCCGGGGCGCAAGCCTTGTGGGCAAGGGCAGTCAGGTCATTCAGGACATCGACATGGTCGGCACCGATCTGGATATGGGTCAGGGCATGTGCGGCTCGTCCAGCGGCAGCGTTCCCACCAATGTGGGTCAGCCGCTGATCCGGGTACGCAGCATCACCGTCGGCGGACGCTAAGCAGGAGGGATCGCTATGAATTTTGCGGAATTTAAGGAAATCGCCATTGCCGAAGCCAAGGCGCTGGGCATTGCGGAATACGAGCTTTACTATCAGGCGGCGGAGAGCACCTCCGTTTCCGCCTTCCAGCATGAACTGAACCAGTTTACCTCCGCGGTGGACGGCGGCGTGTGCTTCCGCTGCATCGTAGGCGGCCGCATGGGCTACGCCTCCACGGAAAACCTCTGCGCCGAAGAGGCTAAGGCCATCGTTCACCGGGCCGCCGGCAACGCCGCCGTTCTGGAGGCCGATGAAGCGGTGTTCTTGGGCGAGGGCGGCAAGGTCTATGAGAAGATCCACCGCGCCCCCATCACCCTGCCCACCACCGAGGAGCTGATCGCCACGGTGCTGGCCACTCAGGAGCAGCTTTACGCCGCCGACCCGGCGGTGATCGACGGCAGCTCCACCCAGGGCATCACGGAAGTGAGCCGGCTGGCCATCGTCAACTCCCGGGGTCTGGATCTGAGCTATGAGAACGCTCTGGCGGGCGTGGTGGTTGCCGCCGTTGTGACCAACGGGCAGGAAATGGCCAACGACTACCAGATCAAGATCGGCGACCCCGCCGCCATCGACACCGCTGCCCTGACCAAAAAGGCAGCCGCCACCGCCCTGAGCAAGCTGGGCGGCGAGCCCGCCCCCACCGGCCAGTACCCGGTGGTGTTCGACAGCGAAGCCATGAGCGACCTGCTCAGCACCTTCGCCTCCATCTTCTCTTCGGAAGCTGCCCAGAAGGGTCTTTCCAAGCTGGCCGGCCGGGAGGGTGAAGTGATTGCCGCCGACTGCGTGACCTTGGTGGACGACCCCTTCCACCCCGAAAATCCCATGCCCATGCCCTTCGATGCCGAGGGTACGCCCACGGCTAAGAAGAATATCATCGAAAAGGGCAAGCTCTGCACCCTGCTGTACAACCTGAAGACCGCCGCCGTCGCCGGCGTGCAGACCACCGGCAACGCCTCCAAGGCGGGCTACGATTCCTCCGTCATGGTGCGGCCCTTTACCATGTATCTGGCCGGCGGCGAAATGACCGAGGAGCAGCTGCTGGCGAAGGTGGGCAACGGCGTGTACATCAACTCTCTGGGCGGCCTCCACGCCGGCGCCAACCCGGTTTCCGGCGACTTCTCCCTGCAGAGCGCGGGCTACATGATCGAAAACGGCGTGAAGACCACCGCCGTCAAGTCCTTCACCGTAGCGGGCAATTTCTACGACCTGCTGAAGAATATCGTAGCTGCCGCCGATAATGTGCAGCTGCCTGCCGCCATGGGCATGACCGCCTTCGGCGCGCCCAGCGTGTGGGTAGACGGCCTGAGCATCGCGGGCAAGTCGTAAATTGTATATTCCCCATCGGGACACCCCCTTCCGGGTGTCCCGGTTTTTTATTGGAGGGCGGAATCCGTTTCTGCTTTCTATCGATCCTTTTCGTAGGGGCGATCTGCGATCGCCCGATTACGGATTGCGCCCTGAGCGCGCAGCGCGAGGAAGTGCCCTTGGGGTGCCACGCCGCTGCGCGGCTCGCAATGACAGGTCAATTTGAAAGTTTCTTCTGTCATTCCGAGCCAGTGGTTACACCGGCGTGGGAATCCGTTTCCCTTTTCGGCGGGAGTAAACCACGCCGGGGGGATATAATATAAAATGTACAGTATGGGCTGGGGGCGGGGGTGAAATTCTGTGAAAAATTGCGCTATGGCTTTGAGCGGAAAACTATTGTATTTTCCCGGTGGATGTGCTAGAATATGTCCATACTTTTTTTGAAGGAGTGTTCCTTATGAGCTATGTTGACGAAATTTTCCAGCGGGTAAAGGATCAGAACCCCGGCCAGAGCGAATTCCATCAGGCTGTGCAGGAAGTTCTGGAATCCCTGCGGGCTGTAATCGAGCGGGACGAAGACCTCTACCGCCGGGAAGCCCTGCTGGAGCGGCTGACCACCCCCGAGCGCTGCATCCTCTTCCGTGTGCCTTGGGTGGACGATAAGGGTCAGGTGCAGGTGAACAACGCCTACCGCGTCCAGTTCAACGGCGCCATCGGCCCCTACAAGGGCGGCATCCGCTTCCACCCCAGCGTAAACCTGTCCATTATGAAGTTCCTCAGCTTCGAGCAGACCTTTAAGAACTCCCTCACCGGCCTGCCCATCGGCGGCGGCAAGGGCGGCTCCGACTTCGACCCCAAGGGCAAGTCTGACCGGGAAGTGATGGCCTTCTGCCAGAGCTTCATGACCGAGCTCTACAAGTACATCGGCGCTGACACCGACGTACCCGCCGGCGACATCGGCGTGGGCGCACGGGAAATCGGCTATATGTTCGGCCAGTACAAGCGGATCCGGGACGTATTCGAAGGCGTGCTCACCGGCAAGGGTCTGACCTACGGCGGCTCCAAGGCCCGCACCCAGGCCACCGGCTACGGCCTGCTGTACCTGACCGACGAAATGCTCCGCTGCAACGGCATCAGCCTGGAAGGCAAGATCGTTGCCGTGTCCGGCGCGGGCAATGTTGCCACCTATGCCATCGAAAAGGCATGGCAGCTGGGCGCAAAGCCTGTCACCTGCTCCGACTCCACCGGCTGGATCTACGATCCCGACGGCATCGATGTGGCTACCCTCATCGAAGTGAAGCAGGTCAAGCGGGCCCGCCTGACCGAGTACGCCAAGGCCCGTCCCAACTCCGTTTACCACGAAGGCCGGGGCGTGTGGACTGTCAAGTGTGACATTGCCCTGCCCTGCGCCACCCAGAACGAGCTGCTGCTGGAGGATGCCATGGCTCTTGTCGCCAACGGTGTCATCGCCGTGGCCGAGGGCGCAAACATGCCCACCACTCTGGACGCAACCAAGTACCTGCAGGAGAAGGGCGTTCTGTTCTGCCCCGGCAAGGCTGCCAACGCCGGCGGCGTAGCCACCTCCGCGCTGGAAATGAGCCAGAACTCCGAGCGGCTCAGCTGGAGCTTCGAGGAAGTGGACGCGAAGCTGAAGGGCATTATGGTGGATATTTTCCACAATCTGGATGCCGCCGCCAAGGAATACGGCATGGAAGGCAACTATGTAGCCGGCGCCAACATCGCAGGCTTCAAGAAGGTAGCCACTGCCATGCTGGCTCAGGGCGTGGTGTAAGAGAATATAGAAAACCCGCCGGGAGCGCCCCCGGCGGGTTTTTGTTGTTTGAGGAAGGCGGATTGCCACATCGTCGGAGCAAAGGCTGCAATGTTCCATTTCCCCCAAGGGGGAAATTCCACCCGCAGGCCTTGCCCCTCCTCCCCCCACAAAGGCCATTCGCCTTTGCGGGGACCCCGTTTGCAAGCCTCGCAATGACAGGGAAACTTGAAAGCTTACTCTGTCATTCCGAGCCTGCGAAGCAGGCGTGGCACCCCAAGGGCACTTCCTCGCGCTTCGCGCTCAGGGCGGAATCCGTTCTCCACCTCATCAGCGACTCGCCAAGAGCCGCCTGCGGCGGTTGCTCGCTTGCATGGCGCCTGCGGGCGCTCACGTCACGCCTTACGGCGTGCCACCTTCTCCTCAAGGAGAAGGCTTTTTCGGGCGAACACAGTTCGCCCCTACAAGAGCCGTCGAACCTTTTCTTCGTAGGGGCGATCTTGGATCGCCCGATACGAGAGGACACGGATTGCCACGGCTTGCTCTGCAAGCCTCGCAATGACAAGGAAACTTGAAAGCTTACTCTGTCATTCCGAGCCTGCGAAGCAGGCGTGGGAATCCGTTCTTTGCGGGCGAACACAGTTCGCCCCTACATTCCAGCGATATGGAGGCCGAAGGCCCGTATCGAGGACAAAGCGGTAACGATACCGGGCGGGTCAGGGAAGTAACGACCTTCCCAAAAGGCTTGGAGCGAAGAAAAAATTAGGACATGTGGGCGGTGTCGAGGCAGTTGTTGAGGACATAGCCCACGAAGTCGGGGCTGCTGCGGCGCAGGGCATCCAGGCAATCGTTGATATCCCGGACACGGACATAGTCCTCTCTTGCCACCAGAATCGCCGCGTCCGCAACTCCCGCCAGGGCCTCCGTATCCGCCGCCACCAGCATGGGGGGCGAATCCAGGATCACATAGTCGTATTCCTCCCGCAGCGCCTGCAGGCATTGGGCCAGCTTCGGCGATGTGATGAGCCGCTGGGGATACTTGCAGCCGGCGGCGTTGACGCCCACCGTCAGAGGGTGCTTTTTCAGCCGGATCAGGAAGTCCCCTTCCCCATCCTCCTGGGTCAGATACTTACCGAAGTCCTTGCCCTCGGCAACCTGCACCTCGAAAATCTTATGCACCGCAGGCTTGCGGAAGTCGCAGTCCAGCAGCACCACCCGCTTGTCCCGGGCCGCCAGACCCAGCGCCAGATTGGCTGCTACGGTGGACTTGCCCTCGTTTTCGCCGGCGGAGCTGACCAGAATCACCTTCTGCCCCCGCTTACGCATGTGGTACTCCAGCTTGGAGCAAAGGCTCTGGTTATCCTCCCGGAACCCGGTGGAGGTAAAGGCCGAGGTGACCAGCGGCGCCACATTCTTTTTCTTCCGGGCCGCCCGGAAGGTCTTGTTCTTGATCTCATGGCGAATGGGCCGCAGCAGCCGCCCATCCAGACGGCGGCGGGCCGCCGCGGGGGTCTGAGCCGTAGAGCGCAGCACCGACAGCGCCACGATCAGCGCCACCGTCAGGCAGAAGGCCGCCACCGCCCCCAGCTTTTTCATGGACTCCACGCTGCCGGAATTGGAGGGGCTGCGGGGAACTTCCGGGTCTTTGATCACATTCAGCACCGCGTTGGCGAACATGGTCTCGGCAAACTCGGGGTAGGTATCGATGACATGGTTCAGCGCCCGGAAGGCCTGCTCCGGATTGGAGGACACCACGCTGACCACCACCAGATTGGTGTTGGGAACGGTGCGGGTCGCGATGTAGCCCCTGAGCGGCTCGCCCAGTTTCTGCTCTACCTTTTCCCGGAGAATGGTGCTTTCAAAGACCTCCGAGAACACCTGCGCCATATTGGTGGTCAGGTTCAGGGAGCTGTAAGCGCCGGCGCTGCCCTTGGCGGAAACCACAAGGGTGGTGGAAGAAGTGTACTGGGGGGTGTAGTTCAGCTTGCCGTAGGCGGAAACGCCCATCCACACCGCCAGTGCCATCAGCACCGCCACCCAGATATTACGCAGCACATCCAGGGCAAGGCGCAGGGGGTTGATTTCATCGAAGCGGATCATTTTTTCGTCCATTTATTCCGCCTCCTCTACCACTACCGTCAGGTAGGTGCGGCCCTCGCCGGCAGAATCGGCGCAGCTGATGATCAGCTGGTAGCAGCCGGGGGTCTGGGTGTCCACCACGCCCAGCACGCTGGCCTGCTGCTTGGAGATGGCAGCGCCGTTGGTGCCGGTGATGGAAAGGATCAGGTCATAGGGGTCGAAGGCTTCGCCGGGGGCAACATAGCAGATGTACTCCGAAAGCTGGATCACCGGCCCGGCGGTGCGCCGCTCCTGCACCACCACGCACAGCTCCACCTGCTGCCGGTCGCCATGGGAATTGGTGACCTCCAGCAGCACCGGGTAGGTGCCGGCGGTGTAGTTGCTGACATCGCTGGCTACCACCTTGATCTTGTCGGTGATGTCGCCATCGAGGCAGTCTTCCGCGGAAACATAGTTGAGGTAGCGCAGGTTTTCGCCCCGCTGGAACACCAGCGGCACGGAAAGACGGAACCGGGGGGCGGTGTAGTCGCTGTAGCACACCCGGCGGGTGGCGGTGGCGCAGTTGCGGTGGGAGTCGAACACCACATAGTCGATGTTGAACACCCCGGGCTCCAGAAAATAAGAGGTGGATGCCACCAGAATTTTTTCTGTCAGGTCGCCGTCCTGAGGGTCGGAGGCGGTGAGCCCCTGCAGCAGGGCTTCCGGCGGGTCGTTGACGGAAACCGTCAGGTACTCGCTGTCGCACTGGAGGCTGGGGCCTTCGGTATTATGCTCTTGCCGGTAGCGGTTGCCGGCCCACAGGTTCACCGCAAGGCTCAGCGCAAAGGCCACTACCGCCAGAATTCTCAGTATTCTCATAGGCTTCTCCTTTACAGCGGCTCGTTTTGGCAGATCCGCAGAGGATTCTCCCAGAACAGCCGCCGGGCGGTGTCCGGGGAATAATGGAGGCTGATGTAGTCGTAGACATCGGCGAGGAAGTTGGTGCGGCGGGTGCTGCCGTGGGCATCGGAGGCGATGCAGGCTGCCATGCTGCGGCTTAGCAGATGGTCTGCCGCCCGCTTGGCTTCATAGCCGAATTTGCCCAGAATGCTGCCGCCGGTCAGCTGCAGCTGGCAGCCCAGCGCCAGCCAGTCGTCGGCGCAGCCCGGGTCTTCCCACATGGCGGCGCAGCGCTCCGGGTGGGCCACCACCGGGGTGTAGCCCATGTCGAGGATTTTTCGCAGCATGCCGGTGCAGTAGCCCGGGGAGGCATCGGCGGCGAACTCTGTTAAAAGATAGCGGCTGCCGTTGAGGGTCAGGAGCTTTCCCTGCCGCAGCAGGGTCAAAAGGGAATCGTTGGCCCGGACTTCCATACCCGCCAGAATGTGGATGGGGATGCCCGCCTCCACCGCGCCGGTGCGAAGCCGCCGCAGCAGGTTCAGGAATTCCGGGGTGTAGTGGTTCTCGCAGAAGCCGGGGATGTTGCAATGGGGCGTTACCACCACCGCCTTCACATCCGATGCCACCGCGTTGCGGAGCATCTCCATGGCCTCGGCCATGTCCGCCGCCCCGTCGTCAATGCCGGGAAGGATGTGGGTATGCAGATCGATGATTTTCATGTTGTCACATTCCTCTCCGGGGTGCCCCCGGTGTCAATTCGTGATTGGTCTTCTGCGAAGGTCGTTACTTCCCTGACCCGCTCGGTATCGTTACCGCTCGGTTGTCGGTAGTTCTTAATTGGGTGCCCCCGGTGTCAGTACGCATTTAGTCTTTTGGAAAGGTCGTTTCTGCCTTGCCTTGCCCGGTATCGTTACCGTTTGGTCATCGAAACAAAGTAAGGGAGTGTTACGGATTGCCACGGCTTGCGCTGCAAGCCTCGCAATGACACGGGAAATTCGATAGTTTTCTCTGTCATTCCGAGGGAGCGAAGCGACCGTGGGAATCCGTTCTCCCTGCGCTGTGCGCTCAGTGTGGAACCCGCTGCTTTCGTTTTTAAGGAAATTACTCCGCGGAGCCGTAGGAGCTGTAGCCGTAGCCCTTCTTTTTGCCCTTGCGGCTGCCGTAGCCATAGCCGTAGCCGCCGTGGCGGCCGTAACTGCGGCCGGAGTAGCCGTACTTGCCGTAGCTGTAGCCATAGCTGTAGCCGTAGCCGCCCAGACCGCCCCGAGCGAAATTCAGCACGCCGCCCAGAAGCTGGGCATCGAACCGGTTTAAGTCCTCTACCGCATCCATCAGCCGGTTTCGCTTCAAATTATCCTGCCGGATCACGCACAGCAGGCCGTCGCACAGCTCGATGCCCGGCGCTGCCTGACCCATCCGGTCGCAGGCAGGCAGATCCACGATCACATAGTCCACCGTGTTCTTGGCGGCATCCATCAGCGCCTTCAGCCGGGGAGCGAAGGTCACCAGCTCCGTATCGGTCAGCGCCCGGGTGCAGGCCGCCATCCAGAGGGTGTCGGTTTTGTCCTTCACCAGCACATCCGCCAGCTGGCAGCTGCCCTCCAGGAAGGCTTCCAGCCCCTGACCCCGGCGGCTGCGCTTGCGGGGATTGTGGAAATGGGCATCCAGATAGATCACCCGCTTGCCGGCCTCCGCCAGGGCGATGGCCACATTCTTGGCAACGGTGGTCGCGCCCTCGCCTTCGGCGGCGGCGGTGATGCCTAAGATCCGGCCGCCCTGCTTCTGCAGCTGGCTCACCGCCCGCAGGGCAAGCCCCCGGAAGCACTCCTGAAAGCCGAAGCCGGTCTTGTCGTTGCGGATGGAAACGGTGGTATCGATCTTCTGGGTTCTGCGCTTGAACCGCACCTGCGGCACAACGCCCAGAGAGGTCAGC
Source organism: Faecousia sp. (assembly GCA_045532755.1). Classification (GTDB taxonomy): domain Bacteria; phylum Bacillota; class Clostridia; order Oscillospirales; family Oscillospiraceae; genus Faecousia. Next base: position 43,585 of record JAZSGN010000030.1, read on the forward strand.
CGCAGCTTCTGCTCCATCTCGTCTTCCCGGCGGATGGTGGTGCGGGTCAGGGCGTACAGCGCCAGCATACCCAGAAACAGCATCAGACCCAGCGTGCCGTACTTGACGCTGGCGCCCACCCACTGGAGCTGGTTATAGGGCGCTTCCGGCAGCCGGGGCGGGTCGATCATGTGCAGGGAAATTTCGCCCAGCACATACTCTGCCACCGCCGGATAGTTCTTCACCACCGAATTCAGCACCGCCAGCGCAAGCTCCGGGCTGCCGCCGGTGACGGAAAGGGTGAAGAGGTTGGAATTGGACACGGGGTTCGCCTGAATGATGCCGGGAATGTAGGACATTTTCAGGTCTTCCTTGATGCGGTCGGTCAGAAGGTCCGACTGCAGAATATAGGGGAAGGTGGACACCAGCTGGCTGGCGGTCGTCTTATCGTAGTAGAAGGAATAGTCGTAGTCGGAAGTGCCGGCCTGCTGGGTGTTGACGGTGAAGGAGGCCTCGCACCGGTACATGGGTTGGTAGCTGCGGATCTGCCGCAGGCCGCCGAAGGCCGCCAGCGCCGCCACAAGGAGCAGCCCCACATACCAGTATTTCACAAAACCCCGGATGGCATCCTGCAGAAACAGCCCCACATCTACGGTCTGCTCGGCATCGCCGCTGTGTTTGGGATCAGCCATGGTTTTCCTCCTTTTCTTCCAGTTCTTTTCGCTCGTCGGCAGACAGCTTATGCAGCTGCCCCCCTGCCACCCGGTAGACCCGGCGGCACATTTTCAGCACCGTGGGGCGGTGGGTGGTGATGATGCAGGTGCGGCCGCCGGCGTGGCGCATGATATTTTCCAGCACCTGTTTTTCGGTTTTCGGGTCGAGGGCCGAGGTGGCCTCGTCCAGCAGCAGCACCGGCGAGCGCAAAAGCAGCGCCCGGGCGATCATCAGCCGCTGGATCTGACCCTGAGAAAAGCCGCCGCCCTGCTCCTGCACCGGCTCGTCCAGACCCAGGGTCTGGCGCTTGACAAAATTCTCGGCGCAGGCCAGCCGCAGCACTTCCCAAAGCTCCTCGTCGGTGGCATCGGGCTTGACAAGCCGCAGGTTTTGGGCCACCGTGCCGGAGAACAGAGTGCAGCGCTGGGGGACATAGGCAAAGAGGCTTCGGGTTCCCGGGCTTACCGGCAGCGAAAAGCTGCCCTCTGCCCGGATTTCTCCGGCCTGAGGTTCTACCAGACCCAGAATCAGCCGCAGAAGGGTGGTCTTGCCCTCGCCGGAGGCGCCCACAAGGGCCACTACCTGAGAAGGCTCTGCCCGGAAGGAGGCGTTTTCCAGCACCTTCTGCCCCTTGCGGTAGGCAAAGCTGACCCCCTCCCCTACCACCGTGATGCCGCCGGGGCTGGTGCGTGCCAGCTTTTCCGCTTCAGCGCGGGCGGAATCGTCTTCCTGGGGCAGGTCGATGATGGTGAGGATTCGCCCCGCGGCGGTGGCGGCGGCGATGATGCCGGGGAACAGATACACCAGCGCGGAAAACGCGCCGGAAAGGGAGGTGGACATCTGCAAAAAGAGGGTCATGGTGCCGTAGGTGATGTGGCCGCTCCACAGCCGGTACACGCCCCAGCCGAAGCAAACCATGGTCACCACCGTGCCGACCAGACTCAGCAGGGCGTTGGTGCCTACATGGAGGCGGTTGTAGTCCATGGAGGCGGCGTGGAAGTCCCCCTGCACCTGCCGCAGCCGGCGGCTGTAGGAATCCGCCAGACCCAGCGCCTTGATGGGCTGCACATTCTGGAAGGATTCCTCGTTGAAGGCCATCAGCCGGGAGCTGAGGCTGCGAAGGGTTTTATTATGGCTGCGAAGCCGGGGCAGCACCGCGCCGGAAACCAGCATGGTCACCGGGGCGCTCAGCAGCGCCAGCAGCGCAAGGGTGGCATCGTAGCGCAGGATGATCAGAAGCGTTCCCAGCAGCTGGGCGCAGCGGGTAATCAAATCCGGCAGCCAGCTCAGCACGCTGCCGGCTACGGCGGCAACATCGTTGTCGACGCGGTTGAGGATGTCGCCGGAATGAAACTCCGCAAGGCTCTCCCACTGGCCGTTCATGACCCGGTCGTAGACCTCGCCCCGAAGCTGCTGGTCCACCCGCAGGCGGATGTCCGCGCTGATGCGGCCGGAAAGGGCGTTGAAGCCGATGCGAAACAGCTGCATCGCCACATAGAACACCGCCAGCGGCAGCAGCGCCGGGGAATTATAGCCGGTTACGGCATCGATGATGTGCTTGCTGAGGATGCCTGCCCCCAGACTCATGGCGGTGGACAGCAGACCCAGCGCCGTGTAGAACAGCACCGCGCAGCGGTGGTTTCGGGAGCAGCGGAAGATGAAGCCCAGCTCCCGCAGCACATGGCGGTAGGAGCCGTCTTTGATTTTGGCGATCAGCGTCCGAAATGCGTTCATGGCGAAAGTTCCTTTTCAAAGATGGGGGTTCTGGAGAATGCGAAGTGTTTTGTAGGAGGTGGATATCGCTTCCCCCGGGGGGGAAGCTGTCAGCGTTAGCTGACTGAAGAGGAATGCGGGCGGAAAGCTGGAGGTCTACTGAAGCTATCAGACCTTTTCTATGGTCGGTTCTGCCGCCGTTCCTCTCCCGCCCCCTTCGGGGGCACCCTCTCCCCGGGAGAGGGTATTGGCGCAAGCTAAGAAAGTCAGCGCCGCAGGAGGCGCAGGAGGTAGGGGCGCAGGGGGCGAAGGAAATGCCAAAGGGCGCTGCGAAGCTGATGCCGAAAACTGCCCCACTCTACCCAATCGTTGTCTTTTTCGCAGATCCACACCGCGGCGGCAAGGATCTGATCCCGGTGGATCTTCTCCGGCTGCTGCTGGGCATCGCCGCAGACGGTGACCTCGTCACCCCGGATGCGGACGATCCGGTGGAGTATGTAGCGGCCATTGTCCCGGCGGTAGAACACCACCTGCCAGCGGCGCAGCTCTTCCGGCCGCTTCAAAAGCACATGGGAGCTGCCGTTATGCAGAAACGGCTCCATGCTGCTGCCTGTAACGGTGAGGGTGAAATGGCCGCCTGCCGCCAGCTCCGACCGGATGGCTGTGATCAGGGTGTCGCCGTCGACAATGCGGCGGCCGGTGTTTTGGATCATGGCGGCTCCCCCTTTCGGCGTGGTCCGATAATTGTCCCACTTTATCTCTCTATTATAACGCCCCGGGGCGGATTATACAACCCCTTTGCAGAAGAAAAATCGGCGTGTGAGGGGTTCTCACACGCCGCTATTTCTAAATTATTCCAGCTCCAGCCGGTGCAGCAGCTGCCGCAGGCGGTCCGCCTTTTTGCCGTCGCTGTGCAGGGAAGACAGGGCATTTTTCCGGGCAAAGCCTCGCCGAATAAACCGGCACAGCTGGTACAGCCACGCAAAGCATTTGAGCCAGGGATATTTCCTAAGCGCCGTCCAGGTTTCGCAGCCCATGGACTGCAGCTGCCCCAAAAACCGGATGGGGTGCTTCGCCATATTCAGCACCGACACCGCCTTGGCGCTGTCGATGTCTTTTTCGCCGAAGTTGCCGCCCTCCAGAATCAGCTCCAGCAGCTCCCGGCAGGCTTCTTCGTCGGCATTACGGCACCATGTGATCGTCTCCGGCAGCCCCAGATACAGCTGGCACAGCCGGGTCATGGTCACCGCCAGAGTTTCGTAGCCGCAGCGCCGGGCAAGGGGCGCGAACTCCTTCTCGTAAAATTCGTCGGTCAGCACCGCGTGGGCGTAGAGCATCCAATCCAGCACCTGCCGCAGGCCGAAGCTGCCCCGCAAATGCTGGGCCGTATGCTCCAGAAACACCAAACCCGTCAAGGCCGGGGGCAGGACAGGAAAGGCGTAGCCGCAGACCTCCGCCTGCCCGGCGGGGGCAGAAAGCAGCAGCTCGTCCAGGGGGCTGCCCCCCTTTTCCGTAAAGAACCGGTGCAGCTCGAAGCGGGTGAGGGTGCGGCGGTAGCCTGCGTGGCGGGGCTTATCCAGATAGCGGACATAGCCCGCCTGCTCCAAAATGGCGCAGGCGCGGTTAAACTGGGCAGGAGGAATCAGCAGGTCCACATCTCCCAGCTTCCGGTACTCGGGCCGGGGGTAGTAGCGGGCAGCCGCCGCGCCTTTGAGCACCACCACCGGAATGCCCGACAGCAGCTGCAGCACCGCCGCCTGCTCCCCCATCACCGCGTAGAAATGGGTCATGCGGTTGGCGGCGGATTGGATCGCCGGGCGGTCCGCCAGCACATCGGCGGCCAAGTCCCGGACACCCTGCTCTTCCAGCTCCCGCAGCAGCGCCCCGGAATCCGCCGGGGGGGCGTAGGGCGCGCCCCAGAGGGCAGCCTTCATCAAGGAAAACACCGCTTCGTAGGTTGGATGCACAGTTTCACCTGCTTTCAGGGGGAGTCGCTTCCCCCGGGGGGAAGCTGTCAGCGTTAGCTGACTGAAGAGGAATGCGGGCGGAGAGCCGATAGTTTGTTAAATCTATCAGACCTTTTCTAAGGTCGGTTCTGCCGCCATTCCTCTCCCACCGCTTCGCGGTCCCCCCTCTCCCCGGGAGAGGGTATTTGCACGCCGCTTAATTGGCCAGGGCCATTTCCCGGGCTTTTTGGGCCTGGGCGTTGACTTCCTCGGGGGTGCGGTACGTCGGCACGGCCTGCTTCATAGCAGAGCGGACGCCCTCGTCGCTGCCGGTTTGCAGGGCGGCGCGCAGCAGCTCCAGCTTTTCGGCAATGGCATCGGGACACAGCGGCGCGTCCCGCTCGATGAAGATCATGGCGTTATCGGTCTTGTCCAGCTCCTCGGTGCGGATCAGCAGCTCCTCATAGAGCTTTTCGCCCTCACGCAGGCCGGTTTCCACAATGTCGATATCCCGGTAGGGCTCGAAGCCGGACAGACGGATCATATTCTCCGCCAGATCCAGAATCTTCACCGGCTTTCCCATGTCCAGCACGAACAGCTCGCCGTTCTTCGCCATGGCGCCGGACTGCAGCACCAGCTGGGAGGCTTCGGGAATGGTCATGAAATAGCGGATGATCCGCTTGTCGGTGACGGTGACCGGGCCGCCGGCGGCGATCTGCCGCTTGAACAGCGGGATCACAGAGCCGTTGGAGCCCAGGACATTGCCGAACCGGGTGGCGGAAAACTCCGTTTGCGTACCCTTGCGGGACAGCACGATCATCTCGCACATCCGCTTGGTGGCGCCCATGATATTGGTAGGGTTCACCGCCTTGTCGGTGGACACCATGATGAACTTCTTAACGCCGTGCTTCTCCGCCGCCTCCACGATGTTCAGCGTGCCGAACACATTGTTGCGGACGGCCTCGCAGCAGTTATGCTCCATCAGCGGCACATGCTTATGGGCCGCGGCGTGGATCACCACCTGAGGCTTATGGCGGGCGAAGATCTTGTCCAGCTCGGCGGCATCGCAGACCGAGGCGATCTCCACCTGCAGCTCCAGCTTCTTGCCGTAGGCGATCCGCAGCTCCTGCTGGATATCGTAGGCGCCGTTTTCGTAGACATCCAGAATCACCAGCTTCCGGGGGTTCATCTTGGCGATCTGGCGGCAAAGCTCCGAACCGATGCTGCCGCCGCCGCCGGAGATCAGCACCACCCGGTCTTCATAATAAGACACGGTGGCCTCGTCGGTGAACACCCGTTCCTGCCGGAACAGCAGGTCCTGAATGTCGAATTCCCGGAGGTGGCGCTTGCCGGAGTCGGTGGTGTGGGCAAGGGGGTAATCGTAGATCTTGACCTTGCAGCCGGTCTGGCTGTAGTATTCATAAAGCCGCTGGAGTTTGTCGGTGTCGTTGCGGGGCAGGGCGAAGACGATCTCCTGCACCAGAAGGCTCTGCAGCTGCTCCTTGGTGGCCTGCTCGTCGGACAGCACCGGCAGCTCGTAGATCCGGCGGCCGATCTTGTCGGGGTTGCGGTCGATGAAGCACACCGGCACATAGGGGGCGTTCCGGTTGCCCAGCAGCTCCTCCGCCAGGCTGGTGCCCACTCTGCCCGCGCCCACCACCGCGATCTTGATCCGCAGGTCGGTGGGGTCGGCGGGGTTGATCTTGATGCCGAAGAACACCTCCATGCACACCCGCATCAGCTTGCCCATGCGGGAGTCCCGGCTGGAATGCTGATAGAGGAACTGGTACAGCAGCCGCATGCAAAGGCAGGCCAGCAGGTTCAGAGTGAGGATCGACATCTTCACAAGGAAGGTGGTCAGCTGTAAGTGAGCGCCGTAAAGCTCCGGGAAGAGCTTATAAAGGCACAGATCCACCGCGTAGAAGATCACGCCGGCAAGGAAATCCGCTTCCATCAGCCGGATGTAGGAATAGGTGTCGGCAAAGCGCCACACCACCCGATACACCCCCAGCGCCGCGCGGACCGTATACAGGCACAGCGCCGCCAGCGCCAGCTGATAGGAGAAGGTGGCCCAGTCGGCTACCGTACCTTCGTGGCTGGGGCTGATGAGCAGTATGAAGATGCTGGCCAGCAGCAGCGGCACGGTGTCGTAGGCCAGCAGCGCCCACCAGCGCACCGGGCGGAAGCCGGTTTTCTTGTCTTGATTCACAGGTTTTCACTTCCTTGCGGGGTTGCCCCGCGGTTATTTGTGGGTTGGGGGAGATTTTTTCTCTCCCTCCGTCAAAAATCCAATAGATTTTTGCCACCTCCCTCATCAGAGGGAGGCTTTGGCTGGTGCAGCATAATTACATTTTCGATAACACAGAGGTGGCGTTACCGAGCGGGGGAACGACCCGAGCGCTGCCGGTGGCAGAAGCAGCGAGGGGAGCGAGTGGCAGCGGTCAAAATTTCGTGAGCGAACAGCGAACAAGAAATTTTGGGCACCGCAACAGGTCAGGGAAGAAACGACCTTCGCAGAAAACCGATCACGAACTGACACCGGAAGCATTCCGGTCAGACCCGGGCGTGGCCCTGGGCGCAGATCACATCCACCACCCGGTCCACCAGGTTCTGGCACTGCTCTTTGGTGGGAGCTTCCACCATGACCCGGATCACCGGCTCGGTGCCGGACTCCCGGACAAGGATCCGTCCGGTTTCTCCCAGCTCGGCGGCAACCGCCGCCACCGCCGCCTGCACGGCGGGGTCGTTCTGGGCCTCGGGCTTGGACTTGACCCGGACATTCTTCAGAACCTGGGGATAGATCGTCAGGCCCTCGCAGAGCTGGCTGAGGGTCTTTTTCTTGGCAAGAAGAACCTCCATCACCTTCAGGCTGGTGAGAATGCCGTCGCCGGTGGTGGCGTACTTGCTGACGATGATATGTCCCGACTGCTCGCCGCCCAGGCGGCAGCCGTTTTTCACCATGTGCTCATACACATACTTGTCGCCCACGGCGGTCTTGGCGTAGCCGATGCCCTGCTCGTCGAAGGCTTTATAAAGGCCGAAGTTGCTCATAACGGTGGTGACCACGGTGTTGCCATCCAGCTGGCCACGGTCGCGCATATAGCAGCCGAGGATATAAAGGATATGGTCGCCGGTGACTACCTGACCCTTTTCGTCCACGCACAGGCAGCGGTCGGCATCGCCATCGTAGGCAAAGCCTACATCCAGGCCGTTATCCACCACGAATTTCCGCAGATGGTCGATATGGGTAGAGCCTACGCCGGCGTTGATGTTCTGGCCGTTGGGTTCGGCGCCGATCACATAGGTCTTGGCGCCCAGGGCGTCAAAAACGCTCTTGGCGATGTTCCAGCTGGCGCCGTTGGCGCAGTCGAGACCCACCTTGATGCCCTTGAAAGAATACAGACCCAGAGAGATCAGGTAGCCCATGTAGCGGTTTCTGCCGGAGACATAGTCCACCGTGCGGCCGATCTTCTCCCGGTGGGCGAAGGGCAGCTGGGTGTAGGTCTCGCCGAACAGCTCCACATGCCCATCGAGATAGTCTTCGATGAGGTCGATGGTCTCCTGCTCCATCTTTTCGCCCTGGGCGTTCAGCAGCTTGATGCCGTTGTCGTAGAAGGGATTGTGGCTGGCAGAGATCATCACGCCGCAATCGAATTCGTCGGTGCGGGTCACATAGGCCACCGAGGGGGTGGTGGTGACATGGAGCAGATAGGCATCGGCGCCGGAGGCGGTGATGCCCGCCGCAAGGGCGTACTCAAACATATAGCTGGAACGGCGGGTGTCCTTGCCGATGACGATGCGGGCGGCTTCGTCGCCCCGCTTCCGCTTCGTATAATACCAGCCGAGAAAGCGGCCTACCTGATAGGCGTGGTCGGCGGTCAGGTTCACATTGGCTTCGCCCCGGAAGCCATCAGTTCCAAAATATTTACCCATACTATCACTCCTGCTTCTTGGCGACGATGACGCCGCCGGTCTTATAGATGCTGCCTGCCGGGATCACGCCCCGGACGCAGCTGGTGGGATAGACGGTGGAATTTCTGCCCACCACCGTGCCGGGATTCAGCACGCTGTTGCAGCCAACCTCCACAAAGTCGCCCAGCATGGCGCCCACCTTCTTGATGCCGGTTTCGATGGGGGGCTGGGTGTGGATCACCACCAGAGATTTATCGGACTTGACATTGCTGGTGATCGAGCCGGCGCCCATGTGGGCCTTGTAGCCCAGGATGCTGTCGCCCACGTAGTTATAGTGGGGTACCTGCACATTGTCAAAAAGGATCACATTTTTCAGCTCTACGGAGTTGCCTACCACGCAGTTCGCGCCCACCAGCGCGCTGCCCCGGACAAAAGCGCCGTGGCGCACCTCGGTATTGGGGCCGATGATGCAGGGTTCGCCGAGCCAGGCGGTGGGGGCGACGGTGGCAGAGTGATGCACCCATACGCCGGGGGAAACTTCCGCGTATTCGTCTTCGTTCAGCTCCGCGCCCAGAGAGTAGATCAGGTTTTTAATGCCGCTGAGCGCTTCCCAGGGGTATTGAAACCGCAACAGGTAATCCCCTGCCATGGAATGGGTCAGATCGTACAGGTCATGGATGGTATACATAGAAAACGCTCCTTTCAGAGGATTTTTGGAAACTTGGATCAGGAAAGAGAGGCCTTCCGGGCTTGGGCAAATATTGCTTCCCCCGGGGGCTGCGCCCGCAGGCGCGTTTCGGAGCGCAACCGCCGAAGGCGGCTCTTAGCGCGAAGATGAAGCTGTCAGCGTTAGCTGACTGAAGAGGAATTCGGGCGAAAAGCCGATAGTTTGCTGAATCTATCAGACCTTTTCTAAAGTCGGTTCTGCCGCCATTCCTCTCCCGTCCCCTGCGGGGACACCCTCTCCCCGGGAGAGGGTATTTCGTCAGAAATCGGTAATGCCCTTATATTCGGCGCAGATGGCGGCGTAGGTTTCCAAAGAGCCTACATCGTAGCGGCGGCCGGGCATTTCCATGGCATGCACCGGGCTTTTCCGGCACAGCCACGCAATAAAGCTGCCCGGGGCGTCCACGCCGCAGCCTTCGCTGATTGCCTGCTCCACCAGCGCCCCGTCGGCGGCGGAGTAATAGTAGAAGGGCGGGCAGCACCAGTTGGATTTGGGGCTGGCAGGCTTTTCCTCCATGGAAAGCACCCGGTCGTTTTCCCCAATCTCCAGCACGCCGGATTTCCGCAGCTTCGCTGCCTCCGGCTCGTAGTAGCGCAGCACGCAGGAGGTCTTCGCCTCCATGGCATAGCGGATGAACTTGGTCAGAGAGAAACTCAGCACATTGTCCCCCGCCAGCACCAGCAGGTCGCTGCGAATATTCAGCTTGTCGATCGCGAACTGCACATCCCTTACCGCGCCCAGCCGGGTCTCGTTGGAGGAGGTGCCGTCGTCCACCACCGTGATCTTCTGGGGCTTGGCAGCCGCCCAGGCATCAAAATGGTGGGCAAATTTATGATTGGAGATCACCACATATTCGTCGATGACCCCTAAGGTATCCATATCGTCAATGAGCCAGTCGAGAATGGTCTTCTCCCCTACCTTCAGCAGCGGCTTGGGGAAATTCTCGGTTAAAGGGTAGAGCCGGGTGGCATAGCCGGCTGCCAGAATCAAACATTTCATAGCTGCACTCCATCCGCGCTGTGGCAAATATGGACGGAAAACTTTCCCGCCAGCTCCGGGAACCGCTTCAGGTAGGCTTCGGTGACCTTGCGCCCCACTTCCCCGGAATAGGCCGGGTCGGTCAGGGCCAGACAGCAGCCCTTGAAGCCGGCGCCGGAGAAGCGGCCGCCGTAAATGCCATCGGTTTGCATCATAATATCGTAAAGGGTTTTCAGCTCTTCCGAGCCGGTCTGATAGCTGTAAATACTGGAGTAGCCCGACTGGCTGCAAAGCTGGCCGAACCGGGCGATATCGCCCCGGCGCCAGGCCTCCGCGCCCTGCTCCACCCGGTCGAACTCGGTGTAGTAGTGCTCCGCGCGCAGCCGCCAGGGTTCCGGCAGCAGGTGCTTATACTGCTCGAAAACCTCCCGGGGGACAGAGCGCAGCCGGGTATCTTCGAACTTGCCGTAGTCCATGCCGGCGTAGGCCTGCAGGGCGTAGGCGGCGGATTTCACTTCGTCCACCCGCATATTGTACTTGCTGCCCTGCAGATTCCGCTCCACGCCGGAGAAGAGGATCATAATGTCGAAGGGCTTCATGGCGGGGTGGGTGGGGATCAGCTCGCAGTTGTCGGTCTGCAGGTCCAGATACAAAAGGTGGTCTTTCTTGCAGAAGATCTCGCAGGACTGGTCCAGCCGGCCGCAGTTGACCCCCACAAAGAGCCGCTCCGCGTCCAGCGCCGTCTGCAGCAGCTCCTGCCGGGACAGTTCGATATTGTTCACCCGGCAAAGGGCCGTCAGGAAGGCGATGACCACCGCCGCCGAAGAGCTGAGGCCGCCGATGGGGATGCTGCCGGCCACTACGCCGCACAGGCCCACCCGCAGGGTGTACTTTTTCGCCAGCATGACGGTGGCGCCCCGCAGATAGTCGGCCCAGTCACCCTCTTTTCCCTCGGGGACATAGCGGGCGTGCCACTGGGCCCGGACGGGGAACTGGAGGCTGTGAAGCTCGATAACGCCGTTTTGCTTGGGGCCGTAGGCGATGCGGACACCCTGATCGATGGCCAGACCCGTGATTTTGCCGTTCTGGTGGTCGATATGGGCGCCGATGGGGCAGATGCGATAGGGGCAGAAAGAGATCCCCGCAGGATCACGCCCATAAAGGCTGTAAAAAGTATCCACGCATTTCACCGATGATCACACTCCCCGTTGGTTGTTGGCAGCCCACAGCAGGCCCATGTTACGATATTATACCACACCGTTGCCGCGAATTCAATGGTAAAATCACGCAGGTATTTTGGCGGGTTCTGTCGAAGGCGGTGAGATCACAGGCGATTCGTTGACAATGGACAATTGACAGTTGACAATTGGGGCTTTGCGCCGGGGGCAAATATCGCTTCCCCCGGGTGCTGCGCCCGCAGGCGCGTTTCGGAGCGCAACCGCCGAAGGCGGCTCTTAGCGCGAAGATGAAGCTGTCAGCGGCAGCTGACTGAAGAGGAATGCGGGTGGAGGCTGATGGTTTCCTGCCACTATCAGACCTTTTCTAAGGCCGGTTCTGCCGCCATTCCTCTCCCGTCCCCTGCGGGGACACCCTCTCCCCGGGAGAGGGTATTACGGATTGCCACGCCGCTAAAGCGGCTCGCAATGACAGAGGAAACTTTCGGATTACCTTGTCATTCCGAGCCTGCGAAGCAGGCGTGGGAATCCGTTATCCAAAGGAGGGTTACGGATTGCCACGCACCTGCGGTGCTCGCAATGACATCCTAAACTTAATGACATTGCTGCCTCCGGCGGGGTACTTTCTTGTGCTGAACAAGAAAGTACCCAAAGAAGTCAGCCATCGGCTGACACCGCAGCTTCTCACGCTTCCCGCTTCCCTTTTCACTGCCGCAAGCCATCCCCCGGAAAAGATGGCTTGCGGCAAAAACACGCCCGCTTTCGCAGGCGTTTTTTCTCTTAATAATAGCCGTAGCTGGCGGCGCGGTCGTCTACACGGTTCAGCACCGCGCCCAGAATACGGGCGCCGCAGCGGTCCAGCTGCTGCTTGATCCGCTTCTCGTCACGGTAGCTGTTATTGGTGGCATCGATGACCATGATCACGCCGTCCATCTTCGGGGCGATGACGGCGCTGTCCACCACCTGACCCAGAGGCGAAGAGTCCACGATCACATAATCGAAGGTATCCTTCAGGGCGGGAATCAGCTTCTCGAAGGCGGGGCTGTCCAGCAGCTCCGCAGGGTTCGGCACCCGGGTGCCGGCAAAAATCATGTAAAGATTTTCCACATCCGTGGGGCAGATGATCTCGTCGGCATTGGCCATGCCGGAAAGATAATGGCTCAGACCCATGGTCTTGCCCTTATGGCGCAGCCGGCTCAGCAGCACGCTGCGGCGCATATCCGTATCCAGCAGCAGCACCCGCTTGCCGGTTTCGGCAATGGCGGCGGCCAGCTGCAAGGAAAGGGTGGTCTTACCCTCGGCGGCGGAGTGGCTGGTCAGGGCGATGACCCGGGTGTCCACGCCGGTGAAAAACAGGTTGGTACGCAGGACCTTGATGGCCTCGCTGACAGCAAATTCCTTGCTGATCATGGTGCTGGCGGCAACTACATTCGACATGGACGATTCCTCACTTTCTTCTTCTCTTCAGCCAGCGGCGCAGACCCCGGAACATCTTCTTCCGGGTCTTGCCCTCGGTAAGCAGCTTGGACTCCGGCACCATGCCCAGCGTGCTGATGCCCAGACGGCGATAGACATCGTCCTCGGTACGCAGGGAGTCATCCAGCACCCGCAGCGCCACAAACAGGGCGATGGCCAGCAGCGCGCCGGCGGCAGAGCCCAGAAGCAGCATCTTCTTGGCGGGAGAGGCGGTGGCCACCATGGGGACCTTGGCGTAGTCCACAGGGGTGACCTCCGTAACGGTCATGACCTCCACCACCGCGGCAGAGCCTTCGTCGATCAGGGCGTTGACGATATCCGCCGCCCGCTGGGGGTTGGTATCGGTGACATAGATGCTGATGGTTCGGGCGGTGACCTCGCCGGTTTCTACGGTGATAATCGAGCGCAGCTGGGCGGCGCTGGCGTTCAGGCCCACTTTTTGAATGACCTGATCCAGCGCCCGGTCACTGAGCAGCAGCTCCTTGAAGTCTACCGCCAGCTGGCTGGAGATCTGGAAGTCGGAATACATCAAAGCGCTTTCCGAATACCGGGTCAGCAGGTAGACCGTGCCGGAGGCGGTGTACTGGGGAACATAGCTCATCGTGCCGAACACGAAGCCCAGCGCGCCGCCCAGAATGGCCACGATCAGAATAATAACGATCTTCTTTTTCAGATAGTAGAATATGTCCCGCAGGTCCAGCTCTACTTCCATTCTTTCATCCATAGCTTACTCCTTTATTCCAAGCACAGCCCGGGGGGTCTCCCACAGAAGCTGGGCCGCGTAGTCGGGTGAATATTTTTTGGCGATGTACTCGGCGCACCGGCGCAGCTGGGCTGTGCGGCGCTGGGTGCCGTGGGCATCGGAGGCCACGATGGAGGCAAGCCCCTCCTTCAGCAGCCGGTGGCAGCAGCGCTTGATGCCAAAGCCCAGCTCCCCTGTCACGCTGCCGGCGTTCAGCTGCAGCAGCGCCCCCATGTCCACCACCTGCCGGGCAAGGTCTTTGTCCCGGCGGAAGATGTCGTAGCGCTCGGGGTGGGCGATGATGGGGATGAAGCCATACTGGAGCATATCGTCCAGAGCGGCGGTGAGCATACTGTAGCTGACGGTCCACCCCAGCTCCAGCAGCACATGCTCCGTGCCTACGGTCAGCAGCTGCCCTTCCGACAGCAGCTTCGCCGCGTCGGATTGGTAATGGACCTCGCAGCCCGGCAGGATCACCAGATCCGGGTATTGTTCCGCCGCCGCCACCACCAGCGATTCGAAGATGGGCAGCAGCTTGTCGGTGAAATTGTCCCGGTAGGGCTCCCGGAAATGGGGTGTCAGGCAGAGCACCCGGGTGCCGTCGGCATAGGCCTGGGAGAGCATCTGCATGGCGGTGGTCAGATCCGCCGCGCCGTCGTCCACGCCGGGGAGAATATGGGTATGCAGGTCTGCATAGAATTCCACCGCTGTCACCTCTTTCTGTGTCGGGCATCCAATGTGCAACTTTTTCCGTGTAACATTATAGCACAGCTTTAAGAAATTACAACCATAATTTTTTGCCGCTTTTTGGGGGGTGCGGCAGATTTTGCAAGGTTTCGGCTTCGGGCTGGGGCGCAGAGGGAAACGGATTCCCACGCCGCTAAAGCGGCTCGGAATGACAGAGGAGCATCGATAGATGTTTGTCATTCCGTGGGAGCGGAGCGACCGTGGGAATCCGTATCGGGCGGCCAATGGCCGCCCCTACAAGGGCCACCGAACCTTTTCGTAAGGGCGGAAATTGCTTCTCCCGGGGAGAAGCTGTCAGCGAAGCTGACTGAAGAGGAATTCGGGCGGAAAGCTGCCGGTTTACTGAAACTATCAGACCATTTCCATGGTCGGTTCTGCCGCCGTTCCTCTCCCGTCCCCTGCGGGGACACCCTCTCCCCGGGAGAGGGTATTAAAAAAACCGAGCCTCCGGGGTGGGAGGCTCGGTTGGGTATGGAGCAATTACTCTGCGATCTCGATCTCGCCGGCGGAATTCTTCCGGACGGATTCGATGCCGTTGAGGCAGGAGGACTTGGCCTTGTAGCCCTCGGAGGTGGCGATGATCTCGCCGTTGCGGGCCTTCAGACGGAAGCGGAACTCACCGCCCTTATCCTCGTAGATCTCGAACTTGGGGTGCTTGACTTCCATCTCTTCGCCGGTCAGGTCGTGCAGGCCGGCTACGGGAGCGTTATTCCGCACGCTCTCAGCGCCCTTGCGGCAGGCGGCCAGAGTGGTGTAGATCTCGGAGGTGGCGATGATCTCGCCGTTGGATGCCTTCAGGTCGAATTTATAGCCGGTGTTGGTCTGACGAATTACAAATTTGCCCATGGTAATTTCTCCTTTTTCCGCCCGGTTCGGGCTTATTATGCAATTATTATAATGGGTAATTGCGGCCTTGTCAATCGGTTATTCACATGGCCGCCTTCACAGTGCCGATGAGAATGTCCGCCGCCACCACCCGGTCCTCCGGGGCGATGGCTTCGGCAAAATTATCGGAATAGAGGATCTGGGCGCTGGGGGGGAACTCCTCGTCCCCTGCCCACACCAGCAGCTGCAGCCGCAGCCCCGGAAGCAATTCGAAGGCAAAGCCGGCATCGCCGTGGGTAACCGCCTCGCCCCCCAGCTTTTGGGCGGCGGCGCGGTAGGCTTCCACCCGGGTGCCGAAGGTGAAGGCCGCCCGGGTCAGCGCCCGGCCGGTGAAGGGTACGATGTACAATTCCCCCCAGGGCATCTCCCGGAAGGTCTTCCAGCCGCCATGCCAGGGGATGTTTTTGCCTTCCAGCAGCCAGCGCAGCAGGAAGGTTTTCGCCGGCAGGGGCAGCTCGCCCCGGAACCGGGCATCGGGGTGGGAAATGGCGTATTCTTTGCCAAGGAGGTTTACATAAAATTCGTGATTCTCCCAGCGGACACCCAGCCGGGCGGCGATCTCCTGAGGGTCGGCGGCGGCAAAGGCGGCAGCGTAGTGGGAAAAGGGGATTTCTTCTTTGTTGTTGGGAATGGACATGGGAAGGTTCTCCTGTTCATTGGGGTTGGTGAAATGTAGGGGTGGGAATATCGCTTCTCCCGAGGAGAAGCTGTCAGCGAAGCTGACTGAAGAGGAATGCGGGCGGAGAGTCTAAAGTTTTCTGCCGCTGTCAGACCTTATCCTTGCTCGGTTCTGCCGCCATTCCTCTCCCGTCCCCTGCGGGGACACCCTCTCCCCGGGAGAGGGTATTAAACAGGTAACGATACCGAGCGGGTCAGGGAAGTAACGACCTTCGCAGAAAGCCGATCACGAATTGACACCGGCGGCACGCCGGGGGAAGCGGGCAGAGTCGGTATGGGGCAGGAAGCAGGCGGCTACGAAGTTATCCATGTAGCCCGGGTGGGTGGACAGCTCCAGATAGGTCATATTGGCGGCGATGGCGGCAACCTGCGCCTGGGCGCTGCGGCTCATGACCATGGCGTAGGCGCCGGTGAGGGACGAATTGCCGATGTAGCGGAACTTTTCCAGCTCCACCGCCGGCAGCATGCCGATGGTCACCGCGTTTTTCATATTGATGCCGGAGCCGATGCCGCCGGCCACATACACCCGCTCGATGCAGCTCTCGTCCAGATCCACCGCCTGCAAAAGGGTATCGATGGCGGAGTAGATCGCGCCCTTGGCGCGGATGAAATTATCGATATCCACCTCGGTGATGGCCACTTCCCTGCCGGTTTCCGACTCGCCGGGGAAGGCAAGGATGTAGCGGCCCATGCCGTGGCGGTCACGGGCGACCCGGCGGCCCTCCCGGATGAAAAGTCCCCGGGGGTCGATGATGCCGGCGGTGAAGAGGCCCGCAATCAGGTCAATAATGCCGCTGCCGCAAAGGCCCACCGGCTTGCCGCCGCCGATGACGGAAAACCGGGGCTCCATGGTGGCGGAGTCGATGAAAACCGCTTCGATGGCGCCGTCGGTGGCCCGCATGCCACAGGAAATGTCGCCGCCTTCAAAGGCAGGGCCGGCGGAGCAGGCGCAGCTCATAAGGAAATCCCGGTTGCCGAAGACGAGCTCGCCGTTGGTGCCGAGGTCGATGAAAAGGCTCATTTCGTCGCTGTCCCAGAAGCCGGCGGCCAGCGTGCCGGCGGTGATGTCGCCGCCCACATAAGAGCCGATGTTGGGGGCGAGGATCACCCTTGCCTCCGGGCAGGCGCAAAGGCCGATGTCGGCGGCTTTCAGATCCTCCCAGGCGAAAAAGCTGGGAATGTAGGGCTCCAGGCGCACAGATTCCGCATCCACCCCCACCAGCAGGTGGTTCATGGTAGTGTTGGAGGCGATGGCCAGCTGCAGAATCTGGGGGCAGTCCGCCTTCGCTTCGGCGCAGAGAGCTGCCAGAATGGGAACAAGCGTCTCCTCCACCACCGCTTTCTGCAGTTTCTCCACGCCGCCGGGTCTGCCCTGCTGGATGATGCGGTTGATCACATCGGCGCCGTAGCGGATCTGGCCGTTGCCGGAGGAGGCTTTGGCGAGAATTTCGCCGCTTTGCATATCGCACAGCACCGCGGTGACGGTGGTAGTGCCGATGTCGATGGCGCAGCCGAGCAGCCGCATATCCGCCGGATCGCAGATATCCAGGCAGGTGAAGGTATCGTCCTCCAGACGGCCCTTCACCGCCACATGGAAATTGTATTTCCGCAGCCGGTGGGCAAGGTGCTTCATCACGCAATGGGGGATGCGGATCGTTTCTGCCCCCAGCGCCTGCTGCAAAGCGGATACGAGCCGCTCGTTGTCGGGGAGGGTGTCGTCCAGGGTGGGGGCGGCGAGGGTCAGAACCGCGCAGCAAAGATTGTTTTCTAAGGTGATGCCGCTGGCAAGCAGCCCACGGCGGCAATCTTCAAAAATGGCGATCTCCCGGAGGCTGGACAAATCGGCGGTACGCATCCGGGAGCGGTAGGCGCTGGCAATATCGGGAACGAAGACGGTGGCATCGGTAAGCACCTTGGCGCAGCAGGAAAGCCGCCAGCCTTCGGCATATTCTTCGGCAGTGATGTGGCGCGACGGCAGGCTGTCCACCTCGCCGGACAGCAGCTTCACCCGGCATTTGCCGCAGGAGCCGTTGCCGGAGCAGGGGGCGTCGATGGCCACATTGGCCCGGCGGGCAACCTCCAGCAGATTGTCGCCGGGGTTGGCCTCGATGATCACCGGGGCGGAGTTTTCGATTTGGAAGGTAATTTTCATGGGTGGGTTTCCTTTCAGAAAGGAGATTGGTCAGGGCGAGGCGATTGCCTCGCCCTGAGAGGTAGGTTATGCGTTATAGGGGTTAGGCTTCCCCCGGGGGCTGCGCCCGCAGGCGCGTTTCGGAGCGCAACCGCCGAAGGCGGCTCTTAGCGCGAAGATGAAGCTGTCAGCGAAGCTGACTGAAGAGGAATGCGGGCAGCAGGCTGATGGTTTTTTGCCTTTATCAGACCTTCGCCTAGGTCGGTTCTGCCGCCGTTCCTCTCCCGTCCCCTGCGGGGACACCCTCTCCCCGGGAGAGGGTATTGGAGCGGTAACGATCTTTCATAAAGGCTTGGTGCGTACTGACATCGGAGGCACTCCGGTTACAGCAGCGGGTCGAGGCCAAGGACGGGGTGGCCCTTTTCGGTGAGCCAGTTCAGCAGTTCCTCGCCGTCGCAGGTGATGGTTTCGTCGGCGATCATATCGCAGAAATTCTCAATGCCGTACAGCTCCAGAGCGGTGGCGTTGAGCCGGGGGGCTACATCGTCCTTCAGCTCCTTGGGCATCCAGACGATTCTCTGGATACCGCCCTCGGCGATGACGAATTTCTTGGATGCGATGAAATGGCGGCCGTGGCCCATGTAGCCCGGGGTCTGGACACCGCCGCCGGTGCAGCTGGCCAGCTCGCCGAAGGTCATGCCCACGGGGGTCATGCCCTTGAATTCCCGGTTGACCACGATCACGCCCATGCTCATGGGCTCGATGCCGCAGATGCACTCGAAGCAGCCGCAGGAGGTCATGGGGTCTTCCAGCAGGGAGTAGAGGGTGACGGTCTCCACCGCGCCGTGGGTGGCGGCGGCGATGGCCTTGTCCACGCTCTCAAAACGGCCGGTGCGCTCGTCGGTGCAGCCTTCCTTGAAGATGGGCTGGCAGGGGCCGTTGGGGTCCAGCTCGTTGGTGGCCTTGGCATCCAGCCAGCTCACCGCGCCGCACAGACCCAGCCGCTCCGGCGTTACCACGCAGCAGTGGGCCGGGGCGAAGCTCTGGCAGAGGATGCAGGTGTAGTAGCGGTCCACACTCTCGTCGGTCATGGAGGCAAGGCGCTGGTCGCGCTGGGTGTAGCGGGGCATGGCCACCGTGTCACGGAACTGGGCGGCCTTGACGGGGTCGGTGATGAGGGTGACGGCGCACTTGTCCACAACGGCTTCGAACTCGTCCATGATCATGTAGTACAGCACTTCCGCGAAGTGGCGCAGGGTCAGGCCTGCCTCGAAGGCGGCGTTGCTGACACGGATGCGGACCTGATTCCGCTGGCCGGTGTGCATGACGCCCTCCATGTAGTTGAACCAGGCGTGGATCTTCCGCTCGATGACGCTTTCGAAGTCCGCCTGCATCTTCCGGCCGGACACCTGCACGAAGGTGCCGAGAGCCAGCTCCTTGCAATCGGCAAGATCCGGGCCGTCGATGACGATGGCGTGGTCTTCGATGTCGTCCGCCATCACCACCAGCTCGGCGGTGGGGTTCTTGGAGGACCAGAACTCATTGTGCATATCGGCCTTGCGGATGATCTCGCCCTCAAAGGCGGCGGCGAAGGCCACGGGAATGGGCAGCTCCTTCACCTTGATGCGGATGTTGCGAAGCTCCAGAGATTTCTTGACGGTGTTGCTGTGGTCGCAGACACTCTCCAGAGCGCCGGGGACCTGATTCTCGCCCAGGTCGATATCCACCACCACCGGGAAGCCCAGAGCGATGGCGCCGGCGCCGGCGGAGACCACTACGGCATCGATGGCGCCGAAGGTGTTGACGAAGGCGGGGACACGGTTCTTGGTATAGTCCAGCAGACCCGCAAGGTCGCCGGGCTGGATGTTGCCGAAGATCAGGGCGGCGCGGACGGCTACGGTGACTACATGGATCACGGAAGTCACATCGTGGCCCAGAGGAATGACACGCAGCTCCAGACCCATCTTCACGCCGGCATCGATGCACTGCTCAATGCAGTCGCCTACTAAGAAGGTGAGGATGCCCTTGCTCTGGTAGTCCTTGACCACGGAGGCGACGGCGGCAGCATCGTCAGCCTTGCCCAGCACCACGGCAACGCCGGGAATGTCGCCGGTGACCAGCGGCACGCCCAAAGAGCGGATGATGGGGTCCGGCACGAAGCCGATGCCGGATTCCTTTTCATAGGGGTTGGGGTTCTCGGCGTACTTCAGACCCTCCAGAATTTCGGCGCCAACGGCGGTGGCAAGGCCGGCGTTCAGGGCCTGACCCAGGTCTTCCTGATTTGTGATCAGGCTTTTCAGCACGCCTACGCAGGGCACCAGGTCGCCAAGGGTCTTCACCTTGACGCCGGTGGCGGCGTAGATGGTGGGGAAGAAATAGGCGGTGTCGGGGAAGGCAACGGGATGGTCGGCGCCATGCTTTTCGATGGCGGCATTCACCGCGCCTTCGGTCAGGCCGGCTACGGCATTGCTGCCGCCGTAGATCAGATCGGTTAATACGCTCATAATATTTCCTCCTGTAGTTTGATGATATTTTCAGGCCTTCCGGCCGGGGGTTACGGGGTGAGTTATGAGTTATGAGTTGCGGTGTCAGCCGATGGCTGACGAGTGAAATACCGCAATATGGGAGAGCGGAAATCGCTTCCCCCGGGGGGAGCGAGCCGAGCGCTGCCAGTGGCAGATGAAGCGAGGTGAGCGAGTGGCAGCGGTCAAAATTTCGTGAGCGAATAGCGAACAAGAAATTTTGGGCACCGCAACAGGAGAAGCTGTCAGCGAAGCTGACTGAAGAGGAATGCGGGCGGAAAGCTGATGGTTTCCTGCCGCTATCAGACCTTATCCTTGATCGGTTCTGCCGCCGTTCCTCTCCCGTCCCCTGCGGGGACACCCTCTCCCCGGGAGAGGGTATTTGCCGGGGGCGATCATACCTTACTCCCAGCCACATAAGCAAAATGGCCGGGAGGGAGTCTTCCCTCCCAGCCATGAATGCATGGGGTATCTATGGGTTTTGTCGATATATTCGCGATCGTCGATATGCGGCTTACGCCGCTCGATATATCCTGTCGGATTCGATATGTGCCTGACGGCACTCGATATAATATTCGCCCCAAATCTCAGGGCGAAGCCCTATATCGAAGCCCATCGGGCTATATCGAAGCGCAGCTATATCGCTCGCCGAAGGCGAATATCGACATAATCCGGCACGCCGGATTAGAGGTCCAGGTAGCTGTCGGAGTAGAGGACGTGGTTCTTGAAGATGTCGCAGGACTTGATGGTTTCCATCAGGCGGCGGTCGTTGGGGTTGACGATGGCGGAGGTCAGGCCCTGCATCATGCACATGGCAACCAAGGCGCTATCCATGATGGGACGGACTTCCTTGGGCGCGCCGTTGGAGTTATTGGACAGGCCACCGGTGGACTTCAGGCCCTCGGCGCTGAAGAGGCGGATGGCTTCCAGAACTTCCATCTGCTTGTCCTGCATGCCCTTGACCACCAGGAACAGGGGGTCGAACCACAGATCGTC
The DNA here is from genome assembly GCA_045532755.1 of Faecousia sp. GTDB lineage: Bacteria > Bacillota > Clostridia > Oscillospirales > Oscillospiraceae > Faecousia. The sequence goes on from JAZSGN010000030.1 coordinate 64,906, forward strand.
GGAGGTCATGCCCAGGCTCAGGCCACGCTCCAGCATATTGTGGCAATGGCGCATACGCTCCTCGTTGTCCTTGGCGATGCCGTCGGCGGAGCAGAGGGCGATACAAATCGCATCGTTGGCGGCGGCGAGATCGATGTAGCTGATACGGGAGCCGGCATCGGCGGAGTTGACGATGGGCTTGCCGTTAGTGCGGTTATAGACCTTGATACCGGCCTCGATGGCCTTCTTGTTGGCGGTGTCCAGCGCCAGAGGAACGTTGTTGAAGTTCTCCTGCAGCAGCTTGACAGCCCACATCATGCGCTCGGGACCGTCCTTCTCGGCAGGTCCGATGTTCACATCCAGATAAGTAGCGCCGGCGGCGATCTGTTCGGCAGCACGCTTCAGAATGGGAGCGGGGTCACGCTCGTCCATAGCCTTGCGGATGGCGGGGGCGATGCAGTGGATCCGCTCGCCGATGGTGACGAAGGTCTTGCTCTCGGGGTTGTGGCCGCGGTAGGTAACGCCCATGTCCACCACTTCGATCTTGGGAACCCGGGTTTCCAGCAGCTCCTCGAAGGTCAGCTCCTTCACCTCGGCGGTGGCGCCGGCGGCAGCCTTGGCGGCGTTCTCGGCGGCGGCTGCGGCGGCTGCGCCCTCGTACTCCTTGTCACGCAGGTACTTGACCAGCTGAACGGCTTCGGCAGGGCCGACCACCACATTCCAGCCGGGCAGCTTTTCCTGAATTTCGCCCTTCATCACGGCCACCTTGCCGGGGATGATGAGGGTGCGGTTCTTGATCTTGTTCTCGATATCCAGCTCCTCGAAGGTCTTCTTGATGGTGGAGGAGGAGAACTTGCCGGCGGCCCATGCGGTCAGAACGGACATACCGGAAGCATCGGAGATGATCAGGTTGATGGGGCAGTTGCTGCGCTCCAGCTCGCCGGAAACCAGGAAGTAGGTCAGGGCGAAGTCGACGGTCAGGCAGCAGGGGCTGTTCTCGTCGGCGCCGTTGAGGGGGTAGATCTTGGCTTCCACCTTCATGGGCTTCTGAGGATCGGTGTAGATGTTCTGGCGCAGGCCGTACAGAGGCAGCGCCTGGGCGTAGCTCATGCCGGACATGACGATGATAGAGCCGTACTTCTCGGTAAACAGAGATGCGTAAGCGGTCTGCATCCGCGCATCACCGGTCAGCCGGGTCAGATTTACGATAGAGGGATAGCCGAAGGAACGGTCACCATCCCGCAGGGCGGTGCGGCGAACCAGAACGGCGTTGGAAAGCGTTTCCTTGGCGGTCTTGCCGGTGACATCCAGCACCAGATTCTTGTTGCCGGCGGCTTCCAGCTTCTTGACGGTGTCGTAGAGATCGGAGAGGTTCTCCGCCCATACGCCCAGCACCACGCCGGCTTCCACGGCAACGGCGTTGATGGCTTCCCAGGTTTCAGGGGTCGCGCCGGAGAGGATCACATCCTTGCCGGAAACAGCCAGAGCGGCCTTGGCGCACTCCGCATCCCAGCACTCCAGGATCAGAGTGCGGCCGGTGGCGGCAGCCTTCTGCACCAGAGCGGCGTAGGCGGCGGGGTCGCTGCCCTTATTGGCAACGAATACCATTTCCACATACATCCGCTCGCCGATGCGCTCGTAGTCCACCTTGGCCATGGCGGCGAGGGTGGCATCCACAGCGGCAGCATCCATGGTGGTGTCCACGGAAACGGCGTAGAGGTTCTTGTTCACCAGAGTCTTCTCGTGGCGGAACAGCACAGTCTCGCCGCCCAGCTTGTGGCTGCCGACAGCGATGGTCTTCATGGGAGGCGCGGTCTGCTCGTTCAGCTGCGCCTTGGCATCATCGGAGAAGTAGGGGCACTTGTCGATGGCCACTGCGCCGGCGGCAACCTTCATGCAGAAAGCCATGCAGGTGGGGAAGCCGCATTCCTTACAGTTCTTCTTGGGGGAAATCTTAAAGATATCCAAGCCTTTCATTGCCATAATCCTGTCCTCCTTATACCAGCTCGGTGATGAACTGCTTCACAGCGGCCACAGCGGCGGGGTGACGCAGGATCACCGCGTCGGCGCCGCCGGCCAGATCGGCTGCAGCAGTGGAAATTTCCATGTGAATGCCACGCTCTTCCAGATTGCCCCACTCGGGAACATCTTCTTCGGAGGCGGTGGATTCCTTCACGGCCCAGGTATCGGTGGATACAGGGGCAATAATGGGCATCTGCAGGTCCGCGTCGGACTGGGCAAGGGCTGCCAGGCGAACACGGTCCAGCGTGGAGGCCACATACTCATAGCCATAGCCCACGGCGGCAGTGCCGATGTTCATGACGATAGAGCCGGCGGGAACGGTCAGCTGCTTGAGCATGATGTTCAGCTGCTTGGCAAGGTTGATGTCGTCGGCGGTCTCAGCGCCTACCTTCTGGCCGTAAGCCAGAACCACGGAAGCGCCTACGCTCTTGTAGTCCTCGCTCTTGGCGGACAGGAACAGCACATTCTTGCCCTGCAGAGCCTCGGCAATCTTAGAGAACAGCTCGCCGTCTTTTTCCATGTTCTTGCAGCCCATGACAACGATGGGCTTGCTGACGGCGTTTGCCACGGCCACAGCATCGGCAACGCAGTCGGCTACGGGGCGGTTGGCGCCGTTGGGGTCAGCCAGCTCGAAGTTCAGGCAGATGAAGTCGCAGCCATCCATGGCGGCGGCCTTCACGGCGAAGTCGGCCATGGTGGCGCAGCCGGCATAGTAGCTTGCCAGGCCGGGGATGTGCAGCCATGCGGCGGCGTTGTCGGATACCTCCACGCCGATCTTGGGGGCGTTGACCACAGGGCCATCGAAGGTGTAGAACGGCAGAACGCTCTGGCCGCCCAGAGTGATCGCCTGGTCACCGGTTCCCAGAGTCACGGCCTGAATTTTGCCGGAATAGGCACCGGTCTTGGGTGCGAAAGACATAATTGGTTCCTCCCTTGTTGGTTTATTATATATTTTTAATGTATGGGGTTACGGGGTGATGGGATAAGTTATGAGTTATGAGTTTAGAGTTATGAGTTTCGGTGTCAGCCTGCGGCTGACGATTAAAATACCGCAATACAGGAGAGGGTTTTGGAGCGGGTGAATATCGCTTCCCCCGGGGGGAAGCTGTCAGCGAAGCTGACTGAAGAGGAATGCGGGTGGGCAGCCGATAGTTTGCTAAATCTATCAGACCTTTTCCTTGGTCGGTTCTGCCGCCGTTCCTCTCCCGCCCCCTTCGGGGGCACCCTCTCCCCGGGAGAGGGTATTATCGGCATTGGGGAAGCGTTAGATTCCCAGAATGGGCAGCAGCTTGAAGAGGGCGGTTTTCATGGGGTCGGAGGTGTCCAGCTTGCTGGACGGCGCGCCCTCGCAATCGCAGCGGTACACCGCTTCGGAATGGGGCAGCACGCCAAACAGCGTCAGCCCCTGCTTTTCGATCTCCTGCAGGATGCCGGGGTCCAGCTTGCCCTCCGGCGCACGGTTGACGATCAGGCCCATCTTGCCGGGGTTCAGCCCCAGCTCGCTCACCATCTCCGCGATCCGGCCCACCGCCTGAATGCCCCGGCGGCTGCAATCGGAGATCAGCAGCATCACATCCACCTTCGGCAGCGTGCCCCGGGCCACATGCTCCAGACCTGCCTCGTTATCCATGACGATGTACTTATAATTCTTGGCGTATTTATCCACCTGGGTCTTCAGCACGCCATTGACATAGCAATAGCAGCCCTTGCCCTGGGTGCGGCCCATGACCAGCATGTCGAAATCGTCTTCCTCGATCAGCGCCGAGGAGAATTTGAACTCGGCGTACTCCGCCTTGGTCATGCCGGCGGGAATGGTCTTTTTCAGTTCGGCCTGAGCCATCTCTTCCCGGATGGCGCCCAGGCTGGTTTCTACCTCCACCCCCAGCACCTCGTTGAGGTTGCAGTTGGCATCGGCATCCACCACCAGAACGGGGGTCTTGCCGGCGCGGACCAGATAGTCCACCAGCATACCGCTGACGGTGGTTTTTCCTACGCCGCCCTTTCCGGCGACGGCTACGGTGATGGGCATAATGGGTTCTCCTTTGCTCGGTTGGGTTGTTTCGGATGCCGGAATCGCTTCCCCCGAGGGCTGCGCCCGCAGGCGCGTTTCGGAGCGCAACCGCCGAAGGCGGCTCTTAGCGCGAAGATGAAGCTGTCAGCGTTAGCTGACTGAAGAGGAATGCGGGCGAGCAGCCGATATAGTTTGCTAAATCTATCAGACCTTTTCCTTGGTCGGTTCTGCCGCCGTTCCTCTCCCGTCCCCTGCGGGGACACCCTCCCCCCGGGGGAGGGTATTGGCATACCGGTATGGCGGACATATTGATACGAATGTATCGTATCACAATCGGGGCGGAAATTCAACCTCCATTTTCCGGGAAAACCCGGTTTTTGGGAAATAAGACATTTTGGCACGGGCCGCAGAGGGAAAGGAAATATCGCTTCCCCCGGGGGGAAGCTGTCAGCGGCAGCTGACTGAAGAGGAATGCGGGCGGAAAACGAATGGTTTTCTGCCACTGTCAGGCCTTATCCTTGCTCGGTTCTGCCGCCATTCCTCTCCCGCCCCCTTCGGGGGCACCCTCCCCCCGGGGGAGGGTATTGGCAAAGCAGGGATATCCCACTTTCTCCAAAATAAGGCATTTTGACGGAAAGCAATCCCCTGGGCTGCCGGAATTTCGTCCTTTTATATCGATACAAAAAGATAAATACTACTGGAAAAAACTCGGCGCTTGTGCTATACTGATAGGCGTACAACAATATTCCGCCAAAATCGGGCGGTTTCTTTCAAAACAGTAAGAAGGTGAGCTTTTGGAAAACTACACCAAGTATACGCTGAAGAGCGAAGCGGCTTTGAGCCGGCTGCTGCTGGAGCTGGAGGACATTCTGCTGGTTTCCTGCAACAAGTGCTTCAAAGAATCCACCGGCGAGACCGAGCCGGAGCTGCAGACCGTTGCGGACATGGCAGCGGAAATGGGCAAGACCGTCACCGGTAAGCTGGCGCTGGACTTTGTGTGCAACGCCCATCACACAGAAAAAGCCCTTGCGATCCCCGAAGGCACCAAGTGCGTTCTCGTGATCGCCTGCGGTCTGGGCGTGCAGACCGTGGCCGCGATGACCAATCTGCCGGTCTACGCCGCCTGCGACTCCATTGGCCCGGCGGGCCTGCACGGCATGGCCCTGACCACCAAGACCTGCGGCGCCTGCGCCCAGTGCTACCTCACCGCCACCGGCGGCATCTGCCCCATCGTCGACTGCGCCAAGGGCCTTGTCAACGGCCAGTGCGGCGGCGCGAAAAACGGCAAGTGCGAGGCGGACCCCTCCAAAGACTGCGCCTGGGAAAAGATCCAGCAGCGGCTGGCCGCGCAGGGCCGGGCAGGCGAAATGACGGGTCAGAGTGTCCAGCTTCGTGACTGGGCCAAGGCCGGCCACGCCGCCGTCGCCCGCCATGTTGCCGCCATCCGGGACAGCCGTCTGGACGGCTACTACGGCGGCATCCACCCCGCAGAAAACAAGGAGCGGACCGAACATCTGCCCCTGCGCCCCTTCCCCGACCCGGACACCGTGGCCATCAACCTGAGCCAGCACGCCGGCGCGCCCGCCAACTGCATCGTAAAGGTGGGCGACCATGTGGATGTGGGCCAGAAGGTGGGCGAAGCCGCCGCCTTCATCAGCGCCAATGTCCACGCCAGTGTCAGCGGCACGGTCATCGCCATCGAAGACCGCCCCCACGCCACCCGTGGCGTGCCGACAGCCTGCGTGGTCATCGAAAACGACAAAAAATACACCCTCCATGAATCGGTGCGCCCCCGGGGCGAGCTGAAAGACCTCTCCCCTGCCGATATCGTTGCCATCGTCAAAGAGGCGGGCATCATCGGCATGGGCGGCGCGGGCTTCCCCATGTATGTGAAGCTGATGCCCAAAAATCCCATCGACACCGTGCTGCTCAACGGCTGCGAATGTGAGCCCATGCTCACCGCCGACCACCGGGTACTGCTGGAGCAGGCGGAGCAGGTGATCTTCGGCCTGCAGGCCATCTGCAAGGCTGTGGGCGCCGGCAAGGGCATCATCGCCGTCGAGGACAACAAGGCCGATGCCATCGAAAAGCTGCAGGAAATGGTAGCCGAGCTTCCCAATATCGAAGTCTGCTCTGTTCGCACCAAGTACCCCCAGGGCGCGGAGAAAATGCTCATCAAGCGGGTGCTGGGCCGGCAGGTGCCGGGCGGCGGCCTGCCCGCCGACGTAGGCTGCGTAGTCGCCAACGTCAGCACCGCCAAGGCCATCGCCGACGCGGTCCGGCTGGGTCTGCCGCTGGTGGAGCGGGTGGTCACCGTCACCGGCGACCGGGTGAGAAACCCGGGCAACTTCCTTGTCCGTATCGGCACCGGCACGAAGGCTCTGCTGGAGCACTGCGGCGGCATTGAAGGGGACGAGCCCGCCATCGTGAAGATCGGCGGCCCCATGATGGGCGCTGTGCAGCCGGATGCGGATGTACCCATCACCAAGTGCAGCAACGGCATCACCGTATTTAGCGCCGACCCCACCGCCGAGACCGCCTGCATCCGCTGCGGCCGGTGCGTGGACGTCTGCCCCATGGAGCTGAAACCGCTGAACCTCGCCCGCTACGCCAAGGGCGAAAACTGGGCAGCCTGCCGGGACGAAGGCGTGATGAACTGCCTGGAGTGCCGCTGCTGCGAACATATCTGCGCCGCGAAAATTCCGCTGGTTGCCCGCTTCCGGGCCGCCAAGGCCGCCGTAAGGGGGTTGAAATAAGATGCTGATTACCGAAATGAAGAACCCCGAAGCCATCCGCCAGAGTCTGCGGGGCCGGGTGTTCGCCATCGTGTGCCACGGCTGCCGGGAGGTCTGCTTCCCCACCGGCGAAGTTGCCGCGTTCCTCAAAGAGCTGGACTGCCTTGCCGGCAGCCTCACCACCGACTACATCTGCAGCCCGGAAAATCTTGCCCTGCGGCTGCAGGCCCATGCCGATGCCATCGAAAGCGCGGATACGATCCTCGTATTCTCCTGCGGCGTTGGCGTGCAGACCGTGGCCGACCGCTGCCCCCACAAGCGGGTCTGCGCCGGCTGCGACACCGTAGCCCTGCCGGGCTATCAGGGCGTGACCCCGCTGGAAGTGGACTGCCGCCGCTGCGGCGAGTGCTTCCTGAACCTGACCGGCGGCATCTGCCCCCTGACCGCCTGCTCCAAGGGCCTTGTCAACGGCCAGTGCGGCGGCGCGAAAAACGGCAAGTGCGAAGTCGACCCCGATATGGACTGCGGCTGGGAGCTGATCCTCCGCCGGCTGGCCCAGACCGGGCGGCTGGATGCCCTGAAATGCCCCGTACAGATCCGCGACTACACCGCCGGCAACCGAAAGGAGTAAGAAACCGTGAGAATTACTGAATTGTTTGATAAGGGCCAGTTTGTGGTCACCGCCGAGGTCGGCCCTCCCAAGGGCATCCATGTAGACCATCTGGTGGAAGAAGCCAAGACCTACCTCAGCGGCATCACCGCCGTGAATGTCACCGATAACCAGTCCAGCGTAATGCGGATGGGGAGCCTGCCCACCTGCGTGGCGCTGAAAAACGCGGGCCTGACCCCCATTTTTCAGATGACCTGCCGGGACCGCAACCGCATCGCTCTGCAGTCGGACCTGCTGGGCGCCGCCATGCTGGGCATCGACAACATCCTGTGCCTGACCGGCGACCACACCCGCATGGGTGACCACCCCGGCGCCAAGCCGGTGTTCGATCTGGACTCCGTTTCCCTGCTGCACACCGTGTGCCAGCTGGAAAAGGGCATGGACCTCAGCGGCAATCCGCTGATCGGTGAGCCCCCCAAGTTCGCCAAGGGTGCGGTGGTCTCCCCCTGCTCCGACTCCTTCGACGCCCAGCTTGCCAAGATGGAGCGCAAGGTGATGGCCGGCGCCGAGTATTTCCAGACCCAGGCCGTCTTTGATTCCGAGAAGTTCATCCGCTTTATGGAGCAGGCGAAGCAGTTTGGCAAGCCTGTGCAGCTGGGTGTGATCATTCCCAAGAGCGCCGGCATGGCCAAGTTCATGAACAAGAATGTGGCCGGTGTCCATGTGCCCGACGAGATGATCGAGGCCCTTGCCGCCGACAAGGAGCGGGCCAAGGCCGGCATCACCGGCGTGGAGATCGCCGCCCGGATCATCCGGGAGTGCCGCCCCTATTGCCAGGGCGTGCATATCATGGCCCTGGGCTGGGAAGCCAAAGTTCCCCAGCTTCTGGAGCTGGCGGGCATCTAGTAGTTTAGGAACGGATTGCCGCGGCTTGCGTTGCAAGCCTCGCAATGACAGGAAAAGCCGAAAGTTTCCTCTGTCATTCCGAGCCTGCGAAGCAGGCGTGGGAATCCGCATTCCGCCATCTGCGAAAGGAACTTTGCCATGATGTACAGCCTTCCCATTCCCATCTGGGCCATTGCCGCCATCGTCATCGTCGCGGTAGTGGTTCTGCTGAAGAAATCCAATTAAAACGCAAATACACCCCCGATAGCCTGTAGCTATCGGGGGTGCTTTTTTTGGAGCAGGGTACGGGAATCGACTTGCATTTTCTCCCCCGGTTGGGGGAGAAAATTATGGTTGCCACCAGTTTTTGAACTGGTGGCCGGAACAGTCCACTGGACTGTTCCATTGAAATCGGTTCGATTCCCTTCCCGCCCAAAAAGAAATAGGGGGACACCTTTCGGTGTCCCCCTATTTCTTTGGAGCAGGGTACGGGAATCGAACCCGCCTTCACGGCTTGGGAAGCCGTTGTATTACCGATATACGAACCCTGCAAGTAAGGAGATTATAGCACCCCGGCTTGTAAAAAGCAAGCCTTTTTTGGGAGGTGTGCCTTGGATGGCGCTTGTAGGGGCGATCTGCGATCGCCCGCGGGCCGGTGTAGTCACCGGCCCCTACGAGGGGATTACGTATTGCCACGGCTTGCGGAGCAAGCCTCGCAATGACAGAAAAATCTGAAAGTTTCCGCTGTCATTGCGAGCCAGTGCGAACACTGGCGTGGCAATCCGTTGCCCCACATCCGCCCGCCTTTCGGGCGGGTTACTGGGTTTTCTTCTCGGCCTGGGTGCCGAAGTAGAAGGCGATGACCATGCTCACCACCACCATTACATTATCGGCGGTGATGACCCCCTTCAGCGCCAGCGCCGTGAACACCGCCATCACCGCAAGGGTGACGAGGGTTTTTACCTTAATGAGATTGGCAAGATTCTTGAGAATTTCCATAATGTTTCCTCCTTAAAAATATTGGGCTTTTTCGGGCGAACACAGTTCGCCCCTACATCCCATATCCAGCCCCAATGATATTCGTAGGGGCGATCTGCGATCGCCCGCGGGCCGGTGTGGGGAGCGAGCCGACCGCCGCCGGTGGCGGGGGGAGGGAGGTGAGCGAGTGGCAGCGGTCAAAATTTCGTGAGCGAGCAGCGAACAAGAAATTTTGGGCACCGCAACAGGACAAAGCCACCCCCTAGGTAAACCTCTCAGATGCCCCCTTAGGTATCCCCCCAGGCGCGCGTATATCGATAGATGGCAGAATGTTTCGGCTTTGCGCCGGGGGCGCTGGCGGGCGAACACAGTTCGCCCCTACATCGTCGGAGCAAAGGCCATTCGCCTTTGTGGGGACCCCGATGATATTCGTAGGGGCGATCTGCGATCGCCCGCGGGCCGGTGTGGGGAGCGAGCCGACCGCCG
>JAZSGN010000062.1:0-155671 GCA_045532755.1 Faecousia sp.
GATGAACCGAGCAGGAGGATATAACTGACACTTCGCGCAAGTGGGTGCGGCAGCTTTGCCGCTGCCCAGAGTGCGAAAACCATGGAAACAGCGGAAAACAGCGGGATGTAGGAGGGAATGGAATTGATGGTGATTTTCAGAAGTCGTCGCAGGCTTAGAATGAAATTGATCAGATGAGTCACGAAAAAACTGAAGAAATACCCGATCATCCCATGACGGGGGAGCAGAAAATACAGGAAGAGCACATCCAGAAAGGAAGTTACAATATTATAGCGAACGCAGATTTTCTGCTGTCCAAGACCCTTGATAATGGCATCGGTTATGATATCACAGTAAAGCATGGGAACCAGCAGGGAATAGGTACGCATTTGGGAAACGGCATCGGTGCTGTGATAGAGCGCACGGCACAGAGGATCGGAAAGCAAAAACAGCAGCCCCCCCATGGCGATGCCGTAGACAAGGACGGCCCGAAGAGACTTTCGTACCAGATAGTCGATTCGCTGATTGCTGCCCGCGGCGGCACAGCGGGCAAGCTCCGGTATGATCAGCTCGGTCAGTGCGAACAGAATTGCTGCCGGAAACATGATTACCGGAAATACCATGCCGCTGACCAGACCGAAGGCGGCAAGGGGACTGGATACGGCGGTGTTCAAGGCCAGCCGCTTGGGGACCATCAGATTCTCAACAGTGCTGATTCCGCTTCTTAAGTCGTCCGCAATGGCAAGGGGAAGGGCTGTCTGCACCAGACGGCGGCGAATCGAGATTCTTGGCCCTGTGGGAGCCTTTTCCCGCAGCCGTAGGAAAATCAGACAGCTGAGGGTCAGAATGCTTCCGGCACCGCTGCCTGCAATCACACAAAGACAGGCACGGACGGGATCATGCCCTGCAAAGAGGGAGAGGGCGCTTAAGGTCAGTGCCATGGAGCAAAGCTGCTCCGCTACCTCCACAGCGGCCAGGGTGCCGATGCGCTGGGCGGCGGTAAAGTAACCGGTGAGAATGCCACAGAGGCAGGTAACCGGAAGAAACGCCGCAAACAGCCGCAGCGCATCCACGGTTCTGGGGTCGCCGATCCATCCGGCGGCAATTTGTGGCGCAAACTTGTATAAAAGAGCCGCAACACACCCGCTGAAGCAGATGCTGTAGAGAAAACAGCCGGAAAGGACCCAGGTCACATTCTGTGCCTTTCTGCTGCCCAGTTCCTCGGCGGTTAAATACATGGTAGCGGTACGGATGCCACCGATGCCGGCCACCATGGCAAGACCGCCCACGGACATGACCAGCTGCAGCAGTCCGATTCCCGCTGCGCCGATGCGCCCGGATAAGTATACCTGAAAGGTTGTCCCCGCAAAGCGCAGCAGAAGATTGACACCGGTCAGCAGCAGGGCGGAGTAAAAAATCGGCAGTTTCTTTCGCAAAAAGATCCCCCCTTATCCTCAGTCTATGGGGACAAGGGGGGATTAGAACTTCAGGGATTAAACTCTTTACAGAACATGGTCAGAGGACATTCGCTGCACTTAGGTTTTCTGGCGGTACAGCAATCCCGTCCGAAAAGAACGATGCGGTGACAGAAGTCACTGCTTTCCTCCGGCGGCAGGATTTTTCGAAGCTGCTGCTCTACCTTTTCCGGTTCCTTGCCGGTGGAAAGGCCCAACCGTCCGCAGATGCGGATACAGTGCGTATCGCAGACTACACTGCCCGGTACACCGTACAGGTCGCCCAGCAGAAGATTGGCGGTTTTACGGCCAACACCGGGAAGACGAAGTAGCTGCTCCATGGTGGCAGGAACCTTGCCGGCGTAATCCGTCAGCAGCATCTGACAGGCCAGGACAATATCCCGGGCCTTGTGCTTATAGAAGCCGCAGGAGTGGACATAGTTTTCCACATCTGCGATATCGGCGGCAGCCATGGCTTCCAGTGTGGGGTAGGCCGCAAACAGCGCCGGGGTTACCAGATTGACCCTTGCATCGGTACATTGGGCGGACAGCCGCACCGCGATCATCAGCTCATAGTCTTTTTCATAGTGCAGGGCACAGGGAGCATCGGCATAGCGTGCTTTTAAAATATCGATAATGGAATTGACCTTTTCCTTCAATCAGATCCCTCCTTCGTCGCTTTCCTACAATTCTATCACAGCGGAGGTGAAATGAAAAGTGGTTTTCTTTCACGGATTTCTCCTTAACATAATAGAATGGAGAGAAGAATTGGAGGGATATGGATGGTTTTACCTTTGGATCAGCTCTGCACAGGAGTGTGGGGATGCGTGATCGGGATTGACACAACAGTGCAGCTGCGGCAGCGGCTACGGGATTTTGGACTGGTACCGGGAACACAGGTACGGCGCAGATACACCAGTCCCGCCGGCGATGTGATCGCAATTGAACTGCGGGGAAGTGTCCTTGCCCTTCGGAAGCAGGATATCCACCGGATCCGGGTGCGTGTATGATGGGGAGGGAAACTGCGCGCCGGAAGATCGCCCTTGCCGGGAATCCCAATGTAGGGAAATCAACACTGTTCAATGCCCTGACGGGGCTCCGTCAGCATACGGGGAACTGGCCGGGAAAAACCGTTGGAATGGCGGTTGGAACTGCAAATTTTCAGGGGAACTGCATCGATCTGATTGACTTGCCCGGTACATATTCTCTGACGGGCAGCAGTGAAGATGAACAGATCGCGGCGGATTTTATTACCGGTGGAGAGACGGAGTGCATCATTGCTGTCTGTGACGGAAGCTGTTTACAACGAACCCTGATTCTGGCCCTTCAAATCCTGCAGCGGACGGAGCGGGTGGTTGTTTGCATCAATTTGATGGACGAAGCAGCCCGCCGCGGGATTGTCATCGATGGGGTGGGGCTGGAAAAGGAATTGGGGGTGCCGGTTGTTTTGACAGCGGCGGGTAAAAAACAGGGGCTGAATGAACTGCTGAAGCAAGCTCTGGCTGCGGATTGGAATGAATCCCGTCTGATTTGTGTAGACCCCGTCGCGGAAGCGGAGTATCTGGCGGGGCGGTATGTTCAAATTTCGAGGCCGGAGGAAAACTGGCGGCTTGTGCTTGACCGGGTTCTGGTCAGCCGCAGGCATGGGATTCCAATCCTGCTGCTGATACTGCTCACAATCGTTTATCTGACAGTATGGGGCGCAAATTATCCGTCACAGCTGCTGGAGATGCTGTTCGAGAAAGGGTATTTGCTCTTGAAAGTATGGTCAGTCAATTGGCCATACTGGCTTTCGGGCGTTCTGATCGACGGTATGTATCTGACCGCGGCACAGGTTATGGCGGTGATGCTGCCGCCTATGGCAATCTTCTTTCCAATGTTTACGATTCTGGAGGATGTGGGATATCTGCCACGGATGGCATTTCTGATGGACCGGCCTATGTGCAAATGCGGCGGCTGCGGCAAACAGGCACTGACCCTTTGCATGGGACTCGGATGCAATGCTGTGGGGGTTACCGGCTGCCGTATCATCGATTCTCCAAGGGAACGGCTGCTGGCAATTCTGACCAATTCCATGGTGCCCTGCAATGGACGCTTTCCAACACTGATTCTGCTGGGAAGTATGTTCTTTCCACAGGCGGGTGCGGCGGCGATTGTTGCTGTTTGCATCATGGCTGGTGTTCTTGCTGCAATGGGAACATCCGGGATTTTAAGCAAAACGGCGCTGCGCCACGAAAGCAGTACCTTTCTCTTAGAGATGCCGCCATTTCGCCGTCCGAGAATCGGTCAGATCCTGGTCCGCTCCCTCTTGGATCGGACTTTATTTGTGGCGGGGCGCGCTCTGGCTGTGGCGGCACCGGCAGGTATTGTGCTGTGGCTGATGTCCAATACACCGATGCTGCAATTACTGGCAGGACTTCTTGATCCGGCGGGACGGCTGCTTGGGATGAACGGTATTATTTTGCTGGCCTTTTGTCTGGCGCTGCCTGCCAACGAACTGGTGATCCCGGTGATCCTGATGGCAATTTCCGGAGGTGGCAGTCTTGGAACAGTGCAGGATCCGGAGATTCTTACGGCAGTGGGCTGGACATGGAAGACCGCAGTTTGCACCATGGTTTTTACGCTCTTTCACTGGCCATGCTCCACAACGCTGCTTACCATTTACAGGGAGACCAAAAGCGCAGCAAAAACAGCGGCGGCATTTTTCCTGCCTACCGCTGTTGGGTGTATGCTGTGTATGATGCTAAACCTGCTCCTGAAGAATCTGGGCGGTTAAAGCCGAGATTTCGTAGGCAGTCCGTTCCTGTGGACCTTCCTCGGTTATTTTGGTGTAAATGCGGCTCTGGAGTCTGCCTTCGATTCGAATCCGGTCCCGGGTATGGCATTGGGAGATTTCGTAGGCTGTGCGTCCCCAGAGAATACAGGGCAGATAATCCGCCCGCCGGAAGGCACGGGGGATGGCCAGCATGGCATCACAGATTTCACGCCCCAGCGGGGTGCGGCGGTAAGTGGGTTCCTTACAAAGCGGACCTTCTACGATGACTTCATTGATGGGTTCGCCGTCCTCACAAATGATCTGAGCTGCGAACACAAAAATTAAAAGATGCCGAATGCCGTTTTCACGGATGTTGTGGGTGCGGATTTGTCCTGTGACGGTGAGCATGCTGCCGCCGGAGAGATCCGTTTCATTCAGAAGGCGCTCCTCCGCAACCACCGGAAGCAGATCCACTGCACCGGAAAGTCTTGCGACTTCCAGTGTGAAACGGAAGAATTTTCTGCCGTGATTTTCGTGGGAGAATCGGGGAAGCGCCAGCAGTGTGCCCCGCAGCCGCACCTGATTTTCAATATGTTCCATGGTACCACCTCAAACTTTCAGATGTATGGAACATCCTATGGTATGCGCAAGCCAAAAATACCCCGCCGAACCGGCGGGGTATTTTTATGCGTGCTTTTATTTTCCAAACCCATTAAACCAGGCCCGCTGGGAAAAGGGCATCTTCGATACGCGCTTCGCGGCTTCCGCGGGAATACCGACAGGAAGGAAGGCGACTAACTTGTAGTCTTCCGGGACACCCAGTATGGCAGCCATTTTGTCGCCGATGCGGTCCACATCCGTGATATGCCCTTCAATCCAGCAGCTGGCATAGCCCAGTGCATGGATGGCAAGAAGCATGTTCTCAATGGCCGCGGCGTAGTCCTGAACATAGAAGGTGCGGCCTCTGTAGGCGATAATTTCACGGGTCAGCACACAGATCATGGCAGGGGCGGTTTCGCCTCTGGGCGGGTCAATGACAGCGTGAAGGGTTTTGAGCAGGATGGGATCATCGACTGCGATCAGACTGGTAGTCTGTTTGTTGCAGCCGGAGGGAGCATCCAGGCCTGCCTGCATGATTGTTTCCAGATCTTCACGGGGGACAGGGGTATCTTTATAGATGCCGCGGTAGCTGAATCTGCCAGCCATTGCTTCAAAGGTATTCATGGAATCCCTCACTTTCTTTTTGGTCTGCTTTTGGGAGCAGCTGCTTTTGCAGGTGCCTTTGGGGCAGGCCGCCTGGCAGCAGGCTTTGCTGCGCCGGTTTTCGCTGCGGGCTTGCCCTTTGCCGGCATTTTGGGAGGCGGTGCGGACAGTTTATCCTTGCGGGGCGGAATGGCACGGATCAGGCACTTGGGACCGGAGCCAATCAGGTCTTCCCGGTGGGCCTTGATCAGCGCTTCATGTACAAGGTAGTAGTTTTTGGGGTTGCGGTACTGGATCAGTGCCCGCTGCATGGCTTTTTCATGGGGGTCCGTGGGGACATAGACCCGTTCCATGGTTCTGGGGTCCAGACCCGTATAGTACATCACCGTGGAGTGGGTGGAGGGGGTGGGATAGAAGTCCTGCACCTGTTCAGGGTTGTAGCCCATATCACGGATATATTCCGCCAGTTCCACCGCTTCCTTCATGGTAGAGCCGGGGTGGCTGGACATGAGGTAGGGAACCAGAAACTGGTTCATACCGTACTGCCTGTTCAGCGCATAATACTTGTCCACAAACTGATTGTAGACCGCATTGCGGGGTTTGCCCATGCGGCAGAGAACCGCATCGGATACATGCTCCGGTGCTACCTTCAGCTGACCGGAAATGTGATACTGCACCAGTTCCTTGAAGAAGGTATCCTTTTTATCAGCAAGCAGATAGTCAAAGCGGATGCCGCTGCGGACAAAGACCTTTTTCACACCTTCCATTTTACGCAGTTTTCGGAGCAGGGCGATATAGTCGGAATGGTCGGCTTTCATGTTCTTGCAGGGAGTGGGGTACAGACACTGCCGGCCGCCGCAGGCACCCTTGCTCAGCTGCTTCTCACAGGCGGGGTGGCGGAAGTTGGCGGTGGGACCGCCTACATCGTGGATGTAGCCCTTGAAATCCTTGTCCTTGACCATCTTTTCCGCTTCCGCAATGATGGATTCGTGACTTCTGGTCTGAATAATGCGGCCCTGATGGAAGGTAAGGGCGCAGAAGGAGCAGGCACCGAAGCAGCCACGATTGGAAACGAGGCTGAACTTCACTTCCTCAATGGCGGGCACACCGCCGGCCTTGGCATAGCTGGGATGCCAGGTGCGCTCGTAAGGCAGATCATAGACGGCGTCCATTTCAGCAGTGGTCAGAGGCTTCTGGGGAGGGTTCTGAACCACATACTTGTCACCAAAAGGTTCTGCCAGGCGCTTTGCCGTAAAGGGGTCACAGTTGCCGTACTGGATTTTAAAGGACTCCGCGTATTTGCGCTTGTTTTCCTTCAGTTCATCGTAGGAGGGTAGTACAACAGTGGGAAGGCTTTCGTCCAATTCGGCGGTTTTGAATACCGTTCCGTCAATCCATGTAATGTCCTTTACATCCATACCGGAATTGAGCGCATCCGCAATTTCTACAATGGATTTTTCACCCATACCGTACATGAGCAAATCTGCCTGGGAATCCAGCAGGATGGAGCGCTTCATGCTCTCGCTCCAGTAGTCATAGTGACTTAAGCGGCGCAGGGAGGCTTCGATGCCGCCGATGAGAATGGGCACATCCTTATAGGTCCGGCGGATCAGATTGCAATAGACCACAGTTGCGTAGTCGGGGCGCTTGCCCATAATACCGCCGGGGGTAAAGGCGTCGGTTTTGCGTTTGTGCTTTGTAACGGAGTAGTGGTTGACCATGGAATCCATGTTGCCGCCGGTAACCAGAAAGCCCAGACGGGGTCTGCCGTAAACATCGATGGATTTGGGATCCTTCCAGTCGGGCTGGGAGATGATTCCCACCGTATAACCGTGGCTTTCCAGAATGCGGCTGATGATGGCGTGACCGAAGGAAGGATGGTCTACATAGGCATCACCGATCACATACACAAAGTCGCAGCTTTCCCAGCCGCGGTCGATCATATCCTGTTTGCAAATGGGCAGAAAAGACATATTCTACCTCCATAATCTGTTTTGTACATTATAGCAGAAAAGATACCGAAAGAAAAGTGTAAAAATAGACCCATGCTGCTATGAAATAACAGCATGGGCATTTCTTATTTGCGGGTGACCTTCTTCTTGGTACCGTCGGGATACAGGATGGATGTGTTTTCCAGCTGACCCTTCAGATTGCCGGTGACATTGTCGATATAGATGCGGCGCAGCTTTGCGCGCTCTTCCAGTTCTTCATTGGTCAGTCCTTCGGCTTTATTCTTTGCAGCCAGCTCGTTGATTCTGGCAATTACTTCGTTCATGTTCATATTGTTACCTCACACATAGCGGTGGATGACCACCGAAATTCGATCTTTTTTTGTTTTGCTGCCAACCGTTGCCAGCTTGATTTTCCCAAGACCGCGCACGGAGATTTTCATGCCTTCGGAAACAGTCTTATCGGGCTTTTCACAGGGAAGCCCGTCAATGGCGGCTTTGCCGGCGCTGATGTACTGGGCGGCAAGACTGCGGCCGATCCGAAAACCGGAGGAGATGACACTGTCCAGCCGCAGGGAGGCGACGGTATCTTTGATTTCCCTGATTTCCGGTTCGGGGATTTGAGCGGCTGAGAGGGGAATTCTGGACAGGTGCAGTCTGGTGCGGCCGGCGGACAGAAAATTCTGCTCAATATAGGAGGCAATTTCTGCCGTTACAAAGAAATCGCAGCTGCCTTTGCCGACACAAATATCACCGACGGTTTCTCTTGCAATACCTTCACCCATCAGAGCGCCGAGAAAATCCCGGTGGGAAAGGGAATCTTCTTCAAAATAAGTTGCCCGCAGGCAGACAATGGGGGAACCGTCCTCCAGCAGACAGCTTTCCTCCAGATAGTCGGGAAGGTATACAAGCATCCTGCGCTCTGCGTCATGGTAACCGCCAAAGAACTGCAGACCCGGCTCAGCGCCAAAAAGATAGCGGGCCATTTCCTGCTCCCGGGGGGAGAGAAAACAGGTATTTGACATGATGCAGCGGCGGATGCCGGCCTGAATCTTGTCCCACAGCTTGGCAAGGAGGACCCGGTCTTCGGGAGATTGCGCGATTCTTTCAATGTTACTGCGATCCATTCTATCACCGCTGCCCATTATAGCACATCTTATTATTATTGCAAATAGCATTTTCATGGGGTATAATGTGAAAATAGGAAAGCAGGTGATTTTTATGGTAATCGGAATCATCGGTGCAGGTGCATCGGGTATGGCTGCGGCACTGGCTGCGGCGGAAAATGAACAGGTGCAGGTCGTGCTCATGGAACGGCAGTCCAGAGTGGGCAGAAAGCTGGCGGCAACCGGAAACGGCCGCTGCAATCTGACCAACTTACACGCAAATCAGCGGGGTTACCACGGAGAATCGCCGGAGTTTATCAAACCCGCAATGGCGCGTTATGATGTGGAGGATACACTGAACTGGTTTGCCGGTTTAGGTCTTTACACGGTGGCTGAGGATTCTGGTCGGGTGTATCCCTATTCCGATCAGGCAAATTCTGTGGTGGATGTGCTGCGCTTTGCGCTGGAGCGGCCAAATATTCAGCTTCTGACCGGTTTTGAGGTAAAAAAAGTAAAAAAGACTGATGGCGGATTTCGGGTGGAAAGCGCGGAGGAGACGGTATTTTGTGAGAAGCTCATCATCGCCTGCGGAGGACTGGCGGGCACCAAGCTGGGCGGCAGCATGGCAGGTTACCAGCTGCTCCGTGAATTCGGGCATAAGTGCACGAAGCTTCGACCCACACTGGTACAGCTGAAATCTTCCTGGAGCGGCTGTACATCGCTGAAGGGTGTTCGGGCCAACTGCCATGTGCAGATTCTTCATGACGGAAAAGTCCATGCGGGAAGCTGTGGTGAACTGCAGTTTACGGAGTACGGCCTTTCCGGTCCTGTTATTTTTGAAGTGTCCCGGGATGCCTGCCACGGCAGGGGAAACTGGGTTTGCCGGCTGGATTTCCTGCCGGGTATGGATCAGGAGACACTTCGGCTGGAACTGCTGCGAAGAAGAAATACCAACTGGAACGCGGAGGAGCTTTTGACCGGAATTCTGCACAACCGCCTCGGCCGTGTGCTGACTCAGAGTGTGGGAATCAAGGGAACCTGGAAAATTGCGGATCTGCGGGAGGATGAAATCGACGCGGTTTGCGTGGCGGTCAAGAACTTTGAGGCGGCGCTGACGGATACCATGGGTATGGATGCGGCGCAGGTGACGGCCGGCGGTATTGTGACCGATGGATTTGACCCGCAGTCTATGGAAAGCCGTCTGGTGCCGGGACTTTATGCCTGTGGCGAGGTGCTGGATATTGACGGTGACTGCGGCGGGTATAATTTACAGTGGGCATGGAGCTCCGGCAGAATGGCCGGCAGCCATGCGGGAGGAAACACATGATCAGAATTCGCGATATTGCGCTGCCACCGGAGCACAATGTGAACCAGCTCCAGTTTGAAGCGGCGCAGCTGCTGAAGGTGCCCAATTCCAAGGTGCGGAGCCTGAAGCTGATAAAGCGCAGTGTGGACGCACGGAAAAAACCGGATATTAAGATCATCTACACCGTGGATGTGGCGGTGGACGGCAATGAGGAAAAAATCATCCGCAGATCCGGCTGCAAGCGGGCAAGCATTGCACCCATTTCTTATTATAAGGTTCCAAAATGCAATGCAGTGCCGGAAAAACGCCCTGTGGTGGTGGGTTTTGGCCCGGCGGGTATGTTTGCCGCATTGATTCTGGCAAAAGCCGGCCTGAAACCCATTGTGCTGGAGCGGGGTGAGGATGCACAGTCCCGCCACGAGAAGGTACAGAAGTTCTGGGAGGGCGGTCAGCTGGATGTGCGCAGCAATGTGCAGTTTGGTGAGGGAGGCGCCGGTACCTTCTCGGATGGAAAGCTGAACACCGGCGTGAACAATCCCAGAATCGGCTGGATTCTGGAGCAGTTTGTAAAATGCGGCGCACGGGAAAACATTCTCTATGATGCAAAGCCACATGTGGGAACCGATGTGCTGCTGACGGTGGTGCAGAACCTGCGGGGCTGGATCATCAGCCTTGGAGGCGAGGTGCGCTTTAACGCACAGGTTACCGGCATCCGCAGAGAAAACGGCAGACTGACGGCAGTAGAACTGGAAAACGGAGAACAAATCCAATGCGACCATGCGATTTTCGCCATCGGTCACAGTGCACGGGATACTTTTGAGATGCTGGATGCGGAAAGGATTCCCATGGAACCCAAGCCCTTTGCCATGGGTGTGCGCATTGAACATAAGCAGACGGCCATTGATGCGGCCCAGTACGGCAGAGTGGACCCTGTGCTGCCGCCGGCGGATTACAAGCTGGTGAAGCATCTGGATGACGGAACGGTTTATACCTTCTGTATGTGCCCCGGTGGATTCGTTGTGGCGGCGGCTTCGGAAGAAGGACGGGTCGTGACCAACGGCATGAGTTATGCGGACCGGGACGGAGAAAATGCCAATGCGGCGCTGCTGGTGACGGTCAATCCGGAGGAATTTCCCTATGAGGGGAATCTGGGCGGTATGCTGTGGCAGCGGGAACTGGAAGAGAAAGCCTACCGTATCAGCGGCAGCTATCGGGCACCGGCGCAGAAGGTCGGTGACTTCCTGGCCGGTCGGGTAAGTGACGGTGCGGGCTGTGTTCAGCCTACCTACAGACCCGGTGTTCACTGGTGCGATCTGCAGCAGGTGCTGCCGGAGAAGATCAGCCGCAGTCTGAAAAAGGCAATACCTCTGCTGGACGGCAATCTGTCCGGCTTTGCGGATGCTGATGCGGTTCTTACCGCACCGGAAACCAGAAGCTCTTCTCCTGTTCGCATCATCCGCGGGGAGGACCGGCAGTCCAGTCTGGCGGGATTCTATCCCTGTGGCGAAGGTGCGGGCTATGCCGGCGGCATTATGTCTGCTGCCATTGACGGCATTATGTCTGCGGAGGCAGTGATCAAGGTAATTGGGGAGGTGCAGTGATGGAAATGACCCATGAAGAATGGAAACTGGCCCGAAAGGGCATCAAGCGACGCATGAGCACCTCCGGCTGGGCGCTGCTGATTTACTTTGCCATCATGAATGTGTCGGTTTTTGTGACCCTGTTTGTCGGAATCATGGTGGGCATGATCGGCGGCATGATATCCGGTGACACCGCTGCTGCTGAAAATGCGGTGATGCAGGCGGCGGAAAACGCCTGGGGATACTTCATTGCGGCAGCAATCGGTTTTGTGATTTTGCTGATATGGAAGAAGCCCCGTTTCCTCGGAAAAGAGGTTTTTGCCAAGGGGGCCCCCATGAAGGCAGGGGATTTCTTTGCCATTTTGTGCATTTTTCTCAGCGGACAGATGGTTTTTCAGCTTGGGACATCCTTGCTGGAAACGATCCTCAATGCGTTCGGCTATACCATAGCACCGGGTCTGGAGAGTATGCAGACGGATCCCGGAAATCTCAGCATGTTCCTATATGCGGGTGTTCTGGCACCGGTGACGGAGGAAATCCTGTTTCGCGGACTGATTCAGCGCTCCATGCTGCCCTTCGGTAAGAAATTCGCGATTTTTGTTTCGGCTCTGACCTTTGGCCTGTTCCACGGAAACCTGCTGCAGACCCCCTACGCCTTTGCAGTGGGTCTTGTGCTGGGTTATGTGGCGGCGGAATATAACATCCTTTGGGCTATGGTGCTGCATATGATCAACAATCTGGTGTTAGGCGATCTGATCTACCGGCTGATGATCGGACTTCCGCAAAGTACGGCAGACTGGATCGTATGGGGAATCATCCTCGCCTTTACTGTGGCGGCGGTGATTCTGATGATCGCAAAGCGTAAAAAGATCGCGGCGTGGCTGCGGAGAGAAAAGACGGTCGGTGCCTATGTGGGCTGCTATTTTTCCTGTGCCGGAACGATTGTGCTGCTGCTTGTGCTTGGCGCGAATCTCCTGCTCTCCACCTGGCTGATGATCACACCACTATAAAACAAGAACTCCGGATGAAAGTCCGGAGTTCTTGCTATTTGAACAGCGCAATCACAAGGGCCAGCTGCAGGAACAGGATCAGAGGGATTCCGACTGTGAATTTCAGGTGTCTTGTTTTATGGCGGAACAGATACATTCCGAGGAGAGAACCGACACTGCCCCCAAGGATGGCGACCCAGATCAGGGTGGCTTCCGGAATGCGCCAGGCACCCCGGCGGGCTTTCTGCTTGTCTGCCAGCATAAGAAGGAAGCCTGCAGCATTGATTATGATGAGGTACAAAAGGACGGGATGTTCAGTCATGGTTAATATTTCCTTTCAACAGGGGGTACAGTATGAAAAAATGGTGTTTGATGATGGCTTTGGCAATGCTGCTTTGTGGCTGCGGCGGGGCGCAGACCTTTGAGACGGTTGCGGACGAGTTGGTGATGAATGCTTCGGCGCAACCACGGGAAATCCTGCTCACACTGCCGGAAGAGACATTGCTGCCGGCAATGGAGACGGAACAGGGGACACTGTATTTGTGCGACGGCTACGATGTGGCGGTGCAGACCATGGAAGGTGGCAATCTGGATGCCACAGTGCGGCAGGTCAGCGGCTTCGGTAAAGAGGACCTGACCATCATGCAGACAAAGGCAGGGGAGTATACCTGCTACGAATTCGTGTGGACGGCTGCAACAGATCTGGGGCAGCAGGTAGGCAGGGCCATGATCCTGGAGGATGCTGATTATCACTATGTGCTTTCTGCCGTTGCACCGGAAAAGCACGCCGAAGAGTATTACGAGATCTGGAACGGAATATTTGATTCCTTCGGAATCGCCTGATGGATGTGCCCGCCGGTTACCGGCGGGTTTTTCCTTACTATAGTGGAGCAGAACCGGAATGTCAATATGTTGCATTTCCCGGGGATGTTTGCAATTGAACGCGAAATGTGATATACTTTTCTTCCTGAAGGGAGTGATCGCATGAAACGATATTTGGGATGCCACCTTTCCACAACCGGTGGCTTTGCGGCTACTGTGAGAACGGCGGAAGCGATTGGCGGTAATACCTTTGCCTTCTTTACCCGCAATCCCCGTGGCAGCAAAGCGAAGGCGGAAGACCCCAAGGATGCAGCCGCCGCAATGGAACTGCTGGGCAGAAAGGAATTTGGTCCGCTTGTTGCCCACGGTGCCTATACTATGAATCTGTGCACTGCCGATGCGGATGCCCGCGATTTTGCCTGCAGCATTCTTTGCGATGATCTGCGCCGCATGGCAGCACTCCCCGGACAGTACTATAATTTTCACCCGGGCAGTCATGTGGGACAGGGTGTGGATGCCGGTATCGGCTACATTGCCGCTGCACTGAAAAAGGCGCTGGAACCCGCTTACCCCGTGACGGTTCTGCTGGAAACAATGGCGGGAAAGGGCAGCGAAATCGGCGGAAATTTTGAAGAATTGAAAGCCATTATGGATGCAGTGGGAGACAGTTCTGTCGGTGTTTGCCTGGATACCTGCCATGTATACGATGGAGGTTATGATATCGTCCGTGACCTGGAAGGCGTTCTGGGTGAATTTGACCGGGTTATCGGCATTCAGAAGCTGAAGGCCATTCATCTGAATGATTCCAAGAATCCGTTTTCCAGCCACAAGGATCGGCATGAATGCATCGGAAGCGGCAGCCTGGGACTGGATACCTTCCGGAACATTGTGAACCATCCGTATCTGGGAACACTTCCCATGATTCTGGAAACACCCAACGAACTGAGCGGCTATCAAAAGGAGATTGCACTGCTTCGCAGCCTGTAATCTTAAAGATTTATTCATTTGACAGATTAAGATTCTTATGTCATTTTATAAGAAATAGAAGGATGGGGGTGATGACATGGAAGAAGTGATTCAGTATCTTGCGGAAGCGAAGGAAGCCTATGTGGATGTGTATATCAGTTTTCTGCGCTACGCGGCACCGATTTTGGCTTTTCTTATTCTGTTCCGGTGCCTGAAGCCGCTGCTGTTTTTTAAGAGGGAACCTGAAATCTGGGCGTGGCTGCACATGGCAGACGGAAGCAAGCATGCTTTGACTCACTGGGAAAATGTCATCGGCCGAAGTAAGTCCAGTGATGTACGCATCAACTTCTCATCAGTTTCCCGCAACCATGCTGTCTTCACCCGCTACGATGACGGCAGCTGGACGGTGACGGATGCCAATTCCAAGAGTGGTGTCCTGGTCAACGGTCATCCGGTGAAAATCTGCGCTCTGGAAGAGGATGATGTGATCAATATCGGCGGCATGGATATGACCTTGGTGCCGATTACAAAGCAGCAGGAATCATTGCAGGCCCAGCTGCGGACCAAGGGTGCCAGCGGATTTGACAGCGTGGCCAATCTTTTGCTGTTGACGATCTTTCAGTGCCTTTGCTGCATTGCATTTTTGCTTGGCGCAGACCCGGAGCAGTACCTGACTGTTATTCAGGGCTTCGGCGGCATTCTGGCTGCACAGTGGGTGCTGCTGATCTTTTACGGAATGATCCGCCGCAGCGCCTTTGAAGTGGAAACAGTGGCATTTTTCCTGTGTACCATGGGCATGGCAGCACTTTTGGCGATCAAGCCCGCGGAAAGCGGTAAGCAGCTGTTTGCCATGTTTCTTGGCATTCTGGTGTTTCTCGTCGTCGGATGGTCCATGCGGGATCTGGAACGGGCAAAAAAGTTCCGCTATCTGGCGGTTATTCTCGGCATCGGTTTTCTGATATTTACATTATTGTTCGGCAAGGAAACCTACGGTGCGAAAGCCTGGGTGGTCATCGGCGGTATGACGCTGCAGCCTTCGGAACTGAGTAAGGTTTGCTTTGTCTATGCCGGCGCGTCAGCCATGGACCGGCTGATGAACAAGCGGAATTTGTTCCTGTTTATTTTGTATTCCATCGCGATTTGCGGGTGCCTCGCGCTGATGAATGACTTCGGCACGGCGCTGATTTTCTTTGTGGCGTTCCTTGTGATCGCCTATATGCGCTCCGGCAGTGTGGGTACTGTGGGACTGGCCTGCACGGCGCTTGGCTTTGCGGGCGTGATCGCAGTGAAGATTGCGCCCCATGCGCTGCGCCGCTTTACGATCTGGCGCCATATCTGGGAGGATCCTTTCGGACTCGGTTTCCAGCAGACAAGGGCGATCATGTGCATTGCCTCCGGCGGCCTTTTCGGCATCGGTGCGGGAAGAGGCTTGCTGAAGAATGTTTTTGCGGCGGATTCTGATATTGTGTTTGCGTCCATTTCTGAAGAATGGGGCCTCATTATGGCCACAATGCTGGTGCTGAGTATTGTGGCACTGGCGCTGTTCGCGCTCCGCAGTGCATCCATGACCCGAAGCAGCTTCTACACCATCGGCGCGGTTACGGCTTCTGCGGTAATGCTGACACAGGTGATTCTGAATTGCCTGGGTACGGTGGATGTGGTTCCGCTGACGGGTGTTACATTCCCATTCCTCAGCAACGGTGGCTCCAGTATGATCGGCGCATGGGGACTGCTGGCCTTTATCAAGGCAGCGGATACCCGTCAGAATGCCAGCTTTGCGGTGCGGCTTGCGAAAAGGATAAAGGGGGATGCAGAATGAATAGAGTGATACATCGTGCATCTGCAGTGTTGTTTCTGGTCATCGCGCTGGTTGGCGGATTGGTCTTCTTTATTTATGAGTACTTCACAAAGGCTGAGCAGTGGATCGTATCCGCAGGCTCTCCCCATATTTACAACAGCAGCAATATCGGCTGCGGTCAGGTTTATGATCGCAGCGGAACGATTCTTTTGGATATCACAGAAAGCCGTACCTATGCAAAGGATGAAACGGTGCGCCGTGCAACACTGCATTGGCTGGGTGACCGCGGCGGCAGCATCAGCGCGCCGGCCATTGCCCACTATGCCAAGGAAATGACCGGATACAACAGAGTTGACGGCCTTTATACTTACGGCGGTGAAGCGGGTGCGGCGGTTCTGACGATTTCCGCGAAGGTTCAGGCTGTGGCCCTTGAAGCTATGGGTGACAGAAAGGGAACGGTTGCTGTTTATAATTACAGGACCGGCGAGATTCTCTGCGCTGTGACAACCCCTACCTATGATCCGGACAATGTTCCGGATATTGCGGGAGATACCACCGGTACCTTTGAAGGCATTTATTTAAACCGGTTCGTTCAGTCTTCTTATACACCCGGCTCGATTTTTAAGGTTGTGACCACAGCTGCCGCGCTGGACTGCGTGGATGGCATTCAGAATATGACCTTTAAATGCACGGGACTGTATGAGTACGGTATCGATAAGGTAACCTGCGAGCGGGCTCATGGTAAGGTGACGCTGAAGGAAGCACTGGCAAGGTCCTGCAACTGCGCTTTCGCACAGATCGCGGCGCTGGTTGGCGCAGATAATATGGAAAAGTATGTGGATCGGTTCGGCGTGGTGAAGCCACTGAAGTTTGACGGCATGACCACGGCTGCGGGCAACTACAATCTGTCCAGAGCGGCAGCTGTGGAAGTGGCCTGGAGCGCCATCGGACAGTATACGGACCTGATCAATCCCTGCCGGTATATGAGCTTTATGGGCGCGATTGCGGGCGGCGGAAAGGCAGCGGAGCCGTACCTTGTGAGCCATGTGACCGCGGAAGGGGAGATTACCTACGAAGCGGAGCCGGTTATGTCTGAGCGGATTATGTCGGCTGATGTGGCTGAAACGCTCCAATCTTTCCTTCGGAACAATGTCGTCTCTATTTACGGCGCGGAAAAATTCCCCGCCGGAATGAGTGTCTGCGGAAAATCCGGCACCAGTCAGCTGGGTGGTGACCAGGAGCCCAATGCCATGTTTGCCGGATTTGTGCTGGATGAAAAATACCCCCTGGCTTTTATTGCTGTGGTGGAAAACGGCGGTTACGGAAGCGCTACCTGTGTGCCGATTTTAAGCCGTGTGCTTGCTGCCTGCAAAGCGGAAATGGACGGAATCGGATAGAATTATCCGGGTTGCCGAATGAAATTAAGAATGCTTATCCGGCAGTATGTTCAAAACAATACGCCCCCTGCATAAAGTGTGCAGGGGGTGTTGTTATGTGCAGGAGAAATCAGATGCTTGCATACCTGATGGTGGGATTCGGATTGGGATTGATGATCGGACACTGTATGGAATCCTGGCTGATTTGTGTCTGTGGGGGTGTTGCGTTCCTTGTGCTTGGTTTTAAAGGTACATGGAGAAAATAATTGGAATAACCTTGTCCCGGGATGAATATGCTCTGGTAGCAATGCATCATACAAGGAGTGATTCAATGGAATTGCAGTTTCAAAGCAGTGACTGCCGGTGTCTGAGGGCAGCGGTACGGGAGGCGCGAAGTGCAGAACTGACGCAGGAGGTTCGCCTCAGCGATGGCATGCCCGATATTGGGCGCGTTCTTGCGTCCTGGGGGCAGCCTATTCTCAGAAGCAAAGAATGGCAGGGGGATATGATAACGGTTGCCGGTGGGCTTATGGTATGGATTCTCTATGCGCCGGAAGATGGGACACCGCCACGGTGCATGGAGACCTGGATGCCATTTCAACTGAAATGGGAACTGGAACGGGGCGGGAGCGAGGGGCCAATCCGTGTCTGCCCGCTGCTTCGGTTTGTGGACAGCAGAAGCGTATCAGCCAGAAAAATGATGATCAGAGCAGGTGTGGCGGCCATGGCAGAGGCACTGATGCCCGATCAGATACAGACCTTTTATCCGGGAGAAATCCCCGAAGATATCCAGTTGCTGAAGAATTCGTATCCGGTTCGTATCCCGAAGGAAGCGGGGGAGAAAACGTTTCTGATTGATGAGGATCTGCAGCTTCCGGCAGGGACCGCGGAGCCGGAACGGTTGCTGGCTTACACAATGACTCCGCAGATACAGGAAAAACGCGTGGCAGGGGATAAGGTGACGCTGCGGGGAACAGGAAAAGTTCATGCGGTCTATCGGTGCAGTGAGGGGTATGTCCATGCTGCGGATATGGAAATTCCGTTCGCTCAGTTTGCGCAGCTGGAGGACCATTACGGCACGGAAGCACAGGTGGATTTGATGGTGGGTACAACCAGTCTGGAACTGCTTCAGAATGAAGGCAGCCAGCTGCGACTCAAATGCGGGCTGGTTGCACAGTATATGGTTACAGACCGGTATGTGACGGAGATTGTGGAGGATGCGTACAGTCCGCACCGGAAGGTGGAACTGAAGCTGGAGGAACTATACCTTCCGTCCGTCATGGAACAGCGGACAGAACTGATACAGGTTCAGCAGAAGTTGCCCGGTGTGGAAGGGAATGTGGTGGAAGCAGGTTTCCTGCCGGATTTTCCCAGCCAGAGCCGCAAGGGAGACAAAATCACATTGGATGTGCCGGGGCAATTCCAGGTGCTCTATTATGCTGAGGACGGGAGCCTTCAGGGAAGTACGGCCCGCCGGGAGAACAGTATGCAGATTTTGGCGGATCCTGACAGCGTTATGAGTTATCAGGTACAGCCGTATGGCACTGTGCAGGCAGCCTCCGGTGCCGGAGAACTGAATCTGAGCGGACAGATGAAGCTGGAAATGCAGGTACAGTCGAAAACCGGGATCCCGATGGTAACCGCGCTGGAAATCGGACAACAGGAAGATCCGGACCCGGAGCGTCCCTCTCTGATCCTCTGCCGTGGAGAAAACCAGACCATTTGGGAGATTGCAAAGCGCTGCGGTGCAACGGTTGAGGAAATCCGTCGGGTTAATCATCTGGAACACCAGCCGGATTCAGATAAAATCCTGTTGGTTCCTGTACGCTAATGAGAAAACGCCGTCCCGCGGGAGAGCCGGGGCGGCGTTTCGGCAGTGTCGCAACCGGGAGTGGTAACTGCCTGCAATCAGTTTAGCAGAATGACACTGTTGGTTTTTAGGGGAATTGGCAGAAAAGTCAGAAAGAAAAAGTGATTTGATTCACTGTGAGGTGAGAGGTGGAGATATGAAATGCTTAAATGGGTTCAAATCACTAAGAATAAAAATACCCACACCCCGATGGGGTATGGGTATTCTTGGCGGAGTGAGAGGGATTTGAACCCTCGCGCCGCTTTTGACGGCCTACTCCCTTAGCAGGAGCGTGGATCCATCAGAATTACAAGCTTTTTACCCAAAACATTATCATTTTATCATAATTTTCGCGGCATATCCAACTTTAAAAGAGATGTCTACGCAACGAAACGCAACAGTATTATACGAGAATAAATCCCTCCCAGGAGCGAACCACAGCTCAGGGAGGGATTTTCTTTAGCACCAGACGATCTTATTATCGCGGATGAAGTAATGCGACTTGCAGAGAAAGCCGGAGGAGCAAACAGAGGGAGAGAGCGTTACTCTACCCGCTGTTTCACGGTATGCCCAGCTGGGATATAGCTCCTTCTGCTGGGCTTCGTTATAGTATTGGATACTCACTATGCTGCCGCAGCCACAGGGACAGTTATACAGAACATTCTGCTCCCGCTGATCTTCACTATCGACAACATACAGCACGCCGTCCTCAAGTGCGTCACGCTCATCAAACCAAGGAAAGATCATCTCCTTGATGTGCCGGACTTCCTTAAACTCAGTCAACCGCTTCGGCATTTTCAGGTACCCGATATGTAGCTTTTGCAGAGTCCTGTGCGGTCATGGGTGCCTTGAACACTTCATTGAACTCTGCCACAGCCGCCTCGATCAGCACCTTCATTTCCAGTGCAGTTGCATGGATCTTCTTTTCACGCAGCAGATCAGACAGAACTGCCAGTGCGGCATCCAGCTTCGCATTGCCGTGCAGATTTTTGTAGGTCTGTTCCACAAACTGCACCACGATCTTGGCCAGCGTGCGCTTGGTGTCGGTGTCCAGATACTTGGCTGCCAGATTCTTGGCAATCATGCCGAAGATGCCAAACAAAGTCACCAGCAGAGTGCCGATGATTTCTGCGCCATAGTTGTTGATAATTTCCAGAACCATAATAATTCCTCCTTATTTTTTGATCAGATGGATCTCCAGCTCTTCCTTGGCTTCTTCCATCTGCTTTTGATGGTTTCCGTCAATGCCGTGAGCCAGCAGGGCAAGTAATGCCCGCTGGGTAACACGGGTGCTTTCGTCGATGTTGTCCAGTCTGGACTTGTCAGTCTCAAGAAAGGAATCGACCTCTTGCATATGCTTCTCAAGAATTTCCAGTCTCTTGTCTTGTTCTGCGTTTGGTGCCTTCAGCACCTGCACCAGCTTGACGAGCCAGTTAGCAGCACCACCAAGTGTGGAAATACCGCCTGCAACCGCCAGCACAACGGCGATCAGTTCCATAGCGTTCATCGGACTCACCCCACTCCCGTCAGCCCCAGCAGGGCGCTCCATGTGTCACCGGTACACCGTCCGTCCGCTTTGAGATTGAAAGCCTTCTGGAATTCAATCAGAGCCGCTTCGGTGCGGTCATCAAACTTCCCAAACAGCGGGGCAAAAAATCCACGAGCAGTCAGCAGGATCTGGAGAGCCTTTACAGGGTCACCTTCCGTACCCTTTACAAGAGCAGGCATCCGGACCGAATAGTATATCACAATCGGTTCCTGCGGTGCCACGGGAGCCACAGGAGCTACCTCTGCCCCGTTATTCAAAACCATAACAGTGTGGCTTCCCTCTTTTACAAGGATGTCACCGCGCTTCAGCAGCTTGCTGGAGGCAAGGTATTCACTGCCGGTCAGTTTCACATACTCCCCGCTTGCCGTAAATTCCTTAACCATGGTTCTGGTGGTGTGTCCGTTGCTGCCGTATGTAAGGTTTGCCCCGCCGGCAATGGCACACACATGCATCAGACTGGAGCAGTCGCACTCGCAGGCCGTGTCGATGGCACTCAAATCAAATTCGACTTTTTTTGACTCTTTGAACAGGGTGTTTCTGCCGTACTGATCATAGCCGATGTTGGGGTTCGCGCAAGCCGCCTCACACATCCTTGCGCTTTTCTCTGCCACCTCCGGCCGGACGGGACGCAGCAGCACATTCCACGGCTTGTTGTACCAGTCCCGGATGAGGACTTCCTTGCTGTTCTGGTCACCGGCCGCGCCGCCGGTAGCCTTACCGTTCTCGTCAATGGAGGCGTGTCCGATTCTTACTGTCATGCGCTCACCTCCCCAAGGTCTTCCCACCGGTCCTGCGCATTCAGCGTCAGCGGAGGGAACTCGTTGTTTTCATGAAGATTCCGGAACACATGGTCTGTCCCATCCCCGTAGGGGTAAGTACAGCACTCATCCACCTTGTACAGCCCGCTGACACCGTAGCTGGGCATCCACGGCTTTGCCTTTGCGGGGTCTTTGGTGTGCAGCAGCGCGTAAATTGCCCGCAGGTTTTCCGGTCTGCTGCCGGGATTGTGTGCAGGTGTGTGGGGCATCAGGATTGTATACACCTGTCCTTTGTCCCGCACGGGGAATCCCACATGAGCGGTGGTGTAGACAGCATCCTCACTCCACGCGGGGATATGGTCTTCCTCCGCAATAATTGCTGTGCCGTCCAGATCATTTGCCCTGCCTGCCAGCTCCAGCGCATCCCGCCGCCCCTCTTCATACATGATGGTTTTCAGATCAATCATATGCGCTGTTCACTCCTTCCTGATAGGCTGCTTCCAGTTCGGAAACCGGCACGCTGTTTTCAAGTGCCGCTTCATACTCTGCAAGCAGCTGCTTTTCATAGGCACGCTGTGCGTTGTCCAGTTCATCAGAAGGTTTCCAAGGAGCAATCATTCTGCCAGCAAACACCTTGCCATCTCCACGCACCCATGTTTCACCACTTGGAACAAGCCGATGACCTTCAATGAAAGCATCACACTTGCCGTCAAAGAAAGGGTCTTCCGCAGGGGTCAATCCGTCTGCCGGATTCACATGGCATTTAAACTCTTTGTCGATGTATACAATCATGTTTTATTGTCCCCCGATCTCCAGAATGTCTAAATACGCGTCAACAATTCTATAGCCAGTCCGCCAAGAAACGAAAATATACTTGCTACCAGTAATACTAGACACGTCGAGACTTTCCGTAAAATCGCCATCCGTACCGGCGGAATATTCATGTGTAAATTTCACACCGCTACCAATATCCTGTGCGTATCCAGTGATAGCATTTTCCGTAACACAAAATTCCAGATATCCGGTACGGCTTTCGGCGCTTACAACCTTTGCGTGAAGTTTTAAATTCAATGTTTTAGTGTTCGAAAGATCAACCTTGCTTTTAGTTCGCACAACCGTTTCAGCCGCACCGTCACATACCAACGAAATCTTATTCGTTTCAAAAGTGACTGTTCCTGCACCATATTGGGTATTAATATTTGTACTGAAATAACCGCCCGTAAGGTCATCGAATGTATTGCCGTCCTTATAGAAATATGTGACCCAATCTACCCATGCACCGTTCCGGTAGCTCTTTGCAGTCTTGTAAACCCACGCACCACCCACATACTGCTTTGCGGACATAGGATAAACCATCATGCAGTTCTTTTTTAGTGAGTTGAAGGCCACGGGGCTGGCTGTGCCTGTGGTGATCCAGACCATACCTTCAGACGGTGTTTCGGGTTCTGTAAAGCTGAATATCCAGCTAGCAATAGGCTCGTTGGTATCGACCCAGATGGTGTTTTCTTTCGCAGCTGCAGGCTGGGGATTCGGAATCACTTCAAAATTCAAAGATGTACCGCCTCCGCCGCCCCCGATAAAGTTCAAAATCACATTTTCGTTCATGAACTGCCTCCTTATACCCGCAGGGCGATATGCACCAGCAGGTCACGGTCGGGGATACTGTCACAGCGGAAGGTCACCGAGCCATTGGTTTTCTGGAATGCCTTCACATTGGCATCGCCACAAGCCGCGGAATTGGCTGCATCCGTTTCATCGGCGGTCACAGCGATGGCGTAGTCTGCGGAAACGCCAAGGACAGGAATCGTCTGCTTGTTGTCGACCCAGCCGGAAGCCGGGATCACCACGGAGACCGTGTTTGCGCCCAGCTTATGGATGATGCCCGTGATGCCGCCGGCACCCAGGGAAACCACGCAGACGGCCATCTGATAGACCGTGCCGGCTTCGTTGATGTCGTCCTGCTGCAGCTGCAGGAAACCGTCCAGGGAGCTGGCGTATTCAATGCTGTCCACGATCTGATCGAAGGATTCCTTGGTAGAGGCCCGGGTGGTATCGACGGTCAGCACCAGCCGGGCATAGCCGGAAGTTGCACCGGTGACGGCCCAGTTCTGAACGGACGTGTGCCGGAACTGCCGGCCGCAGGCAATCAGCAGGCCGGCGCCCATGGTCAGGGTGGAACCTGCATAGCTCAGGGCGCAGCCGCTGAGGATGCTGTCCGCCAGAACAGCTCTGCGGATAGCGGCATCATCGGAAGGCGTCACCTTCTGCTGCGGGAAGGTAATACCGACAAAATATTCGCTCATTTCAACACTCCTCTCAGTTTCTCGGTGGCCGTGGTTGCCAGCTCACCGGACTTGTAATAGAATCGTTTGTCTTCGCTGCTTTTGCGCTTGTAGGAGATGCAGGAGCGCAGCAGCTCTCCATAGACCGTGAAGGTGCAGTCCGTCTGCACGTCCAGGTCCAAAGTACTCCAGAACTCCAACTTGTGGTTGGACTTGTTTTTGGAGAAGGTTTTGACTACCTCTTCCTCCACGATTTTGTTACCCTGGATGTAGAGGTTTCCCCACTCGCCGGAAGCCCGGCGGGCTGGGAGCAGCTGGGAGATTTCTCCTGACTCGCTGAGATACCAGATGGACCGTTCCCGGGTGTAGACCTTGTTGCCGTTTTCGTCTTTCTCGCCGGTCTCCACATCGTGCAGCACGGTGAGCTTGGCAAGACCGGAAGCGGAATAGACCACACTCTGCAGGAAGCTGCGGCCATCGCCGAAGGGCACCTGCTTTGATGCCGCCGGAGTTTTGCGAACCTCGCAGCGGAGGGAATTGCCGGCATCATAAAACTTCACGGTGACCCGGTAGCTTTTGCGCATCAGGCGGCAATAATCCGACAACACGAAGGTGCCGCCGTTGGCTGTCTCCGGAGGCACAAAAGCAGTAGTGTCCGAATCGGACACGGTTAGGTACGGCATTGCATAAACAGGATCCGCTTCAGATGCCCAGTTACTGCGAAGCTGTGCGGCCACGAAGCCGCCGACGGTCTGGCCGGATGCCTGGGCAGACAGCTCCAGAGGCCGGGCGAAGGCATCCAGAGGGGAAAGCAGAGTCAGGAGAGTCCGGTCCGTTTCCGGCTTGACGTTGGAAATCATGTAGATTCCGCCGTCGGTAATGAGCCAGTTGCCGGTGTCAGCCCGATTGATGGAAGTGCCCTTGACGGTGACGGTGGAGGTTTCCTTTTCCAGAGAATCCAGCACCAAAGCGCTGGAGATGGATGTGGCCCTCTTGACGGTACGGTAGGTTGCGAAGCTCTTGACAAATACCTCCATGGCTACACGCTCCTATAATAGTAGTAGATAGTCAGGTCCACGAAGCCCGTGAAGGAGTCGTCTGCCTCGAAAGATATGGTGCAGGGCTCATCCACCGGGAAGTGGAAGAAGGGATTCGTGCTCAGGTCCAGAACATCAGACAGATCAGTTTCTTCGCCGGATGCGCTGACCTTTGCAACATAGGAGTTGTTTCGCCGGGAAGAATACTTCAGCAGATCTGTAGATTCCATGACAGTGGCCAGGGAGCAAACCCCAAAGGTCTTACCGCTGATGTTGCCGGTGAGACGGATCCGGGGATTGACGATAGCACCGTAAAAGGTCAGCTCAAGGGCACCAGGCACATGGCCGCCGCCGGCGATGATGGCAGAGATGGAAGCAGCGCTATCTTCACCGTACCGAAGATTTTCAGTGTACTCATAGGCGTACCGCTTGCTATCGTCGGTACCGGAACCTTCCAGGGCAAGAGTTGTTGGAGAAGGCAAATACCAGGGGGTACAGCTTTGAAAACTGGCGGGAACCGGAAGCCAGCCCAATGCATCACACTCGCCCTTCTGCAGAAAGCTGATGGTCACGTCCCGGCAGAATTCTTTCCTGCCGGTAGGATCGTAGACCACGGTGATGGTGCCGGCAGCAGCCAGCCAATTGACCAGCTGCTCATAAGTCTCATAGGGTTTCCGGGTGAATGTCAGGGTGAAAGCCAGCGGGTTCTGTGGCTCTGCTTCGTCGCTGACCGGGGAGAAAAAGCCCCGGCCAAGATCTGCAAAGTTGGGGGAAAGAGTCAGGCCGAAACCGGACAGGTTGGAGGCGTAGACACCCCGATCACCGTTCAAACCCCACCGCTGCCCGGCGGCATTCTGAAAATAGAGTTTTCGGATGTTTCTCACAGGTCATCACCCAGCTTTCTGTTGACATAGGCGACGATCATGTCCAGTTCCTCTTTGGACAGGGACTGCGTGTTGATCGTCAGATTAAAAATCTTGTTGCTTGTTCCGGATTTACCGTTGCGGTATGCAGCGGCTTCTGCGGCCGTCAAGACGGCCTCGCCGCGGTGCAGCCGTGCTAGATATCCATCGAAGGGGACGTAACTCAGGCCGCCTGCATGAGATCCATCTACGCCGTCTCCGCCCTTATTGACGTTGACGTTAACACTGCGGTTGGAGAACAGCCCGTCCCACAATCCGTTGAACCACGAGACCAGACCGTCCCAGGCGTTCGAAATACCGTCACGGATCCAATCGATGATTTTGCCGCCGAATTGGAGAACCTTAGAGTCGTTGCTGAGAAGTCTCTCAACAAAAGTATCGATAATATCATCGGCTGAGCTTCCAATATCGCCCAGACCGTTTAGAATACCGGAGATGATACCAAAGATCAGTTCCAGACCGGCTTCCAGTAATAGGGGCGCGTTTTCGATCAGTGCAGTAATGAGCTGCATGACCAGCTGGACAGCAGCAGGGATTAGCGACGGCGCTGCCTGGGCCAAGCCGCTGACAATCTGGCTGACCATCTCGACAGCAGACGTGACAAGATCTGGGCCGCGCTCGATTAGACTTTCTGTGAGTTTTTGAATCAGTGAGATTCCGGCCTGCGCCAACTCAGGTGCGTGTTGGATGATGCCGTCAAGCAAATCCATAGTCAGATCCAGACCCATGCCTAGCAATTCATCGCCGTTCTCGCTGAGGCCCTCGCCGATACCGGCAAAAAGCTCTTTGCCTGCGGCGATGTACTCGGGCAGCTTCTCCTTGATGAGGGTAGCACCCTTGACGATGTAATCGCTTAGTACCTTTGTCTGCTTGCCGGTGTCACCGGCGGCAGCGGTCATATCCCGGGTAAAATCATCCAGGAAGGCTGCGCCTTCCGTGGAAAGATCGCCCAGCATAGGCAGCAGGATGCCCGCCAGAGCACCCTTGGCGTTAGCTACGGATATATCCAGGGCATTCAGCTGATTGGAGTACTCCAGCCACTGCTTCTGGGATTCGGTGAGTGTTTCGCCGGCTTCATGAGCCGCCTTGGCAGCCTCAGCGGCTTCCTTGGCCATGTTGGCCATGGTGGTGAGCGCAATCACACCACCGGCGCCGATTGCCGCCACACCGGCCGCAGAAGCGGCTGTGATAGCACC
Source organism: Faecousia sp. (assembly GCA_045532755.1). Taxonomy (GTDB): domain Bacteria; phylum Bacillota; class Clostridia; order Oscillospirales; family Oscillospiraceae; genus Faecousia. Next base: position 26,878 of record JAZSGN010000062.1, read on the forward strand.
AACGCCTTTGGCAACACCACTGGCGGCGGTACCGACACCTTTACCGATGCCCGTGAAGATCGAGCCGGCACCGGAGGCAACTGCCTTAATGCCTGCAAGCCATTTCTCCTTCATGGCATCGGCATTTTTCTCAAGTGCTGCCGTTTCCTTGTTCAGGGCAATGGTAGCCTGATTCAGTTGCTGTCTATACTTTTGTGCCGAATAAGAGTTTTCACCGTAGGTTGCAGCTGCTGCCTTGTATTGTTTCGCCAGAGCCTCAACCTTTTCTTTGTGCTGATCCACACTGGACTGCAGCAGTTTTTGCTTTTCTGTGAGCGCTTTCATTGAATTTGCGTTGCCGTCAAATTCAGAAGACAACGCAGCCATATCAGATTTGGTTGTTTTCAGGCCGCTGTTGATGGCCTTCATCTGCTGGTTAAATTCCTTCTCGCCAGTCAGCTTCAGTTCGGTGCCAATTGTTCTATTCGCCATCATCGGCCTCCTTTCTAGGTGTCAGCAGCTCCATCATGTCGCAGAACGCACCCGGGGTGAGCATCAGGGCGTCTTTTGGGGAGAGATGTAGGCGGACAGCCGCTGCAGTAAGCAGGCCAATCCTGATGCGACCGCCGCCCTGGCTTTTTTTTCGGCTTCCTCCCGTTCTTGAAGCACCAAGTTCACTTCCTGTTCTTCGTCGGGGGGCGGCACATCACGCTGGAAGCCTTGCTCCAGCGCATCGCGGACAGCCTGCCGGAGCCGGACGGAGTCGGCAGCCATAAAGCCGGTACGAAGTTCCTCCATGGTGACCATCCGCTGGGCATCCTCGCCCCGGTGGCGCCGCTGGAGCTCGCCCTGGGACGCCATCAGCGCAGCCATCCAGCAGCAATTCTTCCAGCCTTCCAGCGTGGGCTCCAGAACCTTCGTTGTCTTGAAGATATCGGAGGTGAAGCCAAACTTGTCGTAAACGGTAAATAGCGCCTCAGCCGTAAAGGACAGGGCGTAGGTAGTACCGTTGAATTCAAAATCAATATGTTTCATTCGATTAGTCCCTTTCGTTTGAGGAGATCCGTAAAGCTCTCTTCAATCATGTCTTGGATGGTATCACCAATCTCCTCATTGGCATTTTCCATCCAGTGTGAAGCGTCAATTCTCGGTGTTCCGTGCTCCAGCAGATAAGCAAGCTCCTCATTTGAGATGGCTTTTGTAGCGACACTTCTGTTATGCTTTGCATATTTGCGCGTTGCGCTGCCCGCACGGCTACGCCGTGTAAGGCTGCCGCCCTTATGTTTTCCGAATGGTTTGACAACGATCGACACATCTCCTGTTGAAAGAAAGTAATCGTCTTCGATATCAATTGAGTCTGCCAGACTTCCAGTATGGCGTTGGAATAATCTGAGAATTGTGCTTTTGTAAAACTCTTTAAGCCTTAACGCGGCCGGACGCAGAACTTCGAGAAGATCGTCCACGGTCAGATCTGAGGAATTCCCCGTATTTGCGGACAGGTCACCACTGAAGCCTTGAAACTCACACTTAAACTTCGCCATCAGATCACCACCAATTGCAGAATTGTGCGATAGGCAGCGTATTCGTCGTCGTAGCCTTCGGACTGGACGGAGTAAGTCAAATCCATGAGCCAGAGGGCGGCGCAGATGTCGTCCACCAGAGTGTCATGGGGAATGTTGGTGATGATGTCCAACTGCACCTTGGGCGCATCCACCTGGTTTCGGTCATCACCGAAGACGGAAGATCTGCCGTAGGTATGCCAGGCAACATACCGGGTGGCATTCTGGGGCGCGGCGGTCTCGTAGACCTCCAGGCAGGCCTCCTTTAGGCCCGCTTCAAACTGCTGCAAGGTCATACTGCACCCCCGCCCGCTTCAGGGACAATGTGGTGATGGGGAGTTCGTTCTTGTCCTTGCCAAACTGGGCCTGCTCGATGGAGTAGACGTGGCCCTTGTACTTGGCGAACATCCCGGCTTCTATGTTCCGATGAAGGGGCAGCTCCACCAGACGGTCCACCCGGGAGTAAGCGGCCACGGCTTCCCAAAACCGCTTGTGATAGACTTCCTCCTCGCCGCAGAAGGCAAGGAACACTTTTTCGAGATTGCCCGGCTTGGGGATGCCCTCACCGTCGCGCAGCTTCAGGATGGCGATTTCGGTATCGTAGATCATGCGCTCACCTCATCATTGTTCAACGCCTGGTTTACCTGACGGTTGCGCTTGATGCTTTTGAGCATCTCGGTCTTGTCCGCGCCGGTGGCCCGGTTGCGGTAGAGCCAGGCGGCATAGGCAGCCTGGTCGAAGGCATCGTCCAGCTTTTCGGGATCCAGATGAATCTCCATCCGAGTGAAGGCTGCAAAGGCTTTCTCCAGAAGAGAGAGCAGATAGGTTTCCAGATCCGCCGGGATCTGGGTGCCAAAGAAGCCAAGATCGGCCTTCAGCAGCGCAATGGCGGTATCGGAATATTTCTTTTCGGTGTCAGCCATGGAAGGCCTCCTTTCTTGCAAAAGAGACCGGCAACGCTGCCGGTCTCTGATTTGTATTAACCTGCGGCGGCAGCACCGAAGATCTTATTGATGAAGGCTTCTGCCTCAGCCTGGGTCTTGAAGTCCTTACGCTTGCGCCAGGCGCGGGTCACATCCTCCTTGATCTTGTAGGAAACAACCTTGTTCTTGGGGTTGAATTCACCGCGTTTTCTGGTGTCAGCTTCCTGCTTCTCACTAGACTGCATGGGAGTGACCTTATAAAGGCAGGTGGCCCGGAAGAACGTACCCTTGCCCTTGGCGAAGATCTGCTCAATGAAGGAATATCCGCCATCCTGGGCAATGTCGTCCGCGTGGCTCTCTTCGCCTTCCTCGGCGTTGTAGGTGTGACCAAACAGTGTTGCGTTGGCTTCCAGATCGTCCAGTGTGGTTTCAGCATCCAGCTGGCCGCCTGCAAAAAGTTCCGCATCGAACTGCTCTACGTCGTCGCCAAAAATGGAGCCGGAGGCAACCTGCACGGTGATATAGGCCTTCACGTTGGCGCCCATATCAATACCGGGACCGTAAGTGGGGTGCGCATTGGCAGGCTCTGCAGTAATGGGGTAAAACGTGCTGAGTCTTGCACCAATAGACATCTGAACTCTGGATTCAGAAAACGTCATATAATTCTCCTCTCGTTATGGATGCCGGTGCCCGAATTGGGCACCGGTTATTGCGTGTGGGTGGATTAGGCGCCGGCGGTCACACTGGCGCAGTAGCCAATGGAGATGACCTTGCCCTTATCATCCAGCTCGACCACGGTGGCACCCATGCCGGTGGTTGCATCGATGCCGGTGGAACCAGACTTGATTTCAGTCCAATCTTTACCGGGCTTGCAGCCCTTGGCGATGGAAGCGGGAGCACCGATGAAAGCCATCAGCTTATTGGATGCGTTCACCATACCGGCAACGGTCAGCTTGGTCTGACCGGCAGTGCCTGCGGCAGAAGTCACGATCAGAGCATTGGGAGAGGTGTTGACATAGTCGGTGGTAAAGTCCATAGCGGTGGTAACCTCGGTGTTGTCGTAGGTCGCACCGACGAAGGCTTCGCCAGACACAGGCTGTCCGTCGTACCGGGCGGTACCCTTGAACACGGTCTTATCCAGCAAGAACAGGGGGGCATCAGAAGAAGCGAAGGTACCGCCGTCCCGCTCCACCAGCAGGTACTCGCCAGCATAGCCGCCGGCAATCATGTGATTGGGCATGAACTCCAGCGTGATGATCTCGCCGCCGATGACGGGCATAGTGTTCTCCACACCGGACATCAGAGCTGCATTGGAGTTAAAGGCCAGAGCCCGAATCTGAATATCCTGACGGGTCAAGTCGTTCATGATCCAGATCTTACCGTCGGTGGTAAAGGTGGGTTTGGCTTTTGCCAGGGCAGACAGCAGCGGGACAAAGAAGGCGGTGCCTTCCAGCGCGGCCAGATTCAGCTTCAGCAGATTAGAAGAGTGCAGATCGGTCCAGTCGCCCTGATTCTGGCCCCAGTATGCGGGCTGCTGGGTCTGACCCAGACGGGTAATGAAGCCCACAGGCATCTTGGAGTTCGGGCCACGACCGAAGACGATGGCCTTATCCACGGCGTAGCCGATGGACTGGCCCAGCATGTACATAATCTCTTCGCCCAGGGCGATATCAGAATCCTTCAGGATGTAGTTGTCGATGGGGATGAAGCCACCGACCTTGAAGCCGTCGGTCTCGATGTCGGTGATCCGGAATTCCAGATTGTTTAGGGCACCGGACATCTCCATCCAGATACCCTCGGGAATCTTGCCGATGACGTTCTGGCGGGCATGGCCGCTGACGGGGCGCAGGCGGACCTTGGTAATCAACTTGGAATACTGATTCAGGTTATCCCGGAGAACATCCAGCACAAGAGTAGGGATGGTCAATTCTGCACCGGTAATGCTGCGGCGGCCCATCTGAGCCAGAGCACGGACGCGCTGCAGCCAGTCCTTCACAGGACCCTGGGCATAAAAGGCATCCCGCTGGGTGCGGTTATCAAAGCAACGGGAGCGGCAGCGGAACCGGGCAGCGGAAGGCACATTCACGGGACCGTCACGGGTGCGGTTGGCAGAACGGGAGGTAGGATCGCCGCCGATCTCATCGTCGATCTGCTCGATTTCCTTATCCAAGTCAGCGATCTCACCCTCCAGGACGGCAATCGCTTCGGTGACGGTGTCCAGCTTGTCGCCGACCTCCTGAATCTCATTTTCCAGCTCGGCGGGGATGTCGTCCTCCACGGCCTCCAGCTGGGCATCCAGGGCGGCGGAACGGGTGGTCAGGCGCTTCTCTTCGGCGCGTTTTTCGGTCAGCTGCTTGGCCTTCGTGGAGCGCTTCTTGGTGAGCAACAGTTTATTTTTTGCCATTGTGTTTTAATTTCCTCCTCAGGTTGTTTTTACGGTGTTCCAGCACTTCCTTGCGCAGGGCGTCCCCTTTGCGGGACCGTGCCGAAACGGATGTCTGTTCGTACGCAGGGAAGGTGCAGACAGAGAATTCGCAAAGCTCGGCGATTTCCAGAATGGTACGGCGCACGCGGCCGTCGGGAAGATCTTCATATTCCCAGCGGCGCTCGATAAATCCAAAGCTGGCCTGGTCGACGTCGCCCCGCAGGACGCGGGCGCGCAGCGACATGGCGTCGGTGTCGTCAGGATTGATTTGGATCCGGCAGTACACACCGGTATCGTCGATCTCGAAGCCAAGGGTCTGAACCTCTCCATTTCTCCGGCCGAGAACCAGCCGGGAATTATGGTCGATCAAAGCGCGGACGTCAGTCATGACAGCATTGTCAAATGCGTGCCGGTCGATAACTTCCTCGCAATAATCATCAATGTAGTAAGGCTGTCCGAATACTACAAAGTAGCCTTCGAGCAGCAGGGGTTGACCGTCTGCAGGCAATGCAGATCGGAATGCAGCACGCCTCATGCGATATAATTTATCAGGCATCGGGAACCTCCTGTTGGGTCAGTTTCTTTTGCATGCCGGCCATGTCGATGGGGATGTAGTTTTCCAGGACTCTGCGCTCTGTCAATCCGATGGGGTCCCGTTCCGCATCCTCCCGGACTTCGTCGCCGTTCAGATAGCCACGGTCTGCCATGGAGTTATCAATATCGATCAGGGTCTTCAGATCGTAGTCGTAGAGCCTGCGGCGGCTGATCTTGTAGTAGCGTTTCGGGTTTTCCAGCAGCTTCTGGGTGGTTTCCTGTTCGAAAACTGTGGCCATGTGGATGATATCCGTCCGGACAAAGCCGTTGTGAGCCTTGGCATCGTAGTTGCCGATGCCTATGATGTGAGGCGGCGCGCCGAAGATGCTGGCTACGGTGCGTTTATCCAGCTCTACAGTGTCTTTAATGGCCAGATCCGCCAGCGTCAGGGGCTTGATCTGCTCAATTTTTACCAGATCTGCGGGCAGTATCCAGGGTTTGCCATCCTTGGCATCGTCCAGATACTGTTTCCGGAACTTATCACGCTTCTTTTCATCGGAAAAGTCCGTATCGGAGTTTACAAACACGCACAGAGGCGGTTTGTAGTCGGGAGAAGTCAAGGATTTTTTGATGGCATCAGAATTGGATAGGGATTCCACCACCTGTTTCAGCTGCACCCGGTATCCCCGGCCCTTCCAGGGATATTGAGGGTCCGCAAATAACCGGTAATGGAGAATTTCTGTAGGGTGAAAGCGTTGGCCTCGCCAGCTGATGTAGTAATTGTCACCATCACCAATAGGCAAAGGCACTGCGCCAGGCATGGGCCGAAGTCTGGCAATCTTGCCGTCTTCGATTTCCGGCAGCACACAGGCGTTTCCGTCACCCTCACCCAGCATGGTGGAGAAGATCCAGTCCATCCAGATGGCACGGGTCATCACACCGGGCCAGGGCTCGATATCCACCAACCGGCTCATGCCGTCATGGATCCGGGTGTCGCCCATCTTGCCGTTCTCCATCAGGTAGACGGTGGCACTGGAGAGAATCGCAGAGATGCGGTTGATACAGGCAGCCACCTCCGGCGCATCGATCAGCCGGTGATAGCCGGGCGGCAGCTCACCGGAGCCGCCAACCCACAGGCCCACAAGAGAAGACGGTTCTGCAGACCGCCGTTTGAATAGCGACATTGGACTTACCTCTTTCTTGGTGCCCAAATTGGACACGTTAGTCATCATCGTCACCGAACCAGGCAGCCGCGTTGGTGACCTTCTCGGTATCGATGCAAAATCGGATGGTTGCGAAGACGGCAGCGTCGAACACGTCGATGCGCTTGTTGTCCTCGACTTTCTCGTAGATGACGATTTCATCATCCTTGGTGGCTTTCACGTTTCCGACACAGTACAAAAACGGCTCTGCGTGGCAGTAATACAGGCAGCCAACCTTTGCCTTGTGCTCGATGTAGCGGAAGCCTTCGGATTTCACCACCGCCAGCTGGGGCTGGTCCACAACGGTGAATCCGGCCTTTTTCATGGCGGAGACGTAGGGCCGGGCGAACTTCCGGTCGTGGCCCACTTTCTTGATATTGAAGCCGGCGCTGCGCCATTTCTTAAACTGCTTTACAGGCTCAGCGGGGTTCATGGAGGGGGTATTCGGCATATCTAGCCACCTATCATCCATCCAGCCGAACAGAGGGATTTCGTCTTCCTGCGCCTTGGTGACGGCAGCCGTCACAGGAAACCAGCAATGGGGAATGATCACCAGCACATCTTCCGGCGGGGTCCAGTCGGCGGTGGCAGCCTGGGCGGCGGGGATTTCACCGACAATGACACCGGCGGTCAGGTCGTGGAGCTTACTGAGGTCCGCGCCGCCGTACCAGTTTTTCACCAGCTTGGCCAGCTGCTTCGGGGTGAAGCTGTAGCGCAGATCTGAAGCGATGAATTCTTCGGTGGAGAAGTAGGCGCTGAGGCTGTTGACAAAGACGTTGAGAGAACGGGTGTAGAACTCCGTCCGGGTCTGGGGGTTGTTCTTGGCCTTCAGGGCCGCGGCCTCCATATCCTCCGGGGAGATGGTCACGCCCCAGCTGGGGTTTGCCTGCTGCCACGCGATCGGCGACAGATAATCAACCTTGCCGGTCTCTGGATCAGGATCTGCGCGGGCAATAAACGCGAAGATACGGTCAGCATCTGGGCCGGTGATCTCGCCCCGGGCGATCCGGGAACAGTAGGTCATGTGCTGGGCACAGAAGCCGCTGCCATTGTCACCGGCAGTCGTGATCATGGAAAGCAGCTTGTTTCGGTAGGCCTTGGACGCATCACCCAGTCGCGTGTAAGGTGTCGCATTCCGATACAGCTCCAGCTCATCCAGCAGGATGATGTTTGCGTTGAAGGCGTCAAACAGATCCGGCCGGTATGCCAGGGCATCAAAGGAAATATAGCCGTCCCAGATGGCACCGGAGAAACTATGTCCCAGGGAACTGTCCAAAGTGCGCAGGCCATGAGCCATATCCTCATGCACCGTCAGGCCCAGGCGGTGCAGGTTGTAACTGAGGAAGCCAAAGCCTTCCATGTTCTGCTTCATCGAACCGGCAACGGTCTTGATGATGGAGTGGGACTTGGCGTATTTCAGACCGGCACTCCATCCCATAGCGGTGTTGTACGGAGTTTTTCCAGACTTGCGTGGCAGCATATGAAACGCCTCCAGAAAGCGGCGGATCATGGTGTCTGGAAGATAAAACCCGAAGATGTTGTACACACAGAACTTTTCCCAGGGCTGAAGCAGGAACGGTTGCCCTCTAAGGGGACTGCCGTCGATAGCCTCGCCCTTCTGGTGGCAGAAAAGATTTTCCATGCACATGACGATGAATTCCGCCTCTTCCGGTCGCCAGTCCCACCGGCCGGAGTCTAGATCATTCAAAAATCTGCGGGCAGCTGCGCGGGTGTCAATGCAGGCCAAGGGACTGTCCACGGTCTTGACCGCATAGTCAAGCACCAGCTGTTCATTTTCCAGCATTGGCAGCCTCCCGGATCTGATTCATCAGGTTTGCAAAGCCCTGGTTTGCCGTACCGGTGATCGGCGCGGCATCCGCAGATGCGGGCGCCGCATTCTTACGCAGCCGCTGCAGACCCTTCGGAGTTAGGCCCAGCGCGTCCTGGCGCGCCAGAATGTCCCGCCGGAGTTTGGAGATCTCCTGGTACAGAGGATCGGTAATCAGCGGCGATGCGTCTTTGCTGGGCGCGGTAGCCTTCCACGCCTTCATGGCGCGGCTTAGCTCCCGCTCCTGGATGCAGAGTACATGGATTGCAGGGTCAAATGCCGGATCATACACACCCAGACTCTCAAGCTGCTGTCTGTAAGTTGCCTCTTTGGACTGACCTTTCGCCACTGTCTCACCTCCGTGTGTTGTGTCCGCGGTACCCGTCCGCGACCTGCATCCGCGTCCCGCCCATGTATGCGCCCGCGCTTCTGGTTGCCGGCGGAAATTTTCCGCCGAAAAAATTTTCCTCTGCGTGTGAAAGAGGTTCCCCGCCCAGCTGTAAGAGCCCCTAGTCCGGCCGGTCGACCGGGGGCGGGGTCCGATTTTTCCAGGCGATGCCCTTCGCTGTCAGTCGCCGCGTCTTGCGGTCGTGCATTTCGTCATGCGCACCGGCTGACAGGCTGATCAGATTCCAGAGGCAGTAGGCAAACTCGGGATAGTCCTCAGCCGGCCAGATGTGATGCACCACCGTTGCCTCCACGACCTTGCCGTATCTGGCAGCATCCCTGCAGCGGAACTTATCCCGTCGCAGTGCCAGCATGCGAACCGCCTGCCACCGCTTGTTCGCTTTGCTGTAGTCAAAGCCCGCCATGCCTAAACCTCCGGACAAAACAAAAAAGCCTGCACCACGAATCGCGTTTGCGATACATGGCACAGGCTCTAAGGCACAGGCACAACGGGAATATTCAGGACGGACTCTGCGCCGCAACGTTTGCATTTTACGGGCAAGTCCTTGAGAGCCGTAGTCGGCAGCAGATAGGCAACAGAGCCTTTGCCGCAAACCGGACACGGGACAGGTTTTCTGTTTGCATTTATTCTACCACACGCGGGAGAATTATGCAATACCCGATTCGTTTGATCTGCAAAAGCTTTATATACTGTGCTCAATAGTTGGTACCTCCCTCCAGTCCATAAGAGAGCAATGCTCCCTCATTCTTACAGTTTCTCATAATAAATGATGGTCTTATAGCCGCCGTATCCGGGCATCTGCACCGGTTCACTCAGCTCGATACAACCCACAGGAACGTTGATGTCAACAGCATCGGAATCAATGGTGGTGTATTCAAACTTAGGACGAATCAACCCGCGGCTTGGCGTCCACATCTGTTCTCCAGGAACATAGACACCCAGTTCCCGCGGCTCGCGGCACATATAGCTTGCCTTTGAAAGGATATCGTCTATATCTCTCAGCTTCCGGCATTTGATAATCTCGCCCCAGATCCAGAGGCTGCGGATACGCTCTTCATCAGCATCGTCCTCGAATCGCATCACCATGTGGTGGTGCAGCCGTCGTCCGCCGCCTCTGGTGGTCAGTTGGGTACAGTAGACGTAGCGCAGCGGCTCCTTGTTATCCTTGCGGTATTTGCGGAACCAGCGCATGAACTTGCGGAAGTAAGGCTGCGATTCCTCCCGGGTTTCCGGGAGGTGATCGTCATCGTAAGTAAGAGTAGCCCACCAGTCACCCGGTGAGAAGTTTGCGCACATCAGCATCAGCAGCTTCTCATAGCTGGTCTTCAGGTTCGCCTGCTGCTTGTCTTCTTTGGAGATGCCGATGGCCCGACGGCGCTGGTTGGGATTGGGATCCCGCGGCGAGTATAGTGACTGCCGCGTCACCCGACCTGCGTGCATGGTTTTGAGAATCTTAATAAATATCACTCCTTAAGTTTAGAGTAAACACCCCACTCGCTTTCGCTGACGTGCCGTATAAGCCAGACGCACGCACGCACACGCGTGCCAATACGAGCGCTTCTGTAATACCCACCTTTTTTCTGGTGTTGCCGACACACGATGTAGTCTGCGCTGCAAAGCGCGCGAAGAACGTCAAGCGGTTCCCAAAGGTGCAAAGCGCAAAACTGCTGAAATGCAACATTGGTCACACAGACAAAAGATTCGTCATATTTGCCCCACCGATCAGGCTCAGAGCATGCGCTTGTGAACCTGCTTTCGTTAGAAATAATCCAATCAACAAGGCGAGCTCTATAAATGTCTGCTACGCGCAACTGAGCTGGGCGAGCAAGATGGCGTGTCAAGTACGACAGCCAAGTGTCGGCACTAAGAGAACCGGAGCAGCTAACGTCATGAAGGAACCGCGCCAGCTCATTGTCGTCCATGCGTCGAACCAAGTCAGCATAAGATACCACAGGATTGTAACTGGCATTCATGATCTTTAGAATAGTCATGGCGCAAGCCTCCGGAAGAACACATAGAATTCACCTTCGTCGCCTGTCGGCGTCACGCAGATAAACTCATAGTGGCAGCGATTGATTTCATCAATCATCAGAGCCACAGCCGCAGCACTCGTGCAAAGCTCATAATCGCAAACCATCCGTGGAGGAATCGGCCTTCCGCGTTCAGGCGTCCTCATTTGAGCACCTCCATCTGACGCACCCGTTCGGCTGCGTCAAGCAACGTGGCACGAACCGATCCGAAGATGCTGTCGGCATTGGCCGTCAGCATATCAACGACGCTCTGCTGCATGTCCATCTGGCCAAGGCGGAAGATTGCCTGCGTCTCTGCTGCTGTCAAAACAGACTCTCCGCGATGCCGAATGGCGTGATCCGGTCTAGTGATCGCAACGATATTAGCAACGTCGGCATTCAGTGGATTAAAACCAGTGCCCTCAAACAGCCACGGCATCGTCACAGCTGCACGCTTCAAAAGGTTGATTGTTCCAGATGTAATCAGCACCCTCCGGCGCATACCGTCGGCATAGATCACATCGAAGCTCATGTCCTTACTCGTGTTGGTTACTTTCATTAGTACCTCCTTACTACTTTGTACCAAAGATCAGGTACACTATATCCAGCTGAGCAGACAGCAATTTGTTTTCCGACTCAAGGCTGGCTATCACATATTTATGGCTCTCAATACAGGAGTTCTTATACTCCAGTTCCCGGGCGAGCTCCTGAAGTTGTGCCTCTGCCTGATGACAGCGTCGCTCCCAGTATTTGTCGGACAATAATTCGGCGGAAGAAATTCCTGCGGCTTCGCCCATAGAAGAATTTTCCAAATCCAGTGTGGCTGATTTGATCATGACTCCTCCTTGTATTGTTTGATTTGGCCAGATGTCCATATGTAGATCTCGCACGCCCGGCGCCCTCGTGTAACAAACCACCACAGCACTTTCCCGAAGGAGGGAAGGATGACAAAGAACTCATCCTTTCCACCCTCGCCGTCGTGTATGGAATAAGTGATGTTCCACTCTTTAACCAGCCTGATCATCATTGGCACCTCCCGATCTTTGAGCGGCGATGCCAACCAGATAGCACAGATCATAAAACCGCTTTGGATTTCTACCCGTTTGATTTTTGATCTGCGTCAGGTAATAGGAAACATTCGACTCGCTCATGTATACCTTCCGGCCAGTTGCCACAGCATCCATATTGCTTTCCGCATAGGCAAGAATAATTTCCGCCTGCTTCTCAGTCATGCGCCGTGTTGTGCCGACATTGGCCATCTGGAGATCTTCTGCAGATCGGTTAAAGACCGCACACTCTGAATTTTCTGTGAACACGGCGTCATTTCTGCTGCCGCAATGTGCCCGATCCGGGCACATTGCGTAGGCGAATTCGCTGCAACGTTGCATTTCAGTCCCTCCCTCAAAAGTCCGGCCGGTCCATCCAGCACTGGACGGTCACATCCTCGCTGATCTTCTGACCAAACATCAGCCATTCCTCACCGTCCCACAGCAATTCCCGCAGCAGCGGCTGGCCGACTCCGTCCAATCGAATATAGGCGACGTAGGTACCGTAGGCATTCGGGGTTCCGCTCTGCCAACCCGTAACTGGAGGCGCAGCTGCGACCACGTCCTTCTCCTGCGGCATCAGTGTCCAAAGACTGATGGGTGTTTCCGGGTAGCCGTAGGAAAAAGAGAACTTTCCGGCACCTTCGTACTTTCCGTCGTCAATGTATCCCTCGTAGTCGATCAGAATTAGCCGCACACCGATCGGTGGCTCTACAGTAGCCGGGTACCATGCACCGGGGATAAATTGGGGATCGCTCGTGTCCGATTCGGACACCGCACCGCCCGCCTGCGCCATTTCCTTGACATCCGTCCGGCAGAGTAGATAATCCAGAGAGCAGCCGAATAAATCGGCAAGCTCGATCAAGAGTTCCACTTCAGACCGAAGAACAGAACCAAACGGAAGTGATGTTGCCGAGCAGATACGCTTGCCACGTTCCTGCTCGACGAACTGCTTATCGGTAACAGTGCAGGTATGGCCAATAACCTTGCGCACACTTTCAAGCGGAGCACCGCTTTCTCTACGAAGCTCACCGAACCTAACCCAGATCCGCGTGATCGCATCAATTACGGGCGCATCCCTTTCCGCCTCCAATGCTTTTTTACGCCGGGATCCCGCCAGATGCTCTGCTTTCTGCTGGGCAATCAAGTCGGCCAGTTTAGGACAGGCGTATCGACAAGTGGTTAATTTATAGCAGGATGCGCAGCATTTTCCGCAAGGATGGTAGTCATAGAGTCCAGTCCGGATTGTAGCTTCCCGCTTGTTGTCCATATTCTCGCAAGAACCCCCCTCCGTCGGACACATCAAGTCGGCCATCGTCCCGATGCGGTTTTTATATGCTTCCACGATAGATGCAGAAACGGAAGATGCATCGCCTTTCGTGCCTTCCATGTAATCGTAAATAAAGAACTGTTCTTCCTTGGAAAGTTGAGACAGATAATAAGCCGTCGACTCATGAAGTGCGTTGCTCTCAAAGTACGTCATCCAGCATTCATCCAGATTATCTCGAATGACCTTCAGTCTAGCTAACTTGGACTTACTGGTACCGACGACCCGCGCCACGTGGTCGCGCATCCGACCGGGGAACTCATAGCCCTCTTCCTCTTTCAGCTGATGCAAAAGCTTTTCCACCTGCGCTGCCTGTTCGCTGACCTCCGCAGGGGTCATTGTTCTGGTATTGGAGTTTGCAAAGATCAGTCGCAGCTGCTGCAGCGCCGGGGAAACCTCATCCCGCTCAACGATGCAGGGCGCTTCGCTCCACCGGTCCGGGTTATCCGCAGCGAGCAGCTGCAATGCAGCATAACGACGATGTCCGGAAACGATCATATAGCGGTCAGTGCCATCGACCGGCCGGACGCGGATGGGCTGCTGCAGGCCGCAGAGCTCAATGTTAGCAGCTAGATTGTCAATGTCGCTCAGCTGGTAAAAGTTGTTGGGGTCGTTGTCGATCAGATCCAGACGGATGTATTCGATCTACTCCCGACCGGTGTCCAATTCGGACACACCCTTAAGGGCATCGCCAAGATTAAAAGCCATATCATTTACCTCCCACAAATTCCTTGACAAACTTCCGGTAATCGATGCCGGCGGAGCTTCGCGGGCTGCTGATCAGCAGCGGCTCCTGACGGAATGTCATCTTGTCAACCTTATCGGACCGGCGGATATGCGGGAACACATGGAGTCCTGCGTCCCGCAGCTGCTTTTCGGCATCTGCGATCTCAGGATCGTTGTACCACATTGTGGGCAGGATCCCCGCGATTTTCAGTCTGGGATTGATTTGGCGCATGTTCATAATCTGCCGCGTCAGATTCACCATGCCCCGCAGACTGAAAGCATCCAGCTTGATGGGGATGATTACATCATCCGCGGCGATCAGAGCGGCAGCACTGGCTGCGTTGAATGCCGGAGGGCAGTCGATAAACGCATGATCATACATGTCTCGCACTTCTTCCACCAGATACCGGAGGACATTGGCGTTGACGGTCTGCTGCTCCACCTTGCTCAGGTCCAGATCCATCAGGGAGTCATCGCCGGCAAGAATATCGATGCGATCGTACCGGGTGGACTGGATGTTGAAGGCAGCATCCACGCCGGGATTCGGTTCGGCTCCGGAATTCCGGAGTACCTTCGCAAGGTTGCCCTTCTCGGGATCTGCGCCGAAAAATTCAGTGGTGTTGCACTGACTGTCCGCATCGATGATGAGGATCTTTCTGCAGTGTCGTTTTGCCAAAATCGCTGCCATGTTGATGACAGTGGTAGACTTGGCGACACCACCCTTGAGGTTGACAATTGCGGTGGTTCTGATTGCCATATTCAGCTCCTTCTTTCTTTCGTTTTGCTATTAAAATGGGAGCGGTGTATCCATGGGCAGTTGCTCAAATTCCTCCGCATTCTGCAGAGACTGCCCAAGTTCATCTTGCTGAGTCCGCTTCTTTTTCTTCTGGGATTGGAGCTTTTCCCAATTCGGATTGGGGACAAAAGCCCTTGAAAAACTCTGCGTGTTTCCGTCGAACACTAAAGGAATATTGCAGCAACGCCCCTTCTTGTTCTTGACGATCCGCAAGATTCGGTTTGCCCGGCAACCGGATTCACGCAGCCCCTTCTCGACGAACTTGTCCAGCATCAGGATAGCGTCGGCATCCGCCTCAATCTGACCGGATTCTCTGGCGCTGTGGATACTCAACGGTGCGTTCCGGGAGGAAGGATCGCGGTTTGTCACCTGACTTAGGGCAATCACGATTAAGCCAGTAGTCTGTGCCATGATGTGCAGAGCCATGGATATTTCCGTGATCTTTTCATACCGGCTCATCCGCCCCGGCATTTGGACGATCTGCAGATAGTCGATTATCACAATATCAGCCCGGTGACTAAGAGCCGTAGCCTTAATGCCGGAGATCCCGAGTCCAGCGCCGGACACGATCTTAAAATTACTCTGCCTAATCTCATCTCGGACTGTGTCCATCTTTTGCCACTGTTGCGGCGAAAGCTTTCCGTCCATCACGGCATCCATGGGGATCCCGGCCAGACGAGATGACAAGCGGTCAAAGAGTTCGTCCTCGTCGGTCTCAAGCGAAACAAACAGGACACGGCGCTTTCTGGCAAAGGTCAACATCTGTTCCAATGCGAAGGCGGTCTTGCCGCCGGAAGGCTCAGCACCAATCACGATGAAATTTCCCTTCCTTGCCCGAATATAGTCGCCGACCACTGGCAGCCCCCATTCAATCCGCTCTCCAACCGTTTTGTGCCGGGTATAGAATGATTCCAGCAGCGCATCAGGCCCGGCCACACGAATGCCGGCACGCTCCGCTAACTGCGCTGAGATCGCGTCGGCAGTGTCGATCGCATCTTCCAGAGTCAATGCAGCTGACAAGTCAGAGCCCATCGAGCGCAGCCGGGACAGCTTGGCTCGCTGCCGGACGATTTCTATGTAACGGCCGATCTCGCTGAAGTTGGGAGAGTAGCCCATGAACTGAGCTACCAGCTGCCGCGTCTGAGCGGTGTCGCCCAGATACTGGGCGACGGCCACCGCATCGACCTGACAGTCAGTGCGGGAGCGCTTAAATAGATCCGACATTGCCTTGTAGATTGCTAGTCCGTTCCCGGAGAAATCCGAGGCCTGCAGTTCAGTGACTACCCGCGGGACGAGCTCGGGATCGATCAGAGCGGCACCAAGCAAACAGTTCTGAGCTTGCAGCCAATCGTCAAAGCCTTCTAGTTCACCCATTCTGCGCCCTCCTCACATTCACCTGCGTCAACAGAGTCTTGTGCCGACACCACGGATGATCCCCAGTCGTCCTCCCATCCTCGGTTATTCAGATAAGTGGACGCGTGAGGCACTCCAATACCGCTTTTCCAAGCTTGGCTTTTCGTCTGATTAAACAAAGACGCTGCCAGAGTATTGACCAGTGCATCATCCGGATTGAGCTTGTCCCATGCACGGATTGCCTTCTGCCGATTTCCCGCGCTGACACCCGGCGGCACGTGTGTCCTGTAAAATATCCAGAACTTTTCGAACCGCTCTGGCAGGGTGTCTGGCTGGGATTTGCATCCTCGGTTGCGGCTGGGTGATTTTTTGGGAGGATCGCCACCCTTTGAGAGATCGTCACCCTCTGGGGGACTTATAGGGGGAGATATATCTATACTTGATATATCTTTATTTAATTCCGTTGGATTTTCCGTCAACGGTTTTTCCGTCGACGGTTTTCCCGTTGACGGTTTTTCCGTTGTCGGTAAAACCGTTGTCGGAAAACCCGACAACGGTGAGGCAGAACGAGGCTCCTCATAGACAACATATTCGTTGCTGCTAAACTTGCCACCGGCGTCCATTTTCTGCCGCCGCTCTATGTAGCCCGCCTGTTCCAGCTCCTGAACGGCAGCCCGGACAGCGTCCTTTCCCTCTTTGTTGATCTTCGCCAGACCGGCGATCGTGTAGTCCCAGCCTTCAGGCAAGGACAACATTTGCGAAAGCAGACCCTTTGCCCTCAAGCTGAGTTCGCTGTTTCTGAGGTGGTGGTTTGACATCACCGTATAGTCTTTGCTCTTCTCGATACGAAAGACGGACACGAATACCCCCCCCTATTTTGAAATGGCGGGACAGGCCGGATTCGAACCGGCGACACACTGCAGTCCAGAACTGGTGCACCAATTCTGGATGCAGTTGCTCTGCCTGCTGAGCTACTGTCCCATATACTGCGGCCTTGGCAGAGACCGCATATACCTTCGATTTCGCTGCTGCCACAGCGAATCAAGTACCGTTTTCTGGATACCAGCAGGGAGATCGGGTAACCCTTGGGATGCGGCGACACACCTCACCGCTCAGAGGTCAGTTATGTTTGTTGATGATCTTAACGACTCCGGTATGGATATTCCGGATATAGAGCGCGCCATAGGTTTCCTTGACGAATACATAATCTTTCGGATCCAGACCACAGCGCTGGAGACTCTTTTTGTGGGTAGTTGTAAACGGTTTTTTCTCTGACATAGCGTGTTTCCTTCTGTTTAGTGTTCCCTCCGGGCTATGGCTAGGGCCCGGAGGGATGGGGAACTTGCGGTCTTTCCCGCCGTCTGACAATACAAGGAGAGGATCTCACAGTGGCCTTGGGCCATGGAGGAAGGGGCAGGATTCGAACCTTGCTGCCGTCGCATTTGCAGTGCGCCGCTCATCCGCATGAGCTTCCCTTCCGTAGATGCCGCTCCGCTGTGCTACCACCGGAGCGGCTATAAAGTTGATCGGGGAGAGAGGAATCGAACCTCCCTTCAGGCGGAACACGCAGGAAGTTCAGAAAACCTGCGCGGCGATTGCTCCGACGCGCCTACCGGGAAAGAAAGTGAGGTCAAAGCGGCCCAGGCCCCCGATATGGGATGCCGCGTATTACGCCATGCGGCTCAGAGGCATCCGCGATAAGTTGTGTCACAATCTTACAAGGACAGCTATGATTACAGACAGTCCCAGCAAGCCATAGAAGGCAGTCCGGATATACATCATAAGACTTCCGCTCTGCGCTGCTGTCACAGCCGACATTGCAGCCATGACAAACAGCACACTGCTCAGCGTGCAGCAAAAGTTTTTCACACCAAAACTCATGCAGTGCCCTCCTATTCTGCGACCCCGAGGAATCTCAGAAACGGGATTCGCGGGATCTTCATGCGGTTGCCGGAGAATGTGAACGGGAAACCCAGCAGCTCCGGGCGCTGCCGCGCAGTGCAGCGCACCGTGTGCGGATCTGATCCAAGCACCGGCGCCACCTCAACAGGAGAAAGGAACAACTTGTCGCTATTTTGAATTTGTTCAATAGTCATGACGATACCTCCGTCATAGTTGCTGGTTGAAATTTTAGGAAAATCGTGATATCATCTCCCTGACAAATGCAAGGATCGGAAATTCTAACGTAAAGGAGGTGACACTATGGACAATGTTAATCTGAACACATTCCCCAGCACCAAGAGCGAAGCCTTAACAATGCTGTATCTGCAGGCGCAGGATTTGAAAGATGTTACGCCTGAGGAATTAGTAGCAATGTACAAGGACACGCTCAAGCGGATTAAGACTGAATTCGTAAAGAAAGCAACTTGATCGCCTATGAATCGAACCTCACACGGCACCACCCGTGTGGGGTTTTTCCATAATTACCGAAATGCTGTCAAGTGCCTCGTTTATTTCCGCCAACACATCACGGATCTCCGCAACAGTCAATTCCTTCGACCGAAAGAGATCTACGACCTCCCTCACAACTTCATCGTTCTTGTTTTCCACCTATCTCACCTCCCTCTGCTGATTCCTAAGGCAATCAGAATAGATTTTAAGTCATGCCCTGATAATTCAAGCAGGGCACTCAAGCAAAGTTCCTCTTTTCCTTTGCTGACGTTTTAGCTACTCGCATAAATGCGAGTTGTTCCATAAAAAAATAGCAGCAGCCTCCTCAGGCGTAAGCTGCAGGACATCAACAATAGCGTGCATCTGTCCGACCGTAAAATTAGTACCGTCTGACTTCATTTTTCGGTAAAGAGTGCTCGCGTCAATGCCCATTTTTTTGGCCATGTCTTCGGTGCTGATGTTCTTACTTGCCATTTTGTCTCGCAGCAATTTGATATTTGTGCTCATTCTTACACCTCATTTCTTGCATTTATGCGAGTGCCTAATTGGAAGATACCATAAGTTTTTCCTTTTGTCAATAGCTTATTTGCATTTTTGCAAAATTCTTCTTGCAATTTTGCAAGTAATGCTATATATTAGCATTGAGGTGATTAAATTGACCACTGGGCAACGTATGAAAAACAGGCGAAAAGCGATTGGGCTATCTGCCGAACGTGTCGCCGACATTCTAGGAGTGTCTCCCGCTACAATCTATCGATACGAAAACGGCGACATTGAGAAAGTACCCGGCGAAAGGCTCGAGCCTATAGCAAAAGCGCTGCAAACAACACCGGCGTATTTGATGGGTTGGGAGGATGAATCCGGTTCATTCCCCGCAAACATCCTACCTATGCCGGAGACGCGAAAAATTCCGCTTCTTGGGACAATTGCTTGCGGTGAACCGATTCTGGCAGTTGAGAACATCGAAGACTACGTCAAAATTCCCAAGGATATGCCCGGTGACTTCGCGCTCCGCTGCAAGGGCGACTCCATGATCAATGCCCGGATCTTCGATGGTGACGTTGTTTATATCCGGCAGCAGGACACCGTGGAGAACGGCGAGATTGCCGCCATCCTGATAGACAACGAAGCAACCCTGAAGCGCGTCCGGCTCTTTGACGATCGCATCGTACTGGAGCCAGAGAATCCGATGTACAAGCCATTGGTTTACTGGCATGAAGAAATGAACAGCGTCCGTATTCTGGGCAAGGCCGTGGCCTTCACCAGCGCGGTCAGATAATGTGCCCGATTCGGACACAAAGAAAGAGGTGCAATCATGGGTTTTAAATTCCGAAAGAGCTTTAAGATTGGCCCTGCTCGTGTCAATCTGAGTAAATCCGGTATTGGCTATAGTGTCGGAGCTGGTGGATTCAGATTCTCGCATTCCCCGAAGAAAAAGAGATCAGGTAAGTTTGGGTTTGGTGCCCTTCTAAAAGGGGCGCTCTATCTGATTGCCCTTTGCGCACTGCTCTATTTGCTTTCAGAATATTGGCATGTTTTGCTGATATTGGTTGCCTCCGCCGGCTTGTTGTGGGGGTTGCTTGTACTGTATAATCATAGGAAACAGAAGAGATCCTTAGATCGGCCGGCTGAATCGGCGCCAAATACGGAAAATATTTCAAAAAGCATTGAGATAGCCGTCGAAGAGAAAACGGCAGCGTTTGATCTTGAACTGTCAACAGTTCCGAAGGTGGATATATCTCTGGCAGAATCCGTACCTCGTCGATGTCTAAAAGATATGCCGGAATACTCGTTTAGTAACATTACAAGGACAACACGGTTGGACTCCATATTCCCCCTAGTGTTTTTGGATGTAGAGACGACAGGACTCTATCCATCAAAGAACGAGATCATTGAGGTCTCAGCGATCAAGTTCGATGTTGGCATGGTGCCTGTATCTTCATTCTCGACCCTTTGCAAACCCCGAAATTCCATACCGAAAGAGGCGACAGCGATCAATCATATTACTGATGCAATGGTGGCTGAATCCCCTGAGTTTTCACAGATTGTACCTGCCCTGAATGAATTTATCGGTGGCTGTAACATTGCTGGTCACAACATTGACTTTGATCTTCGTTTCATTTTTGCCCACGGTGCTGATTTCCCAGAAAACATTAGGGTGTACGACACTTTGGATCTGGCTCAGTTGTCCATCAATAAGAGCGAAATCAGCGGAGGATACGGATTAGACTCGCTTTGCTTCTACTACGGCATTTGTAGGAGCAATTCCCACAGGTCATTGTCTGATTGTTACGCAACCTCGAAAGTCTTTACGAACATTGTTCGGGATAAAACGGAGCGGAATCTAGTGGAAGAGCACTAATATCTTACGCGCAATAATTCTTTGTGTCTAATTTGGGCAAAAAAGAACCGCCCGGCATTGGCGTGCCGAAGCGGTTCGGGAATTGCCCTTGGTGTTGGCGCACCGTTGGGCCATACAGAAACCACCCACCCATCACGATAGGGGCATTCTGTCCTTTCAGGATAGCATACCCCTGCTGAAAAAGCAAGGAGGAATCATGCCTAGTTGTATTAAATGCAAAGCCGAGCTGCCATCTGACGCACTGTTTTGCCACCTCTGCGGCAAGGATCAGAGACCCCGGACGATCAACCGGAGCAGACCAAATGGCACCGGTTCGGTCTACAAACGGGGGAAAACATGGGAATGTGCTGTCGTTCTGGGCTACGTCATCACCGACGAGGGAAAGCGTAAAGCAATACGGCCCACAAAGGGCGGGTTTAAGACAAAAAAGGAGGCCATGGAGTATATCCCCACCCTCAGAAACCAGCCTACGAGGAAAACCCCGACCCTCATGGAGCTCTGGGAGATCTACACAGACAGCAAGAAATATCTGAAGCTGTCAGCATCCCGAAAAGAGAAGTACGGCATCGCCTGGAGAAAGCTGGAATCCCTCTGGTTCTGGAAAATCGACATGCTGACAACGTTCGATCTGCAGAACGCGGTCGATTCCAATGCAGATACGTACTACACAGCCCGTGATCTGAAGAACCTGCTATCCAAACTCTATCAGACAGCCCTGCCAGATGAATACGTCAGGTCAAATCTATCCGAATACATCGAGCTACCCGAGCTGAATGCCAAGGAACAGCAGGCATTCCAGAGCGACGAGATTGCAAAACTATGGACAGACTATACCAGCGGCAATTGGTGGACCGGCTATATTCTGCTGATGATCTACACCGGCATGATGCCCGGAGAGCTGCTGGATGCCAAGAAAGAACACATCGACTGGCAGGGCAAGCAGATCATTGGCGCCGGTAAAAAGACCGCCAAGCGCCGGGAGACGCCTATCGTACTGGCCGATTTCATCATTCCGGTGTTGACAGATCTGTGCGAGCACACCAGCGGCGATAAGCTGATCCGCATCAACAAGGATCGATTCTACGAGACCTACTACCAGTCACTTGAACGTGCCGGCTGTCGGCGTCTGACGCCTTACGCCTGCCGGCACACTGCAGCAACGACACTGGCCCTTGAAAACATCCCGCCCAGTGTTATCCAGCAGATCATGCGCCACTCGAAATTCTCCACCACAGAGAAGTATATCCACATCACGATCGACCCGATGCTGGAGGCCGTCAACAGACTCACCGCAAAGAACCGCGATGCCAAATAGAAAGACCTCTCCCAACAGGGAGAGGTCTTATCTTTCCGGCTTGCCTACGCAACGGACTACGCAACGCACAGCAATTCCAATCTTTACAGAGCAATAAACAAACATGCGGGCGGATATGCTTTACAACTTAATAAAAAAGAAAAGTCCTGACTTTACCATAAAAACGGCTAAAGTCAGGACTTTGGCGGAGTGAGAGGGATTTGAACCCTATAAGAAAGTCTGCAAATGCGTTGGGACTGTAATGGAACTTATTCCTTGTTGCCATTTTCATTGCCATTTTCTACTTTGGGTGTGCTGGGGGTGGGAGTAAAGAACCCGGTGAAGGCCTTTGCAGCAGCGGAAATGGCCCGCTCGGAGATGTGGGTATATATCTTGTGCATGGTCTGATCGTCGGCCCAGCCGCCGATCTCCATGGCCACCTTCTCTGGCATACCCAAGTGGTAGGCCAGAGACGCAAAGCTGTGGCGCAGGCCGTGCAACCCCACTTTGGGAAGGCCGTTCTTTTCACAGATCCGGTTCACTTGATTCATGATGGTGGCAGGGTGGAAAGTAATGACATACTCTCCGCGGGGGCTTGCGTTCTCCAACGCTGTCTGCAGCGGCGGAATGATAGGGACTACCCGACGGGAGGTTGCGTTCTTTGTTTCGCGCTTATAGATGATTTTGTGGTTCTCGTCCGGAACGGCGGAGCCGTTGATCATCAGAACGCCCTTTTTCAAATCTACATCAGACCACCGGAGACCAACGATCTCTGAACGGCGAAGGCTGGACAGGGCTAGGAGAGCGGGGATCTCTGCTTTGTCGCCCTTTACTGCTTCCACAAATGCCGGAATTTGTTCCGGCGTGAGCCAAGGTCGCTCGGCGGGAATGACCTGCGGCAGCCGCACGGTAATCCGCGTGCCGGTAGCCTCGGCTATGACGGAAGAAAGAAACCTCCAGGAATTGGTCAGCGTTTTGGCGGTAACCTTCTTTGCCTCCAGATTGACAGCTCGCTGCCATTGCTCTGGCGTGATGTCGCTGATTTCCCGGTGCATCATGCTTTGGAACCGATTGCTCTGGATGTTCCTGTATCCGCGAATGGTTGCCGGTGAGAGGATGTTCCGCCGGGCGTCGATATAGTTGTCGATGGCTTGGGTAAGGGCTTTCTTCTTCGGCTTTTTTGCGGCACCCTTGATGCCGGCTTTAACGGCCATTGCTTCGGCTACGGCTTCTTTCTCGGTGTTGCGGGTAATGGCGATGTCTTGCCCATCGATGCGGACCCGGCAGAACCAAGCCCCGGAGGGAAGCTGCCTTGCTTTCGGGATTTTCATTTGACATTCCTTTCTTCTGCGGTTTCGATTGGCAGTAGGCTGGCATCGGCTTGTTCGCACAGAGAATATCTTGTTGTATTTGACGAAGCCGAAGTTGAAGGTGTCTGGTTTTCATATACCTTTAGTGAATATCGAAGGGTATACTGCGATATTGCCAGAAATTTATTTTTTGCATTGGTGGGACATGTTTTTCCACGGTATACCCATTGTGTGGTTAGATACCATAGCGCATCCATGCCGTCAGCTGTGCGGGGGTCAATTCGGGAACCGTTCAAGACAAGGCGAAGTTCTCTGTAAGCACTGCGCATTTGTAACGCAGTAGTTGTGTGATCTGAGTTCTTGCGTAGAAGAAAGCGGGATGTTATATCGAAATGAGAATACACCTCATTAGCAAAAGCCTGCCTCCTTATGTTCTTTACGATTACATAGAAAAATATTGTCCACAAATATGCCTGTTCATTCAACATGAGATTTGAACCGGTTTCATAAGAAAACATATATACAGCTGACCAGATGAATTTGCAAATTCGATATGCAGGTGGCTGATTGGTTGATATACTTCCCCCTTGCGTGGGTGTCTTAGTGGGCGAACCCGCCGAAGTGAGAGACTTCGACTGTTCTGAGATTTTATGATTTTTACGACTTTTGAATAGTTTATACAGTTGACGATAGGCGAAAAATAGCAATAGGGAAAGTGGACTGAGAATTGCAAAAAGCCCGGCTATGCACCAAATTATTGCGGATGAAATGTATCCAACAGCATCTTTTGGTTTATAGCTATGCGCTGCGTAAATCAAAGACGGAATGATGATAATTATCCATACCAGAAAAAGAAGCGTGTTTTCGACACTGGAAAACATAGCACTTAAAATATCTGGTGGCTTCCGAAGAATGCCGGATTGCTTGACGGACAAAAGGGTTAGCATAGCACATTCACTTCCTGTTTGTTCTTGGGCTGGGGTTCATACACATCCGTAGAGAGATTTTGGACAATGACTCGGCAGATTGTGGAAAAAATATCTTCCTATACATAAACCTTTCTTGCCTTGGACTAAGTGATTCTTAGCGGACGGCGCTGGTGAAGGCGATGGCCTTGCCCAGGATACGGACGGTGTTCATTTCTTCTCCCCAGAGGACGATGGGCCGGTACTGGGGGTTCTCCGGTTCCAGAGAAATGTGATCCTCGTAGAGCCGGACCCTCTTCAGGGTGGCCTCGCCATCAATCAGGACGGCGGCAATCTGGCCGTTTTCAACCACCGCCTGCTGGCGGATATAGACGGTGTCGCCGTCGAATATCCTGGCGTTGATCATGCTGTCACCCTTGCAGGTGAGGGCGAAGTCTGCCGCGATGTGTTTGGGCAGATCGATGATATCCTCGATGTTCTCGGTTGCCAGAATGGGATCGCCGCAGGCAATGGCGCCCAGCAGCGGGATCTTCCGCATCTCCGGCATGGGGATGATGTTCTTGGCCAGGGGCAGCGGAATCGTTCTGTCGTTGGACTTTCCGATCAGCCAAGCAGCATTCACTCCGAGTTCATTTGCGATGGACTCAATGACCGGCAGCTTTGGCTTCTCGATCTCTCCGCGTTCATATCTGGAGACCGTCGATTTGTTCAGGCCGATTGCAGAAGCAAGGTCGTCGAGTGTATAGTTGCAGCTCATGCGCGCCTCTTTGATACGCTTTCCAAGTAAGGATTTATCCATAAATATCACCTCTTGCAATAGAATAGCATATAAACTTGCATAATGCAATAGAAAAGTAAAAAATAATTGCACTACGCTATTGACAAGAAAGGGACGGAGTGTTACTATACCCTCAGAGAAGTTGCACAGTGCAACAGAAAGGAAGGGAAAGTATGGTAAACTCCACAAAGATAAAGGGTAGAGCCAAAGCAATGGGTATTCGGCAGAAGGATATTGCCGAGGCTCTTGGCCTGCAGCAGTCTACTGTGAACCAGAAAATCAATAATGTTCGGCCGATGTTGCTGGATGAAGCAGAGGTGATCGCCTCATTGCTGAACATCAGCGATGACGAGTTCGCTACATATTTTTTTTCTAGGGGAGTTGCGTAGTGCAACATGGAGGTCGAGAGTATGGTAGATGTTATGGCTCGTACGGCGGCGGAGGAGGGCGGAGAACGGACCCTTGCTGCCATGGACGATAACGGCCTGCTGGAGATCGGACGGAAAACATACCGGTTCGTAAGAATGTGTATGCAGGACCCTGCGCTGCGGGCGAAGATTGAAGCCAGAGCCGCGCAGCTGCGGGCTGGGAATACGGGGAAGGAGGATGTTGGTTTTGCCGAGGATCAAGCAAAATGAAGAACGATATGCCGCGGAGGACTTCCGGAAGGAAGTTCGGATCCGGCAGGGAGAGCGGGATCTTATGAGTGTTTCCGCTCTTGCAGAGGAAGCGGATATCCCCAGAACAACGCTGGCAAAGCGGCTGGCGGATCCGATGAGCATGACCTTTGAGGAATTTCGGAAGCTGAACCGGGCCGCCCGGCTGGATCCTGCGGCTGTCCTGCCGCTGCTGGGCTACACGGCGAGGGACATTCGGATGCTGCGGGCTGAGGCGAATTCCGGGAGCGCGTGAATATCAACAGGCGCGTGAGCGCCGGGAAGGAGATTGCTATGGCAAAGTTTAAGATCTGCGAGTGCTGCGGCGCCCATTTGGATTTTGGCGAGCGCTGCGACTGCCGGGAGAGCGGCGGCGCCAGCTGCGAGGCTGACGGCGCAGAAGATCAGGAATAGGGGAGAGCTTTTGGCGGCGGGACCTGGGCCCCGCCCTACGGGGTTACGGATTGCCACGGCTTGCTGGGCAAGCCTCGCAATGACATTCCCTTAGTCGCGGCGGGGTGGATAAGCTCCGCCGGAGGAAGAAAAGGAGGTAAGAGAATTGGATGAGCGGAAGCTGGTGTATCGGATGGATCTTCTGAAGCGGCTTTCCGCGGCGGCCATCGATGCGGATCCGGCGCTGCGGGAGCTGCTGTCGAGGTGCATGGGGCTTGTTATGTCGGTGCCGACGGTGGAGGCTGTGCCGGTGCCGTGGGGCGGGATCGGTGAGGTGTCGGATGGGTGCCACACTTTTAACGAGCTGTACCGCCACCGGGCGATGATGTTCAGCGTGATCTGCAGCACACACCCCAACAGCGCATGGAAGGCGCGGAAGCACCAGGACGGCACGATGTACAGCGGGATGTTTCTCGCAGGCATCCACACGCCGGAGGGGCAGGCCGCCTACTACTTTGACATGGATCCCTACTGGAACCTGTTTCGGGTGCCGGAGCTGAGGTTTGCGCCGGAGCTGGAGGATCTGAAGCCGGAGGAAACGCTGCGGCGGATCCGGACGATAGCGGAATTTTACCAGCAGGCGGAGGGCGACTGCCGCTTCGCTGCGGGAAATCAAAATTTATGTCTGCCTTAAAAAGGAGGGAAACTGATGATCAGCATGGAACTGAACGAGCACACGGGTGCGGATGTGAAATGGATCCAGGAGCTGCAGGCCCGGGGGATCCCGGACGGCGAGATCCAGAAGATCTATGACAATGTCCAGCGCCGGAGGGAGGGTTGTGAGTATGGAAGTGTATGAAAAAATCCTATTGGCAGTGTGCTATGTTTCGCTGTGCCTGCTTGTGATCTTGCTGTGTTTTGCGGCTGTTTCGTATTCGATCGGGGTGGTCGTGATGGCCATAAAGCATTTTCGGGAAAAGGCCCGGGGTGTCCGCGGCGCAGCTGCGATGCAGGGGTGGATCCCGGTAACGAAGCGGTTGCCGAAGAACAATAGCGATGTTCTGGCGTGCAGGCCGGGCGATTATCTTACCCCCATAGTGTTTCCTGCAAATTTTTCGCGGTGCGGAATGAAGCCGATCTGGTGGGACCTTGCTTCCAATGCACAGGCGTATGCGGTCACCCACTGGATGCCGATGCCGTTGCCGCCGGAAGGGGACTGACGGTATGGGGGGAATGAGGATGGTTCTTGAAATTGCTTTTATCGGATATAACAGAGAACAAACGCGCCGGCATTTTAAGGAACTGTGCTGTGCTAACCGAGAACAGGCTACGTTGATAGATCTCCGCAGAGGGGTACTTGTTCTTAATGATGGGACCGTAATTCGCAGAATTGACGAGATGCTGAGTAGCTCCTCTTTTCGGTTCGATCAAATAATTATAGCGGATGATAGGCGGAGGAATATCTTCGCCGCCCGGCCTAATGAGCTGGTTGAATTGGAGGTTCACGTGATGTCGTCGGTACCTGAGGAGTTCCGTAGAATATTCTACAATACAGACTGGAAGCCCGAAGATGGTCAATGAAAAGCATCTGACGGAGAAGCCCTGTGAAGGCAACGCCGGCTCGGAATGACAATCCCCCAGTCACGGCTATCGCCGCGACAGCCCCCTTTACACAAGGGGGCCTTTAGGCGGAAGAAATCCGCCATTTTGCTGGAATGCTGCGGCGGGATCGGAGGGCGAAGTCCGGATCGGCGCCGCTGTAAAAAATCAATTTCAAAAAAAGAAAGGAAATGACTATGAACCTTACGAGAACTTATGATGAGCCCATGGACGGCCGGCTGCCGGTCGAACCCAAGCAGCCGCAGACGATGACCGAATGCATGAGGGAAACCAGCCGGACAGCGGACCTCGTTTTACAGCATGCCCGAAGAATCCATGTTCACCTGTTTGGCGACGATCAGGCGGGCGGCGAAGGCAAGGCTGATTCTCCCCGCTGCTTCCGGGAGGAATTGCAGAAGACAAACAGTGTGCTGTTTGAAACTGCGGCGGTGCTGGAGAGGATGCTGCAGCTGCTGGGTGTTGGGGAGGTTTGACAATGCCTGACCGAGTAAAGGAAAAGCTGGTGGAGTTGCTGAGATCGGTTCCTGCCGAATCTGGGATTTTCTATGTGGATTGGTGGGCTTTGCTCGAAGGTGCGGAAGATATTGCAGATGTGTTGATTGCGGGCGGTGTAACGGTGCGGGAGTGGATTTCGGTCAAGGAGCAGTTGCCAGATACCATGAAGCCGGTGATCGTATGCCGGAAGGGCGGCAAGGTAGAGCAGGGTTTCCGGGATCTGAACGGCTGGTGGAAGGTGTATGGCACCCGCACGAAGAACATCACTCACTGGATGCCGTTGCCGCAGCCGCCGGGAGGAGAGTGACATGAACCACGATGTTACCCATTGCGCGGATTACAAGAAGAGTAAATGCCCGAAGTCTTGCTACCGGGCGCAGCTGACCGAAGATCTGAGGCGGCGGATCTACCTGCTGCCCACGAGCTGGGCGCATTTCAAGGGGACAAGGGAATGTCCGCTGCCTAAACCGACGAAGGGAGAATGACCGTGGCGAATAGACCGGTTCTGGGTATCGCGGTATGTCCGTTCTGTAAGGCGGGCAACTCTGTGATCTGGAATGGAAATTTCAAATATCCCTGCGGATCATGCCGCAAGGAACTCAAGGTAAAACGGCAAAAGCTGAAACATGCCCAAGCCGTGAAACTGAAAGGAGAATGAATGTGCTGAAATGTGATCCCAAAGCTTTTGCTCAATGCCCGACCCGGCACCTTTGCGGAACGCCGGACGAGGCTACCTTTGCCGAAGAAAGCGAATGTGACAAATTTAACCGGAAAGTACAATTCCGGCCAATGACCAAAGCCGACCGCATCCGGGCTTTGCGTGATGAGGAGCTGGCGGACATTCTGAATAGCTTGTACCTGGTTCTTTCCGACGAGGGGTATTTTGATTTTGGCAAAATGTTCTGTGATGGGAAGGCAGGATGTATCACGGAGGATGGTGACATTATTTGTGATGATACGCGGCGGAAGGCGTGTATTGTCCGCTGGCTTCAGCGACCTGCGGAGGAGAATGAATATGCCAAGGACAACTTGTGATCCTATGATCGGGAAGCGGGCGCACGAAGAGGTGCTGAGGATCTTCCCAAAGCAGAAGTATGCGTGTGAAGCGCTTGGGATCGGCGGCGATCAGCTCTGCCAGTGGCGCAAAGGAACGGCGCCTTCTGCCAAGTATCTGGCGGCGCTGCACCGCCACGGCGCCGATGTGATCTACATATTAACCGGCCGGCGAAGCACAGCCGGCGGGACGATGGCTCTGATCGGCGCCGACGACCGGCTCAGATCGGCAGAGAGCGCGCAGCTGGTGGAGCTGTTCGCCAACACCGCAGCGGCGATGCGGCAGATGGGAGAAGACCTTTGCCGCAAGCTGGGCTTCCAGCGGCGGGACGGCGGCTGCACAGACGGAAAGCCCCAGACCAATGCTGAGAGGTTTCAGCAGTTGGCGCAGGACAAGCGGCGGCTGGCGGTATTCCTCTACCGGTTGGGGGAGATCGGCGAGGTGATCCCCTTCTGCAAAGAGCTGCCGGAGTGCCGGAACATGGTGGAGTTTGAGGAACTGGACGAAAGCCGCTGCCTGCGCTGCCTGCAGGATTGGCTGGAAGCCCCGGCGAAGGAGGAATACCCATGGACGAAGTAACGAAATCCGGCTATGCGCCCTTTCTGGAGGAGCTGATCAAGAGCGTGGTAGAACTGAAGCCCCAGACTATGGGCATTTGCGGCATGCTGCCGGACGGGAGGGTTTTTACGGCCTACTTCGGAGACCCGGATCCGTCGGAAATTGCGAGCATGGCGCACCACCTGAACTGCGATGCCATGCTTCAGATCGTAGTGAACAATGCGCCGCTGATCAAGCAGGCGCTGGAAGAACTGGAAGAAGAAAGCGGGGAGACAGAATCATGACGGAACGAAAGAAACGGTTGCTGGAAGCGGGCGTGACGATCCGGCTGGAAAAGAAGCCGGGGGAGGCCTACTTACTGCAGGAAATACAGGCCACCAGCAGTG
The DNA here is from genome assembly GCA_045532755.1 of Faecousia sp. Classification (GTDB taxonomy): domain Bacteria; phylum Bacillota; class Clostridia; order Oscillospirales; family Oscillospiraceae; genus Faecousia. Next base: position 57,217 of record JAZSGN010000062.1, read on the forward strand.
AGGCCGCGATCCATGCCATTGCGCTGCTGATCGGCACCCTTGCCAAAGATCTCGATATTTCATCCGGCAGAGTGCTGAGCCTGCTGGCTGTAAAACTTCTGGGGGAAGAGGAGGACGAAAACCATGAAAGAACGGAACTTTGAGAGCCTGCGCGGGACGGTAGAGGCGGAGATCTGGAAGCTTCGCAGCTGCGAAATCTACCTGAACAAGGCCGGGCAGAATCGGCTGCGGGCCCTGCAGAAGATCTCCGGCCTTTGCGGCTGCGCCCGGGATAGTCGGGAGCTGCTGCGGCTGCTGGTGAAAATTCCTCTGCGGCGCCGGGAAACGGCGCAGGTGAAGGACATCCTCTGGCAGCTGGACCGATGCGTGGAAGCGGAAAAAACGGTGCCGGTGGACTGGATGAAGTTTCTGTGCGAGGAGCTTTGCCCGGACTTGGAAGCCGGGGAAAAAGAGCGGCTGTGCGTGAACTGCCCCTTTGCGGGGGAGGGGGCGGAGGCCCCCACATCCGTCACGCCTGACGGCGTGCTACCTTCTCCCCGGGGAGAAGGCTTTGGGACGGATGATGCTGCGGGGGTAAGCGATGGCGAAGGGTAAGGCTTCGCCGCCGGTGTGTACCGGGTATTGCTATATGTGCTGCTACTACGCCCGCAGCACAGAAAGCTGCGACTACATATTCATGACCGGCAAGCGGCGGCCCTGCCCGGCGGGAAAGGGCTGCACGGAACGGGCGCTGGGAGGAAGGGAGACGATTGTGAACAGAGCGAAGTGGGACACGGAAAAGGCCCGGCAGCTTTACATGCAGGGGTACGGAATCTCGGAGATCGCAGCGGCGGTTGGCGCTTCGCGGCACGCCGTGCATGCCTACAGAAGTCGGTGCTGGAAGGACCTGCCCCGGCCGGAGCATCCGGGAAGCGAAGCCAAGGACCGGGAGAAGCTGCGGAGCTTGACCCTGGCGGCGGTGAAAGGTATGGGCGCGAAGCATGCCGAGCTTACGGCGCAGGCGATCCACAGCCTCTGGCGGTGGCAATCGGCGGAGGATCTGAGAGCAGCGGCGGCGGCCATTGAGAAGATGCTGCAGGGGCTGGAGTGAAGGGTTTTGCGGCGGGACCGGGGTACTGCCCTACGAGAGGTTACGGGGGAGGGGGCTTGGGTCTCTCCCTCCGGCACGGCTTGCGCCGCGCCACCTCCCTCAGCAGAGGGAGGCTTTGGCGGGAGAGGGGCAGCGCCCCTACAGGAAAGAACGGCGGCGGGGTAAGGCGCCGCCTGACACAAGAGGGCTTTGCCCGGAACACTGAAAGGAGCGATATTTGTGAACAACGGATTTTTTGCGGCTGTGAAAACCGGGGACGGAGTCAGAGCCGTGTACATCGATGAGGAAGCCATGCGGCGGGAGCAGCAGCGGGAGGAGGCTCGGCGGCGGCAGAGCCGGCAGGACAAGCTCCGGCGGCAGCAGCTGCGGAGCGAAGACCGATACATTCTCGCAGCCCAGCGGATGCTGAAGGCGCAGGCCCGGCTGATCACGGCGGGCGTAGTTCTTTATGCGGGGTATAGCTTCGGGCAGGTTTCTGCCGGCTTTCTTCTGGGTGCGCTGGCGCTGCTGCTGGCGGAGATCAGCTTCCGGGCAGGCCGGTGGTTCGGCGCGAACCGGAGGGCAAAGAAGGGGAGTGGCGGCTGTGACGAATGAGGCAGCGCTGCAGCTGAGCTCCTGCGTATGCGGCGGCACGCCGGTGGTGATCCGGCAGCGGCAGAAGAAAATGATCTCCTGCCCGAATCCGGACCGCTGTTACTGCGGCTGCCGTACCGGCTGGGAGAGCAGTGAACAGCTTGCGGCGGGAAAGTGGGAAACAGAAGTGCTTTCCGCTGCCGCCCGGCTGCAGGAAATGGGAATCAAGCCCGGCCGGAAGCGGCCGGCGAGAAAAAGAAAGGGAGCAAGAAGTCGTGGAGAAAATAACCGTAATCCGTAAAGAGCCCGGCAAGCAGCCGGAGCTGATCGAAATTGAAAACACGCTGCAGGCCCTGCAGGAGCAGGTGGGCGGCTATATCGAAGTGGTGACACTGCGATCCGGTAAGGCAGCCATTGTATGCGATGAAGAAGGTCGGCTGAAAGAGAAGCCGATGAATCTCTTATTCCATGGTATGCTTCTGGACTTCCGGGGGACGGTGCTGATCGTAGGCGTGGATGGGGAGGACTTCTGCAGCACGCCGGATGTGGACCCGCTTCTGTTTGCACTGTTCGGTTCGGTTCGCTACACCCGGGCGGATCGGAAGCACAATGTATGGAGCTGCCGCCGGTGTGGCCACCAGCAGCAGCTGGAGGCCGACGGGCCTTTTGAGAATGGGTGGGATTTTTGTCCCCACTGCGGAGGCCGCATCCTCCGCCCTCTGAGCTATGACCGCCCCCGGGAATGAGGCCGCATGGTGGCGGGATATTCCCGGCTATGACGGCGCCTACCAGATCAGCCGGGACGGGCAAGTCCGGACATGGCGGTGGCGCGGCGCCCATTACTGCGCCGCACCCCGGCTTCTGAGCCAGTTTATGCGCCGGCCCAAGGGCAAGACCCGGCGCAGCGGCCGGCGGTATGTGAAGCTGACGGACGCTGCCGGCCGGGGAAAGGATGTGTCGGTGCTTCGGCTGATGGTGGAGGTCTGGCTGGGCGGCTACCCGAAGGGGAAAGTTGCCTATCACAAGAACGGAAACCCAGCCGACAACAGCATCGGCAACATCGGCTTTATCACGCCCCGGCAGCTGGGGCAGCTCACCGGCGCGAAGGCCCGTCGGATCCCCGTTGCCAAGGTGACAGAAGACGGCCGGATCGTGGCGGTGTATCCCAGCGCGAGAAAGGCTGCCAAGGCCAACCATATGAGCTATCAGACCGTTCTGGATCGCTGCCACGGAAAGGTGAAAAAACCTTATGCGCTGGACGGGTATACCTATCGTTTTGAAAAGTGAGGTTCGGAGCATGTGTAAACTGGATCGTTTTGCCTGCAGGGACTGCCCCGCCTTCTATGAGGTGAAGGCGGATAACATTGTAGGTTCGGCAGGTGGCTGGGAGCGCAAGCTGATCGACGGGGAGTCGGTGCTGTGCTGCCGGCCGGCGCCGGTACTGGGCGCGAAGCGGCGGCTGCAGAGGTTTTGCTACTACTGCACCGCCAGAGTCCCCCGGGGGAGAATGATCGGCCACAAGGCCAGCTGGACCGGCGGAGTGCCGGTGTGGTGTCCACGGCGAAGGAAGGAAGGGGCTTCCGGGGCGGAGTGATTGGCGGAATCCCCCCTGTCACTTCGTGACATCCCCCCTTTAGGCAAGGGGGGGCTTTGAGGCAGAAGGACGGAGACGGGAGGTGGATGGAGATGTTTCGTTTTAAGAAATCGATACCGGTGGATTATGACACGCAGGGGTACATTCACTTCCTGTCGCTTCGGTACAAGAAGCTGACGGAGCGGGAGCAGCGGCGTATCCGAAGCTTGTGCCGATCCGCTGCCGGCAGCGAGTATTATCCGGCGCTGCTGGAATTCGTGACCACCGGCGCAGACCCGGTGGCGGTGTGCGGGAAGTACTTTATTTCCCAGTCTACGCTGGAGAGGATCGTAAGGAAGTATTACATCCGATTTGCGCAGAGTTTGTGAGAGGGGCGGGCCGGAGGTCGAGAGATGTCGCCGTTCCTCTCCCGCCCCTTCGGGGCACCCTCTCCCCGGGAGAGGGTATTGACGGGTGCAGGCAACAGGGAGCATGCTTTGGAGGACGGATTCCCACGCCGGCTGCGCCGGCTCGGAATGACAGAGGAAGTGTGGAGGCGGGTCGGAGGTCGAGAGATATCGCCGTTCCTCTCCCGCCCCTTCGGGGCACCCTCTCCCCGGGAGAGGGTATTGACGGGTGCAGGCAACAGGGAGAAGGCTTTGGAGGACGGATTCCCACGCCGGCTGCGCCGGCTCGGAATGACAGAGGAAGGGCTGAGGCGGGCCGGAGGTCGAGAGATGTCGCCGTTCCTCTCCCGCCCCTTCGGGGCACCCTCTCCCCGGGAGAGGGTATTGACGGGCGCAGGCAACAAGGAGAATGTTTTGGAGGACGGATTCCCACGCCGGCTGCGCCGGCTCGGAATGACAGAGGAAGGCCGATGGCCGGCTGGAGATCGGGAGATGGCGGTGGGAGGGCTGGCGGTGTTTTTTTGGTTTTGCGTGGGGTGCGCCGGAAGGGGCGCATCCCCCGGAGAATCAAATCCTTATTTTTAATCGCGCGCGCACACGCACGCGCGAATCCGGGCTTGGTAAGAGCCTAAGTTTTCAACCATTCAGGGATAAAGAGAGGGAAGAGCCATGAAAGAAGGCTACTATGTGATCCGCACCTACACTGCTGGCGGCGTGGGGGAAAAGACGAAGTTCTTTGTCCCCGGAAAGCGACCCGAGGGGAAGCTGTCCCGCCGGCAGAAGAATGCCATCAAGAAAGCAGAACAGAACAGCTACTGCGCCCGGAAGACCCTTGCCCGGCTGATCAACGCCAATTTCTCCGATGGTGATCTGCTGATGGGTCTTGACTACTCCGACGAGGGAATGGAAAAGATCCTGCAATGGGGAAGAAAGCAGGGCCTTGCTGTCGACGACCCTGACGAGGGAAAGCGCATGGACGCAATCTGGGAGGCCGCTTCCCATGCTCTGGACAACGCCCTGCGGCGGGTGAAGCGGAAGCTGGAAAAGCAGGGTAAGGAATTGAAGGCCGTATACATCACCAGCGACATGGACGGCAAGACCGGGGAGAGTGTCCGGGTGCATCATCATCTGGTGGTGAATGCCGGTGTCAGCGATGCTTTTCTCGAAAGCTGGGAGAAGTATGGTCTGGGCCGGGTGTCCTGGTCGCCGCTGACGGAAGGGCAGGTAGACCGGACGCCCATTGCCGAATATCTGATCGCTCAGGTGCGCCGGATCCCCGATGCGAAGAAATACCGCTCTACCCGGAATCTCGAAAGACCCGTAGCCAAGAACCGGATCGTTTACACCGACAACGAGCTGCTGGTGCCCAAGGGTGGAAAGCTGATCTTCCGGCAGGAGTATCAGAACATTCACGGCTACCGGGATGCTTACCGGAACAATCAGCCCCAGTACATACGATACCTGCTGCCCGAAAGGCCCGGACGATCCGGCGCGGAGCGGTAGCAGCGCGGCAAATTGAACAGACACACCCTTGTGCATTCGTGCAAGGGTGCTTTTGGCGTGGAGGTAGGCAGACGAGTGCGTGAGGGGATGCGGATTGCCACGGGCCGCGGGGCGGCCCTCGCAATGACGGGGGAGGACGGGAGCTGGAGGGTTTTGTCGGCGGGAAGAAGGCTTTGCGGCCTTGGAGAACAGAATCCCCCCTGTCAGCTGCGCTGACATCCCCCCTTTGGACAAGGGGGGCTTTGGTGGGATCGGAATGACGGGGAAAGTCGGCGGAGGCCGGCTTTTTTTTCGTTGGCGGAAGTGTCAATGGTTTTGCGCGAAAAGCAGGTTGACGGTTCAAAGTCAAATGGCGGTGCTATGGTTTGGGCAGTAACCAGGCAAAGAAAGGAGCGAAGGAAGTGGGCAGGCCCAAGAAATACTCGGCGAAAAGGCTGGCGAAGGAAGTTGACCGCTACTTCGCATCCATCAGCCGCATCGTGACCGTGACGGAGCGCTTGCCCACCGGCGAGCGGGACAGCAAAGGCCACGAAATCTACCGGACACAGCCCGTGATCAACACTCTGGGCGAGGAAATGAAGACGGAGGAATTCCTGATCCCGCCCACGGTAGGCGGACTGTGCCGCTTTCTGGGCATCCACAAAAGCACCTGGGCCGAATACTGCGACAGCAGCCTGCACCCGGAGTTTTCCGACACGACAACGCGGGCGCGGGGGCGGCTGCGCGCATACCTGGAACAGCAGCTGCTGACCCGCAAGGATGTGAAGGGCATTATCTTCGACCTGCAGAACAACCACGGCTACACCGAGAAGCGGGAAGTGGAGCTGGGCGCCAAGGCGGCGCAGGCGGCGGGGGCGGCTGCTCTTTCCATGGGCGAAAAGAAGGAGCTGCTGCGGCTGATCGCCGCGGATTTTACCCGGGACGATGACGAAGGCGCAGGAGCGTGACCGGCTGCAGGTAGCCCTGTGGTGGAAGCAGCTGAAGCAGACCAGCAACGACACCTTCCTGCCGCTGTACTTTGACGAGAGCCGGTATCTGGTCCTAAAAGGCGGCGGCGGCAGCGGCAAAAGCGTATTCGCTGCCCGAAAGGTGCTGGAGCGGACTACCTCAGAGCCGGGCCACCGGTGGCTGGTGACGAGAAAGGTAGACAAGACCATCCGGGAAAGCTGCTTCGAGCAGCTGAAGGACATGGCTTACACCTACTACCCGGAGCATATTGCCAAGATCCCGCAGGGCAAAAGCTCCGACATGTACATCAAACTGCGAAACGGCAGCGAGATCCTCTTCTCCGGCCTCGACAATGTGGAAAAGCTGAAGTCCATATTCGACATCACCGGCATCTGGTGCGAAGAAGCCAGCGAGCTGGAAGAGGGGGACTTCAACCAGCTGGATATCCGACTGAGAACGGATTTTGACTACTACCTGCAGCTGATCCTCAGCTTTAACCCCATCGCCGTGACCCACTGGCTGAAAAAGCGGTTCTTTGACCGCAAAGACCCCCGGGCCAGAGTTCACGAAAGCACCTACAAGGACAACCGCTTTCTGACGGAAGAGGCCATCCGCACCCTGGAGAGCTTCCGGGAAATCGACGAGTACTACTACATGGTTTACTGCCTGGGTCAATGGGGCGTCACCGGCAAGACCGTATTCAACGCAAAGGCTGTTGCCGAGCGGCTGGAATATGTGAAGAAACATCCGCCCCTGCAGCAAGGCCGCTTCCTTTACGATCTGGCGGCGGACGGCAAGCAGCTGCAGAACATCCGCTGGGAGGACGATCCCGACGGGCCGGTGAAGCTCTACAGGCTGCCGGAGGAAGGCCGGCCCTATGTGATCGGCGGCGATACCGCGGGAGATGGCAGCGACTGGTTCACCGGGCAGGTGCTCGACAACATCTCCGGCCATCAGGTGGCGGTGCTGCGGCACCGGTATGACGAGGATACCTACGCCGAGCAGATGTACTGTCTCGGCAAATTCTACAACGATGCCCTGGAAGCGCCGGAATGCAACTTCTCCACCTACCCGGTGAAGCGGCTGAACATGATGCGCTATCCCAGACTCTATGTGCGGAAGGTGGAGGACACCTTCGACGGCACCATCCGCCACGCTTACGGCTTCCGCACCGACCGGCTCACCCGGCCCGTGATCATTTCGGAGCTGATCCGGGTGATGCGTGACGGCCTCGACAAGATCCACGACGAGGACACCCTCATGGAAATGCTGACCTTTGTTCGCAGCGACAGCCTGCGGGCAGAGGCCCAAGCCGGCGCCCACGATGACCTGATCATGGCGCTGGCCATCGCTTACTATATCCGCCCCCAGCAGGATATGACGGTGCGGCGGCAGGAAGAAAAAAGAACATGGTCCGCGGATATGTGGGAGGACTACCGAAGAGCATCCCCCCAGCAGCGGAAGTTCTTACTGGAAAAGTGGGGACACCCCAAGGGGTGACCCGGAAAGGACAAGAACATGGGCAACAACAACGACCGGCGCAGGCTTACCCCTGCCGCCAAGGAAAAGCTGGCTTTATGGCAGAAGCGGCTCAGCGACAGCGATACCTACTGGAAGCCGGAACTGGACAAGATGGACCGGCGGGAAGCCCTGCTGCAGGGTGATCACCAGCTGAAGCCCCTGGTTGTGGGCGACCACAACCCCGACGGCAGCCGCAAGCATACCAGCCATGTGCGGAACATCGTTTTCGAGAATATCGAAAGCCAGGTATCTTCTGCCATCCCTCAGCCGAAGGTGACCGCCCGGAGGAAGAAGGATGAGAAGCTGGCTACGCTGATCGAGAACTTCCTGCGGAACGAATTGAACCGGCTGCCCTTCGAAGAGATGAACGACATGAACGAGCGGACTGTGCCGGTGCAGGGCGGCGCAGGCTTTCTGGTGGAATGGGACAACGCCAAGCGAACCCATCTGACCGTAGGCGAGGCGGTGGTCAGCACCGTTCACCCCAAGCAGTTCGCGCCCCAGCCCGGTGTCTACACCGGCATTGCGGATATGGACTGGTTCATCACCAAAAAGCCCACCACCAAGCACACCGTGCTGCGGCAGTACGGCGTGGATCTGGACGACCAGCAGGAAAGCGAGCCGGAGATCCGGGGCGCCGGCGGCCAGATCGCCAGCGACGATGCGGTGACCATGTATGTGGGCTACGAGAAAAGCCGCAGCGGCGGCATCAACAAGTATGTGTGGGTCAACGATGTTCCGCTGGAGGATCTGGAGGACTATCAGGCCCGGCGGCAGCCGGTTTGCCGTGTGTGCGGCAGGGTCCGGCCTCTGACCGGGCAGGTGATCGCTACCCCTCTGGAGGCGGCTGCCCCCGATGACACGGAAGAACGGCAGCAGGCTCAGGCGGCGGGGCATGCCTTTGCGGGCGCTATGGCGCAGGCCTATATCGACACCCAGGGGGAGCAGACTCTGGCTGACCTGCCTATGGAGCGCCCCCGGGTCCGGGAAGAGGTTTACAGCGGCGGCGCCTGCCCCTGGTGCGGCTGCAAAGAGTTCGAGGACAAGGAGCAGGAGTATGAGCAGGTGATCCTGCCCATCAAGACCATGTCCGGATTGGAGATTCCCGGCGCAACCTTCGGCTTCGACGAGCAGGGGCAGCCGGTGATGAAGCCCACCCGGATCCCCTTCTATAAGCCGGATGTGTACCCCTTCGTGCTGCAGAAAAGCGTAAGCGTTTACGGACAGCTGCTGGGAAGCAGCGATGTGGATGTGATCGCCGACCAGCAGAACACCATTAACCGGTTGGAGCAGAAGATCATTGAACGGCTGATCAAGGCCGGCACCCGGATCACACTGCCGGAACGGGCCGACATGCGGATCGACTGCGAGGATGGCGAAAAGTGGTACATCAAGCCCGACGAGAAGAACTGCATCGATGTCTACGAGTTTACCGGCAACCTCAACTATGAGCTGACCTACCTGCGGATGGTGTACGAGGAAAGCCGGCAGCTGCTGGGCATCACCGATTCGCTGCAGGGGCGGCGGGATCCTACCGCCACCTCGGCGGTTGCCAAGGAATTCTCCGCCTCTATGGCGGCGGGCCGCCAGGAGAGCAAGCGTGTTATGAAGAATGCCGCCTACGCCAGCCTCTTCGAGATGATGTTCAAGTTCCAGCTGGCCTACTCCGACGAGCCCAGACCCATCAGCTACCGGGATCATACGGGCCAGATGGTCTACGCCGAATTCAACCGCTACGACTTTCTGGAGCAGGACGCCGACGGCCAGTACTACTGGAACGACCAGTTCCTCTTCAGCTGCGACACTTCGGCGCCGCTGGCCAGCAACCGGGAGGCCATGTGGCAGGAGACCCGGCTGAACCTGCAGACCGGCGCCTTCGGCGATCCCCACAAGACGGAGACCCTGATCCTGTTCTGGGGCAAGATGGAGCAGCTGCACTATCCCGGCGCAGGCGACACCCGCACCTACCTGCAGCAGCGGCTGGAGGCGGAAAAGGCGGCGGTCCCACCCATGCCGCCTGCTGGCCCGGCGGCATCCGGCACCCAGATGCCGGCAGCACCGATCTCTCCCGCCATCGGCGGTTGATAGATACCCCATCACGAGGGAAAGGAGGTTCGCAGCATGGAGAAAAAGAAGAGCTATGCCGGTCAGATCCAGAACGCCGGCAGCCAGGTAGTCAATGCCCCCTGCCAGAACACCCAGTCCGGCAAGGGCAAGGCCACCGTGCATACCGGCAAGGATCTGAGAGCCGGCAAGTAAGATCCACCCTCTGAACCAAAGCAAACCATTACGCAGGAACAGCGAAAAAATCCACCGGCCATAGGGCCGAGAAAAGGAGCCGCTATGGCTGAACTTACCGAACAGCAGATTTATGCAGCCCTGGGCTTAGGCGAAAGAGTGCGGGAGGCCGCCGACCCCGCAGCCCAGACAACCCCCGCAGGTACCGGAGAAGGCGCAAACGGGCAGGATGTCGCCGACCCTGCAGCCGATACCGCTGCAGCAGCCGCTGCCGCCCCCACGCCCACCGAACCGACTGCGGACGCAGGAAGCCCCACGGGCAATGAAGCGGGAGAAGGCGAGGACCCCGGCAGGCAGCTGACAGCAGCTGAGAGACAGGCCAACGCAGCGCGCCGCCGTCAGCAGGAGCAGGCGCGCCGGCAGGCGGAGATGGATCAGGCGATCCAGAATGCTACTGCCGCGGAACGGGCCCGGCATGAAGCCGAAATGAAGACCTTCTTTGAGAAGGCCGGTCTGAAGAACACCCTCACCGGCGAGCCCATCGCCAATATGGAGCAGTTCCTGGCGTGGCACAGCCAGTTCGAGCAGGAACGGCTGCGGCGGGAGCTGAAGGCCGGCAAGCTGACACCGGAAGCCCTCAGCGCTGCCATCGACAGCCACCCTGTGATCCAGCAGGCCCGGCAGGTGATCGACAGCGCCCGGCAGCAGCAGACCCAGCAGCAGGAGGCGGAGGCCAGGGCGAGGATTGACGCGGAGATCGCCGAGATCCACGAGCTGGATGCTTCCATCAGCTCGCTGGAAGACCTTCTGAACGCTCCCTACGGGCAGCAGCTGTATGCCATGACCCAGAGAGGCTACTCCCTGAAGGACGCCCACTTCCTGCTGAACCATGAGCGGTTGGAGCAGGCCAAGCTGGAAGCGGCCCGGCAGCAGGGAAGGATGAGCGCAAGAGGCAAGGACCATCTGACCGCCGGCAGCGCCGGCGTGGGAGATGGCGCTGTGCCGGTGCCGGCGGAGGAAATGGCTGCGTTCCGGGCGCTGAATCCCCACGCCACAACCTCTCAGATCCAGAGCTTTTACAACCAATTCAAGAAACACTGAACAGGAGATTGAACTATGTTTTATCCCAAGACCACGAAAGCCGGTCTGGCAGGCTGGGAATACCTTCCCGCTGCCGCCGGTGAATACAAGGCAGGCCAGCTGCTGAACGCCGCTGACGGCCTGCTGACCCCCCTGAAGGCGGCTTCTGCCACCACCCCCGGTTATGTGTGCATGGCCGAGACTACGGTGGCAGAGGGCGCTGTGCTGCCTGTGTGCCGGGTGATCCCCGGCGCGCTGTATGAGACCGAGCTGGCCGCTGCCGCCGAAGGCGCTGCTCTCGGCACCATGCTGCAGGTGCATGCCGACGGCCTGACCGTTGACAGCGCAGCTGCCGGCAGCTTCGAGGTGGTATCCATCGAGGGTACCACCGCCGGCAGCCGTGTGTGCGGCCGGTTCCACTAAAGAAAGCGAGGTAACATAGCGTGAGCGGAATTATTTTTTCTGAAAATTCCTGCCTGAACGATGCCGTATTCGGCAAGTGGCAGGGCGCCATCCGTATGCTGCTGGAAGACAAAGCTGAGTCCCATGAAAAGAAGAGCATGCTGTCTGAGTTCTTCTGCATGGGAACTTCCGAGAATTTCGGCGACCTGTACACCGGCCTGACTGCCATGAGCGGCTTCCTGCCCGTCGGCGAGAACGGCGAATACCCCATGGACTCCATGCAGGAGGGCTACCGGAAGTTCCTGGAGTACATGGAGTGGAAAAACTCCTTCTCCATCTCCCAGACCATGATCGAGGACACCAAGGTTCTGGATATGAAGCAGAAACCTGCTAAGTTCATCAAGGCTTACTACCGCACCCGGGAGAACTTCGGCGCGGCCCTCTACGGCGGCGCCATCAACCGCAAGAGAGCCATTCAGTTCGGCGGCCAGACCTTCGATGTCACCGGCGCTGACGGCAAGCCTCTGTTCGCTGTCGATCATAAGCCCAAGGTCAGCGGCGCGGTGCAGTCGAACCTTTTCTCCAACGCCTTCAGCGTGGATGCCCTGGACCGGGCAGAAGCTGCCATGCAGCAGCTGAAGGGCGACAACGACGAGCTGCTGGGCGTAGCCCCCACCACCATCGCCATCGCCAACATCCCTTCTCTGAAGAGAAAGGTGTTTGCCGCTATCGGCGCGGATCGGGATCCCGATACCGCCAACAACGGCTTTAACTTCCAGTTCGGCCGCTGGAAGGTGAAGATCTGGAACTACCTGAACCAGTACATCACCGCCGGCAGCGAGCCCTGGATGCTGATGGACGACGACTACAACGAGGAATGCAACGGTGCGATCTGGAACGACCGGGTTGCTCTGACCGTAACCTCGGAGAAGGCCGGCAACGATGCCAATGTCTGGAAGGGCCGGGCCCGTTTCAACGCCTGCTTCAATGACTTCCGCTTCGCCTGCCTGGGCGGCGTGGAAGGCGGCACCGATCTGACCCAGCTGAAGCTGTAAGACCCTACATAGCGGCAGGGCGTGGGCAATGCGCCCGCGCCCTGCTTTTTTTGAATGAGAAATGCCACCGGGAGGGCGGTTCCTGCAGCGGCGGGACACAAGCGGCCGCCCTACGGGAGGAACGGATTGCCACGGCTTGCGGAGCAAGCCTCGCAATGACGGGGTGATTCGGCGGCCGGTGGTTTGAATTGGAAAGGATCGGACTATGAAAACAATTTTACAAATCATCGAGCAGGTGGACCGGGTGAAGCCCAACGCCTTCGATCAGCAGGTAAAGCTGGGCTGGATCGCGGAGCTGGACGGCAAGATCGCGGCGGAAGTGATGCTGATGTGCGGGGGGGATCTGCAGCATTTTTGCTACAGCTATCCTGCCGGGCTGAATGCCCAGCCGTTGGTGGAATTTCCCTACAACGATCTCTACGACCATTACCTGATGGCCATGATCGACTATCACAACGGCGAGTACAGCAAGTACCAGAATTCGATGGAGATGTTCAACGCCCGATACTCCGCCTTCGTGCGGTGGTTTGCCACCACCTACGAACCGGCGCAGGGCTACTACACGGGAGGCGGCTATGGGAATGTATAGAAACCCGCCCTACTATATCACCGCCTACGGACTGGCGGTGAAGCAGGGCTTTGAAGGCACGCTGGAGGAATGGCTGGAAAGTCTGAAGGGCCGGCAGGTGCAGCTGCGGTTCGAAAGCGGCGCGCTGCAGTGGCGGTACGCGGCGGCTGCCGGAGAAGAGGAACAGCCCTGGCAGGTGCTGATGGAAATCGGGGACCTTCGGGACGAGGTCGTGAACCTGACGCTGGAGCAGGCGAAGCAGTACAGCGAGGCGGCTGCTGCGGCGGCGGAGAATGCCGAGAATGATGCCCACCGGGCCGATGAATCCTCTGTGGCGGCGACCGATGCTGCGGAAGCGGCGGCGGCTGCGCTGGCCGACGCGAAGAAGGCGATCGCGGAAGGTGTTGTAAGCATCGAGAGCCTGGATATCGGCCCGGAGGGAACTCTGATCGTGGAGCTTTCCGACGGCAGGCTGGTGACTCTGGCAGGTATGACCGCCTACGGCATCGCCCTGCAAAACGGTTTTGATGGGACGGAATCGGAGTGGCTGGAATCGCTTCGCAGCGGCGCGGATGTGATCCTCGCTGCACAGGCTTTTGTTGAGGGGAAGTACATCTACGGCAGCACCGGAAACGAGACTTCCTTTTCTTCGTGGAATGCTTCGGAGTATATCGACATCAGCCGGTATCGGGGAATGGACTGTGTAATCCACTGCTATATGCGGGACTACGCCGGCTTTGCCTTTTACGATGAAAATAAGGTCTATATCGAAGGCGTCCACGGTTCTGCAGCCGGCAGCGCCGACCCTTGGTGGATGGACTATGCCACCGTCATTCCCCAGAACGCCGCCTACATCCGCTATACAGTTCGCCCGGCTGACAACGACAGCGGCAGCGTTACCGTTAAGATGAAGACCGAGTATCTTCTGGACAGGCTTGACCGGCTGGAGGCTGGCGCGGAGGAACTGCAGCAGAAGGTGGACGAAGCCTCCGGCAATGCTGCCGTGACCCTTACGGCGCAGGATTTTACCGCCGGAAAGTACATCTACGGCAGGGACGGCAGAGAAGTCACCTATACAGCCTGGAGCGCATCGGAGTATGTGGATGTCAGCGCCTATCAGGGCAGAAGCTGCACCGTCCGCTGCTACATGCGGGATTTCGCAGGCTTCGCCTTCTACGATGAAAACAAGGTGTATCTTTCCGGTGTCGACGGCTACGATGCGGAAGCGGGCAGCCCTTGGTGGGTCGATTATGCCGTTGAAATCCCCGCCAATGCCTGCTATATCCGCTACACGGTTAACCCGGCCGACGGCGACAATGGCAGCATTACGGTAGAGGTGAATGTGCAGGATCTGGCGGACAAGATCGCCAAGCTGGAAGCCGGCGCGGTGATGGGACAGGTGCCTTACGCCTACGCGTTGACAAAGGTTCTTTGTATCGGCGACAGCCTGACCAACGGCGCATATTATGCCTCCGGCAGAACCGACCTGCAGGTGGGGATCACCCAGGACTACCCGCAGGTGCTTTCCCGGATGCTGAATGCCGAGGTGACCAACGCCGGCGTGAATGGCGCAAAGGCCAGCACATGGTGGAAAAATCGGGCAGAAAACTACGATTTTACGCAGTATGACAGCTTTATTATCTGGCTGGGAACCAATGCCGGCTTTACCGACACCCTGGACACCGATGTGACCCCCTACGGCGAGAGCTACGCGGATTTCGCCGAAACGGAAACCGGATACCTGTGCCGGATCGTGCAGAAGATCCGAACCGATAACGCCAGCTGCTTTATCGCCATCGGCACGATCTTCGCAAGCAACGACGATGTAGCTATCAGCAACACGGTGATCAGGAAGGTTGCGGAAAAGTACGGACTGACGGTCATTGACTTTTCCAATCTGACCAGCGCCGCTTACCCCAAGCTGCACAACGAGATCACCAACTGCCATTTCAATAAGGCCGGCAATATTTATATCGCCCACCGCATTGTGGAAACCATCAACGAAGCGCTGAATGCCGACCCCATGGGCTGTGAGTTCGGCATGACAGCCCAGTAAGAAGGAGGGCTTATGAAGGAATTCCTTTTAGCGCTTTCCGCCGGGCATGGGCGGAACACGGCGGGAAAGCGGTGCAGTAAGGCGCTGGATTCGGCCCAGACCCGGGAATGGGTGCTCAACGACCGGATCGCCGACAAAGTGGAAGTGCTGCTGCATAGTTACGCAGGGGTGCGGGTGCTGCGGGTGGACGACACCACCGGGGAAAAGGATGTTTCGCTGGAGGCAAGGACTGCGGCGGCCAATGCTTTTAGCGCAGACTTCTACCTCTCGCTGCACCATAACGCCGGAATTCTCGGAGGCAAGGGCGGCGGGATCGTTGCCTATGTCCACCCGGCGGCGGAGGAAGCGGCGAAGCTGTGGCAGCAGGATCTGTACAGCGAGCTGATCGGCGCCACGGGGCTCAAGGGCAACCGGGCAACGCCGCTGGCGAAGAGAAACCTGAAGGAGCTGCGGCTGGCCAAGATGCCGGCGGCGCTGCTGGAGCTGGGGTTCATGGACAGCAGAACGGATGTCCCCATTATCCTCAGCGAGGAATACGCCGACCGGTGCGCCGAAGCCATCGTGCGGGTGATCGCCCGGCGGGCGGGGCTGGTGAAGCTCGAGGACAGCCCGGCGGGGATCTACGAAGTAGCGTCGCCGGACGGTGTCCTGAATCTTAGAACGGGGCCCGGCGCAGGTCATGACCTGCTGGAGGCGCTGCCCAACTGCAGCAAGCTGGGCTGCTTCGGCCAGGAGCAGGCCGGCTGGCTGAAGGTGGTGGCCCGGTCGGGCAAAATCGGCTGGGTGAACCGGAAGTATCTGATCAAGACATAACAAGGAGAGAATATATGGAAAAGACCTTTTTTAACATCAAGAGCGCCATGGCGGCATTCTTCGCCGCGCTGGGCGCGCTGCTGGGCTGGAAGGGTATCATGGCGCTGGCGTGGGTGCTGCTGATGGCCGCCGACTGGATCACCGGCACATGGGCAGCCCGGAAGAACGGCACATGGAAAAGCTCCATCTCCCGGGACGGCGCATGGCACAAGGCCGGCAGCATCATCGTGATCGCGCTGGCATTCGCGGCGGACTTTATCATCGGCGTGATGGTTCCCCATATCCCGGTATTGAATATCCAGTGGCCCGACCTTCTGGCGCCGCTGGTGCTGGCGTGGTACATCGTGACAGAGCTGGGCAGTATTTTGGAGAACGCCATCAAGCTGGGCGCTCCGGTGCCGAAGTGGCTGGTAGCTATCTTTGACGCGACCCTGAACATGGTGGAGAACATCGGCAGCGAGGTGCAGCAGGCCATGCAGGAGCAGGCTGCCGCCGATCAGACCCCGCAGGACACCGGCGGTCAGGAATAAGAAAACGCCGCCGGGAGAGGCTTCTGCCGCCCGGCGGCTTCAGCGATAGGGAGGAACTATGGTTACGAACTGGTTCGCGATCGACAACAATTTTCCCAGCTTTACCGGGAAGGAATCGCCCCGGGAGCAAATTCAGGCACTGCACAGCTACCTGTTTCAGCTGCGGGAAGGCCTGCGTTATTCTCTGCAGAACCTGACACTGCAGAACTTCAACAGCGCAGCGCTGGATGAAATGACGGCAGATCAGAAGTCCAATCTGGAGAAGCAGGTGCAGCTGATCTACAGCCGGATCAATCAGGAGAGCCGGCGCACGGATGCACTGGAGCTCTGGGCGCTGGATCAGGAGGCGGCAACGGAGGATCTGCAGCTGCGGTCTGCGGACGCGGAGGAGCGGCTGAATGAACTGGAACTGCGGGTGATGAGTCAGGACACGGAGATTCAGACGGCGGAGGATCGGCTGGACGATATCGAGGAGCAGCTTGGGGAACTGACCGCCAAAGTGGAGGAACTGACATTTCTGATCGAAGGAGGCACGGAATGAAACTGCCTAATATGAAATATGCCGACGGAATCGGCAAGCGGAAGCAGGTGAAGTTCGCGGGGCTTTACGCCTCGCCGGCTGCCACGGACGGGCAGCTGCTGGATATGCAGAATCTGACGGCGCAGCTGCACCCGCTGCTGGCTACAAGGCCGGGGAGAATGTGCCGGACACTGGACCGGCAGGCCGGCGGCGTATTCGCCTGGGAGGGGCTTTGCCGGGTGGAAGGCACCTGCTTTTACTACAATGACGAGCTGAAGGGCTTTGTGACGGAAGGCATGAAGACCTTCGCTTCGCTGGGGCCTTACATCGTGATCCTGCCGGACAAGTGCTGGTATCATGTGGAGACCGGGGAATTCGGCAGCATGGAGGCCATCTGGGAAGGGGAGCAGCTGACCTTCTGCGACGGTGAGATCTACGGCGAGCCGGCGGCTGCCAACTGCATCGAGGCGGCGGACACCGACTTTGCGGAGCTCTTTCGTCCCGGCGATGCGGTTACCATCAGCGGCTGCACCCGGCACAGCGCCAACAACCTGACGCTGGTGATCCGGGAGATTCGGGAGGGGAAACTGCTCTTCTATGACAACAGCTTCGTTCTGGACGAGGACGGCGCGGCTTATGCGGAAGAAGGTGCGCTGCGGATCGCGCGGACCGTTCCGGATCTGAAGGGTGTGTTCCAGTGCGAGAACCGGCTGTGGGGCTACACGGACACAGAGATCCGCGCCAGCAAGCCGGGGGATATCTTCAACTGGAATGTGCTGGACGGGCTGGAAAGCGACTGCTGGGCGTGGGAGCCCGGCTCCGCGGGCGTGTTCACCGGGGGCATCCTTTACGGCGGCTACCCCACCTTCTTCAAAGAGGATGGGCTGTATAAGATCTACGGCTCTGTGCCTTCGGACTTCCAGGCCATGGAGAGCTCTACCATGGGCGTGCGCGGCGGCTGCAGCGCTTCGCTGGCCATTGCGGGAGAGATCCTCTTTTACCTCAGCGGCAGCGGCGTGGTGGCTTACACCGGCGGCATCCCCCAGAATATCCACGAGCCCTTCGGGACCATTAAGCTGAGAAACGGCGTAGGCGGCTCGGATGGGCTGCGCTACTATCTGAGCGCCCAGAATGAAAGCGGCCGGTGGCGGCTGTATGTGTACGACACCCGGCGGGGTATGTGGCACATCGAGGACAATATCCGGATCACCCATTTCACAAAGCACGACGGGTGGCTTTATATGCTGCAGGATAACGGCGACCTTTGGCTGACGGGCGGCGACACCGAGCCGCCGGAGGGCTTCCGGGAGGAAGGCCCGGTGGAATGGTTCGCGGAGTTCGCGGACTTTACCTTCCAGGATCCCAACTACAAGGGCATCAGCAAGCTGCAGCTGCGGCTGGAACTGGAGGAAGGCGCCCAGGTGCAGGTTTGTATCCAGTACGACAGCGACGGAGTGTGGCAGCCGGTGGGGCTGGCTGTTGCAGAAAGGGGCAAGCGCAGCGTGTATCTGCCGGTAGTCCCCCGGCGGGCGGACCATTACCGGCTGAAGCTGACCGGCATCGGCGGCTGCCGGGTGCATTCGCTGGTTTGCGAGACCTATTCCGGATCGGAGATCCGATGAATCAACAGGAGGAAACGACCAATGTTATATACCTATGATGATTTCGTGGCAGAAGCCAACAAAGCCGGTGTGATGGACCGGCTGACGGAGAGCGACCTGCAGGCGGCGCAGAAAAATCCGGAGTTCGGCATTTCCATGGTGGGGCTGATGAAGGACATTTCTGCCGCCTCCACCGCCGAGCAGCGGCTGATCGCAACCGAGGCAGCCAACCAGCTGCGGAAGAATTACGGCGTGTACAGCGCCGGGGACGGCGCCCAGCAGTATGCCTCCAGCTACGGCAGCGAGATCGACCGGCTGCTGAAGGAAACGGCGCAGCAGGGTTCTTTCCAGTATGACCCGGCGAAAGACCCCGCCTGGAGCGCCTACCGGAAGGCCTACGCAAGAGAAGGGGAGCGCGCCAGCGCCAATGCCCTGGCGCAGGCGGCGGCTGCCACCGGCGGCACGCCGTCCAGCTACGCGGTTACGGCGGCGCAGCAGGCTGCCAACTACTATGCCGCGCAGCTGGCGGATCAGCTGCCTGCCATGCAGCAGAATGCCTATCAGCAGTACCTGGACGACTTCAACCGGAAGCTGACGGCGCTGGGGAATTATCAGGCTCAGGACCAGATCGACTATGACCGGTATCTCGCCGGTACGAACCAGAAGCAGGTGGAATTCGAAAACGCCTTGCGGCTGTATCAGCTGCTGGGCTACGCCACGCCGGAGGTGGAAAAGGCGCTGGGCCTGAACACCGGCGGCACGGGTACCGGCGCAAATACGGGAGCCGGTACGGTGACCGGCAGTCCCCGGCCTGCCGGATTTAACAACGGCAGCCTGACCGAGGATAAGGTGATGCAGCTGCAGCGGGCCATCGGCGGGCTGGATGTTGACGGCCGGTACGGTCCTGCCACCAAGGCGGCTGCCGGCGGCCTCAGCCCCGAGGATGCTTATGCAAAGTATGTGACGGCGGCTGAGCCTACCGAAACGGACAGCGTGATCCCTTCGGCTATTCTGGATGGGCTGAAGAGCAGCTATCCCGAAGGGGTGGTTACGAACGAAACTTACTGGCAGAGCCTTGTGGGGCTGTACGGTCAGGCTGCGCTGCTCGCGGCTGGCTTTACCTTTGGTGGGCGAACCCCTTCCAAACTGCCGGAAAGCAACAGCAATAACGATCTGCACACAAAGGCCTAAGAGGTGAAGGACTATGGCAGCACCCATAAAGAAATCCGGGCTTTCGCCGGCGAAGACACCGTCGGGCGGAATGGCCAAGAATAACAAGCTGCTTTCGGAAGAGGAGCTGCTGGCTGCGCTGGGCGGCCAGAGCTCCGGCACCGGAAGCACCGGAAACGCAGGCAGCACCGGCAGCGCCGCTTCCCCTGGCTACTATAAGCGGCCGGAGCTGGGGGCGGATGCCGATGCCCTGAGCCAGCAGGTGACAAGCGCGGAGAAGGCTGCTATGCGTAATGCTCAGGCGCTGGAAAAGGCTCAGTCCTCGCTGGGAGAAGCGGAGGAAGCCCTGAGCTTGTGGACTCCGCAGATGCAGGCGCTGAAGGAAGCCTACGAGCGGACCGGCTCGGCGGCGGATCTGGACCGGTACACCCGGGCGCAGGAGCAAATGTATCTGCTGCTTGACAAAGTGGCCCGGGCGCAGAACGGCTATGACAGCGCCTACTCCGGCTTCCAGAGCAGCTACGGCAGCTACACCCAGGCCATCGACAGCTACAACAGCTACATGCAGCAGCAGCGGCAGCAGTTTTCCAACTGGAAGAGCACCATCCGCGATGGGGCGGCGGTGCGCTCGGAATTGGATCAGGTAGAGCAGGAGATCGCGCGGCAGGAGGAATTGGACCGGTCGGCCCGGGCGAATGCCTATTCCCAGCGGCAGGACGAAAAGCCCTGGTATGAAAAGCTGGCGGGATATCTTGCCGGCGTGCAGGATACTACGCTTCCGACCAGCGCCGCGCCTGCTGCGGCCCAGCCGAGTGCGAGCGCACAGCTGCAGCAGCTGCTGGACCGGAAGGCTTTGCTCCAGGAAGAGCTGGACTGGAGCGAGTACTATAGGTATGCGGATCTGATGGGCATGGAGGACTTCGCGCAGCTTAGTGGTTACAGGGATACTTCTACCGGCCGGGAGCCGGTGATCGTGAACATGCAGAACGGGCCCTACTACACCGAAACCGGGTTTGGCGATATTTCCTACGACTACATCAACCGGAATCCGACTGCGATCTCTCGCGCAAGGCAGAACGCCATGGTGGATAACACCGCCATTATGGGCGGCGACCGGGAACATCTGGAGCAGATGACGGATGAAGAGATCTCGATCTTCAACTACCTCTACGCCACGAAAGGCGCCGATGCTGCCTATGAGTATATCGCGTATCTGACGAAGAACCTGAACTACCGGCAGCGCAAGGAGGACGAGGAAAGGGCAGCGGCGGCCGCCAGGGAAAAGCCGGTGCTGCAGAGCCTGAAGTCCATCGCCATGGCGCCGGTGCGGGGCTTGAGCTATATCGGTCAGGCTGCAGACTACCTGCATGACGGGCGGATCGATGAGAATGCCAAGTATAACCAGTTCTCTTACATTCCCACCGCTATCCGGGCGCAGGTGTCGAACACCATTGCCGGGAGCGGGAAATGGGGCAAGGTTGGCTCCTTCGCCTACCAGACCGGCATGAGCCTGGCGGACTTTCTGCTGAGCACGGCGGTGAGCGGAGGCAGTCAGGCTGTATCTCTGGCGATCATGGGTACCGGCGCGGCGGCGGATGCCACCATTGCAGCAAAAGACCGGGGGCTGAGCGACGGACAGGCTTTTGCGCTGGGTACCATTGCGGGTCTGGCGGAAGTGGTGACGGAAAAGGTCAGCCTGGACACGCTGCTGAATCCCAGCCTGCTGCGGGAGGGCGCGATCCCCTACATCTTGAAGAACGCACTGGCGGAAGGCTCGGAGGAAGTGGGCTCCGATGTGATCAACCTTGTGGCGGACATCCTGATCGCCAAAGACCAGAGCCAGTGGCAGGCTGCCATTGATGACTATATGGCTAAGGGCAAGACGGAAGGGGAGGCCTTCGGCCTTGCTCTGGCGGATCAGGCTGCCACCATGGGCGCGGATTTTCTGGGCGGATTGATCTCCGGCGGCATTATGGGTAGCGGCGGCGCCGCCATCAACAGCATCCAGACCGGCAAGCTGGCGGGGGAGCTGGAGGATCTGGATCTGAGCGGCGAGGATGTTCAGGCATTCATCGAAACCGGACTGCAGAGCGATCCGGACTCCGATGCCTATCAGATCGCCCGGCAGCTGCAGGAAAAGCTGAACGCGGGCAAAAAAATCACCGCCCGGGATGTGGCCCGGCAGTACCAGGCGAACATTGAGGCGGTTGACAAAGAAGCGGCTTCCGGCAGCGAGGCCGAGGCGGACGAAGTGCCGGGGCTGACGCTTCCGGTGCTGGAGGATACCGGGGAAGGAGTTACGAACAATGAGCAAACAGGACGGCAGCCTGCAGCTTCCGACACTGCAGGACGAATCGCAGCAGGCGCTGTATATGGAAGCGGCCAACGGACTGACGGTGCGGGTACCGAAGGAGAAGCTGGAGGCGTGGCAGGCAGAGCAGAACCGGCAGCGCCGGGGAATCGGGCTGCAGCTGACACCCGAAGAAAGGCAGCTGAAAGAATCCATCTTGCGGAGGATCTACGGCTAGAAAAGGTAAGCAGCCTGTCGCTGGGTGTGCCGGAAGGCACGGCGAATGCCAGCCTGCAGGTTCTGCCGGAGGAACACTGGACGCCGGAGCTGACAGCGAAGGCAGAAGAAATCTACCAGCAGACCGGAAAGAAGGTCCGCTATGTGCTGGGCGCTATCGAATTCCGGAACGCTGCCGGCGGCGTTGGCCTGGCCCGGGGCGTGATCACGGAGGACGGCATTCTGGTGCGGGCGGATCACTTTGGCTACGGGCCGGAGCAGATCGCAGACCACGAAGCCTACCATGGCATGAAGACAAGACTTCTTGCTGATGGGCTAAATATGGACGAGCAGCTGCTGCAGCGGATCCGGGAGACCTTCAGCCGGGAGGAATTCGACAAGGTGCTGGACAAGTACATCATCGCGCTGCGTGAGGTGATCGATGTGGCCGGGGCGGACAGCACGGAGCAGTTCCAGCAGCGGATGGACGCTGTAGTGGAGGAGGTTCTGGCGGATGCTTACGCCGGCATGAATGCCTTCAGCGCCGGGGCGGACCGGTTCACGGACACCGTGCGCGGGTTCCTGGATGAAAAGGGCCTGGCGGCGAGACCGGAACAAGCCAACGGCACGAAGGAGGCCACCGGGCCGCCGGAGGGGACGAGGTTCAGTATCGTAACCTTGCCTGACGGAAAAAAATATGTTCGCGCCGATAGACAGGTCATTTTTGGAAATGATCCTGATTCTTGGAGCGAGCAGGCAGAGGACTATATTAATGGGCGTATTCGGCGTGGGCAGGATGTTCCCTTAATCGCAGATGATGGAAGGACCTTTATGATTACTTCCGAGACAGCTGGAAAAATGAGCGACAATCACACTGGCTATGGCACTACCATGAATGACGAGCTTTTTTATGTGAAGTCTAACGCGGCGGTTCATGTGGACGAACTTGTTCGGATTTCTTCTCCTGGTAAAGGAGTAACTAAGCCGGATTACGAAGGCCGTCATGGGTCTTTTGCTAGCTCTGGATGGGAATATAGAACGGTGTTCTTTTTGGATTTTGATGGAAAGTATTACAAGTTGATCTTGTCGATTGCGGTGGGCGACAAGGGTTCAGTGCCGTATAATATTGGGAAAATAAAAGAGGGAAGTTTCCCCAAAATAAGTAGCTCTTCCGCCAAAGGCGGCGCTGAAATCGGGGAAACTTCTCTCGAGGAAAGAGTATCACAAAATCCTGACTCTGTCAATAGCGAAATATTTTCGGGGGGCGATACAAGAGAACCTCGAAGGGCGGAGCTTGCCGTGTCGGCGGCGGGTGGAAATACGAAGTTCTCGGTAGACGGTGCTGACAGTCTGGGCAATCCGCTGACGGCAGAGCAGCAAGACTATTTCCGGGACAGTGTGGTACGGGATGCGGAGGGCCGGCTGCTCCCGGTTTACCATGGATCCAGAGCGAAGTTCACGGAGTTCCAGCATAAGTTTATCAATTCCCACGGCAGCGCAGAGGGGAGAGGTTTCTACTTCACGGACAGTAAAAGCATGGCGCAGGGCTATGAGCGGGAAGGTGGACAGCTGCTTCAGGGTTACCTGAATATCGCGAAGCCCTTGAGCAATGATGCGCTGACCATTACCCGGGCGCAAATGCGGCAGCTTCTGAAAACGGTTGATCCTACAGGTGACGAGGTTCTTGTGAATGTTGCGTCGACCAGCCGCGGTTACCCCTCTACAGCGTGGTACAACAAAGCTCTGAGCGAAGCCGTTGATGTGTTCATGAACAACGATAGTGACGCTGAGGCCCTCGCTGAGCTGGCTACCTGCGGAGCTGGTAACGAAGCTGTGATGCGGGCTGTCCGCGAAAAATTTGGATATGATGGATACATCGTAAAGGACAGATATGAAAATGCAACGGTGTATGTGGCTTTTGCCAGTGATCAGTTCAAGAATCAGGACAATGCCTCCCCCACAAAATCTCCGGACTTCCGGTACTCGGTGGATGAGGCGGGGGAAGCTGCCGGGGAGCAGGGCGGGGAGGCCCGGAATTCCCGGAGGCCGAAGCAGGCAAGCAAGCCGAAGCAGGACGCAAAGCCTCCGCAGGAGAGCCTCCCTATCCGGGCAAAGCAGGATCTGCGAAAGACTCTGCTGAATCTGTTCTCCATCCCGGCGGGGCGGCGGACGGAGATCGGCAACCTGATCGACTGGTACGCGGACTACCTGCTGCGGCGGGGCAGCCTGACCGACGAGGACCGGAAGGCCTTCTTCGACCGGATGTATGAAGAGGGTGTGATGGTACTGCCCGGAGACGAAAGCGCGGAGTCGGTGTGGGACTATATGCGAAAGGGCAAGATCTATGTTCCTGAATCGGTTCGGGCCGAGCTGGGCGACGATTGGAACAGCTTCCGGCGGCGGGCTTTCGCCCTGGGCATCTATCTGACCAATAACCGCGCGGATGTGGGCATCGATGTGTGGAACATGGAGCTGGCAGCGCTGCTGCCCGGCGCCTTCAGCGAGGAAGAGCTGGATATGACCAGCATCCTTCGCCGGATCGTCAGCGTGGCAGAGGAAGGTAAGGGTGAACGGCTGAGCCTTCCGGAATACACCGCCCGGCTGGCGGGCCGGGAAGAGATCAGCGAGGACGAGTTCCTGGATCACATGGAGCGGCAGCTGGACATTGCGCTGCGGACCTTTGCTGAGAAGGCGGAACTGGAGATCGAGCTGCGGGACCGTACCGGCACAAAGCTGGCAAAGCAGCGGGAAGCTCTGGACGCCAAGGCCCGGCTTGCGGCCGCCAAGGCAGAGAAGCGGTGGCTGGAGGAGCGGCAGGCCAGAAAGGATGCGGCCAAGCGGCAGCGCGACCGGAAGGCTCTGCAGGAGCTGCAGCAGAAGACCCTGAAGCAGCTGCGCTGGCTGAGCCGCAACCGCAGTAAAGCGCCGGAAGATCTGAAGGCGGCCTTCGATGAAATACTGGGCGACATCGACCTGTACGCGGTTTCCGCTGCCAACGAGATGCGCTGGAGCGAGCGGCATGGGGCGACATGGAAGGACCTTGCCCAGATGTACAAGGATGCCATGGAGAACGATCCCAACTTCATGCCCTCGGCGGAGCTGCAGCGGATCGTCACCCGGCTGGATGCCGACAAGATCGGTGACATGGACATCGGCGCCCTGCAGGATCTCTACAAGGCGGCGGTGGGCCTGAGAACGGAGTTCTACAACCGGAACAATGTGATCAACGACGAGATGCATCGGCTGTTTGCACAGGTCTACACGGATGCCAAGCAGGAGATCGAGTCCGCGCCCGGCGGCTACACCGGAAAGCGGACGGACAAGTTCCTGAACATGGAGCAGCTGACTCCCATGAATGTTCTGCAGCGAATGGGCGGCTGGAATCCTGACGGCGCCTTCTACTCTATGGCGAAGCAGCTGGAACGGGGCGAGCGGGATGTCCGGGCTTTCAAAGTAAAGGCTCAGGAGATGCTGCAGCAGTTCCTTGCGGAGCATGAGGACTGGGTGAAGCTCGCTGACGGTCAGGGCAAGGACGCCATCTGGTATGAACTGGAAGTGCCGCAGCTGCTGCAGCTGCGGATGGGCGACAAGCCTGTGTTCGGCGATACGGTGAAGGTGTACATGACTCCGGCGCAGAAGGTGCATCTGTATCTCGAAAGCAAGAACCAGGACAACCTGCGGCACATGACCGGCGGCCGCACCTTTGCGGACAAGGAACTGTACAGCAAAGGCAAGCGGCAGGAGGCCTTCGGCGCCGGTACGACCATCAAGCTGGCGCCGGAGACGGTGAAGCAGATCGTTTCGGATCTGACGGAGGAAGAGCTTGCTCTGGCTGCGGTTCTGGAACGATACTACAACACCTTTGCTACCGGCGAGATCAACCGGGTTTCCAATATTCTTTACGGCTACGACAAGGCCATGGGCAGCTTCTACGCTCCGATATACACCAACAGCAACTACACCAAGTCGGAGTTCGGTGTGTTCGATGTGACCGCCGAGGGCGTGGGAAATCTGAAGGAAAGAAAGCACGCCGTCAACCCCAGCTACAACATCAGCGCCCTGGATGCCTTCGAGAAGAATGTGGACAAGACGGCACGGTTCGTGGGTATGGCAATCCCTACCAGAAACTGGACTACGCTGATGAACTGGCGCACGGAAAGCAACAGCACCGCCGATGTGATCACTCATAAATGGGGCGAAGAGGGCAAGCGGTACATTACGGACCTGATTGAAACGCTGCAGGGCGGCGATCTTGCGAAGACGGATGTTATCAGTGGCGGGGCGGGAAAGCTTTTGAACAACTATATCACCGCCATCTTCGGCGCCAACCCCAGCATTGTGCTGAAGCAGCTGGGCAGCATCCCGCTGGCTTCGGTATATCTGGGACCGGGCAACGCACCGAAGCTGGCCCAGATCCGCAGCATCGACCGGGATCTAATCGGCAAGTACACCAAGGATCTGGCATGGCGTACCATGGGCTATTCATCGCTGGAGACCAAGCAGCTGAAGGATAATCCCAACTGGACCCAGACCAACAAGTTCTGGCGGTTTACCTTTGGCGGCGGCGCCATCACTGCCATGGACGGCTGGGCTGCCAGCGTGCTGTGGCCCTGGGCGGAGAATAAGGTACGCAAGGAACATCCGGAGCTGGAAGTAGGCAGCCAGGCTGCCGTGGATCAGGGCGAGAGTCCCTTCTACAAGAAGGTCGCTGAGGAGTTTGAAAACGCGGTATCCCGCAGCCAGAGTGTGTCGGACGAGATCCACCAGAGCAGCCTGCGGAAAAGCAAGAACCCGGTGGCGAAAGCCTTCACCATGTTCCGCAGCGACGCCGCCCAGACCTACAACGCCCTGCGGCAGAAGATCGGCGAGGCACAGTACTACAAGCGCACCGGCGCGGATGAAAAGCTGCTAAAGGCTGCCACCGGTGCCGTTGGCGCGGCATTCCTTGGGCTGCTGCTGAATGCTATGTGGTCGGAAAGCATCAGCTTCCTCATGGCCATGTGGAAGAACAAGGGCAAGTACTACCGGGATGATGAGGATGATCTGACGGCGGGAAGCGTGATGGGCGAGATGGCCGGAAACATGGTGGCATCTATGGCCGGCACGGTGACCTTCGGCGAGGAGCTTTGCGAAATACTCGGGGCTGTTTTCTTGGGTGAGAATCGATACGATATCGAAGTTCCCGGTATGGAGCAGGTGAACGATGCGATCGATGCGGTGGTGATTGCCGGCGGAGGCCTTCGGGAGATGATCTCCGGCGGCGCTGAGGTTGTCAGAAACGGCGGCGATTTCGGCAAGTACCTGAAGGACAATGCATGGCAGCTGCTGGGCCACGCAAAGGAACTGGCGGAAACGGTAGCGATGTACGGCGCAGGCATTCCCGTGAGCAATGTCGAGGCATATCTGCTGGGGGCTGTAAAGTGGTGCAGCCCGGAGCTGGGGGATGCTTATGACGATCTGATGGACAAGATCGGCAAGAGCGATCTCTCCGGCCTTGATGGCGAGCGGCTTGTGAGCCGGGTAGAGCGGCTGCTGACCCGGCGCGGAATCGAAGTGCCGGAGAATGCAGCTGCTACTCTGGCGCAGCTCTACACGGCAGGCTATAAGGCTGCAGTACCCGGAGATGTGCCTTCCAGCGTGAGCATCGATGGCGATACGCAGGCGCTGAATGCTTATCAGCAGCAGGCCTACGGGACGGTGTGGACCGGCGTTGTCAACGATGCTCTGGAGGGGCTGATTGCCTCTGATGGCTTCGCGGCGGCGGACGAAGAGACCAAGGCGAAGTTGCTGGGCGCGCTGTACGACTACGCAAAGGAACGGGCAAAGTCTGCGCTCTTCGATACCTACGAGCAGACCACGGCGGCGGACACCATCGATGCGCTGGCAGCGGGTGGCTTGAGTATAGCGGAATGCGTGGAGTGGCGGGTGTCTACGACGGGGCTGAAAAATGCTCAGAAGTATGAAGCGCTGCTCGCCATGGACGCCGATGACAAGGCGAAGGCTGCCGTTGTCGGTACGATCATAGGCACCGATATGACTACAGAGAGCGGCAACCCGTCGCAGTATGCGAAGTTCCAGGAACTGCTGAAGGCCGGCGTGAGCGTAGACCAGTATCTGGAAATGCGGCTGGATGGCGTGGATCCGGAGGATGTTCTGGATTTGACCGATGCAGGCATGGATGAAGACTTGGCGCTGGACTTTGCGGCTGCGCTGGAGGCCGGAGATCCCGACAAGGTGTCCCGGTGGAAGATCTGCGTGGAGTTCTCCGAGGATGTTGAGGATCAGCTGACGGCGCTGTCGATGGTTATGACGGATTCCCAGATGATCGGCGTGGAGGTTGCCCACGGCATGGGCGTTGCGCCCCGGGATTATGTGGGGATCTACGATGCGCTGCCGGCTTTTGACGCCGACGGCAACGGCGCTTATAAGCAGGCCGAGGTAAAGGCTGCAATCGATGCTACTATGCAGGACCTTACCCTGGATCAGAAGGCTGCGCTGTGGCAGCTGGTGACCGGATCCTCCAGCGCGAAGAATAATCCGTACAGCCGGACCGCAGGACAGCAGGCCCTTGATGCCAAGCAGGCGGCGAAGGATCAGGCTGCTGGCGGCGGCAGCTCGAGTTCCTTTGCGGAAGAGCTGCGGCGGCAGCTGAGCGGGGAGTGAGAAAAAGGAAATCCGCACCGGGAAACCGGTGCGGATTTTTTATCGATTCATGCTGATGGTAAAATTGTCATTGCCATTTTGTTGCCATTTTTATGCTTTGCAGAGGTTGATTTAGACACAATGGTGTCAAAGCGGTTGCAATTTAATTCTGCGAAAAGTTTGGAGTTTGCATGCAAACACCTGAAAGTAGGAAAAATCCCGGTATTCAAAACAAATACCGGGATTTTCTTTTGGCGGAGTGAGAGGGATTTGAACCCTCGCGCGCTTTTTGGACGCCTACTCCCTTAGCAGGGGAGCCCCTTCGGCCTCTTGGGTATCACTCCGAATCAACAGAAGATATTCAACTGTTCGCCAAAGTATTCTAGCACATGCCGCATAGTTTGTCAAGTTAAATTATGGGATACATGGGCGAAGAATTGATGGGTTACTTTTTCTTCTGGATTTTGGTCTTAGTGCCGTCGGGGCGGACGATATAGGTGTTTTCCAGCTGGCCGGTGAGGTTGGCCTTGACTGAGTCGATGTAGATCCGGCGCAGCCGGTCACGCTCTGCCAGCTCCTCTTCGTTCAGGCTGGATTCCTTTGCTTTTTTGGCCAGCTCGTTGATTCTGGCGATGACTTCGTTCATGTTCATGGGGTTGCTCCTTTATACATAGCGGTGGATGGTTACGGATATGCGGCCCTTTTTGGTCTGGCCGTTTACGGCATGAAGCCGGATCTTTCCCAATCCACGAACCGATATTTTTACGCCCTCAGCAACCGGCTTATCCGGTTTTTCGCAGGGCAGACCGTCGATGGCGGCTTTGCCTGCTGCCACATACTGGGCGGCGAGGCTTCGTCCGATCCGAAAACCGGAGCTGATCACGCTGTCCAGCCGTAAAGAGGCCAGCGTATCCCGAATTTCTTTCACCTGAGGCTCGGGAACCTTTACCTGATCCAGAGGTACAGCCGATAGCCGCAGCTTGGTTCTTCCCGCGCCGGTGAGGTTCTGCAGCAAATAGGGGGCGATCTCTTCCGTTACAAAAAAGTCGCAGCTGCCGGAATCTACGCAGATGTCGCCAATGGCTTCCCGGGCAACGCCCGCGCCCATCAGCGCGCCGAGAAAATCCCGGTGAGAGGGGCTGTTGCCCTCGTAAAACTCTGCCCGCAGGCACACAAGGGGAGAACCCTCTTCCAGAAGATAGTTTTCTTCCAGATACTCCGGAAGATACACCAGCATTTTTCGTTCAGCATCCGGGTAGCCGCCAAAGTACTGCAGCCCCGGCAGATCGCCAAAGAGAAAGCGGGCCATCTCCTGCTCCCGGGGAGATAAAAAGCAGGTGCTGGCGGGAATGTCCCGGCGAACACCGGCGCTGATCTTATCGAACAGCTTGGCAAGCAGCAGCCGATCCTCGGGATTATGGGCAATTTTTTCGATATTTTCTCGCTTCATGGTATCACCGAGTGTATTATACCACAGCTTTTGCCGATTGCAAGGGAAGTTTTTCTTGTGCAGCGGCAGGTTATGCGGTATAATGGTACTAAGAAAGTGGGGGAATGCTATGGTAATCGGTATCATCGGCGGCGGCGCAGCCGGTATGGCGGCAGCGTTGGCTGCCGCGGAGAATCCCGCGGCGCAGGTGCTGCTCTTTGAGCGGCAGGCCCGTTTGGGGCGAAAACTGCTTGCTACGGGAAACGGCCGCTGCAATCTGACCAATCTGCATGCCGGCAAGGGCGGCTATCACGGCGATGCGCCGGGATTTGCGGAAGCTGCCATTGAATGCTTTGGGCCGGAGGCTGCCCGGAAATGGTTTGCGGGGCTGGGGCTTCTTACGGTTGCGGAGGAATCGGGCCGGGTGTACCCCTATTCCGATCAGGCGAATTCCGTTGTGGATGTGCTGCGGTTTGCGCTGGAAAAGGAGAATATTCAGGTTCTCACCGGCTGCGAGGTAACAGCCATTCGCCGCAAGGGCGGCGCATTTTCCGTAGAGACCCAGCTTGGCAGCTATGATTGCGAGAAACTGATCGTTGCCTGCGGCGGCCTTGCCGGCACGAAGCTGGGCGGCACCATGGCGGGCTACAAGCTGCTGGGCAAGCTGGGGCATCGCAGCACCCGGCTGCGGCCTGCGCTGGTGCAGGTGCGTACCGGCTGGAGCGGCATTTCCGCCCTGAAGGGCGTGCGGGCAAACTGCGCCGCTGCCATCTATCATGACGAGGCGCTCCACAGCCAAAGCGCCGGCGAGATCCAGTTTACGGAGTATGGTCTGTCGGGCCCGGTGATCTTCGAAATTTCCCGGGATGTATGTGTAGGCAGCGGAGAATGGATCTGCCGGCTGGATTTTCTGCCCCAGATGGAGAAGAATGAACTGCTTTGTCTTCTGGGCAGCAGACGAAAGACCCTCCCCGCCGAGGAACTGCTTACGGGAATTCTCCACAACCGGCTGGGCAAGGTGCTGCTCAAGGCCGCTGGTCTTCGTATGAGCCGGACTCTGGCGGAACTGACGGAGCAGGAGCTGGAAGCGGTGTGCGATGTAGTGAAGGACTTCCGTCTTTCCGTTACCGAGCCGCTGGGCATGGACAGCGCACAGGTCACCGCCGGCGGTGTCCGCACCGGGGACTTTGACCCCCAAACCATGGAAAGCCGCCTTGTGCCGGGGCTTTATGCCTGCGGCGAGGTGCTGGATATCGACGGCGACTGCGGCGGCTATAATTTGCAATGGGCGTGGAGCTCCGGCCGCTGTGCCGGTCTGCACGCAGGAAAGGAAACTACATGATTCGAATTCGGGAAATTGCCCTGCCGCCGGAGCACAGCGTGCATCAGCTGCCCTATGAGGCGGCCCGGCTGCTGAAAATATCCAATTCCAAAATTCTGCGCTGCACCATTGTCCGCCGGTCTGTGGATGCCCGGAAAAAGCCGGATGTGAAGATCGTATACACGGTGGATGTGGCGGTCAGCGGCAACGAAAACCGCATTCTGCGGCAATGCGGAAGCAAGCGGGCATCCATTGCCCCGGCGAACTACTACAAGCTACCCAAGGCAGCCAGCCTGCCGCAGCAGCGGCCGGTGGTGGTAGGCTTCGGCCCGGCGGGTATGTTCGCCGCGCTGGTGCTGGCGAAAGCGGGCCTGAAGCCCCTTGTTCTGGAGCGGGGCGAGGATGCTGCTACCCGCCACGAAAAGGTGAGGGAATTCTTTGCCACCGGGCGGCTGGACACCAAAACCAATGTGCAGTTCGGCGAGGGCGGCGCGGGAACTTTCTCCGACGGTAAGCTGAACACCGGCGTTCACAACGCCCGTATCGGCTGGGTACTGGATCAGCTGGTAAAATTTGGCGCGGAGGAGAACATTCTTTTTGATGCCAAGCCCCATGTAGGAACCGATGTTTTGCTGACGGTGGTGCAGAATCTGCGTAAGGAGATCATCCGCCTCGGCGGCGAGGTGCGTTTTAATACCCAGGTTACGGGGCTGAAGATCACAGGCGGAGAGATTACCGGCGTGCAGACCGATGCCGGGGAGATTCCCTGCGACCGGGTGATTTTAGCCATTGGCCACAGCGCCCGGGATACCTTTGAAATGCTCCACAGCATCGGCATTCCCATGGAGGCAAAGCCTTTTGCCATGGGTGTGCGGATCGAGCATAAGCAGACCATGGTAGATCTTTCCCAGTACGGAAAGGAAGACCCGGCTCTCCCGCCGGCGGATTACAAGCTGGTGTGCCATCTGCCGGATCGGACAGTGTACAGCTTCTGCATGTGTCCCGGCGGCTATGTGGTGGCGGCGGCCTCGGAAGAGGGGGGCGTAGTTACCAACGGCATGAGCTATTCCGGCCGTGACGGCGAGAATGCCAACGCGGCGCTGCTGGTCAGCGTTGGGCCGGGAGATTTTGCAGGCGACAGCCCTCTTGCGGGCATGTACTGGCAAAGATCCATCGAGCAGGCGGCCTTTGCTGCCGGTGAAGGCTACCGGGCCCCTGCCCAGCTTGTGGGCGATTTTCTGGCGGACCGGCCCTCTGCCGGGCCGGGAGAAGTCATTCCAACTTATCGGCCGGGTGTGACCTGGTGCGATCTGAACCGGGTGCTGCCCCGGGTCTTGACCGATGCGCTGAAGGCGGCGCTGCCCCAGCTGGAAGAAAATCTGACCGGCTTTTCCTCTGCCGATGCGGTGCTTACCGCGCCGGAGACCCGAAGCTCCTCGCCGGTGCGGATTCTGCGGGGAGAGGACCGGCAATCGGCAATCAAGGGCCTTTACCCCTGCGGAGAGGGCGCGGGCTACGCCGGCGGCATTATGTCGGCAGCGCTGGACGGAATGCAATGCGCCGAGGCGATCATTCAAACGCTATAAAGAAAAACCGGACGAAATATCACCAGTTCCGTTGGAATCCAGCTGATCAACTCAAATTTGACGAGGGAGGCAGAGTCATGTTTTACTCAATAAAATCAAGCGAAGATATAAAGTTTTTTCGTGAAAAAACGAACGCGTTGCATGATGGGTATATCATTGGAGTCCAATATGCGAATAAGGGTATATCCAGAGTAGGGAATGCACATTATTTTAGCCCCGAGCAAACAAAGTTGATTCTTCAAATTCTTGTCACAAGTATGTTGGACACCATTGTGGAAATGGAATTTGAAAATCTGTTAGAGTGGCAGATAAAGGACAACCAACGGGATATTCGGGATATTATTGATGCCAGCATTGTGCTTGATGACCATAATTGGATTATTTGGTCCGACGATGTGTATATCAACATGGAAGAAGTAAAGAAGGGCTCGTATGCTTTTGCTAAATCCATGAAGTGGAGAATTGTAGAATAAAATTTTTATGGTGGAGTTTAATTAACTGGAATTTGTTAGGGAGGATATAATATGTTTTCTCTATTTGCTAAAAAAATCATGAATGAAGATGCGGCTAGGTCTTTTTGGATGTGGTTTGCGGAAAAAGAGGACTGGATAATCAATTGCATTTCCCATCGTGATTCGGCTTTTGTGTGGGCAATCGACGAAAGATTAAAACCGGTATTTCCTTATTTCAAAGGGGAACTTGAGTTTCAGCTTGGATATAATAATGACGTCGGAGAGTTTTTCTTCTTCCATTTTGGCAAAAGAGAACTTGTTCGTGATGGCGAAACTCTCGGTAAAATGATGCCCGCAGAAATAGGAAAGAAGTGGCACTTTATTCTTGAAAAATAATTAGTTGGCAAAAGGAAAGGCTCCCTTTACACAACGGAGCCTTTGGCATATCTGTGCCGAAATAAATTACCCGACCCAGGATCGAGATCTCGGGTCGGGTTTTCTTATGCCAATTTATTATAGAGAAACAGAGCCACCAGAATCTGCAGCGCCAGAATTACGGGAATGCCGATGTAGAACTTGGGGTGCTTGGTTTTATGGCGGAACAGCCGCATACCCATTAGGCTGCCGATACTGCCGCCGATGGCGGCAACGCCCATCAGGGTAGCTTCGGGGATGCGCCAGAGCTGCTTTTTCGCTTTGTACTTGTCCACAAGCATAAGCAGCAGACCCAGCGCATTGACTATAACAAGATAGACGAGCAGAATTTTCAGGCCCATGTAAAAACACTTCCTTTGGAGGGATTCTTGTGAAACGATTTTGTGTATTGCTGTTGGTTCTGGCGCTTTGCGGCTGCGCCGCCCCCGAAGAATTTGAGACCCTGTCCGATACCTATACGCCGGTAGCTGTCCAGCCAAAGAAGATCAGCCTGACCTTGCCGGAGGATGTGTCAAAGCCGGTCAGCGTGACGGATTCGGCGGGGGTATATGTATGCGATGGCTACAGCATTGCCCTGCAGACCCTTTCGGCGGGGGATCTGGAGGCGACCGTTCGATCCGTCAGCGGCTATGCTGCCGATGATCTGCAGATGATCCGCACCCAGCAGACCGGCTATGTCCGCTACGATCTGGTTTGGAGCTGCGCCGGAGAGGGGGGAGACCGGATCGCCCGGGGCGTGATCCTGGACGACGGCGCTTATCACTATACGCTGACGGTTCTGACGGAAGCAGAGCTGGCTGCAAGACTCGAGAAGACCGTTGCCGGCATCACCGGCTCGTTTTCGCTGGGTTAATACTGCTCCAGCGCCTCCCGGCAAAGCTCGGCGCACTGCTCTGCCACGGACTGGGGATAGAGGATCTTTGCCTTTGCGCCGAAGCCGATGACCCAGCTGAGGAACATGGGCGATACCGCCACTTTTACGGTGAAGTTGAAATGCTCCGGCCCGTCGGGAATCAGCATGGTTTCTTTGCCGAAGCGGTCGATCACCACATTGAGCAGGCTGTTATGAAAGCGCATCTTTACATCGATGGTATCGCCGGAGAACATCTGAAACAGCTGCTGGGCATGGTCGGAGAGGGCCTTGCCCGTCAGCTCCGGGCAGGGGTCCCGGGTCTCGTCGGAAAGGCGGATATCGTGCATCCGGTCTACCCGGTAGGAGGTGATGCCGTGGCGCTGGCTCAGGGCCAGCAGGTAGCAGTTTTCGTTGTCCTGACAAAGGCCGTAGGGGCTGGCGAGATAGGGCTTTTCCCGGTAGCGGCGCTTGCCGCCGAAGTCCCAGTCGAAGTAGCGGAAGGTGATCTTCTTGTTCTGGGCAATGGCTTCCTGAATGGCGTCGACATTATAATAGATGGACTCGTTCATGGTTTTGACCCGCCCGGATACGAAAACCGTACGGGTAAGAAGCTTGGCATCCTGCTCGTTGCACTGCTGGCAGAGCTTGCGGATCAGCTCCCGGGATTTGCGTTCCGTAAGATACCGGCTGGACTGCACCGCGTCAATCAGCAGCTTCAGCTCCGGCAGCTCAAAATTGCGGGAGGCTACATAGTAGCCGCCGAATTTGCCGGGAACGGAAACGATGTCCACGCCGTAGTCCTGCAAAGCGGCAATATCGGAATACACCGTTTTTCTGTCGCATTTGATATCGTATTGATTGGCCAGCATGGCGATCAGTTCAGAGGCTCTCACGAGATGATTCTCGTGAGAGTTTCTTTGCAGATAATCGAGAATGTAGAGGATCTTCAGCTTTTGATTATCGGACTTCGGCATGGCCCACCCCTCCTTGGGAAGGAAATTTTTTCTTATTATAGCATAAAGAAGCGGATTGTAAAACGATAAAATTGATTTTTTGCGGGGAATGTGGTATCTTACTTCCAAGGAGTGAGTGCAATGCCTTACATTGGATGCCATTTGTCGGCGGCGGAGGGGAATCTCGCCATGGTGCGTACTGCCCGAACCATCGGCGCCGACACCTTTGCCTTTTTCACAAGAAATCCCCGGGGGAGCCGGGCGAAGCCGGAAGACCCTGCCGATTGCGCCGCCGCCGTGGCTGCGCTGCATGAGTTCGGTTTTGGCCCGCTGGTTGCCCACGGCGCGTATACCATGAACCTATGCACCGCCGACCCGGAGGCAAGGGAATTTGCCGCCTCGGTGCTTTGCGATGACCTGCGGCGTATGGCGGCGCTGCCCGGCAATTTTTATAATTTTCACCCCGGCAGCCATGTGGGGCAGGGGGTGGAGAAGGGCGTAGAGCAGGTGGCAAAGGCTCTGCGGCAGGCCCTTGCCAACCAGTATCCCGTTACGGTGCTGCTGGAAACCATGGCGGGAAAGGGCAGCGAGCTGGGCGGCTGTTTTGAGGAACTGAAAATGATCCTCGATGCGGTGGGCGACAGCAGCCTGGGCGTGTGCCTCGATACCTGCCATGTATATGACGGGGGCTACGATATCGTAACGGATCTCGACGGCGTTTTGCAGGAGTTTGACCGCGTCATCGGCCTTTCCCGGCTGAAGGCGCTGCACCTGAATGATTCCAAAAATCCCTTTGCCAGCCATAAAGACCGCCATGAATGCATCGGCAAAGGCTCTCTGGGGCTGGATACCTTCCGGCGGATCGTGACCCACCCCCAGCTTTCGGACAAGCCTATGATCCTGGAAACCCCCAACGAGCTGCCGGGCTATCAAAAAGAAATCGAAATACTCAAGAACTTTTAACAAGGAGGTGACAGTATGGACCGAGTGGTAACCTATTTCTCCCAAGTGGATGCGGAGCATGTGGCGTTGTATCTGGCGGTAGTTCGCTGGGCGATGCCGGTACTTACGGCTTTTCTGGTGCTGCGGTGCGCCCGGTCTTTGCTGTCGTTCCGCCGGGAGCCGGAGATCTGGGGCTGGCTTTGCCCCGATAAGGGGAAGAAAATGCCCCTGAGCCATTGGGAAAATGTTGTGGGCAGAAGCCGCCGCAGCGATGTGGTGATCAATTTATCCACCGTTTCCCGAAACCACGCGGTATTTACCCGCTATGATGACGGAAGCTGGTCGGTCAGCGATGCCAATTCCAAATCCGGTGTGCTGGTCAACGGTGAGAAGATCACCATTCGGGCGCTGCAGCCGGGGGATGTGATCACCATTGGCGGCATGAACATGACCCTTGAGCCTATCTCCCGGAAGCAGGAGATCCACATGGCCAAGCTGCGTACCAAGGCTTCCGGCGTTTCCGACAGCCTTGCCAATTTGCTGCTGCTTTCGGTGATCCAGCTGCTGTGCTGCCTGGGCTATGTGCTGACGGGAACGCAGCAGACGGCGGGAAATGTTCTGATGGGCTTCGGCGGCATTTTTGTTTGCCAGTGGCTGCTGCTTTTGTTTTATTTCTCCATTCGCAGAACCGCCTATGAGGTGGAGACCCTTTCATTTTTCCTTTGCACCATGGGCATGGCGGCCATTTCCGCTGTTGCGCCGCAGGAAACCAGGAAGCAGCTGATTTCTATGGTGCTGGGGCTGGCTGTTTTTCTGCTGGTAGGCTGGTCGCTGCGAGATCTGGACCGGGCGAAGAAATTCCGCTATCTTGCCACCGCTGCAGGCATCGGTTTTCTGGTGATCACGCTGATCTTCGGCAAAGAGTACTACGGCGCCAAGAACTGGATCATTATTAACGGCATGTCTATCCAGCCTTCGGAGCTGAGCAAGGTGTGCTTCGTGTATGCCGGCGCATCTACCATGGACCGGCTGATGCGAAAGCGGAATCTGATTCTCTTCATCGCCTATTCCGCCGTGATCTGCGGCCTGCTGGCGCTGATGAACGATTTTGGCACGGCGCTGATCTTCTTCTGCGCTTTTCTTGTAATCGCCTATATGCGCTCCGGCAGCGTGGGAACCATCACGCTGGCCTGCGCCTCGCTGGGCTTTGCCGGTGTTGTGGCGCTGAAGATCGCACCCCACGCCCTGAAGCGGTTTGCCGCATGGCGCCATGTGTGGGAATACCCCCTTACCAGCGGCTACCAGCAGACCCGGGCGCTGATGTGCATTGCATCCGGCGGCCTTTTGGGCCTGGGCGCCGGGCAGGGCTGGATGAAAAATGTATTTGCGGCGGATTCGGATGTGGTGTTTGCCACCCTCTGCGAAGAGTGGGGGCTGATCATGGCATCCATGCCGGTGATCTGCATTCTGGTGCTGGGTATCTTTGCGGTGCGCTCTGCGCCGGTGGAGCGCAGCAGCTTCTACGCCATTGGCGGCTGTACGGCGGTGAGCATTCTGCTGCTGCAGGCCATGCTCAATGTGTTGGGTACGGTGGATGTTCTGCCCCTGACCGGTGTGACCTTTCCGTTCCTTTCCAACGGCGGCTCCAGCATGATCTGCGCATGGGGCTTGCTGGCCTTTGTGAAGGCGGCGGACACCCGGCAGAACGCCAGCTTCGCTGTGCCGCTTCTGAAGCGAAGGAGGGGATCGGATGCATAGAGTTGCAAGCCGCGGCCTGATTGCCATGGTGCTGGTGCTGGCGCTTGCGGCAGGCATGGTGTTCTTCTTTGTGGAATACGCCACACGGGCAGAGGACTGGGTCATGTTTACCGGTTCGCCCCATGTGTATTCCGGGGGAAAGCTGTCCGGCGGCACAGTGACCGACCGGACCGGCACCCGGCTGCTGGATCTTTCCGGCGGCCGCAGCTACGCTGCCTCGGCAGACCTGCGGAAAGCCATGCTCCATTGGACCGGTGACCGGGCGGGGAATATTCTTGTTCCTGCCCTCAGCGCCTATGCCGATGAAATGCTGGGCTACAGCGTTTGGGGCGGCGTATACGGCCATACCGACGAGCCTGCCCAGATGACCCTGACCCTGATTGCCTCGGTGCAGGAGGCTGCGCTGAAGGCTATGGGCAGCCGCCATGGCACGGTGGCGGTGTATAACTACAAAACCGGCGAGATCCTCTGCGCCCTGTCTACCCCGGTATTTGACCCGGAGAATGTGCCGGACATTGCCGCCGACCAGACCGGAAAATACAACGGCGTGTATGTGAACCGGTTTACCCAATCGGTGTATATCCCCGGCTCCATCTTCAAAATCGTGACCCTTGCGGCTGCGCTGGAAACGATTGCCGATGTGGAGGGAATGGAATTTCCCTGCAGCGGCGAAATGGAGATCGCCGGAAGCAAGGTGACCTGCGAGCATAAGCATGGCGACCAGAGCCTGAAAAAGGCCTTTGCCAATTCCTGCAACTGCGCTTTTGCCCAGCTTGCCCAGCTTTTGGGAAGGGACACCCTGCAGAAATATGCCGAGAAATTCGGCGTGGCCGGCAGCCTGCAATTCGACGGCATTACCACCGCCGCCGGCCATTTCGATGTGACCGATGCCTACGGTGTCTCCCTGGCTTGGGCTGCCATCGGCCAGTATACCGATCAGGTGAACCCCTGCGCCTTTCTTTCCTTCATGGGAGCAATAGCCGGCGGCGGACGGGGCGCAATGCCCCATATCGTGGCAAGTGTGCGCTCCGGCGGCCGCAATACCTACGAGGCAGAGCCGCAGCTGAATCAAAGGGTGCTTTCCGTTGCCACTGCCACCGCCCTGCGGGAATATATGGGCTATGCGGTAGAATACAAGTATGGCGCGGAGAACTTCGGCTCTCTGCCGGTCTGCGCCAAAACCGGCACTGCCGAGGTAGGCGGAGGGAAAAAGCCCAACGCCATGTTTGCCGGCTTCGTTGCCGACGAAAACTATCCCTGGGCCTTTATCGTTGCGGTAGAGGACGGAGGCTACGGGCAGGATGTATGCGTACCCATCATTTCCAAGGTGCTGCAGGCCTGCGTGGAAGCCCAGAGCGGTTAATATTTCCCGCACCCCCACATACGCTGTATGTGGGGGTGTTTTTATGTGCAGAAGGAATCAGCTTTTTGCATGGGCAGCTATTGCCTTTGGGCTGGGGCTGTGGCTGGGCGCAAAGCTGGGAGCCGGTCTGTTTACCGGGTTTCTTGGCTTTGGGGTCATCGTATTCGGCTTTACCATGTTCCGGAAAAAACAGGCATAAACTTGTCCCGCCGGGAATAGAATGCACTAAGGTGGAATAAGGAGTGATGGATTTGGAACAAGTATTCAAAAAAGTGGCGGTGGACTGCCTGAAGCAGCTTGCGGGCAGTACCCAATCTCAGGAACTGACCCAGGAGATCCGTCTGCCGGAAGCAATGCCGGATGTAGGGCGAATCCTGCAGGCTTGGGGACAATGCGTGATTCGGGGAAAGGAATGGCGCAGCGGCTGTATGCAGATCTCCGGCGGGGTGACGGTGTGGGTGCTGTATGAGCCGGAGGACGCCGGCGAACCCCAGTGCGTAGAGGGATGGCTGCCGTTCCAGCTGCGGTGGGATTTCCCGCCCAGCCGCCGTGACGGCACAATGATCGCCACCGGCGAGGTATTCA
The DNA here is from genome assembly GCA_045532755.1 of Faecousia sp. GTDB lineage: Bacteria > Bacillota > Clostridia > Oscillospirales > Oscillospiraceae > Faecousia. Next base: position 97,690 of record JAZSGN010000062.1, read on the forward strand.
GCGTGGATGCCAGAAGCCTGTCGGCAAGAAAGATCATGGCCCGGGCTACTGCCGCTGTCCATGCTCAGGCGCTGGAGCCGGCGCAGGTGGATGTTCCTGCGCCCGGTCAGGTGCGGGAGGATGTGCAGCTGCTGCGGCGCAATTATCCCGTTATGCTGCCCGCGGAAGCCGGGGAGAAGATGTTCCAGCTGGAAGAACCGCTGCGGCTAAGCGGGTCAGCCCCGGCGCTGAAAAAGATCCTCAGCTACCGGCTGCAGCCGGAGCTGACCGAGTGCAAGCTGCTGGCAGGGAAGGTGGTATTCCGGGGGATCGGGCTGCTGCACCTTGTGTATCTTGGGGAAGACGGACGGCTGCATACCTGTGATTTTGAGATACCCTTTTCCCAGTACACCGATCTCGATAAGGAATACGATCCCCAGACCCAGGTGATTCTAAGGCTGGCGGTGACTTCTGCCGACCTGCGGCAGGAGGAAAGCGGCGAGCTGACCCTTTCTGCTGGGCTGACGGGGCAGTACATCCTGTACCCCCGGGTGATGCTGGAGGTGGCGGAGGATGCCTACAGCAATCTCTGCCAGATCGAGCTGATGCAGGAGGATATCGCGCTTCCGGCGGTGCTGGATCTGTGCGGCAGCACCCTGCGGGCGGAGCAGACGGCGGATGTAGCGGCGGCGCAGGTGGTTGATTGCGCCTTCTATCCCGGCGGCGTGTATCTGAATGCAAAAGACGGAAATGTGGAGATTGAGGTTACGGGAACTTTCCAGACCCTCTACTATGATGCCGAGGGAAAGCTGCAGTTCTGCTCCAGCGGCTGGAGCGGTGTGTGGACCCTGACGGCGGAAAACGGGGCGGTGCAGCCCCAGGTTCAGCTTACGGGCAAGGTCAGCGCCGCAGGGGGCAGCAGTATCTCCATGGCGGCGGATCTTTCGCTGCAGGCGGCGGTGATGGCCCGGCAGGAGCAGAGGGTGCTTGCGGGGCTGACCCTTGGGCAGCCTACCGAGCCGGACAGCGCCCGACCCAGCCTGGTGCTGCGCCGGGCAGGGGAGCAGAGCCTATGGGAAATTGCCAAGCTCTGCGGCTCTACGGTGGAGGCCATCTGCCGGGCAAACCGGCTGTCGGGTGAGCCGGAGGCGGGGAAAATGCTTCTGATCCCGGTGCAATAGTCATAGAGAACCGCCCCTTCGTGGGAGATACGAAGGGGCGGTGACGGCGTGTCGCAGACGGGGAATCCTACGCCTATGCACAGCATACTTTGGCCCGCGTGAGGATACAAGGGGAATCTGTCGAAGAAATCGGAGCAATATGCAGTTCCGGCAGCGGCGTCTGCCGGAATTTTTGCTGCTTACGCAGAAAAAACTGTGGAAAACCTTGCTTTGCTGTGTTATAATAGTGGGTACGAAGAAAATTACCGGGAGGTAAAGAAATATGACGAAAATTGATATTTATTCCGGATTCCTTGGGGCGGGCAAGACGACTCTCATCAAGAAGATGATCGCCGAAGGTTACGCCGGACAGAAGCTGGTTCTGATCGAAAACGAATTCGGCGAGATCGGAATCGACGGCGGCTTCCTGCAGGAAGCTGGCATCAATATTACGGAAATGAACTCCGGCTGCATTTGCTGCAGCTTGGTTGGCGATTTCGGCAAGGCTCTGGAGCAGGTGATCCAGCAGTATAACCCCGACCGGGTGCTGATCGAGCCCTCCGGCGTTGGCAAGCTGTCGGATGTGCTGGCGGCTGCCAGAAAGGTCACCGGCGAGCAGGTGCAGCTGGGCTACACGGTAGCGGTTGTGGATGCCGGCAAGGTGAAGATTTACAGCAAGAACTTTGGCGAATTCTATAACGATCAGGTGCAGACCGCTTCTACCATTGTGCTGTCCCGCACCGCAACCATTGCCCAGGCCAAGCTGGATGCGGCGCTGGAGATCCTGCGGAGCATCAACCCCGATGCCACCATTGTAACTACGCCCTGGGAGGAACTGACCGGCGCCCAGCTGATCGAGGCTATGGAGGGTAAGTCTGCCAGAGCCAAGGAGCTGGCACATCATCACCATCATCATCACGATGGCGAGTGCGGCTGCGGCGGCGGACATCACCATCACCATGACGGCGAGTGCTGCCACGGCGAGGGTCACCATCATCACCACGATGGCGAGTGCTGCCATGGCGAGGGTCACCACCATCACCACGATGGCGAATGCTGCCACGGCGAAGGTCACCACCATCATCATGACGGCGAATGCTGCCACGGCGAAGGCCACCACCATCACCATGATGGCGAGTGCGGCTGCGGCGGTCACCACCATCATCATCACCACCATGCCGACGAAGTGTTTACTTCCTGGGGTGTGGAAACCGCTAAGAAGTTCACCCAGGAGCAGATTCATCAGGCGCTTTCCCAGCTGGACACCGGGAAGTACGGCATCGTTCTGCGCTCCAAGGGCATCGTAGCCTGCGCCGAGGGCGGCTGGATCCACTTCGACTATGTTCCCGGAGAGATCAGCATCCGCATGGGCGCCGCCGATATTACCGGCAAGCTGTGCGTGATCGGCAGCAAGCTGGATGAGGCAGGCGTAGCGGCTCTGTTCGGCGTATAAGGAGAAAACCCATGCAGCAGATCCCAGTTTATGTGTTTACCGGTTTTCTGGATTCCGGCAAAACAAAATTTATTCAGGAAACATTGGAAGACCCCCGGTTCAATGCCGGCGAGCGTACGCTGCTTCTGGTGTTTGAAGAGGGCGAGGAGGAATACGATTTCTCCGCCTATCCCCATAAGAATGTATTTTTGGAGGTTCTGGACCAGCAGACCGTTACGGAAAAGCAGCTGCAGGACCTTGCGAAAAAGCATAAGGTTCAGCGGGTGGTTGCGGAGCTGAACGGTATGCAGCTGGTTGGCGATCTGTATATGCGCTTCCCTCAGGATTGGGTGGTGGCGCAGGAGGTCATGTTTGCCGATTCTACTACCTTTATGGCCTACAACGCCAATATGCGAAATCTCGTGATGGACAAGCTGACCGGCGCGCAGATGGTGGTGTTCAACCGCCTTGCCCCCGGCACGGATACCATGCCGCTTCACAAGCTGGCAAGAGCCGCCAGCCGCCGGATCGATATTCTCTACGATTACACCGATGGCTCTACCGCCTTCGATGATATCGAGGATCCGCTGCCCTTTGACATCAACGCCCCGGTGATCGAGATTCAGGACGAGGACTACGCCCTGTGGTTCCGGGATGTGACGGAAGAGCCTGCCAAGTATGAGGGCAAGACTGTTCGCTTCAAGGCGCAGGTTGCCATGCTGCGCCGGGAGAAGAATAAGATGTTTGCCCCCGGCCGGTTTGTAATGACCTGCTGCGTGGACGATATCCAGTTCTGCGGCCTGCCTTGCCGCTATGACGATGCCCGGAGCTTAAAGCCCCGGCAGTGGGTGATGGTGCAGGCCAGCATCCATGCCGAGCAGCACAGTCTCTACAAAGGGGAACTGGGCCCGGTGCTGACGGCGGTTTCCGTAGAAAGCTGCGAAAAGGCTAAGGAAGATGTGGTAACCTTTTGATCTGCGGGCGAAGGCGGCTGCCTTCGCCCGATTTTCCGGAACAAAAGCAAACAAAATTTCGAAAAATGGATGCATTTTTTCCAAGACTATGCTATACTGAATAAAAAGAAAAGGAGGCTGCGCCATGTATCAACCCCTTGCGGATCTGCTTCGTCCCCAGACACTGGACGAGGTCTACGGTCAGGAACATATTTTGGGTCAGGGCGGCATTCTGCGCCGGCTGGTGGACTCCGGCAAGATCCCCAATATGATCTTCTACGGCCCCAGCGGCACCGGCAAGACCACCGTTGCCAATATTATCGCCAAGCAGACCCAGCGGGCGCTGTTCCAGCTCAATGCCACCACAGCCTCCACGGCGGATATTAAGAACATCGTAGCCCAGCTGGACACCTTCATGGCGCCCAACGGCGTGCTGCTGTATCTGCATGAGATCCAATCCTTCAACAAAAAGCAGCAGCAATCCCTGCTGGAGCATATTGAAAACGGAAAGATCACCCTGATCGCTTCCACAACGGAAAACCCCTATTTCTATGTGTTCAACGCCATTTTGAGCCGGTCAACGGTGTTTGAATTCAAGCAGATCTCTTCGGAAGCGGCGCTGAAGGCGGTTCGCCGGGCGGTCAGCTATCTGGAAGAGCGCAACGGCCTGAAGGCGGTTGCGGAGGAAGGGGCGCTGGAATACATTGCCGGCGCCTGCGGCGGCGATATCCGCAAGGCGCTTAACGCGGTGGAGGTGCTGTTCAGTGCCGGCATCGTAGAGGGGGGCAATCTGGCCATTTCCCTTGCCGATGCCAAGGCGGTGACCCAGAAAAGCGCTCTGCGGGCCGACCGGGACGGGGACAATTTCTACGATCTGCTTTCCGCTCTGCAGAAATCCATTCGCGGCTCTGACCCCGATGCGGCGGTGCATTATCTGGCCCGGCTGCTGGAGGCGGGGCAGATGCAATCGGCCTGCCGCCGGTTGATGGTGATCGCGGCGGAGGATGTGGGCCTTGCCTATCCGATGATCATTCCTATCGTCAATGCCTGCGTGGATATGGCCCTGAAGCTGGGCATGCCGGAGGCGCGAATTCCGCTGGGGGATGCGGCGGTGCTGATGGCAACCTCTCCTAAGTCCAATTCCGGCCATGTGGCGCTGGATGCGGCGCTGGCGGATGTTCGCAAGGGGAAAAGCGGCGATTTTCCCCGGCATTTGCAGAATGTCCACGCCGACACCTACACCATGGAGCGGGAGCAGGGGTATCTGTACCCCCATAACTATCCCGGCCACTGGGTGCGGCAGCAGTACCTGCCCGATGAGCTGGTGGGAACCCACTACTATGAATACAGCGACAACAAGCTGGAGCAGGCCGCCAAGGCCTACTGGGAGGCGATCAAGAAATAATGGACATTCGTTTGGGAGATATTGTAGTAATGAAAAAAGCCCACCCCTGCGGCGAGAAGCAGTGGCGTGTGCTGCGTACCGGCGCGGATTTCCGGCTGAAGTGTATGGGCTGCGGCCATGAAGTGATGGTGGCCCGGTTCAAAGCGGAAAAGAATATCCGGGACATTATCCGGGAAGAAAAGTAATCGACAGGATCAAGCGGCAGCTGAGAGCATCAGCTGCCGCTTTTTTGCTTCTGGGTTGGATTGCCGCGGAATGGGTAGCGCAGCGGGCGATTCCTGCTGCGATCATCCGGCGGTGTTGCGACCGACTTTTTCCCTTCCGCAGGCTATACTGACCCTGAACTTAAGCCGAGGAGGGAATGGGGTTGCAAAAAATGATGGGTGTGTGCGTGATGGTAACGGCGGTTGCTTTTCTTCTGCTCAATGGGGCAGCGGGGCTTACCCGGCAGGAAGGGGCGTGGCAAAAAATGGCGGCGGGGGCGCTGGCGCTGGGGCTATACAGCGGCTGCTGCCTTGCGCCGGGCCTGGTTTTCCTGGGAAATACTTTTTGGCGGCTGGTATTTCTGGGGATCTCCGGGGGCATCGCCTTTGGGTTTGGCGCAGGCGGCTGGAAGCCGCTGGCGGCCTATATCCTGCTGAGCCTTGCGCTGGACGGGCTGACCGGCGGCAGGGGAAAAGGACCGATTCCCACCGTTCTGGCGGCGGCAGCGGTTGGCTGCCTGTGTCTTGCCGGACAGGCAGGGGAGGGGCGGCGCTTTATTCCGGTGACCCTGGATCACAACGGCAAGACCCTGCGCTTTACCGCCCTGCGGGACACCGGCAACACCCTGATCGACCCGGTTACGGGAAAGCCGGTTTTGGTGGCGGATGCTACCGTGGCCCAAAAGCTGACGGGGCTTACCCGGCAGCAGCTTCTGCGGCCGGTGGATACCCTCAGCTCCGGGCAGGCGCCGGGTCTGCGGCTGGTGCCTTACCGCACCATCGACCGCAACGGCATGCTGCTGGCAATGAGGATCCCGTCTGCCAGGATCGGCGGCAGGGAAAGAAGTACGGTAGTTGCCTTTTCTCCGGAGGTACTGGGGAAGGATTTTCAGGCTTTGGTAGGAGGTTATGCATGAAAGAACTGTGGCTGGCGCTTTTGAATGGGCTGGGATTTGGGAATCCCGGCGGGATTTTTTACATTGGCGGAAGCGATGTGCTGCCGCCGCCGCTGAAGGGGCAGCAGGAGGCGGATGCGCTGATGGCATTGGAGCAGGGGGACGAAAGCGCCAAGCAGCTGCTGATCGAGCGGAATCTGCGGCTGGTGGTGTTTATCGCCCGGCGGTTTGAAAACACCGGGGTGAATCTGGAGGACCTGATCTCCATCGGCACCATCGGGCTGATCAAGGCGGTCAGCACCTATCGCAGGGATAAGAATATCAAGCTGGCGACCTATGCCTCCCGGTGTATTGAAAACGAGATCCTCATGCATATCCGCAAGATCGCCAATCAGAAGAACGAGGTTTCCCTGGATGAACCCATCAACATGGATTACGACGGCAACGAGCTGCTGCTTTCTGACATATTGGGAACGGAGGAGGATTTGATCCAGCGGCCATTGGAGGATGAAGTGGATCTGCAGCTGCTGCGCTGCGCCGTAAGGCAGCTGCCGGAAAGAGAGAAAGAGATCATCTATATGCGCTTCGGGCTGGAGGGCCGCCGGGAGCTGACCCAGAAAGAGGTGGCGCAAAAGCTGGGGATCTCCCAATCCTATATCTCCCGGCTGGAAAAGCGGATCATGCTGAAGCTGCGAAAAGAATTGCTGCGGCAGACCAGCTGCGTGTAAAAAAGTGCTTGCAAGCGGAAAATTTTGGTGGTATAATCGATATAAATTTTTATCGATATGGTTTTATATCGATTATGGGGGTAGAGCATCATGGAACGCAGAGAAGTATCCAAGTCGGTATTGAAGCGGCTTCCGGGATATCTGGCATATTTGAAAAGCATTCCCGAAGGGGATCAGGTTCATATTTCCGCTACCGCCCTTGCAAACGCCCTGGGCATGGGCGAGGTGCAGGTAAGAAAGGATCTTGCCATGGTTTCCGATGGCGGACGGCCGAAGGTGGGCTACCTGCGGGAAAAGCTGATCGAGGATATTGAGCAGTTTCTCGGCTACGACAATACCACTGTGGCGGTGCTGATCGGCGCCGGTAAGCTGGGGCAGGCGCTGCTGTGCTACAGCGGCTTCTCCGCCTATGGCTTGGATATTCTGGCAGCCTTTGATGTGAATGTGACCAAAGAACGCACCGAGGGCGGAAAGCCGATCCTGCCCATCAGCCAGCTGGAGAGCTTCTGCAAATCCCGGAAGGTGCTTATGGGCATTATCACCGTTCCCGCTGCCTGCGCCCAGCAGGTGTGCGATCAGCTGATCGCCTGCGGCATCAAGGCAATCTGGAATTTTGCGCCCACCCATCTGGATGTTCCGGCCAATATTCTGGTGCAGAACGAGAATATGGCGACCTCGCTGGCGGTGCTCTCCATGCACCTGCAGGCCCATATCAAAGAGAAGAAATAAGGAAAACGCTCCCAACCGGGGGCGTTTTTTACTGCGGTTGACTTTACCCGGAAAAAGTCGTATAATATTATTGACTTACTATGAAGAATTTGGAAGGTTGGGACTATGGCGAAACGAAGCAGTAACCAATATGATAACAACAGTATCGTAGCCTTGAAGGATGAGGACCGTGTACGCAAGCGCCCGTCGGTTATTTTCGGCTCTGCCGATCTGGAGGGCTGCAAGCACGCTGTGTTTGAGATCCTTTCCAACGCCATCGACGAGGCAAGAGAAGGCCATGGCGATCTGATCATTGTGACCCGCTATGAAGACCTCTCCATTGAGATCGAGGACTTTGGCCGGGGCTGCCCTGTGGACTACAACGAAAAGGAAAAGCGGTTCAACTGGGAACTTGTATTCTGCGAGCTGTATGCAGGCGGTAAGATGGACGAGAGCGGCGAAAACTACGAGTACTCGCTGGGTCTGAACGGCCTTGGCACCTGCTCTACCCAGTACGCCTCGGAATATTTCGATGCCACCATCCGCCGGGACGGCTTCAAATATACCCTGCATTTTGAAAAGGGCCGGATTGTGGGCGATATGAAAAAGGAACCCACAGACCGGAAAAAGACAGGCTCCCAGTTTCGCTGGAAGCCGGATCTGGCAGTGTTTACCGATATCAATATTCCCGCGGAGTACTACCGGGATGTGCTGCGGCGGCAATCGGTGATCAATAAGGGGGTCACCTTCCGCTTCCGCAATCAGGTAGACGGCAAGTTTGAAATCGAGGAATTTTGCTATGCCGAGGGTATCCGGCAGTATGTGGATGAACTGGTGGGGGACGATGCCTTTACCATGCCGGTATACTGGGAGGCAGAACGGCGGGGTCGGGATGCCCAGAATCTGCCGGAAATGAAGCTGAAGATCACATCCATCTTCTGCTTCTCCAAAAAGATCAACCGCATCGAGTATTATCACAATTCCTCTTGGCTGGAACACGGCGGCAGTCCTGATAAGGCTGTGCGCTCCAGCTTCGTGGCAGCCTTCGACAAATATCTGCGCGACACCAATAAATACACCAAAAATGAAAGCCGCATTACCTTTCAGGATGTGCAGGACTGTCTGGTGCTGGTGACTAACTGCTTCTCCACCATCGGCTGCTTTGAGAACCAGACGAAAAAAGCGGTAAACTCCAAGTTTACCCAGGAAGCCATGGCGGCTTTCTTCCGGGACAACCTGCAGATCTGGTTCCTGGAAAACAAGCAGGATGCCGACCGGGCGGCGGACCAGATTTTGCTTAACAAGCGGGCCCGGGAATCTGCGGAAAAAACCCGCACCAATGTAAAGAAAAAGCTGTCCGGCAATATCGATATTTCCAACCGGGTGCAGAAGTTTGTAGACTGCCGCAGCAAAGATCCCTCCATTCGTGAGCTCTACATCGTTGAGGGCGATTCCGCTTTGGGCTCAGTCAAGTTTGCCCGGGATGCGGAATTTCAGGGCATCATGCCGGTTCGCGGCAAGATTCTCAACTGCCTGAAGGCGGACTACAACAAGATCTTCGCTTCGCCCATTATCACCGACCTGATGAAGGTTCTGGGCTGCGGCGTGGAAATTCAGGGCAAGAAATCCAAGGAGCTTTCCAGCTTCAATCTGGAGAACCTGCGCTGGAGCAAGGTGATTATCTGCACCGACGCGGATGTGGACGGCTTCCAGATCCGTACCCTGATCCTCACCATGCACTACCGCCTTTGCCCCACGCTGATCAAAGAGGGCTATGTGTATATTGCGGAGTCGCCGCTGTTTGAGATCACCTGTAAGGATAAGACCTGGTTTGCCTACAATGAGCAGGAAAAGGCCCGCATCCTGAAGGAACTGGCGGGCAAGAAGGTGGATATTCAGCGCTCCAAGGGTCTGGGCGAGAACACCAAGGAAATGATGTCCATGACCACCATGAACCCGGAGACCCGCCGGCTTATCAAGGTGATGCCCGAGGATGCCGAGCGGACAGCCTACTACTTTGATGTGCTGCTGGGTGACAGCCTGGTGGAGCGAAAGAATTTTATTGCGGAAAACGGTTCCCGGTATCTGGAACTGGCGGATATTTCCTAAGAGAGGTTTCTTATGGCAAGAAAGAAACAAGAACCGGAAAAGAAGAAAAAAGTGAATACCGATAACATTGTCGGTCTGGTGGGCTCTACCACAGAGCAGGGCATTTCCGAAACGCTGGAGATCAACTACATGCCCTATGCCATGTCGGTGATCGTGTCCCGGGCGATTCCCGAGATCGACGGCTTCAAGCCTTCCCACCGGAAGCTGCTGTATACCATGTATAAAATGGGCCTGCTGACCGGCAAGCGGACCAAGTCGGCCAATATCGTGGGCCAGACCATGAAGCTTAACCCCCACGGCGATGCCGCCATCTATGAAACCATGGTGCGCCTTGCCCGGGACAACGAAACTCTGCTGCATCCGCTGATCGATTCCAAGGGTAACTTCGGCAAGGTCTACTCCCGGGATACTGCCTACGCTGCCTCTCGTTACACCGAGGCCAAGCTGGAAGGTATCTGCGCGGAGCTGTTCCGGGACAACGACCTGGACACGGTGGATATGGTGGATAACTACGATGCCACCATGAAAGAGCCCAGCCTGCTGCCGACTACCTTCCCCAATGTTTTGGTATCGCCCAATCAGGGTATCGCCGTTGGCATGGCCAGCAACATCTGCTCCTTTAACCTGAAGGAGATCTGCGAGACCACCATTGCGCTGATCGACAATCCCAACCACGATATTCTGCAGACCCTGCCCGGCCCGGATTTTTCCACCGGCGCAGAGCTTCTGTTTGACGAGGCGGCCACCCGGGAGATCTATTCCACCGGCCGCGGCAGCTTCAAACTGCGGGCGAAGTGGAACTATGTGAAAGAGGGCAACCTGATCGAGGTGACCCAGATTCCCTATTCCACCACCATCGAAGTGATCATGGACAAGGTGGCGGATCTGATCAAGGCGGGCAAGATCAAGGAAATCTCCGATATGCGGGACGAGACCGACCTGAACGGTCTGAAAATCGCCATTGATCTGAAGCGGGGCGTTGACCCCGAAAAGCTGATGCAGAAGCTCTACCGCATGACGCCTTTGCAGGACAGCTTCTCCTGCAACTTCAACATCCTCATTGCCGGCATGCCCAAGGTTATGGGTGTTGGCGAGATTCTGGAGGAGTGGACCGCATGGCGTATGGAATGTGTCCGCCGCCGGCTGTTCTTCCAGATCCAGAAAAAAGAGGACCGGTTGCATCTGCTCAAGGGTCTGGAGCGGATTTTGCTGGATATCGATAAGGCCATTGCCATTATCCGGGAGACGGAGCTGGAAAGCGAGGTGGTTCCCAACCTGATGATCGGCTTTGGTATCGATGAGATCCAGGCCAACTTCGTTGCGGAGATCAAGCTGCGGAATATCAACAAGGAATATATCCTCAAGCAGCTGCGCGCTGTGGATGATCTGGTGGCGGAGATCGCGGAGCTGAAGGACATCCTTGCCAGCCCCCGGAAGGTGAAGACCCTCATCAAGAAGGAGCTTCGTCAGGTGGCAGACAAATACGGTCAGCCCCGCAGGACGGAGATCATCTATAATATCGATGAGATCCTGCCCGAAACGGAAGAAGAAGCCGTTCCCGACTATCCGGTGACCCTGTTCGTATCCCGGGAGGGCTATCTGAAGAAGATCACCGCACAGTCCCTGCGGATGTCCGGCGAGCAGAAGTTTAAGGAAGGCGACAGCCTTGCCTTCTCCCGGGAGACTACCAACCGGGCGGAAATTCTGGTGTTTACCGACCAGTTCCAGTGCTATAAGTCCCGGCTCTCGGATTTTGACGACAGCAAGGCCTCGGTACTGGGCGATTATCTGCCCCAGAAGCTGGGCATGGAGCCCGGCGAGGCGGTGGTGCAGGTGATTTTGCCCGGCGACTACAAGGGCTTTGTGGTGTTCTTCTTCGAAAACGGCAAGGCCGCCAAAGTGCCGTTGAACGCCTACGAAACCAAAACGAATAGACGCAAGCTTACCGGCGCATACTCGGATAAGAGCCCTCTCAAAAAGATCCTTTCCATGGATGCCGATGGGCAGATCGCCCTGTATACCTCCGATAACCGGGCGGCGATCATTTCCACAGCCCTGCTGCTGCCCAAGACCACCCGCAACACCCAGGGCGTTGCGGTGATGGCGCTGAAGAAAAAAGCGGTGCTGACGGACGCTGTGCCGGTGGAAGAAAGCGGCATTGTAAACCAGAGCCGCTACCGCACCAGAACCATTCCCGCTGCCGGCGCGCTGATCAAGGAAGAGGATTCTCCCGACAAACAAACCAGCCTTTTTTAATCTTAGGAGGTTCGTATGAAACAAGCCTTCCGGGCGTTGGCCTGGTTCGGAAAGATCATCTGCGGCAGCGCGCTGTTCGCGCTGGCCTTTGCCTTGTTTCTTGAGCCCAATGCCTTGAGCGCAGGCGGCGTGTCCGGTCTTGCGCTGGTGTTGGTGCATTGGCTGGGAGTTGGCAGCGTAGGTCTGTTCACCGCTGCCATCAACCTGCCGCTGTTTCTGCTGGGTGGCCTGAAGATCGGCAAAAAGTTCTTTTTTGGCTCGCTGGCGGGAATGCTGACCAGCTCGGTGCTGTTGGATGGATTTTCTATGATTGCGCCGCCGCAGGTAGATCCGCTGCTGGCTGGCGTCTACGGGGGCGCGCTGTGCGGTTTGGGCCTCGGCATCGTGTTTGCAGCAGGCGCATCCACCGGCGGCTCGGATATCCTTGTGCGGCTGCTGAAGCTGAAACTGCAGCATGTTCCCATTGGAACGATCAACATTTGTTTTGATATGGCGGTTGCCGTTCTTACGGGCCTTGCTTTCGGAGATGTTTCCAAGGCGCTGTACAGCGGCGTGGCCATCTTCCTTTGCGGGCAGGTGATTGATGCGGTGGTGTACCGCTTTGACTATTCCAAGGTCGCCATGATCATCTCGCCCCACCATGAGAAAATAGCTGAAACCATTGCCGAAAAGCTGGACAGAGGCGCGACCTATCTGAACGGGCAGGGGTCTTACTCCGGGTCTGACATTAAGGTGGTGTTGACGGCAGTGAAGCGGCAGCAGGTGGCAGAGCTGAAGCGGCTTGTGGTTGAGATCGACCCGAATGCGTTTATCATTGTGCAGGAAGCCCATCAGGTTTTGGGTGACGGCTTCCACAAATACAGCAAGGATGCTTTGTAAAAAGGGGGGAGCGAATATGGTTAAAAAGCTGCTGGCTGCGGCAGTGCTTTGCCTGCTGCTGTGCGGCTGCACCAGCTGGCTGGAAGGCAGCTATCATTCCGTTTCGCCCCACCAGCGCCCGGAAACGGAGCAGCTGCCCCAATCCATGGAGATAGAGAACTACAGCCAGCTTGTGGAAACTCTGCAATCGGCGGTGGAGCTGGGCAGCACCAACTTTGTGCTTTCGGCCTCTTACTACCGGGATATGAAGAATCTGGACCGGGATCTGGACGCGGCCATTGAGGATGTGATCAGCAACTACCCGCTGGCTGCCTATGCTGTAGAGCAGATGCAATATGAGCGAAATACCCTCACCGGCAGAACCCTGATCTCTTTCTCCGTTTCCTACCGGGCCAACCGGGAGGATGTACACAGCATCCCCCGGGTGCAGACCATGCAGCAGGGGCTGGAGCTGGTGTACAGCGACCTTGTGAGCGTAGAGACCGGGACAGTGTTTCTTGCAGAAGATTTTCAGGATCTGGACTTTGCCCAGATCGTTCAGGATTACGCCGACAGCCGTCCGGAGCTGGTGATGGAAGTTCCTCAGGTTACCGTGCGGCTCTATCCCGAAAGCGGAGAACAGCGGCTGGTGGCGCTGCAGTATACATATCAGACCAGCCGGGAGAGCCTTCGGGCCATGCAAAGCTATGTTCGCAACATCTTCACGGCGGCAGGTATGTATGTCAGCGGTGACTCGGAAAAGCTGACCAAGTATCAGCAGCTCTACGCCTTCGTTGTGGAACGCTTTGATTATACCTACAGCACCTCCATCACACCGACCTACAGCCTTCTGCGCTACGGTGTCGGCGACAGCCGCACCTTTGCGGTTGTGTACGCCGCCATGTGCCGGCAGGCGGGGCTGGAATGCAGCGTGGTGTCCGGCACGAAAAATGCCGAGGCATGGTACTGGAATATCATTCACGACGGCACAGCCTATTACCACGCAGACCTTTATGCCTCCGGTATGATGGGCGGTCTGGAGCTGTATGGCGATGAGAATATGGAAGGCTATGTGTGGGATTACTCCGCCTATCCCGCCTGCGGCATCCTGCCGGAGCCGGAGCCGACCCAAGCGGAAACCGAGCCTACCGAACCGGGGAAGAATTAAGGAAGATTTTCGTTTTTTGTGAAAAAGGTACTTGACATTTTTGCAAAATTTGCTATAATCTTTCTTGTTCCTGCGGGTGTAGCTCATCCGGTAGAGCGCCACCTTGCCAAGGTGGAGGTAGCGAGTTCGAGCCTCGTCACCCGCTCCATAAAAAGCAGATGCTGAGCATCTGCTTTTTCTTTTTATTGCGGAAATGTTTGACATTTTCCCGGCGAAACACTATACTATAGTAATGTGTTCGACATTGGGAGGAATCCTGCATGGTTAAAAAATGGAATGTCACCATCCCGGAGCTGTCCGCGGACAAAAAACGGCGGGCCTATATCTTTCTGCCGGACTCCTATAATAAGGAGACGGACCGGCGCTACCCCGTTATGTATATGTTCGATGGGCATAATGTGTTCTTTGATGCCGATGCGACCTACGGCAAAAGCTGGGGTATGCAGAAATATATGAAAGAATCCAAAAAGCAGCTGATCATCGTGGCGGTGGAATGTAACCACGAGGGAGACCGCCGGCTGGTGGAGTATTCCCCGGTGACCTTTGATAATTCTACCTTGGGTAAGATCCGGGGCAGAGGACGGGCCTATATGAACTGGCTGGTCAAGACCCTGAAGCCCTATATCGACGAAACCTACCGCACTCTGCCCGACCGGGAGAACACCCTGATCTGCGGCTCTTCCATGGGCGGCCTGATGGCGCTGTATGGAGCTTGCGTATATAACCATGTATTTCAGCGGGCGGCTTGTTTGTCCCCCAGTTTGTGGGTCAGCCCCGGAAAGATGCTGGAGCTGATCGCCCGGGCCAAGATCAAAAATGACACCTGCATCTATATGGACTATGGCAGCGAAGAGATGTTTAACCACGCCGCCAATGCGGAGGCGCTGATCTCTGTGTCCCACCTGCTGCTGACCAAGCGGGTGAATCTGGCCTTGCGGGTCGTTCCCGGCGGCACCCATTGCGAAGCATCCTGGGAGAAGCAGATCCCGGTGTTTATGGACTGCCTGGGCGTATAAAGGAGAAAACTATGGAAATTCGGTATTTTAGGCATTACAGCGGCCACCTTGGCCGGGAAATGGAATTCAAGGTCTATGGCCACCGGGGCAAGCCGGTGCTGTTTATTCCTTGCCAGGGCGGCAGATTTGTGGATTTTGAGAACTTCCACATGGTAGACCACTGGGCAAAATTCATTGAAGAGGGCCGCTGCACGGTGTATTCTATCGATACCATCGACGGCGAGACCTATGCCGCTCTGGGCGGCGACGGCCGGAGCAGAATTCAGCGCCACGAGCAGTGGTACAACTATGTTGTTGAGGAAATGGTTCCCACCATCCGCCATTTGAGCGGCCAGCGCAACGGCTACGACCAGGGCATTCTGACTTTCGGCTGCTCCATGGGCGCCATGCATGCGGCGAATCTCTTTTTCCGCCGGCCGGATATCTTTGACGGTGTGTTCGGTATCTCCGGGCTGTACGACTCCCAGTGGGCCTTCGGCGACTATATGGATGACCTTCTGTATCAGAATACCCCGGTGGTGTATTTGAGCAATATGCCCTCGGATCACCCCTACATCCGGATGTACAACGAAAGAAAGATTTTGATCGTAGTAGGGCAGGGCGCCTGGGAAGACGAGCTGCTTGCCAGCACCCGCTGGCTGGACAGTGTGCTGCGCGCCAAGGGTATCAACGCCCAGATCGAATACTGGGGCTACGATGTGGATCACGATTGGCCCTGGTGGTACAAAATGGTGGAGCATTACTGCCCCCAGTTCTTTTAAGGAGCGAATAGCATGAAAAACTTTATCTTTATTTCCCCCAATTTTCCCGAAAGCTACTGGCGCTTCTGCGCGGAGCTGAAAAACAACGGCCTGCGGGTGCTGGGTATCGGCGATTGCGAATACTATGGTCTGCTGCCCCAGCTGCGGGAATCTTTGCATGAATACTATAAGGTCTCCAGCCTGGAGAACTATGAGGAAGTGTTCCGGGCGGTTGCCTTCTTCAGCTATAAATACGGCAAGATCGACTGGCTGGAATCCAACAACGAATACTGGCTGGAGCGGGATGCCAAGCTGCGTACCGAATTCCATATTACAACCGGCCCGCTGACAGAGGATATGCGTAAGATCAAGTATAAGTCTGCCATGAAGGCCTACTATGAGCAGGCGGGAATCCCCACTGCCCGGTATCATCTGGTTAACGACTACGCCGCTGCCAAGGAATTCGCCAACACCGTTGGCTATCCCGTGGTGGTCAAGCCCGATAACGGCGTAGGTGCCAGCCGCACCTACCGGCTGAAGTCCGATTCGGAGCTGGACTTTTTCTTTGCCACCAAGGACGCTACCCAGTACATCATGGAAGAGCAGGTCAATGGCTTTGTATGCACCTATGATGCCATTGTGGGCGCAAAGGGCCAGGTGCTGTTTGAGGCAGGCAATGTGACCCCCAGCTCTCTGATGGATGTGGTCAACGACAACGATAACTCCATCTATTATCTTCGGAAGGAGCTGCCGGAAAATGTCCGCAGCGCAGGCCTTCGCACCATTGCGGCCTTCGGCGTAAAGAGCCGGTTCGTACATCTGGAATACTTTACTCTGAATGCTGACCAGCCGGGCCTGGGCAAGAAGGGCGATATCATCGGTCTGGAAGTGAATATGCGTCCCTGCGGCGGTTTCACCCCGGATATGTATAACTTCGCCCAGGAGACCGATGTGTATAAGATCTGGGCGGATATGATCGCCTTTGATGAAAGCACCAAGCCCATCGGCAACCGCCACTACTGCGCCTTCTGCGGCCGCCGGGACGGAAAGAATTTCGTGATGGATCACGAGGCCATCATGGCGGCCTACGGCAGCCACATGAAGATGTGGGGCCGGATCCCCGATGCCCTTGCCGGCGCTATGGCCAACCAGATGTATGTTTGCAACTTCGACACTATGGAAGAGGTGAACACCTACTACGCCCGCCTGCTGGAAACCCGATAAATCATACGGCCACCGTAAAAAATACGGTGGCCGTTCTTCTTTCCCTTGAAAGAGCCAAAAGAGCGCCGCTATACTCACCATCAAAAGGGGGATGGATGATGAAGCACATCAAAAGAGGGCTGCTGGCGGCCTGCAGCGCTGTCTGGCTGGCGGGGATGCTGGGGCTAATGTGGAAATGGGGGACAAGACCCTTGGCTGCGGAGAAAACGGTGGAATTTCCTTACCTTGTAACCGGCACAACGCTGCGGATCGATGGGATTGCTCTGTACGAAGGGGAAATGACCGTTGGGGGAGAAAGAAGGTTTGTCAGCGATGCCATGGCGCTGCTGATCACCAATCTGGGACAGGAGGCGGTAGGGGAGGCAACCGTAACGATCTGGATCGAAAATACTCCCTATCGTTTTATAATCAGCCTTCTGCCGCCGACCCAGACGGTGCTGGCAATGGAAGTTTCGGGGGCGGCGTATGCTGCCGGAACGGTGCAGCGCTGCACCGGCTCTGCCAGCTACAGGCAGCTGCTCCCGCTGAGAATAGAAGAAGATGAAGCGGGAGCTGTAATCGTCACAAACACCGCCGCTGCCGCCACCGGGAGCCTCCTGCTGCACTACGGGCGGTGGGATAAGCAGAGCGGGATCTATATTGGCTCCGAGGTTCGAAGCCTTCCTATTGAGCCGCTTCTGCCGGGGCAGGCGCTTACGGTGCAGCCACCGGAGTATGCCTATGGCTACAGCCGGGTGATGGGCATTACGGAAGAATAAAACCGGGTGTGCCGAGACCGGCACACCCAGTTGCTTAAAGAACTTTGGAAAGGAAATCCTGCAGGCGGGGATGCTTGGGATGGTCAAACAGCTCCTGGGGCGTTCCCTGCTCCAGAATCTTGCCTTCATCCATAAACAGGACCCGGTCACCCACTTCCCGGGCAAAGCCCATTTCGTGAGTGACGACCACCATGGTCATACCCTCGGCAGCCAGCTCCTTCATAACTTCCAGAACCTCGCCTACCATTTCGGGGTCGAGGGCGGAGGTGGGCTCGTCGAAAAGCAGCACCTCCGGCTCCATCATCAGCGCACGGACAATGGCGATCCGCTGCTTCTGTCCGCCGGAAAGCTGAATCGGATAGGCGGCTGCACGATCCTGGAGACCAACCCGGGAAAGCAGAGCCATGGCCTTGCTTTCTGCCTCGGATTTATTCATCTTTTTTACCTTGATGGGCGCGAGGGTCATGTTTTCCAGAACCGTTTTATGGGGAAACAGATTGAAATGCTGAAACACCATGCCCATTTTCTGACGGTGCTCGTCGATGTTCAGCTTCACAAGGCGGCCCTGCTCATTAGGGATCTTCTTTTTGGTGATGTCTACACCGTGGAAGAGAATTTCACCGCCGGTGGGCTCTTCGGTCAGGTTCAGACTCCGCAGGAATGTGGATTTGCCGGAACCGGAGGGGCCGATCACTACGGTGACATCGCCTTTGTGAATATCGATGCTGACACCATCCAGCGCACGAATCTCACCCTTATTATAGTGTTTTTGCAGGTTCTTGACCTGAATCAACTTATCGTTTGCTGCCACGGCTCATTCTCCTTTCCAGATATGCGATGGCCTTGGAGGTGGGGAAGCACAAACAGAAATAAAGCACGGTGGCTACCAGCAGAGGTTCCATAATGCGGAAGGTAGCGCCCCGGATGGCTTCCACAGCGGCCATAATATCCTGCACGCCGATGGTGTAGCAGATAGCGGATTCCTTGATAATGACCACGAATTCGTTGGCGATGGCAGGCAGAATGTTGCGGATCGCCTGGGGCAGAATGATATGCAGCATGGTCTGACCACGGGTAAGACCCAACGACCGGGCAGCTTCACTCTGTCCGCCGTCGATGGACTGAATGCCGGAACGAATGATCTCGCAAAGATAAGCCGCGGAGTTCATGGCAAGGGCCACAACGCCTGGGAAAAAGCGGTCGAACCGGACAAAGCCAAAGAAGGTGAAGGTAGGCAGGGAAATGGCCTTGAACAGACCGTGATAAATAATCAGAATCTGCACAAGCACAGGGGTAGACCGAATGATCTCCACATAGCAGGTAGCAAGGAAGGAAACGGGATTGAATTTGGCGAGAGTCGTGAGGAAGCTCCGGTTACGCAGTCTGCCGTTTTTATCGATGGCAAGGAAGCGGAAGGGCCGGAAATCCGACATACGCATCAGCGATAGCAGAATGCCCAAAATAAATCCGAAGATGACGGTGAGCAGCGCCAGCATTACGGTGACTACAATGCCTTGCTGGAACAGCTTGGCGTATTTCATAGTCAAAGCAAAGCCTTCGGAGGAGATGAAGTTGCCCATGGAATACTCCTTTCTGGTTGGCAATAACGCACCAATTCCTCCCTGCCAAAAGCAGGGAGGAATGGATACAGCAATTTGAAATTATTCGCCGGCAGTTTCGGGAACGTTGCCCTCGTCGTCCAGCAGGCCCTGATAGTTATCGCCGGCAGCCAGCTCCAGAGCATTGGCTACATAGGTGGCGAAGGTGCCTTCGTCTACGCACTTGTTCAGCGCTTCGTTGACATACTTCAGAAGATCGGCATTGCCCTTGAACACGCCGATAACATTGCCGTCAGCCTCATAGGGAACTTCGCAAACGATGGTCAGTTCGGGATAGTTCATCTTGTAAGCCTCAGCAACATCCCATTCAACATAAGCGCCGTCCAGCTTGCCGGAAACCAGCTCGGCAATGATGTCGGTAGCCTTGGGCAGGGAAACAAACTGAGCATCGGGGCTGTACTCGGCGGCCAGATCCATCTGGATAGTGCCGGTCTGGGCAGCGATGGAATAAGCCGCGTTGTTGGTGGAAGCCAGATCGGTGAACAGGGAAGCCTTGCTCTCTACGGTAACAAAGGCCTGCTTGCCGGCATAGTAAATGTCGGAGAAGTCCATGGCGGTTTCACGGTCGGGATCGGGAGACAGACCAGCCAGAGCCAGGTCGGCGCCGCCGGCAGCCATTTCACCAACGATGCCGTTGAAGCCCATCGGAATAACTTCCAGAGTCAGGCCCAGATAGTCGGCGATGTACTGAGCCAGTTCCATGTCGAAGCCAGCCAGAGAGGGATTGCCGTCGGCATCCAGAGCATAGAACTCATAGGGCGCATAGTCGGGGGAGGTAAGGACGGTCAGATAGCCTTCCTTAACGGTGGTCAGGCCGTAGGGGTTTTCGCCGGGGCCGGCGTCGGTGGATGCACAGCCGGCCAGCAGGCCAAGCATCATAACTGCTGCAAGAGCCAAAGTAATAAACTTTTTCATTTTCGTTTCTCCTTTTTAAGATGTTCCCGCGGGAACGATTTGATAGTTGAATTATATCGCGAATAATATACATAGTCAACTGGTTTTGTATACAAGGATTCAAGGGAAATTCTATGTTTATATAGTGAAAAGGCTACAAAAATATGAATTCGGCACTGAATAATTGAATAACGAAAAAGTTACATATGAATAAATATGCAGCTGAGATAGTATAATATTCCAGAATTTGTATATTTTCATCATCATTTGGGAAATAGTTATAATTTGCAGGTTTTTGAGGAAAAGAAGGGGAAAATGTATTTTTGGATATTTTGTATAGTTGTAATGTTTCCAAAAATAAGGTATAATACTAAAGTTGTGAAATTCGGGAAACCGGGAGGTCCAGCATTTATGAATCAACAAAGCATTGCGCTTAGTAAATATCTCGTACCCGGAAACCGGGTGCATCTTGTAGGAATCGGCGGCGTATCCATGCGGCCTCTGGGCCTGGTTCTCAAGGGCATGGGGCTGATCGTGACCGGCTCGGATATGAATACCAGCGTATCCACCGACGAGCTGATCGCCAAGGGAATCCATGTTTCCATCGGCCACTCTGCCGAAAATATTCAGGGCGCCCACTGCATCATCCGCACCGCCGCCGCCCATAACGACAATCCGGAAATTGCCGCCGCACGGGTGGCGGGCATTCCCGTGTTTGAGCGGGCGCAGGCATGGGGCGTGATCATGCAATCCTATAAAAACGCCATTTGCATCGCCGGCACGCATGGTAAGACCACCACCACTTCCATGATGACCCATATTCTTATGGAGGCCCAGTGGGATCCTACGGTTATGATCGGCGGCGACCTGCCGCTGCTGCATTCCGGCCATCGGGTAGGGCAGGGCGATACCATTGTTCTGGAAAGCTGCGAGTACTGCGACTCATTTTTGAATTTCTGCCCTACGCTGGCTGTGATCCTGAATGTAGAAGCCGACCATCTGGATTACTTCAAGGATCTTGCCGATGTGCAGAAATCCTTCCGCAGCTTTGCGGGTCTGGCTACCGATTACATCCTTGCCAACGGCGATGATCTGCATACCGCCCAGGCCCTGCAGGGCATGGACTATGTGACCTTCGGCATCGGAGAGGGCAACCGGGTCCGGGCGGTAAATATATGCCCGGATTGGCGCAGCTTCGATGTGGAGTGCGACGGCAAGCGTTATTGTCACCTGCATCTGGAGGTCATGGGCCGCCACAATATGCTGAACGCTCTGGCAGCCGCCGGCGCGGCATGGCTGCTGGGTATCGACGGCGAAGCGGTAAGCGCAGGTCTTGCCCAGTTCCACGGCGCACGCCGCCGCATGGAATTCAAGGGCAAATTCCAGGGCGCTGATGTCTACGACGACTATGCCCACCATCCTGATGAGCTGGCGGTCACCATTGAAGCGGTGCGTTCCATGAACTATAACCGGGTTGTGGTTGCTTTCCAGCCCCATACCTATACCCGCACCAAGGCGCTGTTCGATGACTTTGTCCGGGAGCTGCGGAAGGCGGATGTGGTGGTTCTGGCGGAGATCTACGCGGCCCGGGAGCGAAACGCCTTCGGCATTTCCTCCGGCGATATGCTGCCCAGCATTCCCGGCGCGGTGTACTGCGAGACCCTGCCCCAAGTGACCCAGTATCTGAAGCAGATCGCCCAGCCGGGAGATGTGATCCTGACCGTTGGCGCCGGTGATATCTACCGGGCCGGCGAGGCGCTGCTGAAGTAACGGGAAAATCCTATGAGGTGATGAATTTTGAAAAAGCTGAGTGTATGTGTCCTGTTTGGCGGCATAAGCCCGGAGCATGAGGTTTCTCTGCGGTCGGCGGAGTCTGTGCTGAACAATATGGACCCGGAAAAATATAATATTTTCCCCGTGGGTATCACCAAATCCGGCGATTGGGTGCTGTTTGGCGGCAAGGATTATTCCATGCTTACCAGCGGCCGCTGGCTGGATTGCCCCGATAACCGGCGGGCAGCCATTTCCCCGGTGCGGGGTCAGGGGCTGCTGAGCTTTGAGGGTGACTGCGTGGTGCGGGAGCATATCGATGTGGTGTTCCCGGTACTCCACGGCGAAAACGGCGAGGATGGCGCCATGCAGGGTCTGCTGCAGCTGGCGGGCATCCCCTATGTGGGCCCCCATGTGGCGGCCTCTGCCGTAGCGATGGATAAAACTTTGACCAAGCTGGTAGCCGATCAGGCCGGTGTGCCCCAGGCTGCATGGCAGCTGGTTCGCAGCAAGGAAGCCGAGCAGAGAATGGACAGCGTGCTGGATTCCGTTGAAAGCCGCTTTGCCTATCCCGTGTTTGTCAAGCCTGCCGGAACCGGCTCTTCTGTAGGCGTTTCCAAGGCCAAGGACCGCGAGAGCCTTCGGGAAGCCCTGCTTTCCGCCGGCGCTTACGACGATAAGATCCTTGTGGAAGAATTTATCCACGGCAGGGAAGTGGAAGTAGCCGTAATGGGCAACGAAAATCCCGTGGCCTCCGTTTGCGGTGAGATCGACTCCGGCGCGGATTTTTACGATTACGATGCCAAGTATGTGACCGACACCTCCGTTGCCTACATTCCCGCCCGCATCAGCGAAGAGGTTTCCGAGCAGGTTCGGGAATTCGCCGTGAAGGTCTATTCCGTGGTAGGCTGCCATGGCTTGAGCCGGGTGGACTTCTTTGTGACCTATGAAGGTGAGCGGGTGGTCTTCAACGAAATCAACACCCTTCCCGGCTTTACCTCTATTTCCATGTATCCCAAGCTGTTTGCAGCCAGCGGCATTCCCTACGGCGCTCTGATCGATGAGCTGCTGAAGCTGGCGATGGAGGCCTTTGAATGAAGCAGAAGGTTACCCTTTCTATCCGGGGACGGCAGCACTATATCGATCAGGACCCGGAGATCATTGAGCTGATCACCCAGGGCCTGCTGGAAAAGACCGAAACCGGCTGGCGGATCAGCTACGAGGAAACCGACCTGACGGGCCTCAGCGGCGTGACCACCACCTTTATGCTGGAGCCGGATTGCATCATTCTGGACCGGCAGGGTCCGCTGACTTCCCGGATGGTGTTCCGGGAGGGCGTTTCCCACGATTCTCTTTACCAGATGGAGTTCGGCGCGCTGCTGATTACGGTATGCGCTACCCGGATCTTCTATGAGATGAGTGAAGCGGGCGGCGTTGTGGAGCTGGTGTATAACATTGATATTGAGCAATCTCAGGCCGGAATGATCGACTACCGGCTGGAGATCCGGATTCCGGAATAAGAAAAAGCCTGTACCCTTGCCCAAGTGTTCTTAAGGACACTTGGGCAGTTTTATTCGCTCACTATAAAAATACTACCCGAAAAAGAGTTTATATCCTCTCTTCTTCGGGTAGTTTTTTGATTTTACAGAGAACCGCCGTTGTCTTCGCCGGTGCTTCCGTCGAAGAAGCCGTCGGGAATGGTGGGGCGGCTGGGGTCCTGAGTCTCCTCCGGCTCGGTAGGCTCGGTTGGCTCGGTTTCGGAAACGATCTTGCAGACGACCTTGTTCCGGGTCTTGTAGGTGGATGTGCCAACCAGAACGGTGTCGATCAGCTTGCCGGTTTCCTTATCGTAGAACTTCTTATAGGTTTTTACTACGGCGCCGGAGTAGGGGGTCACCAGCACCTGACCGTCCTTGTAGCCTTCCTTGTTATCGGGGGCGTACTCTTCGTAAACGGTTTCGTAGGATTCGGTGGATACGGTTTCCGTAGCCAGCTCGATGCGGTAGTTCTTTTCGTCGGTGCCGATGAGCTTTACATGAACATAGCCGCCGGAGACCTCCGCTTCAATGCGGATGGGGTAGTTGGTGTTGTTCATGAATTTGAATTCCGGGCCGCCCCAGCTTACCGTAGCATCGGTGCCGGCAGGCATATAAGAGGGGACATAGCTGTGGGGCAGGCGGGTCACGGTTTTCAGGTCGGCTACCAGCGTGCAGTAGTACAAGGTGGAGGACACCTGGCAGATGCCGCCGCCGATGGTGGTGACCGTCAGGCCGCCGGAATAGGCGCCTGCGCCCTTGTAGCCTTTTTCCTCGGTGCGCTTACCCAGAACAGAGTTGTAGGAGAAGGTCTCGCCGGGCTCCAGGATATAGCCGTTGATGGCCTTGCAGGCCAGCTTCAGGTTGGTGTTGCGGTCGGCTTCGCTGGTGTGAGGGGTTTTGTAGCTTGCCAGCACATCCCGGAAATAGGCCTCGCCGTTGAGCTCCTCGGAGGTAATCTCCGGCTCGATGCGCCGCAGGGGGATCTCCAGCGTCTGTCCCTCGCCGGTCTGCTCCAGCAGCGCCTGGGCAGCCGGAAAGTCGAAATCGTAGCCGTAGCTGGAGGGGGTGACCACATAGGTCTTATAGTCGATGGAGGCATCTACGGCAGCGATATAGATTTCCTCATAAATCGCCTGCAGGTCGGTCTGCTCCGGGGCAACGGGGGTGCAGCCTACCTCTACCCGGAATACACCCCGGTTGTAGCAGCCGAGGATCCGCTGGGTAAGCTCCTGAGTTTCGAGAGTGTAGCCGGAAGTGCCGGTAATCACCACCAGAGTCTGACAGGGCTGCTGGGCATCCTCCATGGCAAGGGAGGGACGGGTACCGGCCAGCATATAGGTGGGCGGAGTGGCTTCGGCCGGGAATTGGGCAGAAAGGGAAGTAACCGCAGCATCGATGGCGGCGGTGTTCAGCCCCAGATAGGGGAGAATGTCCATTTCGCCGGAATTGCTCTGTCCCCATGCGTAAGCCGCTTCCACCAGGGCCGCCACATCCAGCTTTGCGCCGGAGTCAGTGGGAGAAATGGCAATGGTCTGATCGCCTACCAAAAGATTCATGGGCTGAGAGGCGTAGCTTTCTGCTACACGGTTCAGGGCTGCGGCTGCCTCTTCCTTGGTGCAGCCGCTCAGGTTCACACCGGCGGCGGTCACATTGCCGAAGATTTCTTCCGGCTGGGTGGGATCGGGAGTTTCGCCGCCAAACAGCGCGCAGGCTGCCAGACCGCAGCAGATGACCGCTGCCAGAATGGCGACCCAGAGGGCGGCATGGGTGTTATTCTTCTTTTTCTTGCGGCGTTTGCCGGACATATTCTGAAAGGCGCGCTCCAGCTCTTCCAGTTCGTCTTTTCTGCTTCGTTTGGCCATGGAGCATAGCCTCCTTCCGTAAAAGTTACAGCTCGGTTACATTGTAACACAAATACAGGAAATTTCAAGTACCTTAGCCGTTATTGGCAGAAGCTGCCTGATAATGGCGGCTGTAGTGGCCGATGAAGATCTTGGTCTGCTTCAGGGAATCTACGCCGGAGGCCAGCCGCAGCCGAATGGTAGGCTGCTTGGCAGAGGCCACCAGCTGCACCCGGTTGCGGTACTCCGGCTGGGCGCACAGGGCGCTGAAGGCTTCGAATTGGAGGTCCGTGAGGGTCAGCATCACATCCGAGGCCTTTTGCTTGATATCCCGAATGCCCACAGCCCGGGCGTTGGCCCGGAGCAGGGCAATATCGATGAGATTCAGCACGCCCTTGGGAGGATCGCCGTAGCGGTCGATGATCTCGTCCAGCAGGTCATCGGCATCCTCCTGAGAGCGGATGGCGGCCATGCGGCGGTAAAGATCCATCCGTTCCTCGCCCCGCACCACATAGTCTTTATCCACATTGGCGGTTACATTCAAATCGGCGGTGCAATCCGGCGCCTTGGGCGCTTCGCCCCGCTCCTCCAGAACCGCTTCGTCCAGCAGCTTCAGGTACATATCGTAGCCTACGCTCATCATGTGACCCGATTGCTCGGCGCCCAGCAGGTTGCCTGCGCCGCGAATTTCCAGATCCCGCATGGCGATCTTGAAGCCGGAGCCGAATTCGGCGAAGTCCCGGATAGCGGAAAGCCGCTTGTCGGCGATCTCGGAGAGGGCCCGGTCGGGGCGGTAAGTGAAATAGGCATAGGCCCGGCGGGTGGAGCGGCCTACCCGGCCCCGCAGCTGATGCAGCTGGCTGAGGCCGAAGCGGTTGGCGTTTTCGATGATGAGGGTGTTGGCGTTGGGGATGTCCAGACCGGTTTCAATGATGGTAGTGCAGACCAGCACCTGGATCTCGCCGTCGGCCATGGCCTGCATCACATCGCCCAGGGCATCCTCGCCCATCTGGCCGTGGGCAACGCCCACACGCAGACCGGGGATCCGGCGGCGCAGCGCGCCGGCGCACTGGTCGATGGACTCCACCCGGTTATGCAGGTAGTAGACCTGACCGCCCCGCTCCACCTCCCGGCGGATGGCATCGTCGAGAATGGCGGTGTTATGCTCCATAACGAAGGTCTGCACCGGGTAGCGGTCGGCAGGGGGTTCTTCGATGGTGGACATATCCCGGATGCCGGACAGCGCCATGTTTAGGGTGCGGGGAATGGGGGTGGCGG
The DNA here is from genome assembly GCA_045532755.1 of Faecousia sp. Taxonomy (GTDB): domain Bacteria; phylum Bacillota; class Clostridia; order Oscillospirales; family Oscillospiraceae; genus Faecousia. Next base: position 124,223 of record JAZSGN010000062.1, read on the forward strand.
ACAGAGTCAGCACATCCACGCCCTTGGCAAGTTCCTTCAGCCGCTCTTTATGGCTGACGCCGAAGCGCTGCTCCTCGTCAACGATCAGAAGGCCAAGGTCTTTGAATTCTACAGTCTTCTGCAGCAGCTTGTGGGTGCCTACGATCAGGTCCACCGTGCCGGAGCGAAGATTCTGCAGGGTGCGCCGCTGCTCGGTGGTGGTGCGGAAGCGGCTGAGCACATCGATGTTCACCGGGAAGCCACGGAAACGGGCAATGGCGGTTTGGTAGTGCTGCTGGGCAAGGACGGTGGTAGGCACCAGAATGGCGGCCTGCTTGCCGTCGAGAATGCATTTCATAACCGCCCGCAGAGCAACCTCGGTCTTGCCGAAACCTACATCGCCGCAGAGCAGCCGGTCCATGGGAATGGGGGACTCCATGTCCTGCTTGATCTCCTGGATGCAGCGCAGCTGGTCATCGGTTTCCGGGTAGGGGAAATTATCTTCAAATTCCTTCTGCCAGGGGGAGTCGGCGGCAAAGGCGAAGCCTGCCTGCCGCATCCGGGCGGCATAGAGCTGGATCAGCTGGGCGGCCATATCCTTGGCGGCTTTTCTGGCTCTGGCCTTGGTCTTCTGCCAGGCATCGGTGCCGATCTTGTTCAGCCGAACATTGGCATCCTCGCCGCCGCTGCCGATATACTTGCTCACAAGATCCAGCTGGGTGGCGGGAACGAACAGGGTATCCGTACCCTGATAGGCGATCTTGATATAGTCCTTTACCGCGCCGTCCACACGAATCTGCTCCATGGCAACGAAGCGGCCGATGCCGTAGTTCTCATGGACTACCAGATCGCCGGGGGTGAGATCGGTAAAGGAGTTGAGCTTCTGGCGGTTGGTGACGGTTTTCTTAGGTTTCCGCTTGGGCTCGGTTTTGGCTAGCAGCTGCCCCTCCGACAGTACAGCCAGCCGGGAGGCAGGATATTCCATGCCATAGGGCAGGCTGCCCTCGGTCAGCAGGATCTGACCGGGCTGGGGAATGGTTGTCAGGGGAATGCACAGCAGCGCAGAAAGGCCCCGGTCGTGAAGCATTTGCTGCAGCAGCTCTGCCCGGCGGCGGCTGCCGCAAAGCACCAGACTACCGAATTCTGCCCGGCGATAGTGGAGCAGGTCTTCCGCTGCGGTTTCCATGCTGCCGGCATAGCCGGGCAGCTGCTTGGCGGTCAGAGGCAGCAGGTGCTTGGGGCGGCATTCATCCGGATAGGAGGCGCCGCCGAAGGCATCCAGATACACTGTTGCGAACCGGGGAAGCAGCCCGGCAAAATCCTCCCACTGGCAGCAGAAATCGCAGAGCTCCCCTGCCAGCAGGCCGCCCTGCAGCATGCTGTCCAGCTGCATGCCCAGCTCCTCGGTGCGGTTGCGGGCGGTGCGGTGAATGGCGCTCTGGTCGCAGAGCACTACAAGGGCATCGGCGGGGATATAGTCGGCAGCAGTGGCCATTTCGGGGTAGATCAGGGCCAGATACCGGTCGGAGGCCGGGTTTTGGATGCCGTTTTCGTATTTTTCCAGATCCCGTTCCAGGGTTTTGATCAGAGGCTCGTTCAGGTGCTTGCGCCGCTTCTGGCGGCTGATAAGACTGCGAAGGTCATGACAAAGGCCCTCTAATCCGCCGGGGTGCAGCCGGGGCTGGGTTTCCGCAACGGGAAGCACGGTAACGGAGTCGATGTTTTCGGTGCGGCGCTGGGTCTCCGGATCGAAAAAGCCCATGGTGTCCAGCTCATCGCCGAAGAATTCTGCCCGGCAGGGATTGGGAGCGGCAGGGGAGAAAATATCCACAATGCCGCCGCGGACAGCAAACTGACCCGGGCCTTCTACCATAGCGCAGCGGCTGTAGCCGCAAAGCACCAGTTTTTCTGTAAGCTGCTCCATGCTATAGCTTTCGCCTACCTGCAGCGTGAAGGCTGCCTGCAGCAGAACGGCTTTGGGCATGGTGCGTTGGGAGAGGGATTCCCATGTGAAAATCTGCAGGGGCGCAGCGCCTCGGCTCAGATCGTAAAGCTGGCGAAGCCGCTTCTGCTCATAGCTGCGGGAGACCACCGCCGCATCATAAAGGGTCAGGTCCCGACCCGGCAGCATCGGCGCTTCGCCGCAGCCGAAGGCAGCCAGCTCCTGCTGCAGCCGCTTGGCGGAAATATCATCCTGACAGACCACAACCACAGGCCGGCCTGCGTGGCGGCAAAGGCCTGCGATCAGGTGGGAGCGGTTGATCTGGCCGATGCCGGTAACGGCGGCGCATTCGCCGGCTTTGGCGGCCCGGAGCAGAAGGGAATATTCCGGTATGGTATTTAAGAAGTTCAGCAGCATAGAAATTCCTCCACGCAACAAAGCGGAAAGGGGAATTTTCCTCCCCTTTCCGTGGATATTTGACAATGGTTATTTGTTGCCGTTAAAACGGTTGGCGACTTCGGCAATGGGATGCTCCAAAAGGAACTCCGCCGCTTCCGCAGCACGCTGGAGGGCAGGCTGAAGCTCCTTTTCCTCCTGAGCGGTGAAGCCGGAAAGCACCCAATCCGCAAGGTCCGCATCGGGGTGAGGCTTGGCGCCCACACCGATCTTTACCCGGGGGAAGTCCTGACTTCCCAGCTCGGCGATCAAAGACTTGATGCCGTTATGACCGCCGGCAGAGCCATCGGCGCGGACACGCAGCCTGCCGGGGGGCAGAGAAATGTCGTCGAACAGCACGATGATCTTCTGGGGCGGCACCCGGTAGAAGGCGGCAAACTGCCGCACCGATTTGCCGGACAGATTCATATAGGTCAGAGGCTTTACCAGCAGCAGCTTTTTCCCCCGGAGGGTACACTGACCGTAAAGACCCTGAAATTTTTCTTTGTCGATCCTGCAGCCCAGCTTTTCCGCCAGGATATCGATGGCCCGGAAGCCGCAATTATGCCGGGTGTGGGCATATTCCTTGCCGGGGTTGCCGAGGCCAACGATGAGCCAGGTTTCGCTCGGTTTGCCGAACACGGCTCAGAACAGATCGGCGATGGAGGTGCCGCCGTGGATATGGGCAATGGCCCGGGCAAACACGGGAGCAACATCCAGCATTTTTACCTTGGTGGTGGGGGCATCGGCAGGAACGGGAATGGTGTTGTGAACAACCAGCTCCTGGATGCAGCTGTTCTCCAGACGCTCATAGGCAGGACCGGACAGCACGCCGTGGGTAGCGCAGGCGTAGACTTCCTTTGCGCCGCCGATCTCGATCAGGGCCTTGGCAGCGTTGCACAGAGAACCGGCAGTATCTACCAGATCGTCATAGAGGATGCAGGTCTTGCCGGCTACATCGCCGATGACGTTCATAACCTCGGAAACATTGGCCTTGGGGCGGCGCTTATCCACAATGGCCAGACCCATGTGGACCTTGGCAGCGAAGGCGCGGGCCCGGGCTACGGAACCGACGTCGGGGGAGACAACAACGAAGTTATCGTGGTTGTAAACATCCTCGGGGAACTTCGCCATGTAGTATTCTACGAAAGTGGGGTTGCCCAGCAGGTGGTCAACGGGGATATCGAAGAAGCCCTGAATCTGGGAAGCGTGGAGGTCCATGGTCAGAACCCGGTCAGCGCCGGCGGCGGTCAGCATATTGGCTACCAGCTTGGCGGAGATGGGGTCACGGCTCTTGGCCTTGCGGTCCTGACGGGCGTAGCCGAAGTAGGGGATCACGGCGGTGATCCGGCCGGCGGAAGCACGGCGGCAGGCATCGATCATCACCAGCAGTTCCATCAGGTGGTCGTTGACAGGCTTGCAGGTGGACTGGATCAGAAATACATCGGCGCCACGAACAGTTTCGATCAGGCTGACAGAAGCCTCACCGTCGGAAAACTGCTTGACAACGCTCTCGCCCATGGGCAGACCCAGCTCCTTACAAACAGTTTTTGCGAATTCAGGGTTAGAGTTGCCAGTGAAAATCTTAATGTTCTCTCCGTATGCAATCATCTGGAATACCTCACTCAATCATTCATATTCTGCCGGGCGCAGGCCCAGCCCATACACGAGGATTATACCATTATATGCCAGAAAAGACAACTGATATCCGCCTGAAAAAACTGACGAAAATATAATAATTTTTTGCTCCGGTTTTTACATTTTGCAAAAACGAAATTTTGTTTGAATTTCCCCTTGTGAAGATGCCGGAACTGTGGTAAAATAATTCGAATGAACAAATTGGAGGAAACGGCTATGAGCAACAGCAAAATCCGGATTCAGGGAGCCAGAGAAAACAACCTGAAAAATGTGAGCCTGGAGATTCCCCGGGACAAGCTGGTGGTATTCACCGGCCTTTCCGGCTCGGGCAAATCCAGCCTTGCCTTTGATACCATTTATGCCGAAGGCCAGCGCCGGTATGTGGAAAGCCTCAGCGCCTACGCCCGGCAGTTTCTGGGGCAGATGGATAAGCCGGATGTAGATGCCATCGAGGGGCTGTCGCCGGCCATTTCCATCGACCAGAAGACGACCTCCAAAAACCCCCGCTCCACCGTGGGTACGGTTACGGAAGTTTATGACTATCTGCGGCTTTTGTGGGCCCGGGTGGGCATTCCCCATTGCCCGAAATGCGGCAAAGAGATCAGCCGCCAGACCATCGACCAGATCGTGGACCGGATCGAGGCCATGGGGGAGGGAACAAGGTTTATCGTGCTTTCTCCGGTGATCCGGGGAAAGAAGGGCGAACACGCCAAGGTGTTTGAGGATGCCAGAAAATCCGGCTTCGTACGGGTGCGGGTGGATGGCATTGTGTATGACCTTTCAGAGACCATTCCCTGCGAAAAGAACAAGAAGCACACCATCGATCTGGTTGTGGACCGGCTGGTTCTGAAAGAAGGTCAGCGCCGCCGGCTGACGGACTCCGTGGAGACCGCCTGCGCCCATTCCGGCGGACTTGTGATCATCAGCCTGCCTTCTACCGGCGAGGAGATCAGCTTCTCCCAGAACTACGCCTGCGAGGATTGCGGCATCAGCCTGACGGAGCTGGAGCCGAGAATGTTCTCGTTCAACAATCCCTCCGGCGCCTGCCCCCACTGCACCGGCCTTGGCTATCAGCTGGAAGCCGATGCAGACCTGGTGATCCCCGATAAGGACAAATCCATTTTCGAAGGCGCGATTCAGGCTCCGGGCTGGAGCAGCGCCCGTACGGACTCCATTTTCCGGATGTATTTTGAGGCGCTGGCCCAGAAATACCGGTTTTCCCTGACCGTGCCGGTCAAAAAGCTGCCGGCGGAGGCGCTGCGGGTGATCCTTTACGGCACCGGCGGCGAAAAGCTGCGGATGACCTACAACCGGGGCAATGGCATGGGCGTGCTGGAGCAGCCCTTTGAGGGCATCCTGCCCAACATCAGCCGCCGTTTCCGGGAGACCCAATCCGATGCCGCCCGGAAGGAGCTGGAAGAATGCATGTCCATGGCTCCTTGCCCCGCCTGCAAAGGAGAGCGGCTTTCGGAGATCGCCAGAGCCGTTACCGTTGGGGGCATCGGCATTATGGATTTCTGCCGCATGAGCGTAAAGCAGGCGTTGGAATTTCTGGATCAGCTGGAGCTTTCCGGCAATATGGCCCTGGTTGCGGAGCAGATCCTGCGGGAGATCCGCTCCCGTCTGCGGTTTTTGTCGGATGTGGGACTGCAGTACCTGACCCTGAACCGGGGCTCTGCCACCCTTTCCGGCGGCGAGAGCCAGCGGATTCGTCTGGCTACCCAGATCGGCTCGTCGCTGATGGGTGTGCTGTATATTCTCGATGAGCCTTCCATTGGCCTGCACCAGCGGGATAACGATAAGCTGCTGGATACCCTGAAGCACCTGCGGGATCTGGGCAACACACTGATCGTTGTGGAGCATGATGAGGACACCATGCGCGCTGCCGACTATATCGTAGATGTGGGCCCCGGCGCAGGCAGCCACGGCGGCGAGATCGTTGTGAGCGGCTTGGTGGAGGATGTGATCGCCTGCCCCCGCTCTGTTACGGGGCAGTATCTTTCCGGTGTGAAGAAGATTCCCGTACCCTCCCGCCGCAGGCAGGGAAATGGGCAGTACCTGACCGTTTCCGGCGCGGCGGAAAACAACCTGAAAGACATCGATGTATCGATTCCTCTGGGTACGCTGACCTGCGTGACCGGTGTTTCCGGTTCGGGCAAATCCAGCCTTGTGGGGTCGGTGCTGAACGAAACCTTGCTGGCGAAGCTGAATCACGCCCGCACCCGTCCCGGCAAGTGCCGCTGCATTACCGGCTTGGAGTATCTGGACAAGGTCATCGACATTGACCAGAGCCCCATCGGCCGCACGCCTCGCTCCAACCCCGCTACCTACACCGGGGTGTTCAACGATATCCGGGAGCTGTACGCCTCCACTGCCGATGCCAAGATGCGGGGCTATACCTCCGGCCGGTTCTCCTTTAATGTCAAGGGCGGGCGGTGCGAGGCCTGCTGCGGCGATGGCCTTGTGAAGATCGAGATGCATTTTCTGGCAGATGTGTATGTTCCCTGCGAGGTTTGCCGGGGACAGCGGTATAACCGGGAAACGTTGGAAGTGCTGTATAAGGGCAAGAATATTGCTCAGGTGCTGGATATGACGGCGGAGGAAGCCATGGGCTTCTTTGAAAACCTGCCGAAGATCCACCGGAAAATTCAAACTCTGGTTGAGGTGGGCCTTGGCTATGTAAAGCTGGGGCAATCCAGTACCACCCTCTCCGGCGGCGAGGCTCAGCGGGTGAAGCTGGCTACGGAGCTGGCGAGGGTTTCCACCGGCAAGACCATTTATGTGCTGGACGAGCCGACTACGGGCCTCCATGCTGCCGATGTCCACAAGCTGATCGAGGTTCTGCAGCAGCTGGTGGACGCGGGCAATACGGTGCTGGTGATTGAGCATAATCTGGATGTGATCAAAACAGCGGATTACCTCATTGACCTTGGACCGGAGGGCGGTGACGGCGGCGGTTATGTGGTAGCGGCCGGTACGCCGGAAGAGGTTGCCCAGACCCCCGGCAGTTACACGGGCCAGTACCTGAAGCGGTATTTATAAAAAAAGCTCCCGGTCCGCAAACCGGACCGGGAGAGAAGCTTAGGGAATTTGATAGGCTTCCGGGGGGAGCAGCTCCGAGAATTCCAGCAAGCCATGGCTGAATTCGCCGGCATAATCAATGGTAGTAAGGCTGCTGCGGACGATGGACTCGGTTCTGGGGGCGAGGGAGAGAGTCAAGGTGACCTCGGTAAAGCCCTGCTCCTGCCGGAACAGCAGCGTTCCGCCGTGGATCGCCGCCGCGGAGCGCACCAGAACAAGACCCAGACCAATGCCATGCTCTCCGGCATCCAGACCGGGGCGGCGCAGGTATTGGCTGCACAGATTGCCGGGGGCGATAGAGCCGAAGCCACGGCCGTTATCCCGGAAGGTCAGCATCAGCTTATGGGAGATGCGCTTGGCGGTGATCTCGATCACCGGGTTTTCAGACCGGTACTTGAGGGCGTTGGCCAGCAGGTTGAAGATGGCCCGCTCCAGCAAATCCGCATCCACAGCGCAGATGCCGCAATCGGGGAGCTTCGGAGCGGAAACCGGAACGCCGGCATCGGCGCAGAAATGCTCCGCTTTCTCGAAGATTTCGGTGAGAACATCCTTCAGGTCCTGCAGTTCCAACTCCCGGCTGCCCTCGGCCGCAAAGCGGTCGGCATCGGACATATTGCTGATGATGCGAAGCAGCTGGTAGAGATTGCGGTTGATCATGGAAAGCTGCTCCCGGGTATCCTCCGGCGCATCCTTGGCTGCGGCAGGGAAAGCCTTGCTTGCCAGCGCCATAATACCCGACAGCGGCTGCCGAAGCTCCACCGCCGCAAGGGCGAGAGCTTGCAGCCGGGGATCATGAAGCTCCTCCAGAACAAAGAGCCGGTCTTCTCCCAGGGCGGACACCGCTGCCCCAAGGCTTCCGAAGGGAAGCTGCAGCTGCAGATACAAACTGCCGCCGGAAAACTGCCGGTATTCTTCCTGGGCCGCGCCGAGCCAACCGGCAACGGACTGCCCTGGCTCTATATGATAAGCCTGCGCGCCGCTGTTGACCTGAATGACCTTGTCATCCCTTACCAAAAAGGCAGGGCCGGAAAGCAGGTCCAGCAGAGCAGCAGATTGGGTGGTAGATTCCATAGCGTTTCCTCCTGCAAGTAGGATGTGCAAAATTCTGAAAATATGTCTGAAAGTTACAGTTTCATTCAGTATACCGAAAAATGACAAAAAACGCAAGGGGAAACCTTGCCGATGGGGTGAAATTATGTCGATAAATGATGGCCACCGCCAGCGCCTGCGGGAAAGATTCCTGGCAGAGGGGCTGGACCATTTTGAAGAACACAATGCCTTGGAGCTGCTTTTGTTTTATGCCATGCCCCGGCAGGATACCAGAGTGCTGGCGAAGGAGCTGCTGAGCCGGTTCGGATCTCTCGAGAATGTACTGACCGCTACCGCCCCGGAGCTGAAAAAAGTAGCGGGAGTGGGCGACAATATTGCCATCTTCCTGAAGCTTGTGAACGAGCTGGGGCGCTACCGCGCCATGCGGCTGGCGCAAACGCCCCGAAAATACCAGACTCTGGAAGCGTGCAGCAATCTGCTGGTGAGCATGGTCAGCGGCCTGCGAAACGAAGAAGTGTATGTGATGTGTCTGGATGGGGCAGGGAATCTTCTTTGCTGCAAGGGTCTCGGCGAAGGCTGCGTGAATACGGCCATTGTATCGGTTCGCAAGATCGTGGAAACAGCTTTGGCCTTTAATGCCACCAGTGTGGTGATGGCCCATAACCACCCCTGCGGCGTGGCGCTGCCCTCCCGGGAGGATGTAATGACTACGAATCAGGTGGCCAAGGCGCTGGCGGCGGTGGATGTAAAGCTGCTGGACCACATTGTGGTGGCGGACGGGGACTATGTATCCTTGCTGCAATCCAACTATTACCGGCCTGCGGATATCTATTGAGAGGAGGACTTTTATGGACAGATTTGAACTGGTTTCCGACTATAAGCCCTCCGGTGATCAGCCGGCTGCCATTGAGGCGCTGGTGAACGGCGTGAACTGGGGGCTGCGGGAGCAGACTTTGCTGGGCGTTACCGGCTCCGGCAAGACCTTTACCATGGCTTCCGTTATCGCTAAGCTGAACCGGCCTACTCTGGTTCTGGCCCACAACAAGACCCTCGCTGCCCAGCTTTGCAGCGAGTTTCGGGAGTTTTTCCCCAACAATGCGGTAGAATACTTTATTTCTTACTACGATTACTACCAGCCGGAGGCCTATATTGCCCACACCGACACCTACATCGAAAAGGACGCCTCCGTCAATGAAGAGATCGACCGGCTGCGCCACAGCGCCACCTCCGCGCTGTTTGAGCGGCGGGATGTGATCGTTGTGTCGTCGGTCAGCTGCCTCTACGGTCTGGGCGACCCCATCGACTACAAGAGCATGGTGATCTCCCTGCGGGTGGGGCAGCAGCGCCCCATCGATGAAATTCTCCGGAAGCTGACGGAGATCCGCTATGAGCGCAACGATATGGATTTCTCCCGAAACAAGTTCCGCCTGCGGGGGGATACCCTGGAGATCTATCCTGCCTACTGGGCTGGCAAGGCCATTCGGGTGGAATTCTTCGGCGACGAGGTGGACCGGATCTCGGAGATCAACCCGGTGTCCGGCATGGTGGAGCGGTATGTGGAGCATATTGCCATTTACCCTGCCAGCCACTATGTAGCCTCCCGGGAGAAGCTGGAGCGGGCCATGCATGAGATCCGGCTGGAATGTGACGAGCAGGTTGCCTTCTTCAACAGCCAGAATAAGCTGCTGGAGGCCCAGCGCATCGCCCAGCGCACCAACTACGATCTGGAAATGCTGACAGAGCTTGGCTTCTGCAACGGCATTGAGAACTATTCCCGGGTGATTCAGGGGCGGGCCCCCGGCACGCCGCCCACTACGCTGCTGGATTATTTCCCTGAGGATTTTCTGCTGTTTATCGACGAAAGCCATGTGACCCTGCCCCAGTGCCGGGCCATGTATGCCGGCGACCGCAGCCGCAAGGACGCGCTGGTGAACTATGGCTTCCGGCTGCCCTCAGCCTACGACAACCGCCCCCTGAACTTTACGGAATTCGACAGCAAGCTGAATCAGGTGGTGTATGTTTCGGCTACGCCGGCGGACTATGAACGCACCCGCAGCGGCCAGATCGTGGAGCAGGTGATCCGTCCTACGGGACTTCTGGACCCTCTGGTGGAGGTGCGGCCCATTGAGGGGCAGATCGATGACCTGATCGGCGAGATCAACGCCCGTTCCGCGAAAAATGAACGGGTGCTGGTGACCACCCTGACCAAGAAAATGGCGGAGGATCTGACCATTTATCTGCAGAAGGCGGGGATCAAGGTGCGGTATATGCACTCGGATATCGGTGCGATGGAGCGAATGGAGATCATTCGCGATCTGCGAATGGCGAAATTCGATGTGCTGGTGGGCATTAACCTGCTGCGTGAGGGTCTGGACTTGCCGGAAGTCAGCTTGGTGGCGATCCTCGATGCGGACAAGGAAGGCTTCCTCCGGTCGGAAACCAGCCTGATCCAGACCATCGGCCGTGCGGCGAGAAACGCGGACGGCCTGGTGATTATGTACGCCGACAAAGTATCGGCTGCCATGCAGGCGGCGATGGACGAAACCGCCCGCCGCCGGGAGATTCAGGACGGCTACAACAAGGCCCACGGCATTGTGCCGAAAACGGTGATCAAGTCGGTAAGAGATCTGATCGAGATTTCTTCGCCCAGCGCCGAGCGCAAGGGCAGAACCGGCGTGAAGATGACAAAGGCAGAACGGGAGCGGGAAATTGCCCGCCTGGAAAAGCAGATGAAGGAAGCTGCCCGAATGATGGAATACGAATACGCGGCGGTGCTGCGGGATCAGATCATTCAGCTTCGGGGCAATACAGACTAAGAAAAAACCAGCCGGCAGCTGCCGGCTGGTTTGCTGTATTCAGCGCTCGGGGTCGATAACCTTTTCAGCTTCGAAGATGCCTTCGAAGAGGTTTGCCTTGGTGGTGAGGTTATTGCCGGTGATCATCAGCCGGCCCTGACGGACATATTCGTCCTCTACCACCAGCCAGGATTTGCCGGTGTTGTAGCCGATGAAGATGCGGAAGCCGGCATCGCGCAGGCGGTCATACTTATCGCCGCTGTATTCTTCGGTGCGGCCGGCAATGTCGGTATCCCGGGCATATACCAGCATATCGCACTCGCCCAGCAGGGGAGCGATGTAGTTTTCCCACTTGGTCAGGTCGGCATCCATGTATTCCAGAGTGGCATCGCCATAGTTGATATGGCGGTAGGAATAGCAGGCGATGTCATAGCCGTCATCCCGCAGAGCCTGCAGGATCTTCTTGGCGCCGTCCAGCTGCTCGTTGTAGAAATCCTCGCCGTAGGAATCCTTGGCTTCGGGGTTCACCCGGTAGCCGAAGATGCCGTCGTAACCGGTGATGGCAAGGGTGGCCTTTGCGCCCTTGTAGGAGAAGTCGGGGTGCTTCTTCAGGAAGTTGTTGAGGATGGGAACCATATCGTAGTTGCCGACCTTCACCGTTCCGTCGGTATCCACATATTCGCACTTGATCTCACCGTTATCGTCTACCAGCAGGCGGCTGGCAAAGCCGGAGCCCTTGGCATCGGCAACGCCGTCCTTATTGTCGTCGACCATGTAGGTGTAGTAGTTGACCTGACTTTCGGTGATCATCAGCGGCTTCTTGCCTTCGGGCAGGTACAGCTCCTTGGGGGAGTAGGTTACGGTGCCGTCGGCATTTTCCGTGACGGTGATCAGATCGTCCATCTCGATGAGGATGTAGTTGTTATCGTAGAGCTGCTTGAGAATTTCGCTGAATTCGTAGGTGGTGATGAAATTCTTCTTGAAAGCGGCGGCATTGTCCTTATCCTTAAAGGCACGGTTGCAATCTACCATCAGTACCTGGAAACCCAGATGCACCACCTGATTGGGGTCGCTCCACAGAACCAGATTATCCTTGGCGGATACGCAGCTGTCCCGCAGGGCAAGCAAGTCGTCGTAGTCGTAGATATTGCCGGAGAAGCTGTCCAGCAGGGCGATGGCACCATCGTAATCGTAGCTGTCGGCAAGCTCCTGGGCCTGCAGGATCAGCCCAGCCACCTCGGCGTCCTGGCGGAGCTTTTCCGCTTCCAGAGATTCCTGGGCGGCAATGCTGGCCTGAAGGGCGGCTTCCTGCTCTTCCTTGCGGCGGCGGTTATTGGAAACGATCAGCGCAATAATCAGCACGACCACCAGAATAAAGATAATAGCCGGCAGATACACTTCCTTGAAAACGCGCATTTTGTTGCGGCGTCTGCGCCGGGGATTCGGCTTACGGGCGGTAGAATTGGATTCACTCATATTCCTGACCTACCTTTCAAATATAGTATTCGACTCTATTCTACATGGAAAGTTTCAAAAACGCAAGGGGTTATCTGAAGGAAATCCCTTGCTTAATCTCCATTTTTGGAGTATACTGCAGGAAAAGGAGGCGATCGTATGGAAAAAATCGCTAGTTTTACCGTTGACCATATCCGGCTGCAGCCGGGTTTGTATGTTTCGAGAATCGACCGGGCAGGGGAGCAGGCTGTTACCACCTTCGACCTGCGGCTGACTTCCCCCAACGAAGAGCCGGTTCTGAACACCGCCGAGATCCACACCATAGAGCATCTGGCGGCTACCTATCTCAGAAACGATCCCCAGTGGAAGGACCGGGTGCTGTATTTTGGCCCTATGGGCTGCCGCACCGGGTTTTATCTGCTGCTGTGGGGCGAGTTGAAAAGCGCAGAAGTGCGGGAGCTGGTATGGCGGTGTTTCCGGTTCGTGGCGGAGTTTACAGGCGAAGTTCCGGGGGCATCCGCCAAGGACTGCGGCAATTATCTGGATATGAACCTGCCCATGGCAAACTACTGGGGGCGGCGCTACGCCAGCCTGCTGGAAACGATCACGGATGACCGCATGGTATATCCGCAGTAAGGAGAAGGACTATGAAATTAGGAATTATCGGCGCCATGGAGCTGGAAGTAGAAACCCTGGTCTCCCGGCTGGAAAATCCCCAAAAGGCGGTTCACGCCGGCAGCACCTTTTATGAAGGCAGCCTCAGCGGCATGGGCGTTGTGATCGTGCAGTGCGGCGTAGGCAAGGTGAACGCGGCGGTGTGCGTGCAGATTTTGAGCGATTGCTACGGCGTGAGCCATGTAGTGAACACCGGCATTGCGGGTTCGCTGTGGGCGGAGCTGGACATCGGTGATCTTGTGATCAGCACCGATGCGATGTACCATGATTTTGACTGTCATGCCTTTGGCTATCCGGCGGGAAAGGTTCCCGGCATGCCCCTGAAATTTACCGCCGACAGCCGGCTGCAGCAGTTGGCGGCGCAGGCGGCGGAGCAGGTGCATCCCGGCCATGTAAAAACCGGCACGGTTGCCAGCGGCGATCAATTCGTCTGCCGGCAGGACCAGAAGCAGCATATCATCGAGGTGACCGGGGCGGTCTGCACCGAGATGGAGGGCGCGGCCATTGCCCACGCCGCCTATCGCAACGGCATTCCTTTTGTGATCATCCGGGCCATTTCCGATAAGGCGGACAACTCCGCCGAGATGGACTATCCCACCTTTGAGCGGCAGGCGGCCCACCGCTGCGCCGAGGTAACCACCCGCTTCGCTGCGGCGCTGGCAAAGGAATAAAAATAAGAGCAAGCTCCCGGGGGAGCTTGCTCTTTTCTTCTTGGGGGAGTTACGGCTGCTCTTGCTCGGGAGGAAGGCTAGGGTCTTCCGGCTGCTGGGGGGAGGGGAAGGCCTCGTCAGCAGGAATTTCTTTGCCGGGAGTTAGCTTTTTGCGCTGAACGCAATACACAATGGCTACCAGAGGAATCAGCAGCCGCAGCTGCATAGAGCCATCGGAGTAGCGCAGCAGGGCGCTGTGGCTGAGGAACATGCCGATATGAAAGCGGAAGTTGAAGGCGGTTTTTTGGAAAGTGGCGGTGAGCAGCAGGCAGCCAAGCAAAATCAGAACCAGCCACAGACCCCAGCGCTTGGGTTTACGCCGGCAGCAATCTACTGCCATCCAGAGGACAAAGGCGGTCGTAGCCAACGCAACCACCAGAAGGCACCATTGGAGCGGTGTGGCATCACGCATATTGGACAGATCGCCGTTGTAGCTGACTACGGAATCGCTTTCGGGGGTAAGCTGGAAAGAACGCAGGCCGATTACATCAGAATCAATAGCCACCGCCATCAGAACAGGCTGACCCTCCCAGCGGATGCGGTAGACCGCCTGGGTGACCGTGTGGCCATTGGAAGCGGTTTGCTGCAGCTGCAGCAGCTGCAGTTCATAGGTACGGATGCCGGAAAGGATGCTGCGAAACTGGCCGTAGACAGCGGTGTATTCTTCCAAACTGCACACCTGCTGGACCATGGCATAAGAGCCTTCAAAATCATCTGCCAGCAAGGCATCCAGCATTTTGGCTCCGGCATCGCGGATCTGGCTTTCGTCTTCTTTTGCTGAGCAAGCGGTCATGGAGAATAAAAGCAGGCATACCAGCGCCAGGGACAGGAATTTTTTCATTGCGATCCCTCCTGTTTTTTAGTAAGAGCAAGCTCCCGGGGGAGCTTGCTCTTGGTTATGTTTGGGGTTATTATTTAGCGTATTCTACCAGCTCAACGGTGTAGCCCGCAGCGCGCAGGGTGTTGACCAGACCGTCTTCTGCCAGCAGGTGAGCAAGACCCACGGCGTAGAATACCACATCGCCGCTTTCCAGGTATTCCTTGGCAACTTCCAGCATACCGGCGTTACGGCTGGTTTCCATGGCGGTGACATATTCTTCCTGAATCTTTGCCAGTTCGGCATTGATGGTTTCCAGATTGTCGAGGATCTCCTGACGCTTCTTCAGGTCCTCTTCGTCCATGCCTTCGGTGTCGGCAAGGTCTTCTTCGGTGATGACCCAAGGCTCGTTGGCCATTTTCTCAATCAGAGCAGCCTCATCACCGGCGCACCACAGCTCATACAGCTCGTCAGAGTCTTCCCAGGCGAACATCTTGTCACCGGCAACGCTGCTGTAGAGCAGGAATTCCTGCAGCTCATCGGAGAAGCCGGTCATCATTTCGATCTGGAAGAGGGTGGACTCTACTTCCCACAGAGGGATATCGTTTTCCTTAGCCAGCTTTTCCAGACGGCTTTCTACGCCCTTGTCGCTGGTCAGGTGGTAGCCCTGGCGCAGATAGAAGTTTTCAATGTCGCTGCTCCAGAGGTAGGCCTTCAGATTGTCAGAATTGTAGTTATAGTTGCCGGTGGCTCTCATCAGGTAATAGGCAGAACCGTCCAGTCCTTCGGTATCCAGATGATCGAACATCGTGCCCTTGGAATAGTAGTACAGCTCGGAGATCTTCTTCTGCAGTTCCTCGTCTTCCTCTAAGGCATCGGAGAAGCCTTCGGTGTCACATTCCACAGCCAGCGCCTTGGAGGACAGCAGGGCATCGTAGATCTCCTGGGGCAGGAAGCCGGTGCGGTCATCGCCGATATGGATGGTGCCGAAGAGCCACATTTCCTGACCGTTGGGGCCGGTTACATGGTAGAACAGGGGAGTAGCCTTCTGCTCGGGCTCTACATCGGGAGAAGGCTCTCCGTGAATCTCCTGATAGGCATACATGCTGGCCAGATCAAAGTTCTGGCTTACACTCTGCGACAGCGTGTACTTGCGGCCATAAATGGTATGCACACCTTCGTATTCAAGGCCTACTGCCACGGGCAGCATGGAATACTTATCGAAGGAGATGTAATAGGTCATCCAGTTGGTTGCATATTTGGAGGCGAGTTCGTCCAGCATATCGGCAGGGCCATAGAGCTGACCGCAGAGCTGGCGATCCATATATTTGCCGAATTCATCGGAGGGAGTGAATTCTACCAGATACAGACCGCCTACATCAATGATGGCGGCGTTGCTGAAGTGGAATTCATCGATGATATTTCTACCCAGAGCGTAAGTCATTTTGTCCAGCAGCTCTGCTTCCTCGATGCTGCTTTTATAGACAGGACGGCCGCCGTCGGTGACGCTGGAATACTTGCCGTCGACGAAATATTCTTCCAATTGAGATTCGGAGGTTCCGTCAGAGCTTACAATGGTAGAGTTGGTGGTAATCTTGAAATCAGTGCAAGTATCCTTCGTATAGCTGTGAACATACACCCGGTCGTTCAGAACAACGCGACCGGCCTGAGAGGCGATGGTGCTCAGGTAGATGCTGCTGACCTGACGGGCCTGATTCAGGCAGCCGTAGGCATGCTCCAGCAGCCAGACGGAGTCGATATCGTCCAGAGTAACATACTTGGAGGTGTCCTCAGGAACGGTGGGCTCTTTGATGTTCTTACCGTAGGTTACATCGTAGGTTTCTACATAGCTTGCAGGGCCGTAAGAGTAGTCAACGGTGTAGTTGACGGACAGAAGCTTGCCCTCGGCATCCACAACGGCAAAGCCGGAGGCGGAGTTCAGAACCATGTCCTCATCCAGCAGCCAGCTTTCACCGGCGGTGGCATCGGTAAAGTTGACAACGGTATTGCCGTTGTCTTCGCTAAGAGTCAGGGTGTACAGCGCCGGGTCCAGCAGGGAAATGGGGCTGTAGCGGGCGGTGAAGTCCTCAGCGGTCATGGCGGAGGTGTAGAGGTTCTTGCCCAGAGTCTGATAGACATTGCCGCCGCTGTAGATCTCCGACAGGGTGACTTCGTGCAGGCCGCCATAGACGATGGTGTTGGTGACAGAGGCGAGATAGCCTTCGGCGCCGATGTTCCACTGGGACAGCTTCTGGGTCTCGGCGAAGCTGAAGGACTGACCGCCTACCGTCAGGCTGCGGCTGATGGTGATATCCATGCTGACCGCTTCGCTGCCCAGAGCGGCAACGGCATCGGTGTAAACGGCGGCCATCTCCTCATGGGTGGGAGGCGGCTCGGTGGTGGGTACGGTGGTAGGTTCGGTAGTGGGCTGGGTGGTGGGAACGGTGGGTACGGTGGTGGGGGTGGCCGGGTCGTTGCCACAAGCTGCCAGACTCAGCAGCGCGGCTACGCAGCACACCAGCGCGAAGATGCGGATAAATTGCTTCATAATCAGTCTCCTCTCTTTATAAAAAGGTTAATTCTATAGTAGCATGTCTACCTGAAATAGTCAAATATATTTTTCATAAGGCTTGCGTTTTCTGTCGGTTTTTGCTAAGATGGTGCAAAAGAGGAGGTGGCTTTGCCATGGGAAAGAGAAAATGGGGCGATCGGAAGGACGGCGTATGGCTGCGTGACCTACCGGCTATGAATCTGATCATGCCCACCCTTCTGCCTAACCGGGCGGATAACGAGGCTCATATCAATGTGGACATTGATCTGCGGCCCATCGATGCATACCTGAAAAAGCTGAACGAGGGCCGGGAGACGGATAAGTATACCTTCTTCCACATCGTCAGCGCCGCCATCGGCAAGGCCTTTGTGCTGCGGCCGAGAATGAACCGGTTTGTAGTTGGCAGCAAGATCTATCAGCGGGATAAGGTGACCGTTGCCTTTACCGTTAAGAAGCAGTTTGACGACCGGGCGGAAGAGGGTTTGGCCTTCTTCGAGTACGCGCCGGAGGACACCCTGCATACTTACCACGAAAAGATCCTCAAGGCCATCCATGTCAGCCGCCACGAAACCGATACTTCCACCGGCGCTATGGACCTGATCACCAAGCTGCCCCATTTTCTGGTGACCTGGATCGTAAAGTTTGTGCTGTTCCTGGATAAATTTGGCCTTGCGCCCCAGGCGCTCATTGGCACTGACCCCAACCATGCCGCGGTATTTCTGAGCAATCTGGGCTCTATTGGCCTGGAGTGCGGCTACCACCATCTGGTAAACTGGGGAACCAACTCCTGCTTTGTGGTAGTTGGTAAGAAGTATAGGAAGATGGAATACGACAAAGAGGGCAACGGCGATCTCCATGAGGTGCTGCCGCTGGGTATCACCCTGGACGAGCGGATCGCTGACGGCTACTATTATTCCGGCACAGTGGCGCTGGTGCGGGAGCTGCTGGCCCATCCGGAGCTGCTGGAGCTGCCGGCCAATACCCCGGTGGAATACGCAATTCGCCGGTAATGCTTGACAAATCGTAAAAAAGGGATATAATTAACTCTGCGGCTTGTGCCGCAGATATGGGCTTGTAGCGCAGCTGGGAGCGCACCACATTCGCATTGTGGGGGTCGGGAGTTCGAATCTCCTCAAGTCCACCAAAAAAAGAGAATCCCCACCCAAATGGGTGGGGATTTCTTTTTTCTTGTGGACGAGGAGATTCGAACCATCTAAATGCAACAAGGTACGATTTGTAAAGAATGTAATTACCTAATCAGTGCTTATAGTTCCGGTGTTTGTCAACTTGGTATTTCAAGACCTCCAGATGCGCAAAATCATCTGCTACAAACAGATAATCCTCTGTGTTGCATTCCAACATAACCCGTTTAAGATTTTTGCAGTTTTTCAATGGTTCAAGTGACTTTATAGTATATTTACGATCCATAGTGCTGAACAATAGAAATTCTTCCAACGAAGGTGCGGTGGAAAGAAGAGATAAGTCATAGCACATTTTCTTACTAGCAGAAATAAAGATTCCCTTTAGGCTATGGTTATTGCTCATATTCCAGAGGGACTTTGCGGTTCTCAGATTATAAAAGAGCAAATATTCCACATTCTTAAGCTTTTCCAGAGCAGACAAGTCCCTCACCAGCGTGTTTTGGAAGAAATATATCGACTTGAAGTTATCTCCATATTCTAGCACAAACTTATCGAACTCCGCCTGCGTTAAATTGCTTACCTGGACATGGGATACATTTTGATGAAACTGCATTTCCTTGTCCACATCTGCAAAGTGCTTAAGAGGGCTATTTGAAAAAGAAATAATCTCTTCAGAACTGTATGCTCTGCCAGAGTAAAGATGCGTAATAAACTGGCTCATTCAATTCTCCCTTCAGTTTGAAGTATTCTCACATTCTAAAAATAATACTATCACTTTCTTTCAGGTAATTCAACTAGCACAGTGGTTTATGTTCGCAAAGAGCGCACTTACTCACCACCGGCTTTTCCGGTGGATTGTTGCTTGCCGCCGGCTGGACGGCGGCGACACCGCTTCTGACGAATCTCCTCAAGTCCACCAATTCAAATCGAAGGCGGGGCGTTCATTTTGCCGAAGGCAAAATGTAAACGAATCTCTTCAAGTCCACCTAGCAAAAAATGCAACGAGCATCTTACGGGCGATTTGTGATTCTCCCAACGAAAAGGTTACGGATTGCCACGGCCTGCAGAGCAAGCCTCGCAATGACAGCGGAAGTTCGAAAGTTTTTCTGCCATTGTAAGCCGCGTCTGCAGCGAGGGAATCTTTTTTTGCGTACAACAGAAGGAACGAGCTCCCACTCTACGATAGGAAATCCGTTATTCGGGCGGATAGGGTTATTCTCCCATATAGGAAACTGCCTGCACGGTGTGGCGTGCAGGCTTTTGGTGGTTATTCCTGAGGGTTTGCTTTCTTCCGGGCTTGTTCGAGCACCTTGTTATAGGGCATGAGCATGCCGTCGGTCATGGCAGAGCCCATCTTGGCTTTCAGCTTTTTGCTGGACAGCAGAGCGCCCACGCCGTACATGGCCACCATCTTCGGCCAGCTCTTCTGGGGGAAATCGTACTGGCCATGGGACTTGTAGAACTTATGGTCGGCCCGCATCATGCCCTGCATGAGCCAGATCAGATCCCGGAAGATCTTCATGCCGCCAATGCCATAGAAATTCTGGGGCGGCAGATACTTGGTTTCAAGGGCATAGCGCAGTTTTTCGCTGAGGGTGTCGATGGCGGCATCGGCATCGACTTCGTCGGTGGCGATGCCCGCAAGGAAATTGGAGCCGACCTGCGCCCGGGCTTCCAGAATGGTCTGGAGGTTAGTTTCCCGGCTGTAGCTGCCGCTGATCAGGTAGCCGACGCTCATGCCGATGGTCACGGTGCGGTGGCCGTTGCAGAACTGGCGGTCGTCATACATCTTGAAACGGGCGCCCATGGAATGATCCCGGATGGTGAAGGCGTAGACGATGGCTTCGGCGGTCTGGATCTGGTTACGCAGGTAGTCATCGAAGCCGTCGGTATAGATGCATTTGCCGGATACGGCGCAGTTGAAGCAGCCAAGGCAGCCGCCCCGGAAAGGATATTCCCGGATGTTGACCAGCCGGGTCTTCCGGGGAAATACCGCCTGAAAGCGCCGGATCATGGCCTGCAGCTGCGGATCGTCCTCGGCAAGGTCGGCAACGATCACCACATCGCCGGTCTTTTCTCCGGCGGGAACTTCGGCTTCCGTTACCGGGGAGGGGGTATGGGGCGGAATCGGCTGGGCGGCAGGCTCGCAAATGCCCTTTTCCATGCACCAGCACACATACGAAAGAAACTGCTCCGCTTCCCGCTGGCCCTTTTCGGTAGTCAGATCGTCCATGTCGGCGCTGAGACCGGTGATGTAGCGAAGGCCCAGATCGCCGCAGTTATCCTGAATGTAGCGGTGGGCGGTGATATCGTAGAAATGCTTGGAGGTGGTCAGCTGGGTGGCGTATTTGCCGGAGAGATCGATGCCGGAGGCCTTGGTCAGCTCGATGAAGCGGTGGAGCTGGCAAGGGGCGATGAAGGTATACACGGGGTAGCTGAACAGAAGAAGCTCTGCTTCCTCCATGGCGCGAACCGCCGGGGAGAAATCCTTTTCCAGAGATTTGATGGTCTGCCCAGCGTGCAAAATGGCAAATTCATGCTCCGGGTGCAGGATCTGCAGATAATGGATGGTTTGCAGAGTAACGGAATTTTTGCCCTTGGGGCTTCCGTTGATCACAAGAATACGCATACTCAAGCCTCCGGTTCGTTGGATTTTGGTTTGCGCTTTTTGCGAAGCAGCAGCACCGCCGATACAATCACGATGGCAGCGGCTGCTCCCCCAAGGAGCAGAACTGCAGGGGAGAATGCTTCGCTTTCTGTCAGCAGATAGCTGACATCCGGCCCCTGGGCGGAAAATACAAGCCAGCTGCCGTCGAGAGTGAAGGGGTGTTCGAGCCACTGACCGGAATCCTCTACAAGAAGCAGCAGATGCTCCCTGTCGCAGTCCTGGGGCAGGCGGAAGCGGAGGGTCAGATGCTCCTCAGCGCCGGTTACATGGACATGGGCCTGCTGCAGAGGCTGCCGGTTATCCTCCAGCGGGGGAAGATTGGCTGCAGAATCCACGGTTATGGTGGCGGTGGGGGAGAATGTGCCTTCAATAAGCAGGTTGTCGCCGGCTGCCAGAACCGTCGCCAAGGGGGTGTAGGCTGCCCGGTAGGTGGTATCGAAGGGCAGTTCCAGAGAGGAAAGACCCTCCCAGTAGCCGGTGAAGCCCGGTTTTTCCGCAACAGCAGGGATCTGCTCAGGCAGAAGGTCCTGCCCGGGGGTCACGCTGACAGGAATCACCGTGCCGTCTTCATAGACGAAGGAGGCGGTGACGGTGTGGAAGAGGTCTGCAAGTTCGGAAAGCTCCAGGAATTGGTCAACCGGAAGACTTTGGGCCTTGCCCTCGTAGCTTACGCCGTCAATGGCGCCGGGATCGGTATCGGGAATGAGGTAAAAGTTTCCGGTGATCTCGCCACGGCCGGAGTCCTGACCTGCGATGGCGCCCAGGAACTCCCGGGCGGAAAGCTGCACCATGGCGCGGCAATCGGAAAGGGTCATACCAAGGCCTGCAATGCCGCCTACTTGACGGTCGCCGGTGAGGCTGCACTTGGCGGAGCAGCCGCGCAGGTAGCCGTAGCTCATGCCGGCAATGCCGCCCACATAGTCACCGCCGGAAACGGAGGCGGCGTTGATGCTGCCGCGGACAAGACCAAGACCCATAAAGCCTGCGATGCCGCCGGCGTTCTGCTTCCGGGCGCTGACGCTGCCCCGGTTTTCACAGCTTGCTACCACCGCCCGCACAGAGCCCTGGATATTCAGGGAATACTCGCCGAAGAAGGTGATATCCTCCTCCGGGTCTAAGTCGTTTTCCGGGGCAATAGCGCCGGCAATGCCGCCGGCGTTCAGGTCGGCGGTAATACTGCCGTAGTTGCGGCAGAGGGTGATTTTTGCGGTGCGGTCGGCTTCGGTGTCGGAATCAGAGGCATCGGAAAAGCTGCCGCCCAGATTCTCTTCGCCGGTATTGAGGGTTTGCCGGATCACATCCATCTGCATGGAGATGGCTTCCAGATCCCGGGTCAGGTCAGAGGCGGTGGCTTCTACCGCACCCAGCAGCTTTTCCAGGGTGGAAGCAGCGCCGGTGAGCCTGGAAGAAATGGTATCGAGGGCAGCGGAAACCGCGCCAAGATCCAGATTCCCGGAGGAAGCGAGGCCCGAAAGCTCCTTTGCCGCCTTGCGGATGGCTTCCACATCCGATTGGAGCGAGCCAATGAGCCGGGTGACATAGGCGGTGTTGGATTTGGTGTTGGCAGCCATCTGGTCGATGAGGCCGCCCAGAATGTCCATTTGCTGCTGCAGAAGCTGCAGGGTGTCCACCGCATAGTCGATGAGGGTGACGGGCTCTAACTGACCGACGATGCCGCCCACCTCTTTCCGGCCGGAGATGGCGCCGAAGTTCCGGCAGACGGTGAGCCAGCCGCTGTGGCTGCCGGCAATGCCGCCGATGTTATAGCCCATGAGACGATAGCCCACATCGGCGTAGTTGACACAGTTTTCGATCTCGCCGCTGCTGCCGCCTGCGATGCCGCCGATGTCCGTAACGGTGGCGGCAGACTCCGCGCCGGTGATGGTGTCGAGGGTGATATCCTCCAGATTTACGGTGTTCTGCTGGGCCGTAGTGTTGATCTGCGCCCGGTTTTCGCAGCCGAAGATGGTTCCCGCGTTCCGGCCGGCGATGCCGCCGATGAAATGGGCGCCATGGATCTGGCCGGCAACGGCGCAGCTGAAAATGGTACCGGTATTCTCGCCGGCAATGCCGCCGGCATAGTCGCTGCCGGACAGAGTGCCGTCAAAATAGCAGCCGGTGATGCTTCCGGCGTTGTGACCTGCGATGCCGCCTACCAGATCCCGGCTGCCCTGAGGAGCAACAGTGCCGGTTACGGTGAGATTCGATACCGAGGCGGAGGCGGTGAGGGTGCGGAACAAGCCTACCCGGGAGCCTTCGCAGGTGAGGGAAAGGGCGATGGCGTGTCCGTCGCCATAAAAGCTGCCGCAGAAGATGGGAACGCCGGAAAATTCCGACTGGGTCAGGTCGATATCGGCGGCAAGGCGGACAGATAGACCTTCGCTGTAGCTGTCCAGGCGGCAGTTTTCCGCGAAGGTAAGAAATTCTTCGGCGGTTGTGATGGTGATTTCCCGGTTGGGCGCGGGGGCGATCAGCAGGGGAGCAGCGCAGACACTCAGGGGAGAAGACAGAATTATCAGGGCTGCCAGAAGGAGGATCAGGGTTCTTTTAAGCATTTTCATCCTCTCCTTCCTGCTGCTGGATTTTGGTGTCGGTAGATACGGCCGCATCCAGCTGGCCATGGAGCACACCGTGGAACTCGCCGTCTACATAGCCGTTGATCTGGCCGCGGATATGGCCCTGCACCAGCATGGTGCCGCTGGCCTTGCGGGTGGGTACAGATATGGGATTCTTGATCCGAAAACGGGTATGCTCGATGATGGAGTCGCCCAGAACCAGAATCGAGGGCAGAACAAAGAGAACCAGGAAAATGGAAATGATGGTGCCTCTGCCAAGGCACATACCCATGATGGACACCACCGGCTGGGCAGAGAGATTGCCGATGAGAAGACCTGCCGAGGCCATGATGGTGCCGGAGGTGAACACGGTGGGGAAGGCAGCGTTCAGGGCGTGGACAATGGCTTGCTTATGGGGCATTTGGGCCTTCATTTCCTGATAGTGACTGGAGATGACGATGGCGTAGTCGATATTCGCGCCCATCATCACCGCGTTGACGATCAGATAGCCGAGGAAGTACAGCGGCTGACCGGTGAGGGTGGGGAAGGAGAAGTTGATCCAGATGCTGCCCTGAATCACCGCGATCAGCAGCACCGGAAGGCCCGCCGACTGGAAGGTGAACAGCAGCACGATGATCACGAACACTGCCGACAGCACGCTGATCAGCAGATTGTCATCCACAAAGGAAGAGGCCAGATCCCGGGAACTGACGGAGTTGCCGATGATATAGTAGTCGCCGGGGTAGTACTTGCCGATGACCTGGCGCATATAGCTGAGGAATTCGAAGGTTTCCTCGCTTTCCTCCGGCAGATTCAGATAGACCACCATGCGGCTGTAATGCTGGCTTTGCATCTGCGCCCGAGCGGAGTCCAGCTGCTCCAGCATGGGCTGCATATCCGCAAGGGAAATGTTGTAGGTATCCATCTGGTCTTTGAGGAAGAGGAACATATCAAAAAGGGGAATCCTATATTCTTCCAGCCCGGTGAGAATATTGCCAAACTGGGAGCTGTTGGCAGCGTAGGCGGCGTAGAGGGCCTGACAGACCTCGTAGTCCAGACCCAGAAGCTCGGAAAATTCCCGGGGAGTCAGCGAATCCGTGAGCATATAGCCGCCCATGGCTTCGATGCCGGCAAGACCCATGGTGGATTTTACCTCAGGGCAGGCGGACAGCTCCTGCAAAATGGCGCTTTCGGCCTCATAGTTGCCGGCAGGCACGATCAGCGCCGCCATGTTGCTGGTGCCGAAGGTGTCTTTGATCTTGAAGTAGGCCGCCTGCCGCTCGGTGAGCTTGGCGGTTTTCAGGTCGTTGTAGCTGTAGGTGTAGGGGCAGTTGGAGGAAAGGAAGAAAGCGGCGATCACAACAACAAGAAAAATGGGGGGCAGAATTCTGCGTACCCTGACGGCAAATTTGCCGATGAAGGAGATGTTAGGCAGCAGCTTTTTGTGGCGGGTGCGGTCCATCAGGGGGGAGAAGAGAACCAGAAGGCCGGGCATCAGGGTAAATACGGTGAGAAGACTCAGGAAAATGGATTTGATCAGCACAATGGCCATATCCAGGCCAATGGCGAATTTCATAAAGCCCAGGGCGGCAAGGCCGGAGATGGTGGTCAGCGAAGAGGCGCTGACTTCGGGAATAGACTTGCTCAGGGCGCTGATGGCAGCCTCTTTTGCATCGAGGGTCTCCCGCTCGTCGATAAAGCGGTGGCAGAGGATAATGGCGTAGTCGATGGCAAGAGCCATCTGCAGAACTACCGCAATGGAATCGGAAATAAAGCTGATCTTGCCGCAGAGGTAATTGGTTCCCATGTTCAGCATGGCGGCAGAGCCGAAGGTCAGCAGCAGAACCGGAAGCTCCGCATAGGAGCGGGAGGTCAGGGTCAGAACAACCAGCACGATAATGCAGGCTACCACGAAAATGGTGGCCATTTCTCCACGGAGCATGGCGTTTTCATCGTAGCCAACCAGCGTGTCGATGTAAAGATCGTGGCCCGACAGCAGCTTGCGGATAGACTCCACCGCCTGCAAGGTACGTTCCTCGGTGGGCGTGCCGGAGAAGGCAATGTCAAAGAGGGCTGAGGCGTTTTTATAATGCTCCTCGGTTTCCGCGAAGGTGACCATGGCGATGCCATCGATGGAAGAAAGGTCGGCGCTGATCTGCCGGGCCTGCTCCAGCGTCACGCCGGATACCATGACCCGGGCGGTGGCGGAGGCAACGAAGTTATCGTTCATAGCCACAAGGCCCTGGCGGATTTCCGTATCCTCCGGCAGGTAGGTAGTGACATCGTTTTCCACCTTCACCCAATTCATGGTGATCAGGCAAAGGGCAATGGCGATGATATAGCAAAGGAAAAACAGGTTCCGTTTTTCTACAATAAAGGTTGCCAGACGCCCTACAAAGGCACGGTTTTTCTCGGGTTTTGACATGGGAGACCTCCTGCTGCGGGTGAAGAATTTCCTAACTTATAGTATAATGGAAATTCCCTTGGAACACAAGGGGAAAATATAAAAATACACCGCCTGAAGAAGGGGCTCTTCAGGCGGTGGTGAGGCTGAAATTATACGCCGGAGTAGGCAGCAAAGCCGCCGTCGATGGGCAGCACCACGCCGGTGATGGCGGAGGCAGCCTTGTCGTCGGTCAGGAAGAACAGACCGCCCAGCAGCTCCTTGGAATCCACATAGCGGCCCATGGGAGTTCCGGCAAGGATCTTGGCGGAACGGGCGGTGGGAGTGCCGTCGGGGTTAAACAGCAGCGCGCGGTTCTGGTTGGAAACCAGGAAGCCGGGGGCAATGGCGTTGCAGCGGATGCCGGTGCCGGCAAAGTGGGTGGCAAGCCACTGGGTGAAGTTGGAAATGCCGGCCTTGGCGGCGGAGTAGGCGGGGATCTTGGTCAGGGGAATATAGGCGTTCATAGAGGAGATGTTCAGAATATTGCCGCACTTGCGGGCAACCATATCCTTGGCAAACACCTGAGTAGGCAGCAGCGTACCCTGGAAATTCAGCTTGAACACGAAGTCCACGCCGTTGGGGTCCAGATCAAAGAAGGACTTGCCGCCTTCTTTGGCCTCGTGATGATATTCGTTGTCGGTGGTGGCACGGGGGTTGTTGCCGCCGGCGCCGTTGACCAGAATGTCGCAGGGACCCAGATCCCGCAGAACAGCCTGATGCACCTGCTCCAGGGCCTCGGCATCCAGCACATTGGCCTTGTAGCCGATGCAGGTATAGCCTTCGGCGGTAACTTCGGCAGCCAGCTTCAAAACGGCTTCTTCATTCAAATCGAGAGCCGCAACCTTTGCGCCGGCCTGGGCATAGGCCCGGGCCATATCGCCGCACAGAACGCCGCCGGCGCCGGTGATGACCACCACCTTGCCGGAAAAATCTACATTCAGGGGAAGATCGATCATGGAAATACCTCCAATTCAAAGACTTGCCGTTGCCCCCCGCAAAGGGGAGGCAACGGATTTTTATTTTACTTACCGGACAGACGGTCCAGCATATCCCACACGCCCAGCATATACATGATGCCAAGGGCCCGGTCGTATAGACCGTAGCCGGGGCGGACATTGCCGGGGCCTTCGTCCCACAGATGGCGGCCGTGGTCGGGGCGGATATAGCCCTCGAAGCCGCAATCATGGTAGGCCTTCAGGATCTCCAGAATGCCGGTGTCGCCGTCGCAATCCCGGTGGGAGGCTTCGGAGAAGTCGCCGTTGGGGAAGTGCTTGACATTACGGATATGGGCAAAGGCGATGCGGCCGCAATGCTTGCGGACAATGGAAGCCACATCGTTGTTGGGGTCGGCGTTCAGGCTGCCGGAGCAGAGGGTCAGGCAGTTGCAGGGATGATCCACCATTTTCAGGAAACGGTCGATATTCGGCTCGTTGATCAGCAGCCGGGGCAGACCGAAGATATCCCAGGGGGGATCGTCCATGTGAATGGCCATCTTGATGCCCGCCTCTTCGCAGGTGGGCATAATGGCTTCGAGGAAGTATTTCAGGTTGGCCCAGAGGGTCTCGTGGTCTACATTCGCATAGTCCTTAAAAAGCTGATCCAGCTTGGCCATCCGCTCCGGCTCCCAGCCGGGGAAGGACATGTTGTACTTCTCGGTGAAATCCAGAATGTACTTGGCCATGGCGTTGTAATCGTCCTGGATCATGCCCTTTTCATAGAACAGAGCCGTAGAGCCGTCGCCTACCGGGTGGAACAGATTGCTGCGGGTCCAGTCGAAGATGTGCATGAAGTTGTTGCAGATCACCTTGACGCCGAATTGGCTCAGGTTGCGGATGGTCTGCTTGTAGTTCTCGATGTAGCCGTCACGGGTGGGCTTGCCGATCTTGATGTCGTCGTGGACATTGACGGATTCTACCACATCCATGTTGAAGCCGTATTCGTCCAGCTGGCGCTTGACTTCGGCAATTTCCTCAACTTCCCAGACTTCGCCGGGCATCTTGTGGTGCAGCGCCCAGACAATGCCGGTAACACCGGGGATCTGCTTGATATCGGACAGGCGGATCTTATCGTTGCCTTCGCCGTACCAGCGGAAGGTCATTTGCATAGGCATAGGGCTTCCTCCTGATTATTTCTTGGGCTTGCGGATCTTGCAGAGCTGATCGTTCAGGGCAAGCAGCTCTTCCTTGGTGAAGCTGATGTTGGCCATGCCCAGCATGGAGGTCATGCGAAGAACGGTGAAGCCGCTCATCATCTGGGCCATGCCGCCCAGATTCTTGGGGCTGAAGCTGACATCAAAGCCGCCGCCCTTCTTCTTTTCGCCGTCTTCAGCGGGCTTCTTGTTAGCGTCCATCTTCTTCTTCATGGTCAGCAGCAGAGAGCCGATCCACAGCTTGCCCCGCAGGCAGCCATAGATATCGCCCAGGGTATCGTTCAGGGAGAAGTAGCCTTCCTTCACATCGATGTCGAACCAGTTCAGAACAGCGCCCTGCTCCTTCAGGCGGTAGTCTTCGTTGAACTCCTCTACCTTGCGGATGTGGCTTTCGTCACGGCACTCACCGGCAACGGCAACCAGATCGGTCTCGCCGGCGTTGGGAACATCGAAATAGAAGAAGTGGTCGGCAGCTTCCTTCACACCCAGGCTCTCGCCGTTGGCGAAGAGCTCAACGGTGGGCTGGTTGGAATACACGGTGACACGGGTCACATCTTCCACCCGGTCGACATACCGCTTGCCGCAGATATGCACGAAGGGCTCGCTGGAAAGCCATGCCTTGTAAGCATAGAAGGAATCCTTCTTATACTTGCGGTCCATGGTTACAAGACCCTTGTGGTTCTGGCCGTTCTCGCCGCCTTCACAGCGGGCATCGGCGCCGAAGTCAAACATATTCCACACATGGGTGGCCCACATATACTTGCGGGTGAACAGCTGACGGATCAGCTCCTCATGGTAGTATGCCTGATATTCTTCGGTGTAGTCGCCCTGCTTGGGGTCGGAGGTGTGCCAGTTCAGAGCCTCGCAGCCATACTCGGAGCAGCCGATGGGAATGTTGGGGTGCTTGGCGTGGAACTTGTCGAACCAGGGGCCGTTCATGTCGGTGTTGCCGCCGTACCAGCCGAAGTAGTGGTTATAGGAAACCACATCGGGGATCTGCAGGTAGGGATCGTCCATGGCGCACATGGAAACCGCGGCGATGGTGGTCAGACGGGTGCGGTCCAGCTTGTGGCACAGATCGTTGTGGATGCGGTGGTTCTCCAGCAGGTCCTCGCTGCTGCCGCCGATGGAGATCTCGTTGGAAAGACCCCAGACAACGATGGAGGGGTGGTTGTAGTTCTGAACGATCAGTTCCTTCATCTGGGAAACGGTGTTTTCCCGGCCGGTGGGCATGTGGCGGGAGATGTAGGGAATTTCTGCCCAGATCACCATGCCACGCTCGTCGCACAGGTCATAGAAGTACTGGTCGTGCTGATAGTGGGCCAGACGGATGGTGGTAGCGCCTACCTCGCAGATCAGGTCCATATCCTCCCGGTGATGCTCCGGCAGCAGGGCGTTGCCTACACCCAGACGGTCCTGATGGCGGCTGACACCCCGCAGGGGGTACTCTTCGCCGTTGAGGATGAAGCCACGCTCGGGGTCGATCTTGTAGGAACGGCAGCCAAAGCGGGTGGAGACGGTATCGATGACCTGCTCGCCCTCCAGCAGCTCAGCCTTCAGGGAGTAGAGGTAGGGGTCCTTGCGGCCGTGCCACTTGTGGGCATTGCGGATGCGGAAGAGCATCTTGGTCTTGGGGGTTTCGTGGGAAGCGACAACGCCGCCTTCGGCGTTCAGCAGGGTGTAGCGGATCTTGTGGGAGTCCAGCTTGTTGGTTACGAACACTTCCACTGCGGTGTCGCAATCGTTATCCTGCATAACGGGGGTCACGGCAATGCCGGGGCCGCCGTAGTAATCCAGATCAAAGTGGCTTTCGGCAACGCAGACGATGCTGACGTTCCGGTACAGGCCGCCGTAGAAGGTGAAGTCGGCCATCTGGGGGTATACGGTTTCGTTGGGGGCGTTGTCCACAGCCACCACCAGCAGGTTCTCATCGGCCAGAGCGTCGGTGAGGTTGACACGCCAGGTGGAGTAGCCGCCGTCATGGTGAGCCAGATGCTTACCGTTCAGGTAGACATCGGCAGAGGAGTTGGCGCCGTCCAGCTGCAGGTAGAACTGCTGGCCTTCGGGAAGGTCACCGCGCAGGAAGGACTTCACATAGTGGCAGGTGCCGCGGTGATAGTCGTTGCCGCCGTCATGGCCGTCACAGGCGTTCCAGGTGTGGGGCAGGTTGACGATTTCCCACTCGGAATTGATGGCGGTGGGGAGGGTGGTGTCTTTGGTGAAGCACCAGCCGGCATTAAAATTCAGTACAGTACGCATAAAGGATCTCCTTTACAAAGATTTAATAAGGTCAGGCAGCCAGAGTGACTGCCTGACCGGGGATTCAAAACTTATTCGGCGTTCTTCTTGGCAGCCAGATCGGCGTGCATCTTTTCCAGAGTTTTATTGTCGATGTTGTAAATCAGAGCAACACCCACAAACTGGCAGACGGCGCTGAACATGTACAGACCGGCTACCAGCCAGCACAGCTTGCCGGCGGTCTCAGCGGACTGTCCGATGGTACCCAGAGCTTCCACATAGCCGATCAGGGGAGTGCCCATGATGGCGATAACGGCAGCGGGGCCAACGCCCTGCGCCAGCTTACGGAAGAAGGAGTGCAGAGAGTAGACAACGCTTTCCTCCCGCTGGCCGAACTTCCACTCGTTGTAGTCGATGGCGTCGCCCATCATAGCCCAGGAAACGCAGTTGTAGAAGCCCATGCCCAGACCGAAGAATACCAGACCGACCATGTAAACGATCAGCTGCAGGTTGAAGGGACACAGGGGGAATACGCAGAGGATAGCGCCGCCGATCAGGCCGGCGATGGAACCGATGGTGGAAACTTCCTTCTTGCCGTACTTCTTAACCAGCTTGGTAGCCAGAGGCATAAAGAGGAACATGGGCAGGAAGCCGACCATGGTGATCAGGCCGGACAGGGAAGCCTGGCCGAAGTGGGTAGCGAACATAATGGTGTTGGCGGTGCCGGCGGACTGCATACCCAGGAACATACCCATGGCAGCGATGGTGCAGCCAACGGCAGGACGGTTCTTCATAAAGGTGCCGAAGGACTTGATCAGGTTGACCTTTTCACCTTCGCTGTTCAGCTTGCTGTACTCGTCGCCGCGGATGGTGATGTTGCGGAGCATGAACAGGAAGAATACGAATGCCAGAACGCCCATGATCAGAGCGGCCCAGAACACCCGGTCGCCCAGCAGGACTTCCACCTGCTTGCCGGTCAGGGGGGACAGATTACAATAACAAGTGCAACACTAAAAATAAATAGACCTCATATTAACCAAGGTGTAAGATGTAGTCACCACAACAAACAAACCACACGGAGGTTAATATGAGAGTCTACACACATCTTACACTATCTGAGCGA
>JAZSGN010000032.1:0-20319 GCA_045532755.1 Faecousia sp.
TCAAGTTTCTGCTCTACTGTCCATTTTCTTTTCTTCTGACCTTTCTTCATAGATTCACCCCCTGTTACTTTATTTTAGCATAAAGAAAAGGTAGACAACATGGCGTTTTACCATGTGTCTACCTTTATCTTACAGCTTCAAATCCTTATCGGGATTGCCGGTTTTGCATGTGTAAGGCATAGAATCTCCCACGGCCTGAAAATATGCCACGGGCACGTTTTTTAACGGCCCTTCGAGTACTATCTCTTGCAAAAAAATCATCCCCAAATCCCGAATGGGATTTGGGGATGATTGGTGCGAGAGATGGGACTCGAACCCACACGGCGTAACCACACGCACCTCAAACGTGCTTGTCTACCATTCCAACACTCTCGCAAACGTACTAATGCATTATAACCCCGGGCGGGGTTTTTGTCAATAGTTTTTTAGCATTTCGCCTCCTTTGGAATTTGCGGAATTGCTACTAGGAATTTGCAGAAAATCTGCTATAATAACCTGAGAAAGGAGCGGATTGCCCATGATTCGATTTTTTGATACCCAGCTGCGGCAGGGAACAGAGGAACTTCTGCTGACCGGCGACAATGCTGCCCATGGCCGTGTACTGCGTCTGCGCGCCGGTGAGCAGGTCTGCGTTTGTGACGGAGCGGGTATGGAGGCGCTGTGCGAAGTTCTGCGGTGCGATGGCGATGGAATTGCGGTGAAACTGCTGGAGTATCGCCCTTCTGAAACAGAGGCTGCGGTTCGGGTCAGTATCTATATGGCCATGCCCAAGGGAGATAAGCTGGAGCATGTTATTCAAAAGGCAACAGAATTGGGCGCTTTTGAGATCGTAACCTTTCCGTCTGCCCGGTGTGTTTCCAGACCGGATGACAAAAGCCTTCGAAAAAAGCAGGAACGCTGGCAGAAAATAGCGGCTTCTGCTGCAGAGCAATCCGGCAGAGGTTTGATCCCTCAGGTTATTGTGCTGGGGAGTTATCAGGCTGCTATTGAGCGTGCCGCTCGGGCTGAACTGCCGATTCTGCTATATGAAAATGAGCATGCCGTTACTTTGAAGATGGCACTGGAATCCGGCAAGTATGGCTCGATCAGCCTGATTTCCGGCCCGGAGGGCGGCTTGGAAGTTTCGGAAGTGCAGCAGGCTGCGGCGCTGGGAATCCGGGTCTGCACTCTTGGCAACCGGATCCTGCGCTGCGAAACAGCGCCTCTTTGCGGGCTTTCTGCCGTAATGTATGCATCCGGTGAATTCTAAAATAAATTACAGCCAACCGTATTGTACGGTTGGCTGCATTTTTATGCTGCTTCAATGCGGATGCTTCCGGATACGCCTTCCAGCTCGATGTTGCACGCTCCATCACCGTAAACGTATTCGCTGTCGCGGGTGGTTGTAGGCAATTCCGAGGAGAATTTGCCGCTGACGGAGTCAACAGAAGCGGTGAAACCGCAATCCTCCGGCAGAACCAGCGTCAGATCACCGGATACACCCTCCAGCCGGATGGCTTCGGGATGATTGGTAAGGGAAGCTGTGCAATCGGCAGAAACAGTTTGCAGATCCAGGCTGTTCAGCGTTCCGGTGTAGGAAACAGTACCGGAAACGGTTTCTACGTTTACATCCTTAATAACGCAGTCAGTAAACTCACATTTGCCGGAAACATTCGTCAGCAGGATCTCATTTGCGGAAAGGCGATTGATCGAGAGCGTTGCGGATACCGAGTTGATGTCGAGGTTATTGCAGAACCAGCTTTCGGGCACCTGAATAACCAGATCCTTCTTTACATCGGTGGAGTTAAAATTAAAGGAAAGGAAGCCCTTGGGCTGGCAGAATTCGATCTTGAGGGTGTTGCCCTCCAAACGCCAAACCAGCTTATCTTCGTCGCTCAGGCCTTCGGTCTCAGAGAAGCAAATGTTTTGCACATTTGAAGGCTCAACCAGAATGCTGCCGCTTACCCATTCTACCTGAATGTTTTTGATCTGGCTGGCGTCTACAGAGCCGGAGCTTTCCACAGTGCCGGGTGTATAATCATCGTCGCTGATATAATTGATAACATTTACGCCTAAGAATGCTGCTGCCAGAAGTCCTGCAAGAACAAAGAACAGAATGACCCACAAAACAATTCGCACGATTGCGGCGACAGGGGATCTGGAAAGATCGGAAATGGAATCCAGAACGCCTGCGATGCAGCCAGCGAGGGGGAATATGACCCAAGTGATGTACCATGCGCCGGTAGAGAAGCTGAATACCAAAAATACGATGGTTGCTACGGTCCACAGAATGCCGTGTGATTCCTTTTTCTTGGGCTGGGTTTCCTCAGGCTCTTCCTTACCGAAGAATACCAGCAGCGCAACACCTATACCGACCATGCCGAGGCAGATGCATACACCCAGATTGTCTTCCAGAAGGATCAGGGGAATGGCACTCAGAATAAACAATACGATAGCAACTGCCTTAGCAAGCCGGGCGCCTGCATCTGTGCCGGCAGAGGTCTTTTTCTCCGGTGCCTTCGGTGGATCTGCAGGAGGGGTGGGGTTGCTGCCGGAACCCAGAAGTTCATTAATATCACCGATCCCGGAAATGGCAAGCTGATAAGCGGCCTGAGGTGTTTTGCCCTGGGCAATCAGGTCGTCGTAGCGATCCAGAGTGTTTTGCAGAATTTCCTGCTTCATATCTGCAGCATCCGGTGTACCTGCAAAGAGCAGGTCCACATATTGTTTCAGTTGTTCTCTCATATCGATACCTCCAACAATTGATCCATAATATCTTTCGTTTCTTTCCATTCTGCCAGCAGGCGATAGTTCGCCTCCCGTCCGGCAGGTGTGATGGTGTAGTACCGTCGTCGTGCGCCGGCACCACTGTCGCCCCAGTAAGAGGTGATATACCCGGATTCTTCCAACCGCTTGAATGCGGTGTACAGGGTGGCTTCTTTCAGCTCAAACCTTCCGGAAGAAAGGGTGGAGATTATTTTATTGATTTCATAACCATAACTGTCGGACTGCATAAGCCGGGCCAGAATAATGGCATCGGTATGTCCGCGGATCAAATCTCCGGCAATAGACATGGCAATTCCTCCCTTCGTGAGAGGATTGTAACATAAGATACCTCACCTGTCAAGGTATCTCACAAAAATAAATGAGCATTTTTCAATGCTCATTTATGATATTTGCTGCCGGCCTGAATGGCTTCGCTGCGATACAGCTGTTCCAGCACCATAATTCGGGCCAGATGATGGGGGAAGGTCATGGGACTCATGGATAGCTTCATATCTGCGCGGGCCTTGATCTGCGGAGCAATGCCGAAGGAAGAGCCGATCAGAAAGCAGGCGCTGCTTTTGCCGGAAAGCTTTACTTCCTGCATTTTTCCGGCAAGCGCTTCGGAGGAAAGCATTTTTCCCTCCGGTGTCAACACGCAGAACCAGGCACCCTTTGGAATTTTTGTCAGGATAGTCTGGGCTTCCTTTTCGAGCCCTGCTTCAATTTCCGCAGGGGAGGGGTTATCGGGCAGCCGAACTTCCGGTAATTCCAGAAGATGGAAATCGCAATAGCCTTTCAGCCGCTTTTCATATTCTGCGGCAGCAGAAAGATAGAATTTCTCCTTCAGCTTGCCCATTGCGATCAGTGTAACAGAAAACATAGCGTTATCCCTGCGTAGCTTCGAATTCCTTCAGGCAGGCAACAAGGGCTGCAACGCCTTCCAGCGGCATAGCGTTATAGATAGAGGCACGCAGACCGCCAACAGATTTGTGACCCTTCAGATTATCAAAGCCGGCGGCCTTGGTGTAGGCAACTACCTGGGCGTCAAGTTCCTTAGAGGCAGTGACAAAGGGAACGTTCATCAAAGAACGGAATTCCTTGTCGACTGTACCGTTAAACAGAGAAGAAT
The DNA here is from genome assembly GCA_045532755.1 of Faecousia sp. Taxonomy (GTDB): domain Bacteria; phylum Bacillota; class Clostridia; order Oscillospirales; family Oscillospiraceae; genus Faecousia. The sequence goes on from JAZSGN010000032.1 coordinate 3,875, forward strand.
TGTCCAGATAATCGTAAAGGATGGCAGCCTTTTCTTCATTGCGCTTAGCCATCTGCTCCAGACCACCGTTGTCCAGCAGGTAGCGGAATACCTTGCCGCATACATAGATGGCCCAGCAGTTGGGGGTGTTGTACATGGAGCCGGCATCAGCGTGGGTGGAATAACGCAGATATACGGGAACCTTGGGGTCCAGATCTTCCCGGATCAGATCTTCGCGAATAATGACGATGGCCATACCGGCAGGGCCAACATTCTTCTGTACACCTGCGTAGATCACACCGTAGTCCGCCACATTGCAGGGCTTGGAAAGGAACATGGAGCTCTGATCCGCTACCAGGATCTTACCCTTGGTATTGGGCAGAGTGGGGTAGGTAGTGCCATGAATGGTTTCGTTTTCGCAGATATAGACATAGTCTGCATCTTCCCGGATGGGAAGGTCAGAGCAATCGGGGATATAGGCATAGTTGCGGTCCTCAGAGCTGGCAACGCACTTTACATCGCCGAATTTCTTAGCCTCGGAAAAGGCTTTTTTGCTCCATGCGCCGGTAACGATATAGTCGGCTACGCCGTTTTTCATCAGGTTCATGGGGATCATGGAAAACTGCAGGGTTGCGCCGCCCTGAATGAACAGGACCTTGTAGTTGTTGGGAATGCCCATCAGCGCCCTCAGATCCGCTTCTGCGTTGTCGTAGATCTCCTGATACATTTTGGAGCGGTGGGACATCTCCATAACACACATACCGGAGCCACGATAATTCATCATTTCATCCCGGATTTCTTCCAGAACCTTAACCGGCATGGTGGCGGGGCCAGCAGAGAAGTTGTAAGTACGATTATACATAGAAATACCTCCATACGCGTACAAATGTGTTTCTGTGATTATACACCCTTGGTGATAAACTTGCAATTGTATCCTGAGAAATTCGTAGGAATAGAAGAAAATCCAGAATGATTTCCCCGCATTTATGGTAAACTTACCAAGTAAGGAGGCGAGGAGTTGAAAAGAAAAAAGAAAATTCCGGTTTTATTTCCTTCTGAGATACTGGGAGCGGTGACGATCGGGCAAATGACGGCAGATCCGTTTGGAAGCTACACGGGGGTTTCTCAGGACCCGCTTGAAAAACCGGTGCAGGATGCTGATGACCTTTGAATGGCGCAAGCCCAACCATCCGGTTGGGCTTGCGGCTATTTGTTTTCTGCGTACTTGCGCTTGGTGGCCATTCCGCCACGGATATGGCGCTGTGCCTTATTTTCGTCCAAAACCTCACGCACCCGGTTATACAGCAGCCGGTTATACAGCGGCAATCGCTGGGACAGATCTTTATGTACGGTGGATTTGGAGATGCCAAAGTATTTTGCGGCGGAGCGCACGGTTGCCCCAGTTTCGATCATGTACACAGCCAGTTCGCAGGCCCGTTCTTCGATGGTATCTGACATAGTATCCCCTCCCTGGTGTGTGCTGCCAAAACCACATTATGATAGGAAAGGGGCAAATATGCGTGCTTGACATCGGGGGAATTCCAAAGTAAAATACGAATAAACAAAGGATGTTTGCGTTCCACATTGAAAATTTTTCGATTTTTATGGATGTGGTATCGATAGCAGCACAGGAAAGGGGATAGCACCTTGGAATTTAATAAGAAGTCCTTGAAAAATATTTTTGTGATTTTGACCGGCTGCATTCTGGTTTACTGGGTACTTTTGGAAACAGAAAAGGTGAAGGCCATCTATGATGTGTTTATGGGCGTGGTCTCGCCGTTTTTGATCGGCGCAGGTATTGCGTTTATTGCCAATGTTCCTATGCGTGCCATCGAGAAGCGGTTGGGCGGTATTAAAAACGAGAAGTTTCGCCGCACCACAGCGCTGATGCTGACCATGCTGGCAATTATCATTGTAATCAGTGTTGTGTTCTGGCTGTTGATTCCCCAGGTTTCCGCTACTGCTCAGAGCTTTGCTGCAAAGCTTCCTGCCTTCTTTGCCAAGATCGAGAAGGCTGTGGTCGGCTTCCTCAATGAGAATCCTAAGCTGATGGAGTGGATCTATCAGAATACCGATTTTGAGAACATGGATATGTCTTCTCTGATCCAGAAGGCTGTGGATATGGTTGGAACCAGCGTTTCCACCATTCTTTCCGGCGCGGTTACTGCCATTGGCGGCCTGACTTCCGGAATCGTCAACGCAGTGATCAGCTTTGTGTTTGCGCTGTATTGCCTTGGCCGCAAGGAAATCCTGGCCCGGCAGGGAAGAATGCTGGCCTATTCCTTCCTTCCGGAACACGCTGCGGATCAGACCATTCGGATTCTTCGGCTGACTAATTCGACCTTCTCGAATTTCCTCTCCGGACAGTGTCTGGAGGTGGTTATTCTTGGAATCATGTTTGCCGTTGCCATGGTTATCTTTGGAATGCCCTATGTACCGCTGGTCAGTGTGCTGGTTGCGGTTACAGCCTTTATTCCTCTGGTTGGTGCGTTTGTAGGCTGTATTCTTGGCGCCTTCTTTATTCTGGTAGATAATCCCATGCAGGCGGTTTGGTTCGTTGTGATGTTCCTTGTGATCCAGCAGATCGAAGGAAATGTGATCTACCCCCGCGTAGTAGGCAATTCTATCGGACTGCCCGGTATGTGGGTTCTGCTGGCAGTATCCGTTGGCGGCGAGCTGATGGGCGTAGCAGGTATGTTCCTGATGATTCCGCTGGCGTCTGTTGTGTATACTCTGGCGCGCGAGGCCACCCATTCCAGATTGCAATTCCGTGAGATCGATCCGGAAAAGCTGCGTGATCAACCGCCGGAGCTGCAATCAAAGATTCGGGAACGAATTAAGAAAAAACGGGAAAAACGGGCGAAAAATCAAGCCGAGGAAAAAGAAGATTAATAAACTCCCGCTGAACCATTGGTTCAGCGGGAGTTTTTATATGCAGGTGAATTCATAATTTTCAAAACGCAGCCGGTCGCCGGTATCCACCCCGAAGGGGAGCAAGGCAATGGCTACCTCGGAAATGACACCGGTATCATCGTATCGAATTATGGCGTAATCGCCGCGGATATCCATGACAGTACAGAGCATAACATCCTCCGATATATCAAAATTCGCTGGGATTATTTAGAAAAGAGAGCAGTAAGGCTCTGCTTTCCTCACTTCGGTCGCTCAGGCTCTGGCCGAATGCATCTATGGCAGCATAGATCAGCAGAATCAAAGCAACACCTAAGCAGATAAGGGCTGCCGGGAAATATTCCGTAAGGTCTTTCATACCAGCCAGAAAACAGACGGGCAGCATCAGAATGTACCAGGTAATAAATTGCAGGGGGCAAAGGAGGCCGCGGAAAGTGAGAAAATGCAGTTGACAGCCTGTGTCTGTGCTTTTGATCACACCCAATGCGGCGTTTTTGGGCCGGTTGATCCTGCGGTCCCACTCAAATGCGCAATGATGTGTGCAATAGAAAATGCGGCCTATGGTAAAGCCGGTAAAACGCTCGGCGCCGGAAGGGAAAAAGTCGCTCATTTCCCTTCGGAATGCCTGCTTATAATCTGCAACAGACAGTGGGGAATGGCAGCGCATAGGATACCTCCACGGTTTGATAAATCCCGCCCCTGCGAACAGGGGCGGGAAATTCGTTAGGAATTAGTCCTTGTACAGCTCAACCAGCTTGACCAGGTGGTTGTAACGATCCATAGCAGCAGCTTCGTTTCTTGCGAACAGAACGCTGGCACGATCGGGGAACTCACGGGTCAGACGGTTGTAACGAGCCTCGTTCATCAGGAATTCCTGATAGCCGCCCTTGGGAGGCTTGGAATCCAGAGTGAACTTGCCGGTCTCCTTGGCAGGATTGAACCGGAACAGGTTCCAGTAGCCGCACTCAACAGCTTTCTTCATCTCAGCCTGGCAGTTCATCATGCCGCCCTTGATGGAGTGCATTTCACAGGGAGCGTAGCCGATGATCAGGGAAGGACCGTTGTAGGACTCAGCCTCGACAATGGCGTCGATGGTCTGCTTCATGTTGGCGCCCATAGCGATCTGGGCAACATAAACATAGCCATAGCTCATTGCGATCTCAGCCAGAGACTTCTTCTTGGTTTCCTTACCGGAGGCAGCGAACTGAGCAACCTGACCGATGTTGGAGGCCTTGGAAGCCTGACCGCCGGTGTTGGAGTAAACTTCGGTATCGAATACGAAGATGTTTACATCCATGTTGGAGGCCAGTACGTGGTCAACGCCGCCGAAGCCGATATCGTAGGCCCAGCCGTCGCCACCGAAGATCCAAACGGACTTCTTGGACAGATATTCCTTCTTAGCCAGGATGTCAGCAACGGTATCGCAGCAGACCTTGGCTTCCAGGTTGGCGATCAGAGCCTTGGTGGCAGCCTTGTTGGCTTCGCCGTCGGTGTAGGTATCCAGCCAGGCCTGGCAGACGGCCTTGCGCTCTTCGCAGCAGGTGTCGTTCATGACCTTGATGACCTTGTTCTTCAGGGACTCACGGATCACAGCCTGTGCGGTATACATACCCAGACCATGCTCAGCGTTGTCCTCGAACAGGGAGTTAGCCCAGGCAGGACCGTGACCCTCAGCGTTGACGCAGTAGGGAGAGGTAGCAGCGGGACCGCCCCAGATGGAGGAACAGCCGGTAGCGTTGGAGATGTACATACGGTCGCCGAACAGCTGGGTGACCAGACGGGCGTAAGAGGTTTCGGCACAACCTGCGCAGGAGCCGGAGAACTCAAGCAGAGGCTTGCGGAACTGGCTGCCCTTGACGGTGTTGTCTTCCATTTCGGGCTTCCGGGAAACCTTGGCAACCATGTGGTTGAAGACATCCTGCTGAGCCAGCTCGTCTTCCTGAGGAACCATGGTGATGGCCTTGGTGGGGCAAACGCCTACGCAGACACCGCAGCCCATGCAGTCCATGGGAGAAACAGCCATGGTGTAGGAGTAGATGCCCTTGCCCTTGCCGGCCTTAACAGGCACGATTCTGGCGTTGGCGGGAGCTGCGGCAGCTTCTTCCTCGGTCAGAGCGAAGGGACGGATGGTAGCGTGGGGACATACATAAGAACAGTTGTTGCACTGGATGCACTTGGTCTCGTCCCAGTGGGGAACCATAACGGCAACGCCGCGCTTTTCGTAAGCAGCAACACCCAGGGGGAACTGGCCGTCTTCCATGCCGTCGAAGGCGGAAACGGGCAGGCTGTAGCCGTCCATCTTGCCAACGGGGGTCAGGATGTTCTTGGCAACAGCAACGGTAGCGGCGGGGCCTTCCAGAACCACATCCACAGCCTTAGCCTCGGCATTTGCCCAGGAGGCGGGAACATCGATCTTGGTGTAGGCGGAAGCGCCGGCATCGATGGCCTTCCAGTTGCATTCCACAACTTCGCGGCCCTTCTTCAGGTAGGACTTCTCAGCAGCATCCTTCATGTACTTGATAGCTTCCTCAGCGGGCATAACCTTAGCCAGAGAGAAGAAAGCAGACTGCAGGATGGTGTTGGTGCGCTTGCCCATGCCAACCTGGATAGCCAGGTCAATGGCGTTGATGGTGTACAGCTGAATGTTGTTTTCAGCAATGTAGCGCTTGGAAGCGGCATCCAGATGATGCTCCAGCTCTTCCAGATTCCACTGGCAGTTGATCAGGAATACACCGCCGGGCTTAACATCCTGAACGATCTTGAAGCCCTTGGTGATGTAAGAAGGATTGTGGCAGGCAACGAAGTCGGCCTTGTTGATGTAGTAAGGAGACTTGATGGCATTGTCGCCGAAACGCAGGTGGGAAACGGTTACGCCGCCGGTCTTCTTGGAGTCGTACTGGAAGTAAGCCTGTACGAACTTATCGGTGTGGTCACCGATGATCTTGATGGAGTTTTTGTTGGCGCCAACGGTGCCGTCACCGCCCAGACCCCAGAACTTGCACTCGATGGTGCCGGGAGCTGCGGTGTTGGGGGAGATCTTCTCGTCGAGAGACAGGTGGGTCACGTCGTCAACGATGCCCAGAGTGAACTCTTCCTTGGGAGCGTCCTTGGACAGCTCTTCATAAACGGCGAAGAAGGAAGCGGGGGTGGTATCCTTGGAGCCCAAACCGTAACGGCCGCCGACTACGGTGATACCGGCCTTGCCGGCCTTGGCCAGAGCCATAACAACATCCTGATACAGAGGCTCGCCCTGGGAGCCGGGCTCCTTGGTGCGGTCCAGAACAGCGATCTTCTTAACGGTCTCGGGGATGACAGCCAGCAGATGCTTGGAGCTCCAGGGACGGAACAGGCGAACCTTGACCAGGCCAACCTTCTGACCCTGAGCGTTCAGATAGTCGATGACTTCCTCGATAACGTCGTTGACAGAGCCCATGGCGATGATGATGCGGTCAGCATCGGGAGCGCCATAGTAGTTGAACAGCTGATAGTTGGTGCCCAGCTTCTCATTGACCTTGTTCATGTACTTCTCGACCACTTCGGGCAGAGCGTTGTAGTACTTGTTGCAGGCCTCACGATGCTGGAAGAAGATGTCGTCGTTCTCGTGGGAACCACGCATTGCGGGGCGCTCGGGATTCAGGGAGTGCTGACGGAATGCGGCAATGGCATCCATGTTGGTCATTTCCTTCAGATCCTCATAGTCCCAGATGGCGATCTTCTGGATCTCGTGGGAGGTACGGAAGCCGTCGAAGAAGTTGATGAAGGGAACGCGGCCTTCAATAGCGGCCAGGTGGGCAACAGCGCCCAGGTCCATAACTTCCTGAACATTGGTTTCTGCCAGCATGGCGAAACCGGTCTGGCGGCAGGCGTACACGTCGGAGTGGTCACCGAAGATGTTCAGAGCCTGAGCAGCAACGGTACGTGCGGAAACATGGAAAACAGAGGGAAGCAGCTCGCCGGCGATCTTGTACATATTGGGGATCATCAGCAGCAGACCCTGAGAAGCAGTATAGGTGGTGGTCAGAGCACCGGCGGCCAGAGAGCCGTGAACGGTACCTGCAGCACCTGCCTCAGACTGCATCTCAACGACCTTAACCGTGTCGCCAAAGATGTTCTTGCGTCCGGCAGCGGACCACTGGTCCACATTGTCCGCCATGGGGCTGGACGGGGTGATGGGATAGATGCCAGCTACTTCGGTAAACGCGTAGCTGACGTGGGCGGCAGCAGTATTGCCGTCCATGGTTTTGAATTTTCTAGCCAAAATGAAATACCTCCTAAAGTATTCAAATTTTGTCCCATATATAATAACACTCCAAATTCATTTTGTAAAGCCGTTATGCGATGTCTTTCGAGGAAAAAACCACGAAAAAAATTCCCTCTGTATCCATTAATCAATCCAAATTGGCTGCCATTCCAGCGGCTGAAAATTTTGAATGCCGGTCGCTGCAGAAAAAAGTTGTCTTTTTTTGAATTATGCGTTATGATAATACATTATAATTATAAGGGGGAAGCTCGATGATCTGCAGTGTTCGCACCATGGGACTCAACGGCATTCGCGGCGCGGTTGTAGTTACGGAATGCTATATTTCCAACGGATTGCCTGCATTTGATATTGTCGGTCTGCCGGATGCTGCGGTCAAAGAGGCCAGAGAGCGGGTGCGCGCTGCAGCGAAAGTCAGCGGAATGAATTTTCCTGCCAGCCGCATTACGGTGAATCTTGCCCCGGCAAGCCTGAAAAAAGCAGGAACCCATTATGACCTGCCGATTTTGATCAGTATTCTGTCGGCCAGCGGGCTGATTCGCAAGCCACGGTCTACAACGGCCTTTTTGGGTGAGCTTAGTTTGGATGGCCAGATTCGCAGCGTATCCGGCGTGCTGCCTATGGCAATCGCAGCCAAAAAAGAAGGCATTCAGACGATCTTTGTTCCGGCAGAAAATGCAGCCGAAGCGACACTGGCAAGAGGCCCTGCCATTATTCCGGTGAAAACGGTTTCTCAGCTGGCAGAGATCCTGAACGGCAATGCCGAGGCAGTAGAAGAACCGATCTGGGTTCCCGAAGGGCAGCGGGGCGTTTATTCCGATTTTAAGGATGTTCTCGGGCAGGAGCATGTTAAGCGGGCGCTGGAAATAGCGGCGGCAGGCAGCCATAATGTGCTGATGATCGGCCCGCCCGGTTCGGGAAAAAGTATGCTCAGCAAAAGAATTCCTTCGATTCTTCCGGATATGACCTGGAAGGAATCGCTGGAAGTCAGCCAGATCTATTCCGTTATGGGTATGCTGACGGCGCAGAATCCGCTGATCATGCAGCGGCCCTTCCGTTCGCCCCACCATACCATTTCCAATGCCGGTCTTACCGGCGGCGGCAGCAATCCCAGACCGGGCGAGATATCCCTTGCTCATAAGGGTGTGCTGTTTCTTGATGAATTGCCGGAATTTCGCAGGGATACGCTGGATTTGATGCGCCAGCCTCTGGAAGACAGCCGCATCACCATTTCCCGGGCATCGGGAACGGTTACCTATCCTGCCGACTTTATGCTGGTATGCTCCATGAATCCCTGTAAATGCGGCTGGTACGGCGATCCCTCCGGGCGATGCACTTGCTCCGAGTATGCGGTTCAGGCCTATAGAGGCCGGATCTCCGGCCCGCTGCTGGACCGGATCGATATTATTATAGAAGTGCCGGCAGTTCCGTTCGATTCTCTTCGTACACGGGCGGAGGCAGAGCCTTCTGAGCAGATTCGCAAACGGGTGAATGCTGCCCGGGAAATCCAGAACCGCCGATACGATACTAAACCCGGTATGTGCAATGCGACCATGGGCCCGGATGAGATTCGCAGCTACTGCCATCTGGATGATGCCAGCGCGGCATTGATGCGGCGGGCCTTTGATGTCTATGGCCTGACAGCCAGAAGCTACGACCGGATCCTGAAGCTGGCAAGAACCATTGCAGACCTTGCCGGCAGCGAGACCATAACCCAGCTCCATATTGCAGAGGCGATCCAGTATCGCACTGTGAATATGGGAAATCAATAAATTAAAGTGAGGATACTGTTTTGAATGAGATCTTTTTGCTGAAGCTTGGTGAAATTGTTCTGAAGGGGGCAAACAAGCGTCAGTTTGAAAATAAGCTGCGGCAGAATGTGCGCCGCCGTATGAAGCCCTTCGGAAATTTCGATGTGTATATCATGCAGTCTACGGTCTATGTGCAGCCCGAGGATGATCAGGTGGATCTGGACGGCGCATGGGAGGCCTGCCGCAGTATTTTCGGCGTGGTAAGTCTTTGCCGCTGCCGCCCCTGCGAGAAGAATCTGGACGCAATTTTTGCGGCGGTTGAAGAGTACCTTGGTGACGATCTGGACTGCGCCGAATCTTTTAAGGTAGAATCCCGCCGTTCCGATAAGTCCTTCCCGCTGACCTCCATCGGTATTTCCCAGGAAATCGGCGGACGGCTTGCTGAAGCCCATCCCGATTGCCGTGTGGACGTGCATCATCCTGCCTATACAGTGTATGTAGAGATCCGGGATCTGGCTGCCTATGTCCATGGGCCTGCGCAGCCCGGTGCAGGCGGTCTGCCCACCGGCGTAGGCGGCAGAGCCATGTGCCTGCTTTCCGGCGGTATCGATTCCCCGGTAGCCGCCTATATGATGGCAAAGCGGGGCGTTGAAGTAGAGGCGGTCCACTTCTTCTCTTATCCCTACACCTCTCAGCTGGCTAAAGACAAGGTAATCGAGCTGGCACGGCTGGTTACCCGCTATTGCGGCAGAATGACCCTGAACATTGTCAGCTTTACGCAGATTCAGGAAGCGATCCGCGATAACTGCCCCGAAGAGTTCTTTACGCTGATCATGCGGCGTTTCATGATGGAGATTGCCATGCGTATCGGCAAGGATCATGGCTGCGGTGCGCTGATCACCGGCGAGAATCTTGGTCAGGTGGCAAGCCAGACCATGGAGGCTATGGCGGTTACCGGCGCTGTGGTGGATATCCCGATTTTTATGCCTCTTGTCGGCATGGATAAGGAAGAGATCGTTACCATCGCCCGCAAGATCGGCACTATGGAAACCTCTGTGCTGCCCTATGAGGATTGCTGCACAGTGTTTACTCCCAAGCACCCCAAAACCAAGCCGACACTGGGTCAGCTTCTGAATGCAGAGCGTAAGCTGGACAGAGAAGCTTTGATCCGGCAGGCTTTGGAAAGTGTGGAGAAGCTGACGGTGAAGTATTATGACGAGCCTGTGCTGTAAGGTGCTGTCGGCGCTGGCAGGCAAGACACTGGTTACGGCGGAAAGCTGCACCGGCGGCGGAATTGGCGGGGCGCTGACTGCGATCCCAGGAAGCTCCGAAGTGTATAAAGGCGGCGTGATCTGCTATTCCAATTGGGTCAAGGAGCGGGTTTTGGGCGTGGACTCCGGGCTGCTGCAGCAATTCGGCGCAGTATCCCGCCCGGTGGCGCTGGAAATGGCAGCCGGTGTCCGCAGCTTGCTGCAGGCAGATATTGCGGTGTCGGTTACGGGCCTTGCCGGTCCGGGCGGCGATGAATTCGGTAATCCGGTTGGAACGGTGTTCATTGGCTGCGTGGATGCAAAGCATTCCGCTGCTCGGGAATTTCATTTTGAAGGCGATCGGGAAGCGGTTCGCCGGCAGGCAACGGAAGAAGCTCTGCGACTGATTTTGGATATGGTAACAGAAGGGGAGAATGAAAATGCGTAAAAAGACAAAAAATCATTTGCTTTTGCTGCTTGTTTCAGCAGTGGCTCTGCTGCTGGGAGTTGCGCTGGTTGCAAATTCTCTGAAGGACTCTTTGCAAACACCGGATGATCCTACGGACAGTACCGTCAGCACAACTTTGAACACCCAGCCTTCTACCGAGCCTTCTGAGCCGATCGAGACAACGGAGCCTACCACGGCGCCTACTACAGTTCCGCCTACAGAGCCCCCTACGGAACCCACTACCGAAGAAACTACCGAGGCAACTACGGAAGCCACTACAGTGCCGGAAGAAACTACGGAGGCTGTGATCGCCGATCCCGGTGAAAGGGTCGCTGCGTTTGCGCTGGAGCAGGTTGGTAAGGCTTATGAATACGGAAAAGCCGGTCCTGACAGCTTCGATTCATCCGGACTGCTTCACTATTGCTTCAAGGAGCAAGGGATCAGCATTCCCCGCAGAATTTCCGGACAAGCCGGTCACGGCGTTGAGGTAAGCCAGGATGAAATCCGGCCCGGCGATGTGGTGTTCTTCTGGAGCGATACCCCCGGCGAAGCCTCTTATGCTGCCATTTATGTGGGCAACGGACAGTGTGTTGCTTGCCTGAATTCCTCCAAGAATGCTTATACCTTCAAGCTAAGCGGCAACTATTTCCAGGAGCATTTTGTGTTTGCTCGCCGATATACATAAATATTATAATAAGCGTATCCGTCCCAGAGGATGGATACGCTTAATTTATTATTGACTATTTATCCAATTTTTATATTCATGATACCACCAAAAGGAAAAACCGCAATCCTTTTATATCAGAATTGCGGATTATACTTGGCGGAGAAGGAGGGATTCGGGAAACAGAGAAGTTGCCGCCGTCCAGCCGGCGGCAAACAACAGTCCACCGGACTGTTGTATTTTGATTGTTCAAATCCCTCCATATTTCCATAATTATAAAAGAATATAAAAGAACACCGCCCGAATGGGTGGTGTTCTTTCATGGCGGAGAAGGAGGGATTTGTGAAACAGAGGAGTTGCCGCCGTCCAGCCGGCGGCAAACAACAGTCCACCGGACTGTTGTATTTAGATTGTTCAAATCCCTCCATATTTCCACAATTATAAAAGAACACCACCCGAATGGGTGGTGTTCTTTTATGGCGGAGAAGGAGGGATTTGAACCCTCGATACCCTTTTGGGGTATACACGATTTCCAATCGTGCGCGCTCGGCCAGCTACGCGACTTCTCCATAATTCGCTGCTTTCCGCTAGCCAAGCTATATTACCCCAGAAAGACGGATTTGTCAACCCCCATTTTTATAAAATCCGGTTTTTATTTTTGGTAAACCGGGGGCAGGGGAGTTGACATTTTCCTTTTTTGCCGCTATAATACTTTCGCTGTGTGCTAGTGTAGCACAGTCGGTAGTGCATCTCACTCGTAATGAGAAGGTCGCCTGTTCGAGTCAGGTCACTAGCTCCATCAAGCACCCAATCCTTTGTTGGATTGGGTGCTTTTTTACTTGACGGAGCAGGAAAACAGTGGTACTCTTATAGAGTAAAATATAGTGGAAGAATATCCACTAGAAAAAGGAGAAGTAGATATGCAACAAACCAAAAGAGTCATCAGCATGATTCTTGTCGCTGCACTGCTGCTGTCTGTTCTTGCCATGAATGTTCCCGTTCACGCGCATGCAGCCGGACAGTTTGTCAGCTACGGCGGCTGGAATGAAACCATCTATGCCAAACTTTCCGGCATCAGCGATTCTCAGGTTACCGGCGTTTCCTGGGCTGGCACCAGCTCCGGTTCTCTCACCGGTCAGGATCTGGAATATCTGGTCCGGGATGAGGACGGCTATACCCGCATTGATGTGCTGGGTCTGAAGGCAGGTACTTACACCCTGACTGTCACCACCACCTCCGGCACCATCTCCCAGAGCGGCATCGTTGTGGAAGCTCAGGACCGCAGCGGCTATGCGCACTTTAACTACACCGAAGGCGTCGGCGCTTACAATGACGATGGCACCCTGAAGGACAATGCCATCGTTCTGTATGTTACCGAATCCAACAAGAATTCCGTAACAATTTCCTACGGCGGCACTACCGTTTCCGGTATCGGCCATATCCTGAACTCCGTCGGTGAAGATAACGGTACCGTCGGTGACGGCATCTGCGAGGTTGTCAGAGATGGCAAGACTGTTACCGGCAAGGCCAATAACAATGCCGGTATTATCCGCAAGCTGGCACTGGCCAATATTCCTCTGGTAGTTCGTATTGTTGGCAGTGTTTCCAAGCCCGATGGTCTGACCGCTTATGACAGCGTTGACTACGGCGGAAGCGTAGGCGACAACGGCGCTATGGCCAGAATGCAGTCCGGCAAGAACATCACCATCGAGGGTGTCGGCACCGGCGCTACTGTAGACGGCTGGGGCCTGCACTTCATTTGCCAGTCTGCCTATACCGATCTTGGCAAGAGCTTCGAAGTCCGCAATCTGACTTTTAAGAATGTTCCCGAAGACTGCGTCGGCATGGAAGGACAGCAGACTGGTGATGTAATCACTGCTCCCGTTGAGCGCTGCTGGATCCACCACTGTACTTTCATTGGACCCTCCATTTCCAACCCTGCCGAGTCCGATAAGGATGGCGGCGACGGCGCCTGCGATTTCAAGCGTGGTAATTACTTCACCAACTCCTACTGCGTTTACGAGAACTATCATAAGACCAACCTGCTCGGCTCCTCTGACAGCTCTCTGCAGTACCACATTACCTACCATCATAACTATTGGAAGAATTGTGAGGCCCGTGGTCCTCTGGCTCGGAACGCCAATGTCCATATGTACAACAATATCTTTGAGGGACAGACTTCCTACTGCATGAACCCCAGAGCCAATGCCTACATTTTCTCTGAGTACAACATGTTCCTCAACTGTAAGAACCCTGTTACCGTGGATTCCGGCGCTGTTAAGAGCTATAACGACTCCTTCACCGGCTGCACCGGTGACAATAATGCTACTGTTGTTACCAGCAAGTCTACCACTGTTTCCACCGGTTGCGCCTATGCCAACTTCGACACCAACTCTTCTGTAAGCTACATTCCTTCCGGCGACTATGAGCTGCAGGAAAGCATCACCGAGATGAAGAAGGTTGTTGTCGCAGAAGCCGGCCCTCAGCCTGCTACCATCGTATCCGCTGAGGATGTGGATATTTCTGTCATTCCTACTGACCGTAGACCGACTGCTGCTGTAGTTCTGCCTTATGACCATGAACTGAACAGTACTTATGTTACTGCAAAGTCCGGCACCTTCGACAATGTGATTTTCAATGTTAATAAGACGGCTTCCAACTGTGTTACCGTTGGCGGTCAGGTTACCGGCTGTGATATCGTATTCCTCGTCAATACTACCGTTAACATCTCCATGACGGAAGTCAGCGGCACCTATTCTCCCGTTCTGTGCAACGAGGCAGGCGAGGCTATCATTACCGGTACCGGTTCTGCAGAAAATCTGCCTGCCGGCTACTACTTCATCCAGTCTACTTATGATCCCGGTTCTGCCAAGTATAAGGAAGCCAAGATCTCCCATCTGACCATCGAGGCTGCTATGGTTCACGGCGACGGCGATCACAGCTATAAGGCTGTTGTAACCGCCCCCGGCTGCACCACCCAGGGCTACACTACCTACACCTGCGATTGCGGCGACAGCTATGTTGCTGATTATGTTGCGGCTGCCGGCCATACTCCCGGCGCAGCTGCTACCTGCACCAGCGCACAAACCTGCACCGTGTGCGGCGATGTTATTAAGGCTGCTACCGGCCATACTTATGTCAATGGCAGCTGCTCTGTCTGCGGCAATGTGGACCCCGCAACCTGCACCCACACCGATTGCAGCTCTGTGGTAACCGCTCCTTCCTGCACCGCAGCCGGCTACACTACCTACACCTGCAATGACTGCGGCTATTCCTATACCGGCGACAACGTTGCTGCTACCGGCCATACTCCCGGCGCGGCTGCTACCTGCACCACTGCCCAGCTCTGCACTGTTTGCGGCGCTACCGTAAAGGCCGCTCTGGGCCATAACTATGTAGACAGCGCTTGCTCCGTCTGTGGCGCACAGGATCTGGCCGCCAGCGGCTATATCCACAACTTTACCGAAAGCGATAAGACCAGCACCTTCTATTCCATCACCGGCAATACCTCTACCTCCAAGGGCAGCACTACCTACAACGGTGAGAGCCTGACCAAGTGCCTGAAGATGGAATCCTCCACCACCATCAGCTTCAATGCACCCTCCGCAGGTAAGCTGACTCTGGTGTTTGGCGGCAGCACTTCCGCCTCCGGAAAGTCCGTTAAGGTGGACGGCACTGCCCAGACCGTTGGCTCCGACAATATTCTGACCATCGATGTAGCTGCCGGCAGCCACACCATCACCAAGGGCGACAGCATCAATCTGTTCTATATTGCTTACGCTCCCGACTCTGCCTCCGGCGGCGAGCCTGATGTGACTGAGCCCTCCAGCGAAGCAACTGAGCCCTCCAGCGAAGCTACCGAGCCTTCCAGCGAAGCAACTGAGCCCTCTTCCGAGGCAACCGAGCCTTCCGTAGAGCCCAGCGAGCCCGTTGTCACCGCCGGTGCCGAGATCCATAACTTCACCGACGATGGCTACACCAGCACCTTCTATACCATCGCAGGTGATCAGGTCACCAATGGTAAACACGGCACCTTCACTTACGACTTTGGTTCCGGTACCGAAACCCTGAACTATGCTCTGAAGTTCGACAGCAAGGGTTCTGTTACCTTCACTCCCACCGCTGACGGTACCCTGACCATCGCTGTAGCTTCCTCTTCTACCGGGAGAACGGTTCTCGTCAACAACGGCAGCAGCGATATCGGTACGATCACCATCGATACCGCCAAGAAGCTGTTTGTGCTGACGGTGGATGTATCTGCCAATGTTACTTACACTGTTAAGCGCGGCAGCGGCGAGTCCGGTCTGTACTACATCGCTTATATTCCTGCCTCTACCGGCGGCGATGTCCACACCCATAGCTACACCGCAGTGGTTACCGCTCCTACCTGCACCGCAGCCGGTTACACCACTTACACCTGCTCCTGCGGCGATAGCTACACCGCTGACGAAGTAGCAGCCCTGGGCCATAGCTACAGCAGCGCTGTTACCACCGCTCCTTCCTGCGAGGGAACCGGTGTCCGCACCTACACCTGCGCGGGTTGCGGCGACAGCTACACCGAGAGCATCGCAGCTCTGGGCCACAGCTACAGCTCCGTTGTAACCGCTCCCACTTGTGATGCTGCCGGTTTCACTACCCACACCTGCTCCGCTTGCGGCGACAGCTACACCGACAGCGAAGTAGCCGCTCTGGGCCATAGCTACAGCAGCGCCGTTACCACCGCTCCTTCCTGCGAGGGAACCGGTGTCCGCACCTACACCTGCGGTAACTGCAGCCACAGCTACACCGAGAGCATCGCTGCTCTGGGCCACAGCTATAAGGCAGTTGTAACCGCACCTACCTGCACCGCTGCCGGTTACACCACCTATACTTGCTCTGTCTGCGGCGACAGCTACACCGATAACGAAGTAGCTGCCACCGGCCACAGCTATGTGGATGGCATCTGCGACCTCTGCGGCGCTTCCGATCCTGAGTATGTAGCACCTGTTGATCTCTTCAAGATTTCCGGCGCGAACGTGGTTCTGGGCAATGACCTGACCATGAACTTCGCTCTGCTGGCTTCGAACCTCAGTGGCACCGACTACTACGCTGAGATCGTCAAGTACAACCCCGATGGAACCACCGTCACCACCACCTATCCCTTCAGCGTATGGACTCCCTACGCAAACGGTATGATGTACCTGAT
>JAZSGN010000055.1:0-7287 GCA_045532755.1 Faecousia sp.
TAAAAATACCGCGCAGGAGTGCTCGGCGGCATATTGCTCCGACACACCCACAGGAACACGGACCGCCTGCAAGATGGCTTCGATTAACGCATTAGCCTTTTGGGGCTGCGTATTTTGCAGGTCCAGCAATATGGATTCACAGGACAGGGAAGCAAGCTGCGCTGCGATCAGGTGACAGTCGTGGTGAAGCATCGGAATTCGGTCATTGAGTATGACCATGGCGCCTTCCGGTGCGGATTCCGGGAGATCGGTCAGACCGGACCCGTAGGGAGAAAAGTGGCAGGCCATATAGGCAAGCTGCCCGGGAAGAACCTGCGCGGCCCGAATTTCTGCCGCCGTCATGGCAAGATAGGGTGATAAAGCCATGGACAAATCCCTCCCGACATGGTATAATTCCTTCATATTCTATGAAAGCAGGGGTGTATCTATGCCTTTTTCTCTGCTGCCTGCCAAGCTGACCGATGCGCTTACCGACCTGACGCCACAGCTGCTGCAGGAGATGAACATCGAGCTTCTGATGCTGGATTTCGATAATACCATCGTGCCGTATACTACGAATATCGCCACCGAGCGGATGGATGCCTGGCTTCGGGATATGCTGGCTGCGGGCGTAAAGCTTTGTGTGGTTTCCAACAGCCATAACGACCGGGTGAAACACTTTTGCGAGGGCTATGATCTGCCCTGCATCACCCACGCGAAAAAGCCTTTTTCCAGGGGCATCCGCCAGTGCCTTGCCCGGTACGAAGTTCCGCCGGAACGCTGCGCGCTGGCAGGTGACCAGATCTTTACCGATACGCTGGGCGCCAACTGCGCGGGGATTCGGGCGATTCTTGTAAAGCCAATTGACAATCATAATTTCTGGCTGAAGGCACGGCATGTGCTGGAAAAGCCCTTTATCTTTGCCGCAAGAAACAGGAGGATCGAACAATGAAAAATCTTGAGAAATACCAGTCGCTGCTGGGCGGGGAGATCACCGGCCTGCTGCTTACCAGCCGCTACAGCCGCCACTACTGCGCCGAATTTGATATTGCCGAGGGCGTGGCTGTGGTATCTGCCGCCGGCTGCCGCTATTTTACCGACAGCCGCTATATCGAATCCGCGGAAAAGGGGATCCAGGGCTTCGAGGTGATCCTCGTTGACCGGGAGCATCCCTATACGAAGCTGATCAACGAGGCCATTGCCGACTTTGGCATCACCGCGCTGGGCTTCGAAGAAGACTATCTGACGGTGGCGGAGCTGCGCCGCTATGAAGAAAAGCTGAATGCGCCGCTGCTTCCCGTGAGCAAACAGCTCAATGCCTTCCGGGGCGTTAAGGAAGAATGGGAGCTGGAGCGGATGCGGAAGGCGCAGCAGATCACCGACAAGGCCTTTGCCGAAGTGCTGGGCCGCATCCATGCCGGCATGACGGAGCTGGAGCTGCAGGCGGAACTGATCTACTGCCTGTACAAAAACGGCGGACAGGGCCTGAGCTTTGACCCCATCGTGGTTTCCGGCCCCAACACCAGCCTGCCCCATGGCGTGGCAGGTGACCGGGTGATCCGGGAGGGCGACTTTATTACCATGGACTTTGGCGTATTGTATCAGGGCTATTGCTCCGATATGACCCGCACCGTGGCCCTGGGCTATGCCACCGAGGAAATGAAGACCGTTTACGACACCGTTTACCGGGCACAGCTGGCAGGCATTGCCGCATCCCGGGCCGGGGTCACCGGTCAGGCTGTGGATGCCGCTGCCCGGCAGGTGATCACCGATGCCGGCTACGGTGCTTACTTCGGCCATGGCTACGGCCACAGCCTGGGCCTGGAGGTCCACGAATCTCCCAGCCCCAACGCCGCCAACAAAGAGCCTATGCCCGCCGGTGCGGTGTGCTCCGCCGAGCCGGGTATCTATCTGCCCGGAAAGTTCGGTGTCCGGATCGAGGATGTGGTGATTTTTCGGGAGGATGGCTGCGAAAATATCACCCACAGCCCCAAGAATTTGATTATTCTGTAAAAAAGTTGTGTTTTCCTCTTGAAAAAAGAGGTATATTCGGTTAGAATATTCGGGATAAACCATGCAAACATCACCCCCCTGCAACAGGGGCGTATTCTGGGAGGATAAAGAAATGATTTCTGCAAGCGAATTTAGAAACGGCATCACTTTCGAGATGGACGGCAAGGTCATGCAGGTTGTGGAATTCCAGCATGTTAAGCCCGGCAAGGGCGCTGCTTTCGTCCGCGTGAAGATGAAGAATGTCATCACCGGCGGCGTTACCGAAACCAGCTTCAACCCCTCTGCCAAGTACCCCACCGCTTATGTTGAGAGAAGAAAGATGGAGTACTCCTACAACGATGGCTCTCTGTACTACTTCATGGACACCGAGACCTACGAGCTGGAGCCCATTGATGCTTCCGTTCTGGACGATTCCTTCAAGTTCGTCAAGGAGAACGATATCTGCACCATCATGAGCTACAAGGGCAATGTATTCGGCGTGGAAGTTCCCAACTTCGTGGAACTGGTCGTTACCGAAACCGAGCCCGGCTTCGCCGGCAACACTGCCACCAACGTCACCAAGCCCGCTACCGTGGAAACCGGCGCTGAGGTGAAGGTGCCTCTGTTCATCAACGAGGGCGACAAGATCCAGATCGATACCCGTACCGGTGAGTATCTGGGCCGCGCAAAGGGCTAATTTCCCGCTATATCAGGCAATAAGGAGAAACTGTTATGACGCTTTCTGAAAAGTCTGCCTATCTGAAGGGCCTGATGGATGGTCTGAGCCTGAACACCGAGTCCGATGAGGGCAAGGTCATTGCGGCGATCGTGGATCTGCTGGGCGATGTGACCCGCCGGATCACCGATATCGAGGAAACCACCATCGCCATTTCCGACGAGCTGGACATGATCGAAGAAGATCTGGATGCCATTGAAGACTACATTCTCGACGAGGACGAGGACTTCTTCGACGATGAGGATGACGATTTCTTCGACGACGAAGACGACGATGATTTCTTCGACGAGGAAGATGACGACGAAGACGATGACGAAGAGTTCGGCGACGAGGGCTTTGAGTTCGGCGATCCCAGCTCCATTATCTACGAAGTCAAGTGCGGCTGCGGCAATGTGATCACCTTTGACGAAGAGGTACTGGAGGACGGCAGCATTGTTTGCCCCGTTTGCGGCGAGACACTGGAGTTTTCCTTCGACGATGAGGAAACCCCCTTCTGATTAACCAAATACAAAAAGAGAGATGCATAGCCGTGCATCTCTCTTTTTTAATAGAGCAGCCGGACGGTCAAAGAAGCCGCGATAAATCCGGTCAGGTCCGCGATCAGCGCCGCCGGAACAGCGTAGCGGGTGTTTTTGATGCCTGCCGCCCCGAAGTAAACGCTGATGGTGTAAAAGGTGGTTTCCGTAGAACCCAGCATGACCGCGGCGGTGCGCCCTACGGGAGAATCCACTCCGTAGGCTGCCATCAGCTCTGCTCCGACCGCCAGGGCGGCGCTGCCGGAAATGGGGCGGATCAGCACCAGCATGGCGGTTTCCGGCGGAATTCCAAAAAGGCGGAATACCGGAGCGAGGAGACCGCACAGCATATCCATGGCGCCGGAGGCCCGGAGCATGGAAATGGCTGTCAGCAGAAACACCAGGCAGGGAACAATGGAAAAAAGGATCTGCAGCCCTTCCCGCCCGCCTGCGATCAGCAGGTCGTAGGGATTTTCCTTTTTTCGCAGCGCCGCAAGACATACAAAAAGGATCAGACCGGGAACGATATAGTCAGTCATGGCGCCAAACCTTTCCCAAAAACCAGGCGGCCAACAGGCCGGCGGAAACCGAAAGCACACTGGTGAGCCACACCGCTGGGAGAAGGTCGAAGGGGGTGGCGCAGCCGTTGGCGGTCCGCAGGGCGGCCACCGTAGCGGGGATCAGCTGGATCGAGGCGGTGTTCATCACCACCAGCCGGCACAATTCGTCGCTGGCAGTGCCGCCGGGGCTGCGCTGCGCCAGATTTTTGGCGGCCTGAATTCCCATAGGCGTGGCGGCGTTGCCCAAACCCAGAAAATTCGCGCAGACATTGGCGCTGAGATTTTCGGCAAACACCGGATCGGTGCGGTAGGAAGGGAAGATCCTGCGCAAAATGGGGCAGAGGAGCGCAGCAAGCCTGCCTGTCAGCCCCGCTTTTTTCATAACATGGCCTACGCCGGTCCAAAGGCACAGCGCTCCCGCCATCGATACTGCCAGCGTGACCCCTGCCTGCGCGCCCTGCGCCGTGGCAGCAGCCAAAGCACTGCCGTTTCCCGTCAGCAAAGCGGCCGTCAGAGCCAGCGCTACCATGGCACAAAAAATTTTCCCCAGAATCATTCGCTCACCCCCATGTCTTGTACTAACCTATGGAGGCGTACACAAAATATGCTTCCAAGACCGATCAGCTAAGACCGAAAAAAATGAAAAAAATCCGGCTTTCATCTTGACTTGCTTCGTGACAAGTGGTACTATATGAGTAAAGTAGGGGTAATGGTAGTGTTTCTATGCCCTTTTTCAAAAGGAGCTGGAGTTCCATGAAGAAAATGAAGCAATCTCTGTGCAAAATTATGGCTGCGGCGATCCTGTTTTCCTTTGTGTTTGCAGCGTTCCCCGTGTACGCCGATGCGGTAGGAACCATTGCCTCTGCCGGCGGCTGGAATGAAACGCTGTTCGCAAAGCTTTCCGGCGTGACTCCCGAAGAAGTTACCGGTGTCAGCTACTCCGGTCCGATTTCCGGCTCCCTGAGTGAAGAGGATCTTGCCTATCTGGTTCGCACAGAGGGCAGCTACACCCGGATCGATATCCTGGGTCTGAAGGCCGGCAGCTACGACCTCACCGTTTCCACTACTTCCGGCGACCTTACCAAAACCGGCATCTATGTCGGCAAGCAGGACCGCAGCGGTTATGCCCACTTTGGCTACTCTGCCGGTGTCGGCGCTTACAAGAACAACGGCGAGCTGAAAGAGAACGCCATTGTGCTCTATGTTACCAATGAGAACAAAGACACCGTTTCCGTTACCTCTTCCGACGGCACTACCGTTGTCGGTATTGGCAACATTCTGAACTCCGCCGGTATGGACACCGGCAGCGGCACTACCTCCAAGGGCGGCATCGCCAACACCAACCAGGACATCCTGCGCAAGCTGGCAGCCGATGGCACCCCCCTGGTAGTCCGCATTGTGGGAACTGTAAAAGCTCCTCAGGGCGTTACCGCTTATAACTCCGTCGATTATGGCGGAAGCACCGGCGACAATGGCTTCATGGTCCGCATGAAGGATGCGCTGAATGTCACCATCGAAGGTGTGGGCGTTGGCGCTGCCATCGACGGCTGGGGTATCCACTTCATGGCTACCAATAACTATCCCCAGTTCGGCAAGAGCTTCGAAGTCAGAAACCTCACCTTTAAGAATGTTCCCGAAGACTGCGTGGGCATGGAAGGCGTTCAGGAATCCAATACGCTGAATGCTCCCGTGGAGCGCTGCTGGATCCACCACTGCAGCTTTAAGGCTCCCACCGTTGCCAACCCCGCCGAAAGCGATAAGGACGGCGGCGACGGCGCCTGCGATTTCAAGCGCGGTCAGTACTTCACCAATTCCTACTGCATTTACGATGGTTACCACAAGACCAATCTGGTAGGCGCCAGCGACAGCAATATGCAGTACCACATTACTTACCACCACAACTACTGGAAAAACTGCGAATCCCGTGGACCGCTGGCCCGTCAGGCCAACATCCACATGTACAATAACATCTTTGAGGGTCAGACCTCCTATTGCCAGAACCCCCGGGCCAATGCCTATATCTACTCGGAGTACAACCTGTTCTACCAGAGCAAGAACCCCGTGCAGGTCAAGTCCGGCGGCGTGGTTAAGAGCTATCAGGATGTCTACACCTCCTGCACCGGCGACATGGGCGCCAATGTGGTTACGGACAAGTCCGCTACCGTCAGCTCCGCCTGCAAGTATGCCAATTTCGATACCAATGCCTCTTTGAGCTATATCCCCTCCGGTGACTATGTGCTCCAGACCGACATTGCCGAAATGAAGGCCAATGTTCTGGCGCTGTCCGGTCCCCAGAAGGCTACGCTGGTATCTCCCGATAAGGTGAACACCTCTGTGATTCCCGCAGACCGCTATCCCACCGCAGCAGTTATCCTGCCCTATGAGCAGAACCTCAACAAGACCTATGTCACCGAGAAGATCTGCACTGTGGACAATGTTCTGTTCAATGTTGCGGGTCTGGATACTGCCAACCTGAAGCTCAACGGCACCACCGGCTGCGACATCGTGTTCTATGTGAACACCCCCGCCAACATCACGGTTACCGATGCAGGCGGCAGCAACCCGGTTACTCTGTGCGATGAGAACGGCATCAGCTTGCTGACAGGCTCCGGAACGGTTACCAATGTACCTGCCGGTTACTACTTCATTCAGTCCTCTGTTTACGATGTAGGCTCCGGTAAGTATAAGGATGCCAAGATCTCCGCTCTGGCGATCACCGCTTACGACGCGTCTGCTCCTACCGAGCCCGATCCCACCGCACCCAGCACCGAAGCTACCGAGGCTACTGAGCCTACCGGCGAAACCGCCGCTACGGAAGCTACCACTCCCACCACCGGTGGAACCACCGTGGTAGGGGAATACACCCATAACTTTGATGACGGCCTGCCCACCGCCGGCAGCTTCTTTGCCGCATCCGGCTCGCTGTCCACGTCCAAGGGTACGGTAACGGTGAATGATACCACCATTACCCAGTGCCTGAAGGTCAGCAGCAAGGCCAGCATCTCCTTCACCGCACCTGCCGATGGCACCTTTACTATGGTGTTCCATTCCAAGTGCGCCGGCTATACGCTGTATGTCAACGGCAAGCCTAACTCCGTGGCCATTCCCTCTGACGGAATCCTGACGCTGGATGTCACTGCCGGCACTTCCTACACCATCACCAAGAACAAGAGCGAGAGCTTCCTGTACTATATGGCCTATGCGCCCGATGTTGTGGAAGATCCCACTGAACCCAGCACAGAGGCAACCGAGCCTTCCACCGAGGCTACCGAACCTTCCACCGAGGCAACCGAACCCTCCACCGAGGCAACCGAACCCTCCACCGAGGCAACCGAACCTTCCACGGAAGCAACTGAGCCTTCCACAGAAGCAACCGAACCCTCCACCGAGGCAACCGAACCTTCCACGGAAGCCACCGAACCCTCCACCGAGGCAACCGAACCTTCCACGGAAGCCACCGAACCCTCCACCGAGGCAACCGAACCTTCCACGGAAGCCACCGAAC
>JAZSGN010000054.1:0-5605 GCA_045532755.1 Faecousia sp.
CGCCCTAAAGGACTCGCTTCGCGTCGCAGGCGACAGTTCCCACGCTTTCATTGCATTTCTGCTTCGATCTGTTATAATATCCACAGAAAGGCGGTGTTTTCATGAACATCAACGACTATCAGGCGCAGGCAATGACCACCCTCAACCCTGCCCTTACCCGCAAAGAGGTGCTGATCAACAGTGTGATGGGCCTGTGCGGTGAGTCTGGCGAGGCCATTGACATCGTCAAAAAATGGCTGGCGCAGGGACATGAACTGGACAAAGCACACCTTGCCAAGGAGCTGGGCGACATTGCCTGGTATCTGGCAGAGGCAGCCACCGCTCTGGACATTCCGCTGGAGGACATTCTGCAGGCCAATCTGGACAAGCTGAAAAAACGCTATCCCGAAGGGTTTGAAGCAAAACGCTCCATCACCCGCCTGACAGGCGATCTGTAACCATCAAAAAATGCCCGGTATCGTTTGATACCGGGCGTTTCTGTTTTTATTGAATGGGTGCCGTCCAGTAATGCTGGTTGTACAGGTCGGTGAAACGATAGGTGGCGCAGACGCTTTCAGCGCCGATGTCCACATTGCTGATCTCCATTTCGGCAGTGACCGTCATCTGCTCACCCAGGAAGTAGCTGTCCAGATAGGTGCCGTCATAGCTGTAATAGTCGCAGATGAAGTCCAGCTTGTCGCCAATCTCCAGCTCGGTGAGGCCCTTGGCCTGAGTGTCGGTCTCGCCGTCCGAATAAACCATCCGCGCGCCGGCGATATAGCCGTAGGGATTGTCGTTGTCAAACACCAGCACCAGCTCTACCCGTTCGTCATTGAGCAGGGCGGGCACATAGCCGGAAATGGTGTAGTTTTCGCCGTCGTCGGTGGTGGAGGTGTGGTAATAGGCCACCGGCTGTTGGTTGATGGCCAGCCAGGTGCCGTCAGTAACGCCCAGCAGCGCGCCGTTTTCGTCAAAGTCGAACACATTATCCAGACCCAGGTCGATATAGCCCTGACCATCATCATAGAACATATTCAGTTCCAGCCCCTGCACATAGGACCACTGCTCCTCGGTGAGGGCGATGACCGGGTCGCCTTCGGCATTCATCTTCCAGACCAGGGCGTTTTCGTCCAGGCGATTTTCAGCCAGATAAGCTGCGGTGTCTTCCACACTGAGAGAGCGGCCCAGCAGGAAGTCCATGTTGCCGCTCGTCAAACCGGAAATACTGGTACCGCTGCTACCCTGCAGAAAGGCGCCCAGCAGCTGACCGATCATTTCGGCGCTGGCATTGGAGGAAGAGGCGCTGCCGCCGCCCATCATACCCATCAGAGAAGGCAGGGGCGAGGCCGTACCGCCGGTGGAAACCTGACCGCTGACCTCCATGCTGGCAAATTCCTGAATGCAGCGGGCATATTCGTCGTCCATGCCGATCAGCTCATAGGTGGCAACCGCCTGATCCACGTTCTTGGCCTTCTGATAGGGGAAGTAGATGGACAGGCCGTAAGCGTTGGTCATGTTGGAGGAAGTGCGGTTGTACTTCACCGCACCCAGCAGGGCATCGCACAGGGCCTTGCCCTCGTCGGTGCCCATATTGGCAGCCAGATGGACCAGGTCCACCTGATCGATCTTGGTGGAAGAGGCAAACTCCCGGCTGCCGCTGCGGGCAGAGGACACCGTCTGGTAGTCCTTGTTTTCAATGAGCTCCACGGTGGAAGCGGAGAATTCCTTAAACTCCTGGGGAACGGTGTGCTCCAGTTCGGCCAGGTCGATGACCGACAGGGTGGTGGACTGACCGCGGCACTTCTGTGCGCAGACGTCTACGAAATCATCCACGATGTTCTTGCCGATCTCGATGGTGGGCATGGAGGTGTTGGCGCTCAGTTTGGTAAGCCAGTCGGTGTAATACCAGCCCACGCCGGGCTCGGTCTCTTCGGAAGCCACCATATAGTCGCCGTACTGGCTCATCATCACGGCGGTTTCCAAGGTGGCCATCAGGCAGGTATCGAAGCCGATGATGTCAAACTTCACACCGCCAGCTTTCATAGCCTTGTTGATCTCCGCCAGGTCCATAGAGCCGGAGCTGGACTTCTTCTCGTCATAGCCGTAGCCGCTGATAGAGCCGCCGCCGTGATCCCAGAAGATCAGCGCCATCCGGTTGGCGGGGAATTCTCTGGCGGTCCAGCGGATAAAGGAGGAGAGGGTGCCGGGGTTCGTCATAGCTTTGCTGCCTGCATCCTTGTCGAGGCACACAAGGCCATCGTCTTTGATTTGCCAGATCTGGTTGGTGGCGCTGCTGATCACATTGTTCTGCCAGTTTTTGCAGCCGCCGGTGTAAACGATCAGGTTGATCTTGTCGCTGAGATCGGCGTTGATCATTTCCTGCAGGTCGGAGGTTGCCATCTGGCTGCGGGATTCCAGATCCGTGCCGCACATGTAAACCATAATGGTCAGTTCATCCTTGCCGCTGCCCAGAAGGCTGGTAAATTTGCCGCGGGCGCCGGAGGCAACGGAGGTGTCCAGCTTGCCGGCGTTGCTGCCGCTGTCCCAGCCGGTGGACATGGCGCCGCCGCCCAGATTGCCCAGCAGCGAGCCCAGATCGATGGAGGGGAGCTGCTGCTCATAGCCGGAATTGCCTGAGCTTCCGGGATCCACGGTGCTGCCCAGATCGCCCAGCAGCGTAGTCAGCCCGGAGCCGCCGCCCAGCAGCAGAATCAGCACCAGAATGATAAGTTTCGATAAGCCGCCGCCGGAAGAGCGGGTTCCGCTTCCGCCGCCGGAGGTGTAGCTGCCGCCGCTGATGCCTTCGCCCCGGCCGGAGCCGCCTACGGGGCCGGTGCCAAGGCCTGCGCCCCGGCGCTTAACGGGCTTTCCTGCGCCGGTCACATTTTTCTCCCGGCCGCGAGGTCTGTTAACTGCCATAATCATGCCTCCTGATGTGTGGTGTTTTCCTACAGTATAGCAGTATTTTTCCTGCTAAGCAAGAAAAAGTCGAAAAAAAGCCGGCGGACATTTTTATCCGCCGACTTGCCGATATTCATGTTTTTTCTTCCAACACGCAGCGTGCTATCTGCCTGTCTCGGTTTGGCTGAGAAGGGTCAGAAGATCTTCTGTCTCAGCATAATCATAAGCGGTTTTGCCTTGCCGGTCTGTCAAAGCCGGATCACAGCCGATTTCCAGTAAGTATTGGGCAAGGGGCAGATTTCCCCGGCGCGCCGCATACATCAGAAGGGTCATACCGTTTTCTGCCCGCATATCCGCAGCGCCATCAGCCAGAAGCAGCTGCACGATCCGGGCGATCTGCTGGGCAGCTTCTGCATTGTATGCTTGCGTGTCGGCATCCTGCGGCAAATAGGGGCGCATATCCGCTGCCGCAAAAATGGAATTTCTGCCCGCTTCTACGATTTTTGGATCAGCGCCGTTTTCCAGCAGAAGCTGAACGATTTCTGCATCGTCGGGATCATAGCAAAACAGAACGCAGCGCAAAGGGCTCCAGCCGGTATTTTCTATGGTTTCGGCGGTTGCGCCATATTCTATCAGCAGCCTTACGATTTCCAGATCGCCCTGCGCCGCGGCGACGGCAAGCGGCCTGCGGGGGCTGACCTCAATGGCGCTCCATGCGGAGGAGGGCGGAATGTCGGTTTGATTCGGGTCAACGCCGTCCCTGAGAAGCTGACTGACCAGCGCGGCATCCCGGGATTCGATTGCATCCAGAAGCTTCTGCGCCTGCCGGAAGGGGGCAGTTTGATGCCATACTGCGGCAGCCAGAAGAATGATGGCAACTGCAACAGCTGCGAACACTAACTTACCGGTTTTTTTCATTTTAGTAACCTCCATTCAAACGCCTGGGGATTCCGGCAGCATTACGATATAGGCGAATTCTTCTTCCAATTCTGCAGGGGCGGATGACCACATCCGCCCGAAAGGCTTCCCCCGGGGTTGCTCCCGCCGGAATGCCTTTACTCGGTGGGGGTGTCGGGAGAAAGAACGGGAAGGCGTTCCTCGCCTACATAGGGGGCAAGTAAGGCCCGAAAGGCTTCCCAGTCGAAGTGGATCATGATTTCCTGGCACCGTCCGTTTTCAATGTAGTTACTCGCCGCGTAGCTGATATGCTCCACGCTTCCGTCCGCATAAGTGACCCTTGCCGCGTATGCGCCAAGCAAATGATATACATTTCCCCAGTGTCCATCCAGTTCGTACAGCGCATCAAGAAAAACAGCATAATCCTCGCTGTCCAATTCCGCCAGGACTACAGTATCCGAAGAATACACGCCCGGCTCATTCAGCTGGATCAGTTCCAGAGAAACGATCTGATCCTGCGGCTGCTGCAGCTTGTAATGCCGCGGACGAAGGATATAGGCGACCAGAAGTCCGATCAGCAAGGCGCACACCAAAATAAAGATGCCAAGAATCAGTACGATTTGTTTGATATGTGTAGAAGTTCGTGTAGGAAAGCGCATGTTCTTACCTCCTGTGCAAATTCTAAAAATACAGAGATCGATTCCCGGATTCCCACGCCGCCGCGCGGCTCGGAATGACAGAGAAAACCATCAGATTACCGTGTCATTGCGAGGCGGAACAAAGGGGCCCCGCAAAGGCGAATGGCCTTTGCTCCGACAATGCCGCGGCAATCCGTAAATCCCCATCGTAGGGCGGGCCTTGCTCCCGCTGCGGTCAACACGCAGGCCAATCTTTATTGAAAAAAATTTTTCTGCATCCGTGCATCATACAAAAACATCCCCGTGAATGTAGGCGGCTCATCCCACAGTTCACGAATTCGAGCAAGATCTGCCGCAGATGCCGTTCCGGTAAGTATGATTCTCTTATTAAACTCTCGCTTCCCGTAACGAAGCAGCGCGCCCAGAGACATTTCAAATTGTCCCTGTTCTGTTTTGGATAACCGGTATGCGTGACCGCCAAAGAGTTTCCGGATGCCCTCCTGATGCTTGCTTCCATAGGTCAAAACATCTTCTGCAGAGACAGCGCAAAAGAACATATGATTGCTGTGCGCCATGAAGCAGGCACAACCATAGGCGCTGATTTCCTCACGCCCCAGACGAAGTATCTGCTTATTGAATCTATATTTAACAACGGCATCCTTAGTAACTACAATTTTGGTTGCGTAATGCAGCATGGATGTAACAAGAAACCACATCGCCGGGAGCAGCAAATATAGCGAAAGAATCAATATCACGATACTCTTCTGCCAAAAACCGTCGCAAAGAGGAAGCAGCATCCCCATCGCAGAAATCGCTCCCGATAGGAAAACAACACCCAGCAGCATTCCGGCAACGAATGTACCGGATTGAATGCTTCTAAATTCGATTTTCCTCAATAGAACCATCTCCTTAATAAGTTGACAATCTATCCGTGCATAGCGATGCTCTGCTGAGGCGGATAGTATCCGCCCGAGAGGCTTCCCCCAAGAGGAAGGCTTTTGGGGGGAACGGAATCCCCCCTGTCAGCTTCGCTGACATCCCCCCTTTAGACAAGGGGGGACAGATTACAATAACAAGTGCAACACTAAAAATAAATAGACCTCATATTAACCAAGGTGTAAGATGTAGTCACCACAACAAACAAACCACACGGAGGTTAATATGAGAGTCTACACACATCTTACACTATC
>JAZSGN010000057.1:0-37075 GCA_045532755.1 Faecousia sp.
CGCCGTTGCGGAAGATCTGGCGGGGACGGCTGCCGGAAAACAGCAGCCACCGCAGGGTCTGCTGTCGCTCCTGCGAGTAAATATCGCCGGCGATCTCCGCAAAATCCGCTCCGAACCGGATCAGTTCACCGGTTTTTTGGGCGCGGAAGCTCTTGCCGGAGCCAAGATAGGCGATGGCCTCCAGCAGATTGGTCTTTCCCTGGGCATTGTCGCCTACGATCAGATTGACGCCGGGGTCAAATTCTAGCCGGATATCTTCATAATTGCGGAAATTCCGCAGATTGATCTCAGTCAGATTCATGGATGCAGATCAGATACTTCTGGCCCATGAATTCGAAGCTGTCGCCGGGACGGAGCTTCTTGCCCCGCATGGTGCAGATTTCGCCGTTGACCTTAACCTGCTCGTCCAGGATCAGCTGCTTGGCCTCGCCGCCGGAATAGACAACGTTGGCAAACTTCATGGCATCCTGGAGCTTGATATACTCCGTGGAAATGGCCACATGGACAGAAGTGTCTTTCTTCTTAACTACAACTTTCATATATTCTCCTTTAAGGACATGACTGAACGGTACCGGAATGCATCAGCTGTTCTTGATGCGAACCGGCAGAACCATATAGGCGTAATCGTACTTGTCATCCGCGGGGGTCAGTACGATGGGGCTTAAGCCATTGGTCAGCTCCAGGGTAACCTCCTCGGAGGGAATCACCCGCAGGGCATCGGCCAGATAGCGGACATTGAAGCCGATTTCCAGCTCCTTGCCGTCGCCGGCGATGGCGCAGCGGTCTTCAGCCGCGCCGATGGTGGTGTTGGTTCGCAGCAGCAGAACCTGATCGGAGAATACGCAGCGGACGGGGCTCTTGTACTTTTCGGAAACGATCAGACCCACGCGCTCGATGGACGCCGCCAGATCCGAAACATGGGCCGTCAGCTTCACGGGGCAGTTGGTGGGAACTACCCGGCGCCAAACCAGAAAATCGCCTTCCAGCAGCCGGCAGATCAGGGTAGCGCCGCCAATCTGGAACAGAATGTGCTTCAGGCCAAGGGTGAAGGCGGCATCCTCCTCGCTGTCGGAGAGGATCTTTTCCACTTCCTTCAGACCCTGAGAGGGAACTACGAAGGAAAGCTCCCGGCCGATGCTGTCCTCGCTCTTCCAGGTGCGGCGGGCAAGGCGGAAGCCGTCCACCGCGATGGCGGAAACGCTCTCGTTCTGTACTTCGAACTTCACGCCGGTGTGGATGGGGCGGCTCTGGTTCTCGGAAACGGCAAAGATCGTGCCGGAGATCAGCTCCTTCAGAGCGCTCTGGGGAATGCGGATGCTGCGGCCGCTGCCTACATCCGGCAGCTCCGGATAGTCCTCGCCGGATTCGGCGGAGATGGTAAAGGAGGCGTAGCCGCTGCGGATGGATACTTTGTAGTTATCGTCCACTACCACGGTAACGGGGCCCTCCGGCAGCCGGCGGATAATATCGCCGAAAAGCCGGGCAGGCAGAACGCAGACACCGGCTTCGGTGACTTCCGCGTCGATCTGGTAGGTGATGGCAGTTTCCATATTGTAGCCGGTCAGGCTCAGGCCCACGGCAGCCCGGCAGAAGATACCCTCAATGGCGCTGAGGCTGCTCTTGGAAGCAACGGCGCGGCTGGTAATATTCAGGCCGGAAAGGAGCATACTTTTTTCACAGGTAAAACGCATAGCTGATAACCTCGTTTCTGTAAAATGATAATAGATAAATAATAAAATTCGTAACTTAGGTAGTAAAAGCAGGTGTAGAGGAATTTTATGTGGAAAAGTGGGTTTTTGCTTAGAGCCCCAAGGGAAAACTATCCACAGGGAAGCTGTGGGAGAACAAAGGGTTTTCCACAGGGGTCAGAAAAGCCAAAATTGCTCCAAAATTATCCACAATCCGTTTATCCACATTCCACAGCCCTTGTGGATAAATTTAGAGGCAGGAATTAATGTTGGCGGTGATGTCACGGATAGCATTCTGCATGGCAGTGTCGCTCTTAAGAGCCAGCTCCACCTTGCGGATGGCGTGGTGAATGGTGGAGTGATCCCGGCCTAATTCCTTGCCGATATCCGGCAGGCTCAGGTTGGTCAGCTTGCGGATCAGGTAAATGGCGATCTGCCGGGGCTCGGTAACGCTCTTGTTCTTCTGGGGGCCCCGCAGCGTGGATTCGTCAACGGAGTAGAACTTGCAGACCTGGCTGACGATCAGCGCCGGAGTCGGCACAGCGTTGCCCTCGGCCTTGAACATGTCGTCGATGGCCCGGGAAACATGGGCAAGATCCAGAGGCATGTTGTTCAGATCCCGGTAGGCGAGGATTTTCTTTACCGTGCCTTCCAGCTGCCGCACATTGTTGGTCACATTGATGGCAATGTAGTTGCAGACCTCGTCGTTCAGATCCAGACCCAGAGAGTTGGCCTTGTTTTTAATGATGGCCATGCGGGTCTCGTAGTCCGGCGGCTGGATGTCGGCAAGCAGGCCCCACTCAAAGCGGGTCCGCAGCCGGTCTTCCAGCGTGGGCATATCGCTGGGCTTCCGGTCGGAGGTCATGATGATCTGCTTATGCTCTTCATAGAGCTTGTTGAAGGTGTGGAAGAACTCCTCCTGGGTGGAGGTCTTGCCGGCGATAAAGTGGATATCGTCGATCAGGAACAGATCCGCTTCCCGGTACTTGCTGCGGAATTCAATGTTCTTGTTTTCCTGAATGGCTTCGATCAGCTCAATGGTGAACTGCTCGCCCTTGATATACACGATGTTGGCATCGGGGTTGTTTTTTCTGTGGCCGTTGGCGATGGCATAGAGCAGGTGGGTCTTGCCTACGCCGGGAGGGCCGTAGATAAACAGGGGGTTAAAGGTCTGCCCCGGGTTGTTGGTCACCGCAATGGCGGCGCTGTGGGCGAACCGGTTGGAAGGACCCACAACAAAGTTTTCAAAGGAGAACTGGGGGTTAAAATCCAGAGCGGTGCGGTTTTTGGACTTGTCCCGGTAGGCGTTCATTTCTTCGTCGCCGTAAACCAGCAGCTTGGCATCGGAATTGAAGATGTCCTTCAGAGCGGCCTGAATATGGTCGGTGCAGCGGCGGCGGATGATCTCCCGGCGGAAATCCGAAGAGGAATAGATGATCAGGTGCTCGTCGTTCAGCTCGACCACCTCGGCATCGTCGAACCAGGCGGATACGGTAATGGGGTCCAGCAGCTTTTCCAGATGGCTGATGATCTTTGCCCAGACAAAGGCGGAGGAATACATAATATTGCGGCTCCTTTCTGTGTTTTTTTAAGAGAGAAACCGGGTAAAACCGGCGCACTTTCGCACAATATTTCACCGTAAATTTTACCACAGAATTGTGGAAAACTCAAGGGATTTTTGAAAATATACAATATAATAATAAATAAAAAAAGCCGCCCGGGTTTTCCACAGGCAGACCGATCGATGCCGGCTCTGCCGGGAGGTATGCCCAGACGATCCGATAGGCGTAAAAATACCCCCTTTCACAAGCAATGTCATTAAGTTAAGAAAACTGTGTCATTCCGAGCCGCACAGCGGCGTGGCACCCCAAGGGCACTTCTTCGCGCTGCGCGCTCAGGGCGGAATCCGTTATCCAAAGAAGGGTTACGGATTGCCACGCACCTGCGGTGCTCGCAATGACATCCTAAACTTAATGACATTGTTTCACAAGGGGGGCTTGCCGCTGCGGCGGGAATTTGTATAAAGAAAGATTTTTGATAAAAACCCGCCGGCCCGAAGGCCGGCGGAAGTGGGGATTATATTCTTATGCCATGGCGGCGGTGATGATGGCCATGGTGTAGACCTCGTCGGCGTTGCAGCCGCGGGAGAGGTCGTTGATGGGAGCGGCAAGACCCTGCAGGATGGGGCCGTAGGCATCGAAGCCGCCCAGACGCTGGGCGATCTTGTAGCCGATGTTGCCGGCTTCAATGGTGGGGAAGATGAAGGTGTTGGCGTAGCCTGCTACGGGAGAGCCGGGGAACTTCAGCTGACCGACTTCG
Source organism: Faecousia sp. (assembly GCA_045532755.1). Lineage (GTDB taxonomy): Bacteria > Bacillota > Clostridia > Oscillospirales > Oscillospiraceae > Faecousia. Next base: position 4,008 of record JAZSGN010000057.1, read on the forward strand.
GGAGCCACAGCGGCGTCGAACTGCATCTCGCCGTCGATGAGCAGGTCGGGAGCCATTTCCTTGGCGATGGCGGTGGCATCGTGGCTCAGCTTTACGGTGCCGCCCTTGCCGGAGCCGTTGGTGGAGAAGGAGAGCATGGCAACCTTGGGATCGATGCCGAAGAGCTTGGCGGTGTTGGCGGTCTCAACAGCCACTTCTGCCAGCTTCTGGGCAGCGGATACGGTCACATTGCCGTCCTTGTCTACGCTGTCTTCGTAGCTCAGGTTGATGGCGCAGTCGCCCATGGCCAGCTTCTGGTCGCCCCGGACCATGATGAAGCAGGAGGACACCAGATTCACGCCCTTCTTGGTCTTGACCAGCTGCAGAGCGGGACGGACGGTATCGGCGGTGGAGTAAGTAGCGCCGCCCAGCAGGGAGTCGGCGTAGCCCATCTTAACCAGCATGGTGCCGAAGTAGTTGCCCTTGAGCAGGTTCTTGCGGCAATCCTCGGGGCTCATCTTGCCCTTGCGGAGCTCTACCATCTTTTCTACCATGGCGTCCATGCCTTCGTAGGTTTCGGGATCCAGGATCTCGATGCCTTCGATGTCGAAGCCGCCCTTGGCAGCGTTTTCTTTCACTACCTGAACATTGCCAACCAGAATGGGTCTGAGGAAGCCATCCTTCTTCAGCCGGGCAGCGGCTTCCAGAATGCGGGCGTCGTGGCCTTCGGTGAAAACCAGGGACCGGGGATTGGCCTTCAGGGTCTCGATCATTGCAGTGAACATGATAATCAATCCTCCAATTTATTGGGCTTAGCCCATATTTTTACAAATCCAGTATACATCAGCTTTTTCCTATATGCAAGATTTTTTCCCGAAAAAGGGAAAAATTTCAGATACGGATAAAATGATGTAAAATTGCTGTAACTCCGAAAAATATCCACAAATCCGGCGTATTTTGCAGGAAAAAATGCTGTATTTCAAGAAATAATATTTCTGTGGCTGCTATGCTGTTATATAATTACTACACATGGTCATATAACTGTATAAATATTTACAGCCGGAAAAACAGGGTTTTTCCGGTAAAAACCGGAGAAAATGAAATATAAATCAGTAAAAATTCGATTTTCACAAAAATTTAACTGAAAAAGTGGTAATATTTATGTAAAAATATTGGTTTTTTACAAATCCGTCAATTGACGAAGGCCGGATTTTTTGCTATTGTATAAGCGTAGAACAAAACCTGCAGGAAAGGAGGAAATCAAATGCCGTTGGATTCTATTATTTGGCTGGCCATTATGGTGGGTCTGCTGATCGCAGAAGCGTCCTGCCCCTGCCATCTGGTGTCGATCTGGTTTGCCGCCGGCGCATTGGTGGCGTTTATCGCCAGCTTGTTCAGCGCTCCGCTGTGGCTGCAGATCGGGCTGTTTGTTGTGGTATCGGTTGCTTTGCTGGCGCTGATGTGGCCCCTTGTAAAGAAATTCCTTACCCCCAAGGTGGAAAAAACCAACATCGACTCCATTATCGGCAGCACCGGCCGGGTCACCGCAGCCATCGATAATGTGGATGCTTCCGGTCAGGTAAAGCTGGGCGCCATGTACTGGACTGCCCGCAGCACCTCCGGGGAAAGCATTCCGGAGGGAACTTTGGTCCGGGTAGACCGGATCGAAGGTGTCAAGGTATTCGTATCCGTCGCGGAAGAACCCGCGAAAATCTGAAACCAAACAAAATTATAGGAGGAAATTATTATGCCGTGGCTTCTCATTGTAATCTTTCTTGTCCTCGCGTGTATCCTTGTAATTTCTAACATTGCTGTGGTGCAGCAGTCCCGGGCTTATGTTATCGAGCGTCTGGGCGCGTTCCAGAGTGTATGGAGTGTTGGTCTGCACTTCAAAGTACCCTTTATCGACCGCATCGCCCGCCGGGTGTCCCTGAAGGAGCAGGTGCTGGACTATCCCCCTCAGCCGGTTATCACCAAGGACAACGTAACCATGCAGATCGACACCGTTGTCTACTTCCAGATCACCGACCCCAAGCTCTATACCTACGGCGTGGAGCAGCCCATGGCCGCCATGGAGACCCTCACCGCCACCACCCTGCGTAACATCATCGGCGACCTGGAACTGGACCAGACCCTGACCTCCCGCGATATCATCAACACCAAGATGCGGGCCATTCTGGATGAAGCAACCGATCCCTGGGGCATCAAGGTCAACCGCGTGGAGCTGAAGAACATTCTGCCTCCCGCCGACATCCAGAGCTCCATGGAAAAGCAGATGAAGGCCGAGCGTGACCGCCGGCAGGCCATTCTGCAGGCCGAAGGCCAGAAGAAGTCCGCCATTCTGATCGCCGAAGGTGAGCGGGAATCCGCCATCCTCCGTGCCGATGCCGAGAAGCAGGCCGCCATTCTGAAGGCCGAGGCTGAGCGGGAATCCGCCATCCTCCGTGCCGAAGGTGAGGCCCAGGCTATTCTGAGAGTGCAGCAGGCTACCGCCGATGCCCTGGAGATGCTCAACAGCAAGTGCCCCAACGACCAGGTCATCAAGCTCAAGGCCATCGAGGCTATGCAGGCCATCGCCAACGGTCAGGCCACCAAGATCATCATTCCCTCTGAAATGCAGGGTCTGGTAGGTCTGGCAACGGGTCTGGTGGAAGGCACCAAGCAGTAAACTAAAAAATTTCGTCCCGGCAGGCTCTCCTGCCGGGACTTTTCTTGTATTTTCTGCATTGGCATGATAGAATAAATCAAAGCAGAAAACTGGAATTTCAAGGGAAAAACGATACCTTTTAGACAGGAGCCATACGCATGGACGAAAAGAAAGACGCTTCCAATATAAAAATACTTATAATCATTACTGCAATATTCCTTGTAGTATTGGTGGGAATTGTCGTATTGTTTTTCAATTGTGTACAAACTTACTCAGAATTTGATGTGGACCGTCTGAATTTTACACAGGAAAAGCTAACATTTCATAAATATGAAAATCGATATAATCGAGCCAGTTGGTTTTTTGACATTTATTTCAAAGAGTATGAGCAACCATTTACAGTTTTTCTCGTAACTGGCAAGAGCGTGAAAGCGAATCTGGATAAGCTTCAGGAAAACGACATTCTCAAAGTAACTTTTTGCAAAGACTTCGATGATATTTGCGAGATAAGCTGCAACGGGGATATGATTTTTAGCTTATCGGACTACATGAAAGCCAATAAAAACAATCAAATGATGGGAATGATCTGCTGCATCTTAGCATTTCTGGGTTTCCTGTGTCTGACTTTGCTCTTGATTCGCGCATTGAAACCAATCAATGACAACGCAGGGTTGGGAAGACTTAGAATGGAGTATGTGGTAAAAGGAAATGTAATTCGTATTTATCACTCTGTGCATGTGTGTTCACTTGTAATCAATGATCAAATATTCGATCAGCATCATGGCATCTATGGTAGTTATTTTTGTTTGAACGGAATCATCGGAATGATGAAAGCAGGCGGAAAAACCATTCGCGTCGAGGCAAAAATGGGGGCATGTCATATGCGCCTTTACTGCAACGGTCAGCTCGTTGCTAAAAAATTTATGGCATTTGGCTGATACGCAAATTCCAATTTGTCGAACCGTTAACCGCAGCACCGAAAGCGGGTGCTGCGGTTTGCTATTGGTTTTGGCAACAACCTCTATCGGGTAATTTACTCCTTCCATATGCCGGTATTCTTATTTATCTGCGGTTGGTTTGCAAAGTTTGATAAAACAAAGCTGATGTTTGGACTTTTCATTCCTTATTTGATGCTTCAAACAGCCTATATCTTCTTTCAGCGCTGGCTGTATGGAAAGGATATTTTAATTATGAGGCTGTATCCAAAAGATAAAACCCCCGACCTGTGGTGACAGGTCGGGGGTTGTGTGTTAAGCGGTTTTTTTCTTCTGGAACATGCCGGCGATGATGCCGATGGCGCCCAGCAGGGAGAACAGGTACAGCTGACCCAGATTGGAATAGTAGACACTGGATTCGATCATGCCGGAGGTAATCATATCGGGGATGTAAGCAAAGGCTTCGGTGAAGCTCCAGCCCAGATCCCGCACAACGATGATTGCCAAGTTGATCCGGTCGGCCAGATACGGCGCAATGGCGATCAGCGCAAGGCAGATGATCTTGCCCTTGCCATCCAGCTTGCCGCCCAGCAGCTCATAGCCCTTGGTGGTGAAGAAGGCCAGCGCCAGACCGCCCAGAGCGGCGACTACATTCATCTGGCTGAACAGAACGATGACAGCCATGCCCAGCACAGCGCCGATGACAGCGCCCAGCAGGCCGCCCAGAGGGTTGGACTTCTTGCCGGTGACTTCCGGGCCGGTGGTGGGGTTATCGGTTCCGATGGGATTTTCCATGCCGGTGGGGGTTTCCGTGCCGGCGTCGGCGTTATAGCCGCAGTATTCGCAGAAGGTGTTGTTCAGGGCCAGAGGATGGCCGCATTTGGGACAATTCATCAGTATGCCTCCTTATTATTGTTGCAAAGCTATCATACTAAATGGGGAGAATTCTGTCAATAAAAACCTTCTTTTGCCGAAGGGAGAATAAGGGGGCGGAAAAGTTCAAAAATTATTCAAAACATGGCTATTGACATTTTTAGCACTCTGGTGTATAGTGTGCTTAGCACTCAAGAGGAAAGAGTGCTAAGCATCCGGAGGGGAGGAGAAACATGGAACTTACCGAACGAAAGAAAAAGGTACTGCGGGCCATTGTAGAGCTGTACATCCGCACAGCGGAGCCGGTGGGCTCCAAGGCAGTTGCCCAGCTTCCGGATATGAACTACTCCTCTGCCACCATCCGCAACGAAATGGCGGAGCTGACCGCCATGGGCTATCTGGAGCAGCCCCACACCAGCGCGGGCCGCGTGCCTTCGGCAGCGGGCTACCGGCTGTATGTGGATGAGCTGATGATGGATTACCGGCTGAGCATGGATGAGACCCGGTCCATCAACGATGCTCTGGAAGAAAAGATGCAGCGGGTGGATAAACTGCTGGAAAAGGTTGCGAAGCTGGTCTCTCAGGCCACTGACCTGCCTGCCATTTCCGCCGCATCCCGGCGGGGCAGTGTAACGGTCAAGCGGTTCGAGCTGATTCTGGCCGGCGCGGGCAGCTACATTCTGGTGCTGATGCTGTCTACCGACGAAGTGGTCAACAAGCTGATCAAGCTGCCGGTGCAGGCAGCCGACGGGGATATCAAGCTGCTGAACGCCCTTCTGAACGCAACCCTGACGGATCTGGAGCTTCCGGCCTTTACCCAGGAGATCATGGAAAAGCTGATGCGCTCCGCCGGCGAGGCCGCCGGGCTGGTTCCCGTGGTGGTGGATTTCACCATGGAGACCCTTCGGCGCAACGGCACAGCCGATATGGCGGTGGCGGGGCAGATGCGGCTGCTGGGGCAGCCGGAATACCGGGATGTGGATAAGGCCCAGCGGGTGCTGACCTCTCTGGACGAGGAATCTCTGGCAGGTCTGCCTGCGGTAATGCAGGGCGAAAACGGAACAAAGGTTCTGGTAGGCCCGGAACAGATTTCCCAGGAACTGCGGGATACCAGCGTGGTTATGACCAAATTTGACATCGGCGACGGAATGCAGGGTGTCATTGGCGTGGTAGGCCCTACCCGGATGGACTACGCCAAGGTCACCGCCCGGCTCAGCTATTTTGCCGAGAGCCTTTCGAAGATGTTCGCGAAACCGGAACAAGTACAGCTGCCGCCGGCGCAGGCAGCCGATGAGGAGGATACCCCCAGTGGCTAAGAAAGAAAAGAAAAAGCAGAACGATCCCGTGCAGGAAGCTCCTGTGCAGGATACGCCTGCGGAGGATACCACCCCGGCAGCGGATGCTGCCCAGACCCCCCAGATCAACTGGGAGGAAAAATACAACGCCGAGCGGGATTCGCACCTGCGTCTGGCGGCGGAGTTCGATAACTTCCGCAAGCGCACCATCAAGGAAAAAGAATTGTCTTATTCCAACGGCCGGGCCGATGCGGTGGAAAAGCTGCTTCCGGTCTACGATAATCTGGAGCGGGCGCTGAATCAGCCCACCGAGGATGAGGCCTATAAAAAAGGTGTTCAGATCACCATGAACGAGCTGGTGAAGATCTTTACCGGCCTGGGAGTGGAGATTTTTGGTCAGGTTGGAGATGTGTTCGACCCCAATCTGCATAACGCCATTATGCACATCGAAAGCGAGGAGCTGGGAGAAAGCGTGATCAGTCAGGTTTTCCAGAAGGGCTTCAAGCTGGGCGACCGTGTGATCCGCTTCGCCATGGTGCAGGTGGCAAACTGAACTGTTCGAATCCACCATTTCTATTTCTAGGAGGAATTTAATTATGGGAAAAATTATCGGTATTGATCTGGGTACTACCAACTCTTGCGTCGCTGTCCTCGAAGGCGGCGAGCCTGTAGTCATCACCAACGCCGAGGGCGGCCGTACGACCCCTTCTGTTGTTGCCTTTAAGAACGGCGAGCGCATGGTGGGTCAGGTGGCAAAGCGTCAGGCGGTCACCAACGCCAGCCGCACCGTCTCTTCCATCAAGCGCCACATGGGTGAGGATTACCATGTTACCATCGACGGCAAGGGCTACACTCCCCAGGAGATCAGCGCCATGATTCTGGCAAAGCTGAAGGCGGATGCCGAAAGCTATCTGGGCCAGAGCGTCACCGAGGCGGTCATCACCGTGCCTGCCTACTTCTCCGATGCCCAGCGCCAGGCTACCAAGGATGCCGGCAAGATCGCCGGTCTGGAAGTCAAGCGCATCATCAACGAGCCCACCGCCGCGGCGCTGGCCTACGGCCTGGATAAGGAAAACGAGCAGAAGATCATGGTCTATGACCTTGGCGGCGGCACCTTCGACGTATCCATTCTGGATATCGGCGACGGCATCATCGAGGTTCTGGCTACCTCCGGCGACACCCATCTGGGTGGCGACGACTTCGACCAGCGGATCGTGGACTATCTGGTTGCCGAGTTCAAGAAGGCCGAGGGTATCGACCTGACCAAGTTCGGCGATGCCATGCAGCGGGTAAGAGCCGCTGCGGAGAAGGCCAAGATCGAGCTGTCCAGCCTCACCTCCACCGAGATCAACGAGCCCTACATCGTAGGCGATGTTTCCGGCGTCAAGCACCTGAATGTGACCCTCACCCGGGCCAAGTTCAACGAGCTGACTGCCGATCTGGTAGAGCGCACTATGAAGCCCGTCCGTCAGGCTCTGTCCGATGCGGGCCTGAAGCCCAGCGATCTGGATAAGGTTCTGCTGGTAGGCGGCTCCACCCGGATCCCTGCCGTGCAGGAGGCCGTTAAGAGCATCACCGGCAAGGGAGGCTTCAAGGGCATCAACCCCGACGAGTGCGTGGCTCTGGGCGCTGCCATTCAGGGCGGCGTGCTCACCGGCGATGTGCAGGATATCGTTTTGCTGGACGTCACGCCCCTGTCTCTGGGTATTGAGACCATGGGCGGCGTGTTCACCCGCCTGATCGGGCGCAACACCACCATCCCCACCCGCAAGAGCCAGATTTTCTCCACCGCTGCCGACGGCCAGACCGCTGTAGATGTCCATGTTCTGCAGGGCGAGCGGGAAATGGCTGCCTATAATAAGACTCTGGGCCGCTTCCAGCTCAGCGGCATCGCTCCCGCGCCCCGGGGCGTACCCCAGATCGAAGTTACCTTCGATATCGATGCCAACGGCATCGTAAAGGTCTCCGCCAAGGATCTGGGCACCGGCAAGGAGCAGCAGATCTCCATCACCGCTTCCACCAACCTGAGCCAGGAAGATATCGACAAGGCTGTCCGCGAGGCTGAGCAGTATGCTGCCGAGGACAAGGCCCGCAAGGAAGAAGTGGATACCCACAACGCAGCCGATCAGGTCATCTACCAGACCGAGAAGGCTCTGGGCGAGCTGGGCGACAAGCTGACCGACGAGGAAAAGGCTTCCATCCAGAACGCTGTGGATAAGCTGAAGGAGCTGAACAAGGGCTCGGATGTTGCTGCCATCAAGGCCGCTACCGACGAGGTCCAGAAGGCCTTCTACGCGGTTTCCGAGAAGCTCTACAGCCAGGCCGGCGGTCAGGGCGGCGCACAGCCCGGCGACGACGGCGTTGTGGATGCCGACTACGAGACCGTAGACTGATCAACCCCATAAAAGGGGCGGCCGAGGCCGCCCCTTTTCGGTGTATAAGCTCCCTTTTGTAAAAGGGAGAAGAGGTGAAGCATATGTCTGAAAACAAGCGCGATTATTATGAGGTGCTGGGGCTGGATAAGTCTGCCGGCGCCGATGAGATCAAGCGGGCCTACCGCAAGCTGGCCATGAAATACCACCCCGACCGCAATCCCGGAGATTCGGAGGCGGAGGAGAAGTTCAAGGAAGTGGGCGAGGCCTACGAGGTGCTGTCCGATGAAGAAAAGCGCTCCCGCTACGACCGGTACGGCTTTGCCGGCGTTGACCCCAACTACGGCGCGGGCGCAGGCGGCTACGGCGACTTCGGCGGCGGTTTCGGCGGCTTTGGCGGCTTCGAGGATCTGTTCAGCAGCATTTTCGGCGGCGGCACCGGCAGCCGCAGAAGCACCGCGAAAACCCCCCGCCGGGGCGAGAATGTGGCTGCCAGGCTGGATCTGACCTTTGAGGAAGCGGCCTTCGGCTGCGAGAAGGAGATCAGCGCTGCCCGGATCGAGGATTGCGACAACTGCGGCGGCACCGGCTCTGCCGACGGCTCTGTGGCGGTTTGCGCCACCTGCCGTGGCGCGGGTCAGGTTCGCACCCGCCAGAATTTCATGGGTATGTCCATGGAAAGCAACACTGTCTGCCCCCATTGCGGCGGTTCGGGTACGGCTATCAAGACCCCCTGCAGCACCTGCCGGGGCAAGGGCAAGGTGCGCCGGGTCCATAAGGTGCTGGTGAAAGTGCCTGCCGGCGTGGATGCGGGCCAGAGTGTCCGGGTCCGGGGCGAAGGCTGCGCCGGCTTCAACGGCGGTCCTGCCGGCGATTTGCTGGCGGAGGTTTTCATCAAGCCCCATGCCATTTTCCGCCGGCATGACCGGGAGGTTCTGTGCGAGGTTCCCATCAGCTTTACCCAGGCGGCGCTGGGCGGCCAGATCGAAGTTCCCACCCTGGACGGCAAAACCACCTTCGACCTGCCTGAGGGGACTCAGACCGGCCGGGAGTTCGTGATCTACGGCAAGGGTATTCCGGAAATCGGCAATCCCCGCCGCCGGGGCAACCACCGGTTTACCGTTGTGGTAGAAACCCCCACCAAGCTGACCCGGGAGCAGAAGGACCTGCTGCGGCAGCTGGATGCCACTCTGGACGGCAAATCCACCCCCAAGCGGAAGAAATTTTTCGACTCCCTGAAGGAATTTTTTGAATGATGCTTTACAAACCTGCCGGTTTGCATTATGCTTGTAGAAAACCGGGCAGGAGGAGCTTTCTATGAAGCGACAGGATTACATCAGCTGGGACGAGTATTTTATGGGCATTGCCCTGCTGGCGGCGCGCCGCAGCAAAGACCCCAATACGCAGGTGGGCGCCTGCATCGTTTCGCCGGAGCAGATCATTATCTCCACCGGCTACAACGGTATGCCCAAGGGCTGCTCCGACGATGAGTTCCCCTGGGAGCGGGAGGGCGAGCAGACTAAGTACCCCTATGTGGTCCATGCGGAGCTGAACGCCATTCTCAACGCCAACGGCCGAGATCTGCGGGGCAGCCGGGTGTATGTAGCGCTGTTTCCCTGCAACGAGTGCGCCAAGGCCATCATTCAGAGCGGCGTGAAGGAAGTGCTGTATCTGTCGGATAAATATGCCGATTCCATGGCTACGCTGGCTTCCAAGCGCATGATGGATGCCGCCGGCGTGACCTACCGGCAGCTGCGGACCAATGTTTCCGCCATTACGCTGGACTTTGTTCCCGAAGAGGAAAGAAAATAAAAAATTGCCTCCCATTGGGAGGCAATTTTTTGTGTCCGGAAAGCTTCCGACTATCGAAATCCCGCAAATACCCTCTCCCGGGGAGAGGGTGTCCCCGCAGGGGACAGGAGAGGAACGGCGGCAGAACCGACTACGGAAAAGGTCTGATAGCTTCAGTAAACCGGCAGGTTTCTTCCCGCATTCCTCTTCAGTCAGCTATCGCTGACAGCTTCCCCCCGGGGGAAGCTTTGTGCGCCTGCGGGCGCAGTCCCAAAGAGTTCCTTCTTACCGTTTTTCGCCAAGGAAGAACAGCGCAACCGTTCCCGGGCCGGAGTGGGAGCCGATCACCGCGCCCACATAGCCGATGACCACATTCTGTACCCCGCATTCCTCCCGCAGCTTTTTTTCCACATACCGGGCATCCTCGATGCAATCGCCGTGGGAAATGAACACGGTTTCGTTTTGCCCCGGCAGGCCGGTCTGCCGGAATTTTTCTACCAGCGCGTTAAGGGAGGCCTTCCGCCCCCGAACCTTGGAAACGTTGATCAGGTGACCCTCGTCATCTACATGGAGCACCGGCTTGATGGAAAGCATGGTTCCCAGCAGGGCGGTGGCCGCGCTGACCCGGCCGCCCCGCTTCAGGTACATCAGGTCGTCTACGGTGAACCAGTGGCAAAGCTTCAGCTTATTCTCTTCGCACCAATCCGCCAGCTCCTGCAGGGAAAGACCCTCCTGTTTTTTCCGGCAGGCGTGCCACACCAGCAGCCCCTGCCCCAGCGAGGCGCAGAGGGTATCCACCACTCGGATCTGCCGCTGGGGATACTGCTCCTGCAGCTCCTGGGCGGCGATTTTTGCCGATTGGCAGGTGGCGCTCAAGCCGGAGGAAAAGGCCATTACCAGCAGGTCCTCTCCCTGGCGAAGATACGGCTCCATGGCGGCGGCCCACTGCTGGGGATTGATGGCGGAGGTGGTGGCGCTTTCGCCGGCGCGCAGGCCGGCGTACATGGTCTTCAGGCTGTCATCGGTGAAATCGGTAAACACTTCCCCCCGGAAAACCAGCGACAGCGCGGTAACGGAAACACCCAGCTCCTGCGCCATGCCGGCGGGAAAATCGCAGCAGGAATCGGTTAAAATACGGTAGGACATAGCAAACAGCTCCTTGCAAAGAATATAGCCGGATTATACTATGACCCTGGGGAAAAAGTCACCCGAAAGGATGAAGAATTCCCGGATTCTACGGGAACGATCCAATTCTACCGCCGGGAGAGAAGCAAAAACAGCCGGGGAGAACCCAATGCCATGAAGTTTCAGCTTGTCATTGCGAGCACCGTAGGTGCGTGGCACCCCAAGGGCACTTCCTCGCGCTGCGCGCTCAGGGCGCAATCCGCAATCCCCTATGGGAACGGATTCTCACGCCTGCTGCGCAGGCTCAGAATGACACCGTTTTCTAAACTTTATGGCATTGGGGGGAGAACCCCGGCTGCGAAGATCATTTCTCTTTTTTGGGGCGGCGGCTGATGGCGGCAAACAGCAAACATGCCCACAGAAACAGGCTCACCACCCAGATCTGGCTGCAGACCATAGGCGAAGAAACCAGAATCAGCAGCCAGTACAGCACATCGCCAACGGCAGGCGGCGCCGCCACGCAGAGGAAGTTGACGATCAGCACGATCACAGTAGCGCCCAGAGAGATCGCCGCAAGATTTCGAATCCGGTCCACGGTTTTGCGGTCCTGCTGCCGGATGGCGTCGTAGAGCAGAAGAAAGCCGGGAACGAAGAACAAAATACCCACGCAGGTCAGCACGGCGCTGCCTGCGCCCTCGGGCTGGGGAATAAAGCCCAACCCGGCGCACAGGACAAACATCCCGGCCCATAGGGCAAATAAGATTTTACGGTTCATAATCGGCTCCTTTGTTCTGAGAATGCTTTTATTTTACCGCAGCTGTGGACAAAATACAAGGGAAAAAAGGCTGGACACTGGGCATTGCATCTGCTATAATCATAGAATAAAGAAGAAAAAGGGGTTGGTTTTCTATGAAATGTCCTTTTTGCGGTGATCAGGACAGCAAGGTTGTAGATTCCCGCCATTCCGAAGACGGACAGAGCATCCGCCGTCGCCGGGAGTGCCTGAAGTGTCAGCGCCGGTTCACCACCTATGAGATGGTGGAAAGCCTGCCCATTATCGTTGTAAAGCGGGACGGCACCCGCCAGCCCTTCGACCGGAACAAGATCCTCAACTCCATGGTTCGCGCCTTCGACAAGCGGCAGGTGGATATGGCGGATCTGGACCGGATCACCACCGAGATCGAGCAGACCATCCAGAATACGCTGGAGCGGGAAGTCAGCACCGATAAGATCGGTGAAATGGTCATGGAGCGGCTGAAGCCTCTGGACGAAGTTGCCTATATTCGCTTTGCGTCGGTGTACCGCCGCTTCCAGGATGTCCGCAGCTTTATCCACGAGATCAACAAGTTCCTGGAGGAACAATAAGGAGTTACCATGGAAGCGATTAAATCATTGATGGATATCGATCTGGAATCCCTGATCCCCGATCTGGAGTCGGTAGTGGGGGTTCTGGAGAAGGTGATCCGCGTTACGGTGCTGGTGGCGCCGGCGGTCATGATCCTGATGGGCCTGTTATACCTGCTGGCCGCCCCCCGGGAAGCCAACCATTCTCTGGGCTACCGGTTCTTCTGGGGCATGAGCAGCGTGGAGGCGTGGCGGTTTATGCAGCGTCTGGCCGGCGCGGTTTGGGCCGTGTGCGGATTGGGTCTGCTGATCACCATTCTGGTGCTGGGCAACAAAAACGAAAGCCTTCAGGCCATGGATAAGGTCTGGTTCGTGGTAAAATGCGTGCTGGGCGAGATGGCGGTGGCGCTGGTAAGCTGCCTGGTCATCGATATCACCATGCTCATTATGTTCAACCGCAAGGGCGACCGCCGCTGGAAGAAAAAAGAAAAAGCGCCCAAAACCAAAAAGAAATAAAAATTTCGGAGGCACTTCCCTTAGGAAGTGCCTCCGCTTTTTAGGTATTTTCCGCTTCTTCCAGCGCGTCCAGGGCGCCGCCGAACTGAGTTTCATACAGCTCGGTGTAGATGCCGCCCAGCTTCACCAGGTCCGCGTGAACGCCCCGCTCGGCGATCACGCCATCCTTGATCACCAGAATTTCGTCTGCCGCCAGAATGGTGGACAGCCGGTGGGCAATCAGAATACTGGTGCGGGAGTGGATAATGGGGTCGATGGCCTCCTGAATTTTGCTTTCGGAGATGGAGTCCAGAGAGGCGGTGGCCTCGTCGAAGATGAACAGCGCCGGGTCTTTCAGCAGCACCCGGGCAATGGAGATCCGCTGCTTTTCGCCGCCGGAGAGCTTCAGTCCCCGGTTGCCTACGGGCGTATCCAGACCGTGCTCCTGATTCTGGATAAAGTCGTAGATGTTGGCCTTGCGGCAGGCGGCGATCAGTTCTTCTTCGGTGGCATCGGGCTTTGCGTAGAGCAGGTTTTCCCGGATCGTGCCGTTAAAGAGATAGGTCTCCTGGCTGACGATGCCGATGTTGTTGCGAAGGTACTCCAAATCCAGCTGCCGCACATCTACGCCGTCAAAGCTGACGCTGCCGCCGCACACATCATACAGCCGGGGGATCAGGTTGATAATGGTGCTCTTGCCGGAGCCGGAGGGGCCTACGATGGCGATGGAGTTGCCGCTTTTCAGCTCAAAGTCGATATCCTTCAGGATCTGCCGCTCCGGATTATAGGAGAATTCCACATGGCGGAAGGTCACATTGCCCTGAGCCTTCTGGGGAACTACCGCGTCCGGGGCGTTCTGAATGGAAACCGGCATATCGAAATACTCGAAGATCCGGGTAAACAGCGCCATGGAGCGGATCCACTCCACCTGAATGTTCAGCAGGGAGTTCACCGGGCCGTACATTCTGCCCAGCAGGGTCACCAGCACCGTGATGTCGCCAACGGTGAGGGTAGAATCGTGCTTCATGATCAGAATGCCGCCCACCAGATACAGCAGCATCGGCCCTACGCTGGAGAAGGTGTTGATGATCACCATGAACCACTTGCCCGCCATGCTCTCGCGGATATTCAGCCAGATCATTTTCTTGTTGGCCTTTTCGTAGCGGCCGTATTCGTAGTCCTCCCGGCCGAAGAGCTTCACCAGCAGCTGTCCGCTGACCGACAGGGTTTCGTTGAGAATGCCGTTGATCTGGTCGTTGCACTCCTGAGATTCCTGGGTCAGGGTCCAGCGGGTCTTACCGGCCCAGCGGGTGGGAATGGTGAACAGGGGGATCACCAGCGCGCCCACCGTGGCGAGGATCCAGTTTTCCCGGAACATGATCACCACCGCCGCCACCAGGGTGATGGTGTTGGAGAGAATGGAGGTAAAGGTGCTGGTAATGATCCGCTCCACGCCGGAGATGTCGCTGGTCATGCGGGTGACGATGTCGCCCTGATTGTTGGTGGTGAAAAAGTCCTGAGACATTTTCTGCAGGTGGCGGTACATCTTGTTCCGCATATCAAAGGTGATATGCTGAGCGATCCAGCTGTTTAAGTAGCTTTCCCCTACCCGGATCAGGTTCGACAGCAGGCTCACGCCCAGCGATGCCAGGATCAGCATGATCAGCAGCTTCAGGTTCTGACCCAGCAGACCTTCATCAATGATCTTGCCCGTCAGCACCGAGGGCAGCAGACCCAGCACCGAAGACACGGCAATGCACACCAGCACGATCACCAGCTGCTTCCAGTAGGGGGTCAGGTAGGAGAAGATCCGCTTCAGCAGCGGCAGGGTAACTTTCGGGGCGTTGGCCTTTTCCTCATCGGTCAGGTATCCCCGGCTCATTCTTCCCATAGGGGGCATTCGGTTCACATCCTTTGCATAAATTGCTTATATTTTAACATAATCCGACAAAGCTGAAAAGTAGCCGGAAAAAATTTTTCTCTTTTATTTTCCGGCGGCAGATGGTAAAATAAGCCTGTATCCACCGCCGGTAGAGCCAAAAACCTCCCACTCAACCGGCGGTATGTAGACTTTCGGGCCAAAAAAAGCTATGCTCAGAGCGAAAGGAGGCACGCAGATGGATCAGATCAAAATCGGAAAATTCATTGCTGCTTGCAGAAAGAAGAACGGGCTTACCCAGATGCAGCTGGCGGAAATGCTGGGCATTACCGACAGAGCGGTTTCCAAATGGGAAACGGGCAGGGCTATGCCGGATTCTTCTATTATGCTGGAGCTTTGCGCTGCTCTTAAAATCACCGTAAATGATTTATTAAGTGGGGAGGTCGTTACAATGGAGAACTACAACAAGGAATTGGAAAACAATCTGCTGGAAATGGTCCGGCAAAAAGAAGAGGCGGACAAGAGACTGCTCAAGCTGGAGATCGTCATGGGCATCATCGCGATTCTGCCGCTGATCGGGGCAGCCGTGATCGCCGTCATTGTGCCGATGGAAGAATGGAAAGCCGGCTTGCTGGCTGGGCTCAGCCTGCTGCCGCTTTTGATCGCAACGCCGTTTGCCATCAAGATCGAGCAAAAAGCGGGCTACTACGTATGCGGCAAGTGCGGGCATAAGTATGTTCCGCAATACGGCAGCGTATTCTTCGCGATGCATATCCACAGAACCCGGTATATGCGCTGCCCCAAGTGCGGCAAGCATTCCTGGAACAAAAAGGTTCTGTCGAAAGACTGAATATTTTAGCAACAGCAGGGCGTGATTTTCTGAAAATCACGCCCTGCTGAAGTTTGGAGGAATACCGGTTGCTTTTTTACCCGGTTGGCGGTAATATGGAATTATCGGAAATTTTGCTTCCAGGAGGGGATACCAGTGAAGATCGAGAACAATATTCTCAGGCACTATCTGAAAAATGTATATTTCATTACGGGTACTGCCTACGCAGGAAAATCCACCGCTGTGAACATGCTGGCACAGCGCTACAATCTGATCTGCTGCGGAGAAAACTATCACAGCCCGGTGTCGGATGCAGTGGCAACGCCGGATGTGCAGCCCGATCTTTGCTATATCAAAGGTCTCCGGGATTGGAAGGACTTTGTTACCCGCAGCCCCGAGGAATACGAGCGGTGGATCTACAGCGCGGGAAGAGAGGCAGCCGGGTTTGAGATCGCAGAGCTGATCTCGCTGTCGAGAAATGCAAGGGTGATTGCCGATACCAATATCCCGGTGGAAATTCTAAAAGAGATTTCCGACTATCACCATGTTGCCGTTATGCTTTCGCCCCAGTCCATGAGCGTAGAGCGGTTTTTTGACCGGAATGACCCGGAAAAGCAGTTTCTGCTGCGTGTGATAGAAGGCTGCGAGAATCCGCAGGCTGTTCTGGAGAATTACCGGCAGGGTCTTGCCCGCATCAACAGCCAGAGCCACTACGACGAATACGCAAACAGCGGCTTTTTCACCCTTGTGCGGCAGGATGACGGAACCGATACGAAAGAGGAGGTCTGCAAGCTTCTTGCAAAGCATTTCGGCTTGCTGCCGGAAATGTAAAAGGAGATGTTTTTATGAGCAAGTTTACGAACTATGAGGCAGAAGCCCGGCAGCGCTGGGGCAGCACCAAGGCCTATCAGCAGTACGCGGCGAAAAATTACAACAGTCAGCAGCAGAAAGAGCTTGCTGAAGGCATGGACCGCATCATGGCCCGGTTCGCCCTGTGCATGGCAGAGGGAAACACGCCGGACAGCGCCGGGGCGCAGGCGCTTGTGAAGCAGCTGCAAAGCTATATCACAGAGCATTACTATCTGTGCACAAAGGAGATCCTGCTGGGTCTGGGGCAGATGTATACTGCCGACGAGCGGTTTAGGAATCATATCGACCGCCACGCCCCCGGCACCGCAGACTTTATCTGCCAGGCCATTCAAACCTATTGCGGGAAATAAATTTCCAAGATACCGCCGGTACAAAAGCCTCCCTTGTGCAAAGGGAGCCTTGGGCGCTGTAAGCGCCGGTTAAATAAAATCCAATTTTCAAACAGAAAACTCCGGCACCCACTATGGGCGCCGGAGTTTTGTATCTATATGGGGCGGGGGCGACCGTTACAGGCGTAAGCTGCCGGCGTATTCCTCGAGAAGGCCGATCAGCAGATGTTCGTTTTCATAGAAAACCTCATCACATTCGTCAAACAGTTCGTCGTTCACATCGTCGCAGATGTCGTCCTGCGCGGCAAAGGCCTCGTAAGCTTGTTTCAGATTGCCGCGCAGAGGCTCCGGCAGAACGGTCAGCATCGCTTCCACTTGGGCTTTCAGATCCTGGCCGCAGTTGGCGGTGTTGAAGAAATACTGGCTGTGACCGCCGTTGTTCACTTCGCTTTCGTAGGTCATCAGCTCGGCATAGGGGGATTCGGCAACACCTGCCATCCACATATCCCACATCAGATTCCATTTACGGTCGTTTTCGTTCATAATTGATACCTCCTTAAGCATGGCAATGATAGATTAAACTGTTGTTTCTTTGCCCAAACGATTTCTACTCCAAACATTCGACATTCCGAATGTCAGTAATGAACATTT
Organism: Faecousia sp.; assembly: GCA_045532755.1. Taxonomy (GTDB): domain Bacteria; phylum Bacillota; class Clostridia; order Oscillospirales; family Oscillospiraceae; genus Faecousia. The sequence continues at coordinate 21,422 of JAZSGN010000057.1, forward strand.
CAATATTGCCATTCTTTGTGCATGCATTTAGTTGAATCATTTTCCAATTTGTCAATTTACTGTCGTACTCGTCGTGAATAATCATGTTTCCTTTCTTAAAGAGGAATGTGAATTCCTTAAAAGAAATATCCTTCCATCCGTTTCCTCTCCTGTTGATTCTACGGATGAAAATACAAGATTCCGGAGCTTTATCAGGAAACCGGTCTTTATCAATATCTATAATGAAAGCCAGTTTCTTTCTCGGCGGCCGCAACGGATGCCCGTTTTCGTCGACAACATAGAAGCCATCAGGAAAAGAAAAGATAATCTTGTTGTCTTCTAAGACAACAGAATCAATCACATAATCATGGAGCTGATAGTTCATTGTTCCGCTTTCTTTGCTTTTGCTGTAGTGATGGAGGCAATCAGCCTGCGGCGGATAGAGCCGCAAAGGTTTTGCAAGTGTTTGTACTGCTCCTCCGTAAGCTTTTTCTTGCGAAATAACAGTTCCAGCCAATAATCCGTTTCTGCGCTTTCCTTTAGCGCGATTTCCAGTTTGCTTATAAAATCAGCGCGGCTTTGTGCATACTTCGCCTCGTGAATATTGGCTCCGATGGAAGAAGAGGAACGAAGAAGCTGATGAATAAAAACAGAACAGCCTTTTATCTGGTCGCAAATATCGGAGACGGCAATGGCAAAATCGATGCTGTCTGCTCTTAATTTGTTTTTCTCATCCATGAAAGCGGTTCCTTTCTGTCGATATGTTGCTTCGCAACTCGATATATGGGCTTCGCCCATTCGATATATGCTCCCGTTGGTCGCATTCGATATGTCGCCTGTGGCGACAAGATCGATATAAATCCCCTCTTGTGCCGCAGCACATATCGATCCGCGAAGCGGAATATCGATTCCCGAAGGGAAATATCGAAAATCCCGCAAGGGATTTATATCGACGAATCTATTGTCTGCACAAGCAGACAATAGATTCTACATGCGCGCATCTTGGGAAGAGGTCGCAGGCAAGGGCGTTTTTCAGGGTGTAGCCCCGCTGCTTCAGCAGCGCCACATCCCGGGCAAGGGTTGCCGGGTCGCAGGAAACATACACGATCCGCCGGGGGGAAAGGCGGGAAAGGGCCTCGATGGTATCGGCGTTCAGCCCCTTTCTGGGCGGGTCTACCACCACCACATCGGCCTTCACCCCCGTTGCCTCCAGCTCCAGAGCCGCCTGCCCCGCATCGCCGCAGAAAAATTCCGCGTTTTCGATGCCGTTACGCAGGGCGTTCTGCCGGGCATCCTCCACAGCCTGCGGAATCACTTCCACGCCGATCACCTTTCCCGCCGCCTTGGCCATGGCAAGGGTGATGGTGCCGACGCCGCAGTACAGATCCAGCACCGTATCGGCCTTGGTGATTTCCGCCTGGGCGATGGCGGCCTCGTAGAGCCGCTGGGCCTGATGGTGATTCACCTGATAGAAAGACCGGGGCGACAGCCGGAAAACCAGGCCGCACAGGGTATCCTCGATATAGCCCGGGCCGTAAAGGGTGAGAAATTCGTCCCCCAGAATGGCGTTGCCCGGCCGGGTGTTGACCCCCAGCACCAGCGTGGTAAAGCCCCTTACTTTTTTCAGGCTTTCGATCAGCTCCGGGATATGGGGCAGCCGCCGTCCGTTGACCACCAGACATACCAGTATCTGCCGGGACACCGCGCCCCGGCGCACATAGATATGGCGCACCAGCCCCTTATGGGCGGTTTCGTCGTAGGCGCTGACATGAAAGCGGTTCATGTAGCTGATGACCGCGTCCTTCACCCGGTCAGCCTCCTCCGGCAAGATGGCGCAGCGGCTGTTTTCTATGATCTTATGGGTGCCGGCCTGAAAGAAGCCGGCGTAGGCCTTGCCGCCCTTGGCTGCCACCGGGTACTGGGCCTTGTTGCGGTAGCAGGTGGTGGCGGGGGCAGACAAAAGGGGCATTTCGGTGAGGTTTTCGCCGCCGATGCGGTTCAGGCACTGCAGCACCCGGTCCGCCTTCAGGCGGCACTCCTCTTCATAGTCCATGTGGTGAAAATCGCAGCCGCCGCAGAGCTTGCCCACGGGGCAGGCCCGGTTGACCCGGTGGGGCGATTTTTCCAGCAGCTGGGTGATTTTTCCCGCTGCCCAGGTTTTCTGGGCCTTTTCGATCCGCACCAGACACCGCTCCCCCACAATGGCGTTGGGAACGAATACGGCGCAGCCTTCGATTTTTGCTACGCCCTGCCCCTCGGCGGTGTAGTCGCAGATCACGGTTTCGTAGATTTTTCCCCGTTCCAGCATAGTCATCCTCCCGGCGTTACAGCCGCTGTTCCATCATAATATTTCTGGGGCGCAGACCCAGCTGCTCGTAAAAGGTCATGGCGCCCTCGTTGCCGCACCACACATTCAGCGTAACGCTGTGGCAGCCCAGCGCCTTTGCCTGCTCCAGAGCGTGGCAGTAGAGCGCCTTGGCGATGCCCTTGCGGCGGTGGGCTTCGTCTACGCAAAGGTCGTCGATATAAAATTCCTGCCGGCGGGTATGCATGCTGCCGCCGAAATACTTTCGTACACAGAAGCAGTAGCCGGCTACCGTTTCTTCCTCCAGCGCTACATAAATGGGGCGGTCCGGGTCGGTCAGCAGCGCGGCAAGGGCCGCTTCGTCATATTTCAGCGTGCCGGGAACGAAAATGTCCGGCCGAAGTTCATGATGCACCTGCCCCACCTGGGCCAGCAGGGCGAGAATGCCGGGGATATGGGCGGCGGAAGCGGCAGTGATAATCATAAGAATTCCTCCATAGAATTATGGGAGCATTATACCATAAAATCCCCCCGGGGTAAAGCGGAAGGTTGCGATTTGGGCGGCGGGGTGGTATGATGGAGTAAAGGATGTGAAGCTTACATGAATTATGTAAACTGCAATTTGTGTCCCCGCCTCTGCGGCGCAGACCGCGCCGCCGGCAAGTCAGGCTTCTGCCGCTGCCCGGATCAGGCGCTGGTGGCAAAAACCATGCTCCATCGGTGGGAAGAGCCGGCCCTTGCCGGCAGCGGCGGCAGCGGCGCCGTGTTTTTCGGCGGCTGCACCTTAGGCTGCCGCTATTGCCAGAACCGGGCCATCAGCGGCGCTCCGGTGGGAGAAAAAATGGATTCTGCCGGGCTGCGGGCCTGCTTTGAGGACCTGATCGCCCGGGGGGCGGAGAATATCGACCTTGTGACCCCTACCCAGTTTCTGCCTACGATCCTGCCGGCGCTGCAGCCGAAGCTGCCGGTTCCGGTGGTGTATAACTGCGGCGGCTATGAGCGGGTGGAAACGGTTAAAAAGCTGGCGGGTCTGGTGGATATCTACCTGCCGGATATGAAGTACGCAGATAGCGAGCTTGCCTTCCGGCTTTCCGGCGTGAAGGACTATTTTTCCGTGGCCGCCGCTGCCATCCGGGAGATGGCGGCGCAGGTGGGAAAGCCCCTGTGGCAGGGCGAAAAGCTGGTGCGGGGGGTGATCATCCGGCATCTGATTTTGCCGGGGCAGGTGGAAAATTCCCTGAAGGTGCTGGACTGGATCGGCGAAACCTTCCCTCCGGGGCAGGTGCTGGTGAGCCTGATGCGCCAGTATACCCCTATGCCGGGGCTGGAAGCGCCCTTTGACCGGCCGGTCACCGACGAGGAATACGACGCGGTGCTCAGCTGGATGCTGCTCAACGACCTGCAGGGCTTTGTGCAGGAAGCAGGGGCGGCAGACCGGGAATTCATTCCGGATTTCGATCCGGAGCGGAAAAAACCTTGAAAAACCAAGAAATGCGGATTGACTTTCCGGTGTTTAATTAGTAGAATAATATCGATACATTATGCGCCCGAAAGGGCGCATGTTGATGTGCGAACCAAGTAAGTATAGGAGGAAAATAGATTGAAGGATTGGGCTTTTTTGACATCTGTCGAAGAGATGGAAGCTGCCACCAACCAGCTGCTGGAAAACGGCAAAAAGGTAGGCGCTGACACCTGGCAGCAGCGGGTCAAGAACCAGACCCCTCATTGCGGCTTCGGCGAAGCAGGCACCTGCTGCCGGATCTGCTCCATGGGCCCCTGCCGTATCACTCCCAAGAGCCCCAGAGGCATCTGCGGTTGTGATGTTCATGGCATCGTAGCCCGTAACTATCTGCGTTTTACCGTAGGCGGAACCGCCGCCCACTCTGACCATGGCCGTGAGATCATGCACACCCTGCACCAGACCCGCGAGGGCGGCAACTACCAGATCAAGGACCCGGATAAGCTGATCCGCATCGCCAAGGAATGGGGCGTGGAGACCGAGGGCAAGGACATCTATGCTCTGGCTCACGAGATGGCGGAAATCGGCCTGATGGAGTACGGCATTCCCTTTGGCACGCAGAAGTTTGCCAAGCGTGCGCCTGAGCACACTCAGCAGCTGTGGGATGCCGCCGGCATCACCCCCCGGGCCATCGACCGGGAAATCGCCACCGCTATGCACATGACCCACATGGGCTGCTCCTCCCTGCCGGAGGCGCTGATCCGTCAGTCCCTGCGGGCCGGTCTGAGCGACGGCTGGGGCGGTTCTATGATGGGTACCGAGTTCTCCGACGTTATGTTCGGCACGCCCCGCCCGGTGGACACCGAGGCCAACATCGGCGTTATGGAGAAGGACAACGTGAACATTGTGGTTCACGGTCACGATCCCTCTCTGTCGGAAATGATCGTTTACTACGCCAATGATCCGGAGATGATCGCGCTGGCCAAGACCGTCGGCGCCAAGGGCATCACCGTTTCCGGCGTGTGCTGCACCAGCAACGAAGTGACCATGCGTCACGGCATCCCCATGGCCGGCAACTTCCTGAATCAGGAAAATGTTGTGCTGACCGGCGCCTGCGAGGCCATCGTTGTGGACGTGCAGTGTATCTTCCCCGCTCTGGGCCCCCTGAGCAAGTGCTTCCATACCAAGTTTATCACCACCTCTCCCATCGCCCGGATGCCCGACTCCGAGTTCATCCAGTTCAGCGCGGAGAGCGCCGGTGAGAATGCAAAGGCCATCGTAAAGATGGCGATCGAGAACTTCGTCAACCGCTCCCCCGAGCTGGTGAACATCCCCTCCCAGAAGCAGAAGGCCCGGGTGGGCTACTCTGTGGAGGCCATCAAGAAGGTTCTCGACGGCGTTGCCAACTCTCAGGTCGACGAGTTCGGCACCACCAAGCCTCTGATCGAGTGTGTACATTCCGGCGTTCTGCGGGGCGCGGTGGCCATGGTCGGCTGCAACAACCCCAAGGTCCGTCCCGACGCTGCCCACATCGGTCTGATGAAGAAGATGCTGGAAAACGATATTATCCTCATCGTGTCCGGCTGCTCCGCTCAGGCTGCCGCCAAGGCCGGTCTGATGGACCCCGAGCAGGCTAAGGAATACTGCGGCGCCGGTCTGAAGCGTGTCTGCGAGCTGGCAGGCATTCCTCCCGTGCTGCACATGGGCTCCTGCGTGGATATCTCCCGTATGATGGTGCTGGCTTCCGACATCGCCAAGGACTGGGGCATCCATATTTCTCAGGTTCCCGTAGTAGGCTGCGCTCCCGAGTGGATGAGCGAGAAGGCTGTTTCCATCGGCAACTATGTTGTAGCGACCGGTATCGAAACCTTCCTGGGTGTGGATCCCTACTCCAAGGGCTCTACCGAGGTCACCGAGCTGCTGCAGGGCGAGAACGGCATCAACCAGTGGGTCGAGGCCAAGTTCGTGGTGGAAACCGATATCGACAAGCTGGGCGACAAGATGATCGCCTGCATTGAGGCCAAGCGCGCTGCCTTGGGTATCTAAATCTGCTCTGCATGACAACGCCTTTGTAGGGGCCGAAGACCACTTCGGCCCGCGGGCGGATGTGGTCATCCGCCCCTACAGAAGTTGAATCATTGAAATTCGAGGTCATTTTCTAATGAAAGTAGCGATTACCGGAAAGGGCGGCGTGGGAAAAACCACCCTTTCCTCCACTCTGGCAAGGCTCTACGCCGACGAAGGCCGCACCGTGCTGGCCGCCGATGTGGACCCGGATGCCAATCTGGGTCTGGCGCTGGGACTTTCTCAGCAGGAAGTGGATTCCATTGTTCCCATATCCAAAATGCGTACCCTTGTGGAAGAACGGACCGGCGCCAACGCCGCCAACAAGTTCTTCAAGCTCAACCCCTATGTGGCAGACATCCCCGAAATGTATGCCCGGGATATCAACGGCGTAAAGCTGCTGGTGATGGGAACGGTGGATGTGGGCGGAACGGGCTGTGTCTGCCCGGAGCATGTGATGCTCAAGGCCATCCTCTCCAGCCTCACCTATCGGAAAAATGATGTGGTGATCATGGATATGGAGGCGGGGCTGGAGCATCTGGGCCGGGGAACGGCCGCCAATATGGACCAGTTCATCGTAGTGATCGAGCCGGGCGCCCGCAGCGTGCAGACCTACCGCAATGTCAAGCGCCTTGCCAATGACCTGGGCGTGAAGCGGGTTCGGGTAGTTGCCAACAAGATCCGCGACGAAGCCGACGAGGAATTTATCCGTCAGGCGATCCCGGCGGAGGACCTGCTGGGCTTTATCCACTACAATCCGCAGATCATGGATGCGGACCGTCAGGGAAAATCTCCCTACGATTTCTGCCCCGAGGCCATTGCGGAAATTCGCAAAATCAAAGAAATTCTGGACCGTGACTGATAACTGAAGGAGGATATACCGTGACACTTTTTGAAAGAGTTTTTGGCGGTAACGACTATAACTACCAGCGTACCGTAGCGGCCATCGATGCAGCCATCGCCACCTACGGCGAGAGTGAGAGCGTGGCCTTCCCCGATACTGCCTACAGCCTGCCCTGTTACTATGCTGTCACCGGCACCAAGATCTCCAATCTGGGTGAGATGAAGGCTGCCATGGAGGTCATCAAGGGCAAGATGACCCGCAACAACCGGCTCCACGATGCCTTCGAGTCCGGCATCGCCAGCGCTCTGTGTGCAGAGTTCCTGGAAGCTCTGAAGTACATCCATGGCGCTACCCCCTACGCCGCACCGGAAATGGGCCACCTGACCGACGCCTTCGTGCGTAATCTGGGTGTGCCGCTGGTTACCGGCGATATCCCCGGCGTGGCCGTTATTCTGGGCGGCGCCGACAACCCTGAGGAGACTGTGGCTCTGGCCAAGTCCTACCAGAATCAGGGTATGCTGGTCTCCCTGACCGGCGACTCCGTGCGCCACTGCGCCGAGTCCGGCATGACTCTGGGCGAAGGCGTCCGCGTTGTGCCCCTGGGCTATGAGATGCAGTCTGTGATCCATATTGTTTCCGTTGCTCTGCGCGCCGCGCTGATCTTCGGCAACATCACCCCCGGCGACTTCCCCGCCCTTGCCAAGTACACCATGGACCGTGTGCGGGCCTTCGTCAACGCCTACAAGCCTCTGTCCGATGAGATCGTGTCCTACGGCGCCGGCGCTATTTGCCTGGGCTTCCCCGTCATCTCCAACGAGACCGAGAATATGTTCCGTGTTCCCAAGAGCCTGATCCAGCAGCTGGATACCGAGAAGTGGAACGCCACCTCTCTGGAGGCCCGGGACATCAAGATCAAGATCACCAAGATCGACATTCCCGTTTCCTACGCCTCTGCCTTTGAAGGCGAGATCATCCGCCGTGGCGATATGCAGGTGGAAGTGGACGGCTCCCGTGTGGACTGCTTCGAGCTGGTCTCCACCCGTGATGCCGCCGACATCGAGGACCACAAGATCACCGTCATCGGCCCCGAGCTGGACGAGATCCCCGTGGGCAGCAAGATCTCCCTGAGCTACACCGTAGAGGTAGCCGGCAAGGCCATGCAGGCCGACTTCGAATCCGTTATGGAGCGTAAGATCCACGCTTACATCAACTGCATCGAAGGCGTTATGCACACCGGCCAGCGGGACATGATCCGCATCCGTATCTCCAAGGCCGACTTCGAGGCTGGCTTCCGCTTCCGCCACATCGGCGAGGTGCTGTATGCCAAGATCAAGAGCGAGTTCGAGGCCGTTGTGGATAAGTGCCAGGGCAGCATCGTGGTGGATGCCGAGCAGAACAAAGCTCTGCGTGCCGCTGCCAACGAGATCTTCGCCAAGCGTGACGACCGTCTGCGCAGCATGACCGACGAGTCCGTTCCCGTTTACTACACCTGCATCATGTGCCAGGCCTTCTCCCCCAGCCATGTATGTATCGTTACCCCCGAGCGTCTGGGTCTGTGCGGCGCGGTGAGCTGGCTGGATGCCAAGGCCACCAACGAGCTGGACCCCACCGGTCCCTGCCAGATCGTTCCCAAGGAGCGCTGCGTAGACGAGCGCCTGGGCCGCTACGACGATGTGGATGAAGCCATCGCCAAGTATTCCCACGGCGCCCTGGAGCGTGTAACGCTGTACTCTCTGTTTGAAGATCCCATGACCTCCTGCGGCTGCTTCGAGTGTATCTGCGGCGTGGAGCCCTGCTCCATGGGCGTTGTGATCACCTGCCGTGAGCACGCCGGCATGACCCCCCTGGGCATGAGCTTCTCCGACATGGCCTCCATGACCGGCGGCGGTGTCCAGACTCCCGGCTTCATGGGTCATGGCAAGCAGTTCATCTTCTCCAAGAAGTTTATCGCCGCCGAAGGCGGCCCCGGCCGCATCGTGTGGATGCCCAAGGACCTGAAGGATCAGGTTCGGGAGCGTCTGGATGCCACGGCTCTGGAGCTGTACGGCGTAGAGAACTTCACCGATATGATCGCCGACGAGACCATCTGCACCGAGGACCCCGAGCAGCTGCTGGAGTTCCTGGGCGAGGTAGGTCACCCCGTTCTTTCCATGGAGCCCTTCGATATGTAATCCCTTTTCTGCCCGGAGCCAGCGGCTCCGGGCAGTTTTCTGTTGACAAGTTATGGAAGCTGTATTATATTGACAGTACAGCAAATGCCGAAAGGAGGAATCTGTTTGAAATGGAAGCTGGATAAAAGCCGGGGAATCTGCGCCCAGCTTTGCGCCCAGATCTGCGCCCGGATCGCAGCCGGCATTCTGAAGCCGGGAGATAAGCTGCTGTCTGTGCGGGAGCTGGCGGTGGAGGCCGGGGTGAATCCCAACACCGTGCAGCATGCCTTTACCCAGCTGGAGCAGCAGGGTGTGCTGTATTCCGTGCCGGGAACCGGGTGGTACGTCTGCGAGGATACAAAGACTGCCCTTCAGGTTCGCCGGGAGCTGGTGGCCGAAAAGGTGACGGCGTTCTTCTCGGATATGGCAGACCTGGGTATGCTGCCCGGGGAAATCAAAGAAATCGTAAAGGAGTGGAAATTATGAGTGAGCTTCTGTGCTGCACCGGCCTTTCCAAGCGTTATGGCAGCGTGCAGGCGCTGGACAATGTGAGCTTCACCTTGACCAGCGGTAAAATCGTGGGTCTTCTGGGTCCCAACGGCTCCGGAAAGACTACCTTGATCAAGATTATCAACGGACTTCTGACGGCGGATGCCGGCAGCATCACCGTAAACGGCAATCTGCCCGGCGTGAAGACCAAGGCAGAGGTTGCCTATCTTCCCGATGCCATCTATCTGAATTCCTGGATGTCGGTTCAGCAGATCGTGGCCTATTTCCAGGATTTCTACGCAGATTTCCGGCCGGAGCTGGCCTTTGAAATGCTGCAGCGGCTGGGAATCCGGAAGGAGCAGCGGCTGAAGACCCTCTCCAAGGGCAATAAGGAAAAAGTGTGCCTGATCCTGACCATGGCCCGCAACGCCAAGCTCTATGTGCTGGATGAGCCCATTGCCGGCGTAGACCCGGCGGCCCGGGATTATGTGATCAGCACCATCATCACCCATCATAACCCCGAAAGCACGGTGCTGATCTCCACCCATCTGATCTCCGATATCGAGCAGGTGCTGGATGAAGTGATCTTCCTGCGGTGCGGTCAGCTGATGCTCCACAAGTCGGTGGATGCCATCCGCGAGGAAGAGGGCAAGAGTGTGGACGAACTGTTCCGGGAGGTGTTCCGATGGTAAAGAAACTTTATAAGCACGAATTCAAGGCGTGGATTCGGGTTTTGGGCATTATTATGGGCATCGTGCTGGCGCTGGCGGTGGTGTGCCACCTGATCCAGCTGCTGGATAACGATTCCATCAGCTATGATATTTTGATGGTTTCCTCTATCAGCATGAGCGTGATCGCCATGCTGGTGTGTGTCGCAGCGCCTACCGTGTTTGCGGTGACCAGATTTTACAAGAATCTCTTCACCGGCGAGGGCTATCTTTCCTTCACTCTGCCGGTGTCCGCGGCCGACCACCTCCATGTGAAGCTGGTAACGGCGCTGGCCTTCAGCCTGCTGTCTACGCTGGTTGCGGCTGCAGCCTCGGCGCTGATCTTCTCCGGCGAGATATTTACGGAGTTCTGGGCACTGATGATTTTTGTGTGGGAGGAAGAGATCCTCTTCAATATGCCCGCGGAGCTGCCGGGGCAGATGGTATTCTATGCCATCGAAATGGCGCTGCTGATGCTCAGCAGCGCGGTTTCCACCTATCTTCTCTACTACGCCTGCATCTGCATCGGCCAGACCTTTAAGAAGAACCGGATTCTGGGCGCTGTGGGCGTATACTTTGCCTATGGCATGCTGACCCAGATGCTGGGAACCATCCTCAGCATGGCGCTGCTGATGCTGGAAGATACGGCGCTGATGGACAGCTATTATCGCTTCCTGGATACCCACATCTACGCCGCTGCCCATATCTCTATGTGTACCGCCATTGGCGGAAATCTGATCCTGGCGCTGGTGTTCTATGTGATCTGCCGGAAGATCATGAGCTCCAAGCTGAATCTGGAATAAAATTCTTGCCAAGTGATGGCTTCTCCCTTATAATGAGAAAAAAAGCTCTCGGGAGGTAACGCTATGAAGAAAATTCTCAAGAACTACGGCTTTATCATCTGCATGCTGCTGGGCGTGATCGCCGGCTGTATCACCGGCGCGCTTTGGCCCGTAGTAAAGGATGCGGAAGGTACTGTAGTGGATGCCGGCGCAACGGTTCTGGAGCCGCTGGGTACGGTGTTCATCAACCTGATGTTCTGCATCGTGGTGCCTATGGTGTTCTGCTCCATCGCTTCTGCCATCGCCAACATGGAAAGCATGAAAAAGGCGGGCAAGATCATGGGCGTTACCCTGGCCACCTTCTTTGTCACCGCCGGCATCGCTGCTTTGATCATGTACATCGTTGCCCGCATTTTCCCGCTGGTGCAGGGTCAGTATGAAACCACCGCCGGTGATGTTGGCAAAACGCTGGGCGTGGCGGATATGATCATCAATTTCTTCACCAAGCCCGACTTTATGGAGCTGTGGAGCCGCAAGGCCATTCTGCCGCTGATCGTGTTTGCGGTGCTGTTCGGCTTCGGAATCCAGCTAAACGGCGGCAAGGAGACTATGACCGCCAAGCTGCTGGCGGATGTGACCGGCTGCATTATGAAGGTAGTCAAGATCATCAGCTACTATGCCCCCATCGGCTTTTTCGGCTTCTTCGCCACGCTGGTTGCTACCTACGGCCCGGAGCTGATCGGCGACTACAGCCGCACCCTGATCATCTACTATGTGCTGTGCTTTGCCTATATGTTTGTGTTCTTCCCCATCTACGCCCGCTTCGGCGGCGGCAAGGGGGCGGCAAAGGTGATGTTCAGCAAGCTCTTCAAGCCGGCGGCGGTGTCCTTCGGCACGTGCTCCAGCGTTGCCACCATTCCCACCAACATGGAAGTGGCGGAAGAAACCGGCATCAGCAAGGATGTTTCCGATATCGTGCTGCCCCTGGGCGCTACCATGCACATGGATGGCTCGGCAATGAGCGCCATTATCAAGGTAGCCTTCCTGTTCGGCATCTTCGGCAAGGACTTCGGCACGGGTGAGGCGATTCTCGCCATCATCGTGGCGGTGTTCTCCAGCGTGGCCATGTCCGGCATTCCCGGCGGCGGCGGTACCGGCGAGCTGGTGCTTTGCACCATCTTCTTCCCGGACCAGATGGCCATCGCCTACCCCATCGCCATTGCCCTGGGTAATCTGGTGGGCCCGCCGGCTACCATGGTCAATGCCGCCGGCGACTATGTGGTCTCCTACATCGTAGCCCGGTTTGTTGACGGCAAGGACTGGCTGCAAAAACAGCTGAAAAAATAAAATAGAAAAAGGATCGCCTTCGGGCGATCCTTTTTTATTACAGTTTCGATAAAAAGGCTTCCAGACGGTCCATGCCGGCGGCGAGGTCGGCATCGCTGCAGCAGCAGGAGATCCGCAGATAGCCCTCTGTTCCGAAACAGCTGCCGGGAACGGTGGCAACGCCGGCTTCCCGGATCAGCCGGGTGGCGAGGGTGTCGCAGTCTATGCCGAACCGGCGGATATCCCCGAATACATAAAACGCGCCGCCGGGTTCCGGGAAGGAAATTCCCATGTCCCGCAGCCTGCCGCAGACATAGGCTCTGCGCCGGGCGTAGCTTTCGGCCATCGCATCGATGGGGGTCTGCAGAGCGGTGAGGCAGGCGGTCTGCACAAAGGTGGGGATGGAGGCAACCTCGGCGGCATGGAGCAGCAGAAGCCGGTCCATCACTTCCCGGGGGCCTGCCAGATAGCCGATGCGCCAGCCGGTCATGGCATAGGGCTTGGAAAAGCTCTGGCACAGAAGGATCTGCTCTTTCAGCTGCGGATCAAGGCTCAGGTCCGGGCAGCTTCCGCCGGATAACTGGGCGTAGACATTGTCGCAGATCAGGAAGATATCCTTGCCCAGCACCGCTTTTTTAACGGCGGCAAGGGATTGGGCGGAGTACACCACGCCGGTGGGGTTGTTGGGGGAATTGAGGATCACCGCCTTGGTCTTGGGGGAAAGAACCTTTGCAAGAGCAGCCTCGGTGATCTGAAAACCGTCGGGCTGGGTGTGCAGCGGAACGGTCACCGCGCCGGCGGCGGTGATAATGCTTTCATACAGCGGGAAAGCCGGCATGGGAACGATGACCTCATCGCCGGGGTTCAGAATTCCGGTGAGAGCGGTGTACAGCGCGCCGGTGGCGCCGGCGGTGATGATCACCTGCGCCGGCTCTAAGGGGAAGCCCCGGTCGGTTTCCCATGCAGCCACCGCCCGGCAAAGAGCGGGCAGGCCCTGATTGGGAGCGTAGTGGGTCTGTCCTGCCTCCAGGGCAGCCGCGGCTGCATCCTTGATGGGCTGGGGGGTGTCAAAATCCGGCTCGCCAATGGTTAACATAACACAGCCGGGAACGGTTTTTGCCAGATTGGTATACAATCGAATGCCGCTGCGGCGCAGGGGCGATAAGTTCCGGTTCAATGGGATCATGAGAAATTTTCCGCCAGATTTTCAAAGAAATCGGCGCCTTTCAAAAGAATCGCTTCGTCGAAGTTAAAATTGCTGGCGTGGAGGGCGGGGGTGTCGCCGGTGCCGAGGAAGAAGAACATTCCCGGCAAATACCGCTGATACCAGGAGAAATCCTCGCTGATCATGTAGGGGGTGCTGAGCTCCCCAAACTGGGCGCATTGCCGCACCCGGTGATACAGCTCCGGCGGATTCATCACCGCGGGGTAGCCCTCGTTCAGGTGGACATCCACCCGGCAGCCGAATTCCTGCTCAATGGCCTTGCCAATGTCCAGCAGACCCTGCCGCAGGCTCTCGAAAATCTCATCCTGAAAAGCCCGCAGGGTGCCTTCCAGCCGGGTGTGGGCGGAAATGGCGTTGCGAACCGTGCCGCTATCCATTTTTCCAAAGTTCAGCAGCCGGAAGATGTGGCCCGGCAGGCTCTTTTCCAGCGCAATGGCCCGGCGGTAGAATTCCGCGCCGGCGGCAAGGGCATCGATGCCCTCGCTGGCTTTTGCGATGTGGGAGGAGCGGCCGGTGACGGTCACCGTCAGTTCGCTGGAGCGGGCCAGCATTTCTTCGCACCGGGAGCAGACCGCTCCGGCTTCCAGACCCGGCCACAGATGCAGGCCGAAAATGGCGCATACGCCGTATTCCTGAAACACGCCGGTGCGGCACAGCAGCTGCGCGCCGCCCACAGTTTCCTCTGCCGGCTGAAATACCAGCAGCACATTGTTCTGCAAGTTTTCTTTTTCATTCAGGCGGCGGGCAAGCTCCAGCAAAATGGCCATGTGGCCGTCGTGTCCGCAGGCGTGCATCTGCCCGGGGTGGGTAGAGGCGAAGCGCAGACCCGTGGTTTCCGTAATGGGCAGGGCATCGGCATCGGCCCGGAAGGCGATGGTGCGGCTGCCGCCGAAATCAAAATAGGCGCAGAGGCTGCTGTCCATAGGAGAAAACAGCCGGCATTTCATGCCGGACAGAGCCTGGCGCAGATAGGCCATGGTCTTGGGCAGGTTGCGGTCCAGTTCCGGAATTTGGTGCAGCGCACGGCGGTGGCGAAGGATTTCCACAGCGCTTCCCCCTTTCGTTTTTGTTATTATAGGACATTTCCCCGGCTGTGTCAATTTCTCCCCTTGCCTTTCGGGTAAAAAGGTGGTAGTATGTATAAAAATACACCTTATAAGGAGATATCCCATGAACGCACAGGAAATTATTGAATATATCCGCACCTCTGAAAAGAAAACCCCGGTGAAGGTATATGTCTGGGAGAAGGAAGCGGTAGCGTTTCCCGGCTGCCGGGTGTTCCCTGCTGGCGAGGGCTGCAAGATCGTGTTTGGCGATTGGAAGGTGGTTGGCCCCATTCTGCAGGCCAACGCCCACAAGATCCAGCACCTAGAAATCGAAAACGGCTGCCGCAACTCCGCCATTCCCATGCTGGATCTGAAGGACATCCCCGCCCGCATTGAGCCGGGCGCCATCATCCGGGAGCAGGTTTCCATCGGCGCCAACGCGGTGATCATGATGGGCGCGATCCTGAACATCGGCGCTGTGGTAGGCGAAGGCACCATGATCGACATGGGCGCCGTGCTGGGCGGACGGGCCACCGTAGGCAAAAACTGCCATGTGGGTGCCGGCGCTGTGCTGGCGGGTGTCATCGAGCCGGCTTCTGCTACCCCGGTGATTGTGGAGGATAATGTTCTCATCGGCGCCAACGCCGTGGTGATCGAGGGCTGCCGCATCGGCGCCAACGCGGTGGTTGCCGCCGGCGCGGTGGTGGTTGGCGATGTAGCCCCCAATACGGTGGTGGCAGGCTGCCCCGCCCGGGTCATTAAAATGAAGGACGAGAAGACCGCCTCCAAAACCGCTTTGGTTTCTGCCCTGCGGGAACTGTAACCATTTTTGCCCTCCGGAATACCATGGAATGAGCGGCAAACCGCTCGAAAAATTCTGGGAGGTAAATGAATATGTGTAACGGTTTTGGTGGAAACAACTGCTGGTGGATCATCATCCTGGTTCTGCTGTTCTGCTGCTGCGGCAACGGTAACGGCGGTTACAACAACAACGGCTGCGGCTGTGACAACAACTGCGGCTGCTGCTAAGAAAGAAAAAGGACGCCCCAATCGGGGCGTCCTTATTTTTTAGGGAATGATGGCATTTGCCATGGTTCTGCCGAGGGTGTAAAAGAACAGGTTATCCCGGGTGGGGGTCAGATTTGTCAGCAGGCCACGGGTGGCGTAGACGCAGTAGCTGCGCACCAGGATGGGACAAAGCTGCGCGTCTTCCATCACCAGTTCGTGCAGGTTATAGTAGTTACCGCTGTTGGCCAGGGATTCCAGAGTCATGGCGTA
>JAZSGN010000018.1:0-54424 GCA_045532755.1 Faecousia sp.
GCGGGTGTAGTTCAATGGTAGAACACCAGCCTTCCAAGCTGGATACGCGGGTCCGATTCCCGTCACCCGCTCCAAAGAAATGCGCCAGTAGCTCAGCTGGATAGAGCAACTGCCTTCTAAGCAGTAGGTCGGGGGTTCGAGTCCCTCCTGGCGTGCCACCAAACTTGGGAGATGTCAGAGGGAGCAACTGTCCGGCAAAAATGATATCGGGTTCTTAGGGACTCGAACCATCAGTTGCAACAATCTGGTGGATTGTTGCTTGCCGCCAGCTGGATGGCGGCAACACCTTAGAAAAAGCGAGTCCCTCCTGGCGTGCCGCTTCTAAGATTGTCAATCAGCAAAAATGAATATTTGGTGGGTGTGGCCTAGTTGGCTAAGGCGTCAGATTGTGGCTCTGAAGATCGTGGGTTCAAGTCCCATCATCCACCCCAGAAAATCCCAAGGAATTGATACAATTCCTTGGGATTTTAAACTAAGTGTGCCTTGCGGCACGAGAAGCGCACTTCGTGCGTGAAGTGATGCGCTGCATCGTGAAGCGCCTGCGGGCGTGAGTGGCACACTTAACTTCACATCGTGGGTAAGCACGATACTTCACAGCGGCATTACCGCTGCTTCACTTGGCGCAGCCAAACTTCACGAAGCCAGCATTTATGAAAAATATTTTGGATCAGGAGGCTCCTATATGTCTGAAAGCAAGTTAAGAACGCAATCGATGGACTTTGCCGTAGCGATAATTAACCTTGTTAGGAAACTGAAAGAAAAGCGAGAGTCCATTATTTCCAACCAGATCGGCAGAAGCGGCACATCTATAGGCGCAAATATTCGGGAAGCGCAGTATGCCCACGGGAAAGCGGATTTTATCGCCAAGCTTCAAATTGCTTTGAAAGAAGCCAATGAAACGGGCTACTGGCTGGAATTGCTTTTTAAGACCAACTATATATCCGAAGAAGAATATAAGGCACTCGATGCTGCATGCACAAGCATTCGCGTGATGCTCATTTCCTCCGTCAACACCGCAAAGGAGAAAATGAAATGAAAATTCTTAGTTGGAACTGTAACGGAAAATTTCGCAATAAATTTCAGGAAATTCTTTCCATCGAGGCGGATGTATATGTGATTCAAGAATGTGAAAATCCTGCAGAAAGTAATTGTGTTGCATATAAGGAATTTGCAGACAACTATCTGTGGACCGGGGAGAATAAAAATAAAGGTTTGGGCGTGTTTGCCCGACAAGGAATATGCTTAGCGGAGAACCCTTGGCCAAAATATTGTTTGCGAAATTTCTTGTCGGTAAAAGTTAATGATAGTTTTGATTTGGTTGCAGTATGGGCTTGCAGACCATACATAGAAGAATATTATATTTATCAAAACATCAATATCTCTAATTACAGCCAAGATACAATTATCGTTGGAGATTTTAATAGTAATGCCATTTGGGATAAAAAACATTATACACGAACCCATAGCACCATAGTGCAGCAACTTAGTGAGATCGGAATCTGTTCTGCATATCACCATATAACGGGTGAAGCACAAGGAAAAGAATTGACACCGACTTTTTATTTATACCGTCACTTGGAGAAAGGATATCATATAGATCATTGCTTCGCAGCGGCAAGCAATATACAGAATTATTGTGTTTTGTGGGATTTGGAATGGCTAGAGAAATCGGATCACATGCCAATATTACTTGAAACGTAATAATCCCCAATTGTTTCTACATAGTTTTTTGCAGGAAATTGCTTTCTGTAGCACGCTGTTTAACGAATATGCCGCAGACTGATCTTACTCTGCACCCAATGGTACAAATATATGCCAGAAAAGCAAAGGATACCCCCTGCGGGTATCCTTTTTTTGGCAGAGGATGCCCCCGGGGGAAAACGAAGGCAGGGGATACCTTTAGGGGTATCCCCTGCCTGTGGATGATGCGATGGTTGGTTGCGGATTTTGCAAACCTCAGTAAAGTTCGCCCCGGAAAATGCGGGTGATCAAATCGTCGACCGGATTTTCCGCGCCCTCCGGCAGTTCGCCGCTGAGAATCAGGCTTGCCAGGATCTTTGAAAAGGATTCCAACGCCATGAGCAGCAAAAAGGCAAAAGCCAGCCCCAGTGTGATCAGAACCGCGCCGAGAATGCCTACCAGGATCACGCCCAAAAACGGCAGTTTCTGGGCGATGCACAAAATCACGGTGATCACCCAGATCACGGGAAGCACAAAATGAATATAGTTCACAAAAAGCCGGAACAGCGCCGTGATATAAGAAGGGTATTTTCGCTGGGTCTGGTTTTCGTAAGTCTCCGGAGAGAACCATTCCAGAAGAAGGTCTTTCTGTTCTTTCAGCCATGTAAAGATTGCCATTGCTTACCGCCTCCTTCATTCCTGCCGGATATCGGAATAGCCTTCCGACTTCAGCTCTTGTGTTGCCCGGGAAACTTCAGAATCCATATCTCCGTAGACCGCGCGGGTCTCCTGGGTTGTGCGGCCGTGTTCGTCTGTGCGGGTGATGGTGAGGATTCCGGTCGGGCCAAAAATCTCGGCGCCCTTGAGGAATACCAGCACGCCAAGCGCCAGATATACGAAGAACATAACAATGACCAAAACCGGCACTAAAATTAAAAGCAGAGCAAACATAATCGTAAGGATAATGCCGGTTGATTTCTTGCAAAGGGCCTTGGGGAATCCGCCCAGCTTAATGCAAAGAATCAAAAGGATCGCAAAGGGGCCGGCTGCGGTAATGAGCCAGAGCAGGAAATGGAGCAGATTGCCGTTTCTGCACAGGAAATAGGTTACAACAAATCCCAGCAAAAGTCCGGCAAATATCCCCAACTGCAGGATAGACTCCCGACCCGGTGGCGGCAGACCCGGCGAAGAAGCACCGGAGGACGGACCGGCGGGCGTTTTCTTCTTCCGCAGCTCGTTGTATCCCAGCCGCTGTCCTTCTTTTCCTTCTATGCCGTTTTCGGTGATATAGGCATTCACTTCGGCAGCCTGCTCTCTGGCGATGGCCTTGCGCTGCAGATAGTCGGTGCAGGCGGTGGAACGGCTGAGCCGTGAGCGCTGGGGAACGAATTCCAGAACGCCTTCGTTGATCATTTGGTTGATCATCGGGTTATACCCCTGGAATCCGCCGCCTTCGCCCCAGGCGGTGTTTTCTGTACACACAGACTGGGCGGCGAAGAAATCATCAGTGCCGTAGATTTCGCGCAGCTTTTGCGGATTCACCCGCAGGCAGATCAAATGATTGCAATACGAGGGGGTATAGGTTTGATTTCTGGCCTGTGCGCTCTCGGCAGCTTCCTCATCGTAATACGGGGCCTGCTGCAGCAGATGGCTCAGGGTCACGGAATCGTACTCCCCCTCTGCGGTAAAGGCGCGGGATGCGCTTTCCTCGTCGGTAAAGAAGCCGGAAAAGCCCGGATAGCCACTGCGAGGCAGGTCGAACTGCCCCTGATAATCCGGATCATCGTGGTGGGCATAGTGGGACAGCAGCAGTTCATAAGTATCCGCGGAGGCGTTGATGTACAGCTCTCCGGAAAATGCTTTGCTTTTCCAGTTGGGGTCTTTGCTGACATAGTTTTCTGCCAGCCTTTTTTCCGGGGTTGCCCGGATGAGCACACCCTGCAGATTGTCCGCGTTAAAATTATTCTTGATGGCGGCGTTCAGTTCCTTGTTCATATCCGTCACCCCTTCGGACAATAGGTGACGGAGATATAGCCTGCATCGGCGCCGTGGATCTGGTCAAAGTGGGTCACGGTGACGATTCGCAAACCGTCCAGTTCATACTCCGCGCCGTTGACATTTTTGGCAGGCGCGCCCAGATGTGCCAGTAACCACTGATCGCAGAAAACGCGCCGCTCTTCCTGCCGGGCAGCCCGGTTCCATTTTTCTGCGGTATAGCGGATGCAGGGAACCAGTTTTACCGAGCAGATACGGTCGTCTTTGTCAAAATAGAACGTGCAGTTAAAGGGCTTGCCGTCCACCAGAAACAGCATTTTGAGGGTTACGATTCCTCCAAAGATGGAGTTGAATGCGTTTTCTGCGTAGACACCCTGCATATCCGCAAGGGTCGTATTTGCGGAAATAACAATCCTGCCGTGGCTGTCGATGGCCTCCGGCGCAGGGGCATAGAGATCCCCGTCACTTGCCTCCGGCTTCAGAGTAAACCCTTCTACCGGAAGGATACCTTTTTGCAAATCCAGCATAGTTCCACCTCTTCATTACAGTTATTGTTATCTCAGCGGCCCCGCGGCCGCACGGTTTACAGTTACTCAGGGAACCACAGGTTGATATCCACATTCCCTTCGATGCCCGGCACAGTACCCGTGCTGGTGTACTGCCACATATCGATCTTATAGGGGTAGGTCATGCGGTCGTTATACAGCGCCAGCCAGAAGCCGTAGTCGGTCAGCTCCTCCAGATGCAGCAGCCGGTAGCCCTGATTGCGGTTGAAATACACCATAGGCTCATAGCCGGCGGCTTCCACCCGCTCGCAGAAGGCGATGGTGCAGTCGGTCAGAGTTCGGGCATCCATGAGGGCGGTGCGGGCGGTATCGCTGACATACTCCCAGTCGAACACCACCGGCATATCCACTTCCCAATCGGCAATAGCTGCCAGAAGAAAATCCGCCTCTTCCTCCGCTTCTTCCACACTGATTGCCTGAGAGAACAGATACGCGCCGATCTTCAGGCCCGCGGCCTTTGCGCCTTCGTAGTGCAGCTGGGCATGGGTGTCGGGGGTCAGCTCTCCCGCGGAGAAGCCCCGGTAGCCCACCCGGATGATGACAAATTCAAAGCCGGCATCCCTGACGGCCTGCCAGTCCACTTCCTTTTGGTAATAGGAAACATCCAGACCCAGCACGCTTTTTCCCGCGAGGCAGCTGAGATACCAGCCGTCGTACTGAAAATCCAGAGGCCCATAGGGGTTGGCTTCCGGCGGCGGCAGAGTAGGCTCGGTGGTGGGGGCCGCCGTGGTTTCCGGGACCTGGAGGGTCTGGGGCAGCTCCAGCCGGGAGAGGCTGAACCCCAGAAACAGCAGAACCGCCAGGGAGGCGCACAGCGCGCCGATGCCTACAAGAGTCTGGGTCTGCTTTTTGCTATTTCTTTTTTTCTTCTTTTTTCGGGTCGCCATAGGAGCCCTCCTGTTTTTCTTGGCTATACTATAGCACATTTCCCCATGGTTCACAAGCCGGGAAATGCTGAAAAAAGCCCGCACGCAAGGGAGTTGCGAAAAAGGATTTTCGCAACTCCCGGTGATATTTTCCCTGTCGGGAAAGTGATATATTTCCTGCGGAAATGTGATAAAAGCGATATATGCCCAAGGGCATGTTGTGGTGTCACTTCGTGACAATATAAATAATAAAATGGACTTTCGCAATTTCCGCGAAAGTCCATTTTGTGATTTATTTCGTCACGAATTATCCCCAAAGGTTTTCGGGGTACATTCCTTTTTCGGTCATTTGCCGCAGGGCGGCTACCACCAGAGGCTTGTCGGCGGCGTAGGTCACGCCGTACCACTGGTCGGCGGAGGACAGCACCTTAACGGTGGCCTTACCGGCCTCAATCAGCTGGGATACGGTCAGCGGCAGGTAATACTCCGCCTTCAGGGGGTTGGTAGGTACGGCGTTTTGCAAAAACGCGGGGAAACGGGCCTCGATCTCTGCCGGGAAGCCGGGGGTGAAACCCCAGAAATTCATGGATACCGGGGTATCGGCAGCCAGATCCGTCCAGTTTTCGCCGTCTTCGGTGTAGTGGATGCCGCCCTCGTACTTTTCGATGCGGGTACGCTCGCAGACATTCACCAGCAGGTTATCTTCGTTGGTCTGGCAGACACCCCGGGCCACAGAGCCATTGTCGGTAACGGTGTTGCCGAGGCGGTAGCCTACCATGTAGTAGTCATAGGGCAGGCCCACCCGGGCGCTGCTCAGCGCTTCGTACATCACCCGGAAGGCAGACTTGCCGTAGTAATCGTCGGCATTGATCACGGCGAAGGGGGCATCGCCGATCTGCTCCTTGGCGCACAGCACCGCGTGGCTGGTTCCCCAGGGCTTTTGCCGGTCGGCAGGCAGGGAGAAACCCTCCGGCAGCGCGGCGGTCAGCTCCTGATAGGCGTAGCGGATCTCGATGGGGGCCCGCTGCAGCCGCTTGCCCACCGTTGCCATAAAGTCGGCCTCAATGGCTTTTTTGATGATGATCACGGCGGTTTCAAAGCCGGCCTGATAGGCATCGTAGAGGGAATAGTCTAAAATCGCTTCGCCGCAGGCACCTACCGGGTCGATCTGCTTCAATCCGCCGTAGCGGCTGCCCATGCCGGCGGCCAGAACCACAAGAATCGGTTTGTTAGCCATGGAAAATTCCTCCTAAATTAAAAATCGTTGGGGTATCAGAACAAAAGAAGCCGGGTGGTATCGGCTGTAATGGGGTCTTTTCGGAGCTTCCCCCAGGAAAATTCTCCCACCAGCTCCCGGGCGCTGACAGCCTCGTTTTTGGAAATCAATCCGCAGGCATAGGCAAGGCTGCCCAGAATGCTTTCGGCAGTGGTGTGCTGCCGCAGATAGCCAAGGTCTAAGTCCCTATCCCGTTTGCTCAGCCGCCGGCCGTCGCCGGACAGCAGCAGGGGGACATGGCCGTATTGGGGGTGGGGAAAGCCCAGCAGCTCCTGCAGGTACATCTGCCGGGGTGCGGAGGACAGAAGGTCCGTTCCCCGAACCACCTCGGTAACACCGGCTTCGGCATCGTCGATAACCACCGCCAGCTGATAAACAAAGAGCCCATCGCTGCGGCGCAGCACAAAATCGCCGCATTCGCGCTGCAGATTCTGGCAGTAGTGGCCCTGCAGCAGATCGTCAAGGGCGATGGTCCGATCCGGCACCTTCAGCCGCCATGCGCCGCTGCGGCCGGGGGGCGGCGCGGTCAGATCCCGGCAGGTGCCGGGGTAGAGATAAGTGCCGTCGGAAAGATGGGGAGCGTTGACGCTGTGCAGCTGGGTGCGGGAGCAATAGCAGGGATACAGCAGCCCCTTTTCCTGCAGCTGCTGAAAATACCGCAGGTAGACTTCGCTTCGGCGGCTCTGGCATTCGGTTTCCCGGTCGTAGGTTAGCCCCAGCCAGAGAAGATCGTCCCGCAAAAGGGCGGCTTTTTCGGCGTTGGTGCGCTGGGTGTCCAGATCCTCCATACGCAGAACCAGTTCTCCGCCCCGGCTGCGAATGGAGAGCCAGGCGATCATGGCTGCGAAGATGTTGCCCAGATGCATTCGCCCGGAGGGTGTGGGGGCGAAGCGGCCTACGGGCCCGGCGTTACCCATGATAGATAAACCACCATGCTACCATGGCTACGATGGCGGTGGTGAGGATCACAGAGAAAATGGCCAGCTTTACCAGATTGTTGCTGCGGGGAGCGGTTTCCGGCTCGTCGCTGTAGATATCGGCATCGGCATCCCGCACCGGTGGGGGCGTGCCGCCGTAGCCGTTGGAAAAATTGCGGTAAAGGGGCGGCTTCGGCGGCTCCATAGGCTCGGCGAGGAATTCCTCCACCAGCCGGTCCAGCTCGTCCGGCTCCCGCTCCGCCGGCTCCTGCAGCGCTTCGTCCAGCGCCCGCAGGGCTTCGTCTTTGTCTTTGGGCATAGGTTCTCCTTAAAGGCGCAGGCTGTCGCCGGTGGATAGCCGGTGCAGGCTGCCGCCCAGAATGGTTTTCAAATGGTCATAGGCCTCCCGGCCGGTGCAATGGCAGGTGTAGCACCGGCAGCCAACTTTCTGCAGCCGCAGGGCGGTGTCGGTCAAAAGGCCGGCTTCGGCGGTGTCCTTCAGGTGAAAGCCGCCGATGAGAATATCCGGCTGAAAAAATTCCGCAATGGCGGCAATGCCCTTGTGGGCGCAGCCGGTGATGAGAATCCGTTTGCCACCTTCTTCCATCAGCAGATACTGCTCGTGGCGAAAATCCTCCGGCGTTTTCACGCCGTCTTCCAGTACGGTCATGCCGCCATGGTCAGCAGGCGGCAGAGGCAGGCAAACAAGGGTCAGCCCCGGGGCGGGGGAGTCGCCGTCAGCGGCAAAGACCAGCCGGCCGCTGTTCGTCAGCGCCGGGTCGATGCCGATGTCCTTTCCGGCGGCGTTGTAATGGGGTTGGGAAGCCCAGGGGCTTGCATACACGCAGGCGGGTTGGTTGCGGCGGAAAAAGGGCAGGAAGCCGCCGCTGTGGTCGTAGTGGCCGTGGGATAAAACGGCAAAGTCCACGCTCTGCAGGTCGATTCCCAGAAGCTCGGCGTTCTTCATAAAGGCATCGGTCTGGCCGGCATCGAATAAGATGTTCTTTCCGCAGCAGCGAAGGTAAAGGCTCAGGCCATGCTCCGCCATCAGCGGCCCCGACGGGGCGGTGTTTTCTGCCAGTACGGTCAATTCCATGCGCTGCACCTCCCCTGCTTCCATTATAAGACCTTACCGGGGGAAGTCAAGACCGGGGTTTGAGAAAAAGTCCCCGGATTTTGTGTGTTGGGCATAGGGATATGCCCAACACACAGGGATATAGATTTGCTTTGAAAACGTTAAGGAAAAATGGACTTTCGCAAATTCTGCGAAAGTCCATTTTATATGGGATATCGTCACGAAATGACACCATAACATGCCCTTGGGCATAGATCACTTATCACATTTCCGAAGGAAATCTATCACTTTCCCGTCAGGGAAAATACCACTGGGAGTTGTGAAAATCCCGTTTCGCAACTCCCTTTTGCCGGGGACTTTGAAAGCTGTCAGGATTTTTTGGCGGTTTTCTTCTTGAAAATACAGGAGCGGAACAGGGCGATGTTCAGCGCCACAAAGAAGCAGACCAGAATGATCAGCGTCAGCACCGGCTTTTTCGGCGCCAGCGTTGCCAGCAGCATCATGGGGAAGCCCAGCACGATGGCGGGGAAATTCTGGTAGACCATGTTGTCGGCGGCGGGGGTGGAGAAGGTGGGGTCTGCCTCCCGCAGCAGGATCACGCCGGTGCTGGCAGTGCCGGTGAGCATGCCGTACATCATAAGAAACTGCTCCTGGGGGTAGTTGGGGAACAGCTTTTTGGCAACCAGCAGGTTGTAGGCATAGGTGAATACCAGACCTGCCACGCCCAGAATCAGGATAACGCCCCAGTACTTTTCCAGAATGCTCAGCCGGATGGCGGCGATGCCTGCCACCACCATGATATCAAAGAAGAAATTGCTGCAGCGGGTCAGCAGGAAATTGTTGGCATACTGCTTTTTGATCCAGCCGATCTTGGTGAGCTGGCGGATCACGAAGGACACCAGCGTGGCGCACAGCACGCCCAGCAGGAAATTGAAGCCGTAGATCACCGATTTCAGCCCCGGGATCAGATTGCCCAGCGCCATCATCAGCAGGTAGCTGAGGAAATAGGTAACGGCGATCAGGGCGAACTGCACCGTCATCTTGTCCATGCCGCCCTGCATGGGAATCTCGTTGTCCGACTGGATCTGCTCCGACAGCAGAGCGGATTCGTCCTCGGAGGCGATGCGGATCACGCCTTTTTTCTGCAGAATGTTCAGGTGGATCACGCCGCCGATGCTGGCGCTCAAAAAGCCCAGCGCGGCAATGGTAAGGCCGAAGCTCTTGCCGCCGGAAAAGCCGTAGTCCATCTCGTAGATATTGCCGTAGTTCATGGCCTGGCCTGTACCCTGACCGTAGCCAAAGGGCAGCAGAATGCCGGCTGCCGGGAAGAAGTCCTTCATAACCCGGGCCGCCACCATGGTGATGGCCATGCCCAGCACAGCCTGCAGCAGGTAGGTGGAAACGGTGGTCATGCCGGTGTTTACGATCTCTGCGGTGCGCTCCTTGGTCAGCTTGGCAGAGCCGATCTTCAGCGCCGAGGCAATGAAGCCCAGCGCCAGGGTGTGGTAAGTAAGGGTTTCCAGAACGGCGATGCCGTTGCCCCCGAAGAAGGGGGTCTCAAACAGGTTGTCCGGGGAGAACAGCCGGTAGATGCTGCCCACCAGCAGAAGCAGGCCGCCGCCCAGAACCGAATGGGGGATCAGAGAACGGCGCAGAAAGGGAACGGTTTTTTTCAGAACATTGGCCGCCAGCAGGCTCATCAGCAGCGCGGCGATCAGATTCCAGAAGCCCCAAACCTCAAAGCCCCAAAAATTTTCCATTTCCGTCTCCCTCGTTTCTGTTCTTATAGTGGTAGAAGATATTCATGTATTTCACGGCGTTGAACCGCTTGTGGCTCTTGATCTGGTAGAGGTTTCCGCCGTGGTAGATGTTCAGCTTGTTGCGGCCCAGAACGGTGATCACCGAGATCTCCCGGAAGGGCAGCACCAGCGCATCGCCGTTTACCGTGATGCGGTCGCCATAGAGGCAGATTTTGGCATCCTCAAAAAGAGGAGTCTTTTTGCTGTAGAGCTCTACGGTGGAAAGGCTGCCGGAATCTGTGTACATGGGCGTATCCAGATAGGGCGTATAATCCAGGGCGTTCACAAAATCGCACTGGGCATCATACCAATCGGATACGAACCGGTAGGGGAAGCTTTCGCCGACGCCCTGCAGCTCGGTGGTGGGAAGATGCTTTACCTGCAGGCCGCAGCGGCAGCAGGTAACGGTGTCGAGCTTGCTCTCGAAGCTGGAAAGCCCGCATTTGGGGCAGACATACAGCACCCGCTCCAGAAATTCCGCGCTTTTCTTGTGGCGGAAGGTGTGCAGGTTGTTGGCTTCGTCTACTGCCAGCTCCTTGGAAAGCAGCTGATACAGCTCCTCGTTGGAAAGAAGGTTGTATTCCTCCGGCTCGATGACCCGGCTTACATAGGCCTTCGAAGGGCCTCTTCTTACCACATCGCTCCACCGGGGCTGCACGCCGTAGCCACCCTCAATGCGGAACACCGCCAGCGGCAGCTGCAGCTTTTTCATCAGACCCACCAGAGAGGGCTTGATATATTCCGTTTTGCCCCGGAAGGTGCGGTTGCCCTCCGGCGCCAGGGCGATGGTGCCGCCTTCCTTGGCAACCTTCATGCAGTTGATCACCGCCCGGTAGTCGCTGGTCTGCTTTTTGATGGGAATGGGAGCCACCGCCCAGCTCAGCAGCCGGGAGATGAAACCGTTGGAAAACAGGTCTTCGCTGGCAAGGTAATACACCGGTCCCTTGAAGGCCAGACCCACAAAAAACTGGTCTGCGGCGGTCTGGTGGTTCATTACGATCAGGTACTGCCGGCCGTTCTGCTGACGGAAGCGCTCAATTTTGATCCGGTAGCGCAGCCATACATAGGGCCCCAGTACGCAGGCGGCCAGATTGCGGATAATGCGGTGGCGAAACCGCATCCAGCGGGTTTGCTTTTTGGATTTCATAGGGTTCCCCCTGAAAATAGAATCGGTGTGGGCATAAAAACTGCGCCGGGGCGGAAAGCCCCGGCGCAGAGTATCGCTTAGTGATTCGCGGACAGGGTGCTGTTGATGCTCTTGATTTCCTTATCGATGCCGCTCAGTTCAGCCTTGATCTTATCCAGCTGAGACTTCAGAGGAGCCTGCTTGGCCTTGAGCTCATCGGCCCGGGCCTTGCGCTGGGCGTTGATGTCGTTATGGAGGGCAGCGGCCTTGGCGTTGGCCTCGTCGATCTGTGCCTGCAGGGCTTTCTTTTCCTTGCCCTTGAACAGACCCAGAGCGTTCTTCTCCGCGGCCCAGGCCTTAGCCTTTGCCCACAGAGCTTCCTGCTCGACCTGAGCGGGAACCTTGCCTTCGCCTTCCTTGTTGATGGCGGCGATCTGCTTGTCCAGATCCTTGACCTGCTTGTCCAGCTCAGCCTTGCGGGCCTTCAGCTCTGCCAGACGGGCATCCAGGGCAGCCTTTTCTTCAGCGTGCTCAGCCCAGTAGGCTTCGTTTCTGGCGCGCTGCTCGGCTTCGGCCTTGGCTTTTGCTTCGTTTTCCTTCTTTTCGATCTCGGCGATCCGCTTCTGCACCTTGCGCTCACTCTCAGCCAGCTTGTTGCGGCGGATGGTCTTGGCACCGTCGGTGAGGCTGTAGTCGGGGTAGTAGCCGCCCAGAGAAGCGTTGTAGGAATAGCTCTGGGAGCTGATGGCAGCGTTCTGGATGATCTTCATGTTCTTGATGATGGTTTCCAGGGTGCTCTTCTTTTCCGCCAGGGTAATGGCGGATTCCAGCAGGGTGATGCAGTTGTCGGTGCGGTTCAGCCAGCGCTCCCAAGCGGCCTTGTACTTGTCGCTGCGGTCGGGGCCGAAGTCGTTGTCGGCGTAGTCGGAGCCGTTGACGGCGGCGGAGTTCAGCTTATCGGCAATGTACTGCCGCATAGCGGAGTTGTCGCCGGGCCAGTCGCAGCCCAGGCACATGATCATCAGCTTGGTAGCGGTTTCGAGATAGGTGTTGGCAGCCTTCAGGCAGCGGGTGGCGTTCTCGGTGGTGGGCAGCTCGCCGAAGTTCTTGCAGGTCAGGTTTACCAGAGCGCGGGAAACAGCTTCCATCTGCTCGACCATGGTGTTGACCATATCCTGCTTCTCTTCCGGGGAAACATTGGCCAGAGCCTTTTCCCAGCACTTGATCATTTCGTCGAAACGGACATTGGCAACGGTGCTTCTCCATGCCACGGCTTCGCCCTTAATGAGCAGGGCCTTTGCGTTCTTGGGGTCCAGCTCCAGAACCTTGTTGGCATAGGATTCGGCCTCTTCGTTGTTGGAGTTGTCGAAGGCATCCTGCGCCAGCTCCAAAAGGTTATTCAGCCGCTCGGTGTTGGCAGAAGGAGCCGCGGGGGCGCCGCCGCCGTTCATCAGATTCCGGGCTTCTTCAACGGAATACTTGGCGCCGCAGTCCTGGCAGACAAACATGCCGCCTTCCTTAACGAAATTGCTTCCGGAACAAAGTTCACAAACCAGTGCCATAGTCAAAACCTCCGTAATATGTAGAAAAATATCTGCAGGGTTAACAGTTAAAGTATAATGCATCGAAAGAATGATGTCAAGATTTACACAAATAAAAAGACGAAACAAGGGGATTTTGTGCAATATGAAAGAAGCCGCCGCCGGACTTTTCCGGCGGCGGCAGATTCTTACAGACATACCCAGCAATGGGCAGCGCCATAGTAGCGAAGCGCCTGAAGCTGCTCCGGGCCGATCTGTTCGCCGCAGAGCACAATGGGAATGGCAGGCGGGCAGCTGACGCTGAGGTCTGCCATGGTCCTGCCTAAGCATTGCTCCAGCGGCAGAAGCTGCCGGGGAGCGGTCAGCGCCTGCGCCGGGCTGCAGACCTGCCGGGCCGGGGCGATAGGGGGCGCGGGTTCTTCGATGGCTGAGCGGGGGAAGATGCCGGTGAGGGCGTTTTCCAAAAGCGCAAGGTCGCCGTCGGTCAGCTCCGGTGTCAGCATCAGCACAAGGCTGTCCGGGTCGGAAAATTCCGGCTCGATGCCGCTTTCCCGCAGCAGCCGGGCCAGCTCGTCGCCGGTGTAGCCGTAGGGTTTGGGAAGCAGGGTCAGCTTCAGCGGCTCGCTGCCGGCAAGCCGGTAGCCCAGCTCCTGCAGCCGCTGCTTCAGCGCCGCCGCCTTTTCGCAGAAGGCGACCAGCTTTTGCGGGTACTCCCCGGCCAGATAAAGGTTTACATAATCCAGAGATTGCAAAATCAGATAGGAGGGGCTGGTGCTGGCGAAAAGGCCCATGG
The DNA here is from genome assembly GCA_045532755.1 of Faecousia sp. GTDB lineage: Bacteria > Bacillota > Clostridia > Oscillospirales > Oscillospiraceae > Faecousia. The sequence continues at coordinate 13,635 of JAZSGN010000018.1, forward strand.
CATAGTCCGCCTGCTCCCGCAGCAGCCGGGGGGCCTGGGCGGAAATATGCAGGTAGGCGCCGCCGGTAAGCACCGGCAGGGTCTTGTGGGCAGAGTCGCAGCAAAGGTCCGCACCCAGCGCCATGGGATGGCGGCTTTCCGGCAAAAACTGCAGGTAAGCGCCGTGGGCGTTGTCTGCCAGCAAAAGTACGCCGTATTTCCGGCATACCCGGCTCAGGGCGGCAATGTCTGCCGTGTTGCCTAAGTAATCGGGGCTGGTAACATACAGCGCTGTGGGAAGCGTTGCTTCTGCCGCAAACCGGGCTTCCAGCTGCTGCGCCGTCAGGCCGCAGCAGACAAGGCTGCCCTCCCGGGGGTACAGCCATTGCACCTGCACATCCAGCACCGCCGCGGCGGACACAAAGGTTTTGTGGGCGTTGCGGCAGGCGGCGATGGAGGGAGTCTGCCCTTTGCTTTGGGCATAGAGCTTTACAAGAAACACCATGGCCCGGATGCACAGAGAAGAGCCTTCGCAGGAATACAGCGTCCGGCCGCTGCCAAAGAGGGCGGCGGCGTTGGCCTCGCTTTCGGCGATGCAGTCCTCGCCGCCGTAAAGCACGCCGGCGCCGGGGATCTCGGTGATATCCATGGCTTCCATGCCCAGAAAGGGCCGGCCCTTATGGCCGGGCATGTGCAGCCGGAGACGGTTTCGGCTGCAGTAGTCCCTTACGAAATCGCAGATCGGTGTGGTCATTTCCATTCGTGTCCCAGGGTCTTGGCGGCTTCCAGCATAATGGCGCATTCCATCCGCTTGCGGAAGAGGCGGCAGCCCGGCTCATAAATTCCCGTAACAGAGCCGGTGGCGTGGTAGGCGTTGGCGGCGCAGCCGCCGGAGCAGTAGAGCCGCGCCCAGCAATCCCGGCATTCTTCCCGGGCGTAGACGTTGCAGGCGGCAAACTGCTGCTGGGTTTCGGTGTTGGTGACACCCTGCCAGATATCGCCCAGCCGGAAGGCTTCGTCGCCAACGAACTGGTGGCAGGGGTAAAGGTCGCCCCAGGGGGTAACGGCCATGTACTCGGTTCCCGAGCCGCAGCCGGAGATCCGCTTGTAGATGCAGGGGCCGCCCTTCAGGTCGATCATGTAGTGGTAGAAGGTGAAGGGATCGCCGCTGCGGTGGCGCTGCAGCATCATCTTCGCCAGCTGTTCATACTGGTCCATCACGATGGCAAGGTCTTCTTCTGTCAGGGCAGAGGGGGAATCCGGCTCGCAGACCACCGGCTCCATGCTCAGCTCCCGGAAGCCAAGGCGCAGCATTTCCTGAATATCCTTGAGGAAATCGGGGTTGGCGTGGGTAAAGGTGCCACGCATATAGTAGTTCTTGCCGCCCCGGGCATCTACCAGCTTCTGGAACTTGGGAACGATCTTTTCCCAGCTGCCCTTGCCGGCGTAGTCCACCCGGTAGCGGTCGTGGATCTCTTTTCTGCCGTCCAGACTCAGCACCACATTGCTCATTTCCCGGTTGCAGAAATCGATCACATCGTCGTCGATCAGCACGCCGTTGGTGGTTAGGGTGAAGCGGAAATTCTTGCCGTGCTGCTTTTCTACGCTCCGGGCGTAGGCAACCAGGTCCTTGACCACCTGGAAATTCATCAGCGGCTCGCCGCCGAAGAAGTCCACTTCCAGATTTTTCCGGCTGCCGGAATTGGCGATCAGGAAATCCAGCGCCTGCTTGCCCACTTCGAAGCTCATAATGGCCCGCTCGCCCTGATACTTGCCCTGACTTGCGAAGCAGTAGGCGCAGTTGAGGTTGCAGGTGTGGGCGATATGGATGCACAGGGCCTTGACTACGCCGGAGGTCTTCTCCTTCAGCGCGCCGGCCATGGGCTCAAAGGTATCGGGGGCAAAGAGCTTGCCGGCTTCTTTGAGGGACTCTACCGCCTCGAAGCATTCTTCCACATCTCCGGCGGTGATGTCGGGGTATTTCGCAAGAATCTGGGCGGAGAGGTCTTCTTTGGGGGTGGATTCATAGAGGCGGATGATGTCGTAGGCCACCTCGTCCACCACATGGACCGAGCCGGAGCAAACATCCAGCACGATGTTCATGCCGCCCAGCTGATAACAATGGATCATAGGAAACTATCCTTTCTTTTTTCATGAAAAGTGCCGCCGAAAGCATCCGGCGGCACATTCTGAGCAGGGAATGGAATTACTTCTTGTTCTCGCACTGCTGGTTGGCAATACCGCAGCTGGTCTTGCAGGCAGACTGGCAGGAGGTCTGGCATTCGCCGCAGCCACCGGTCTTGGTGCACAGGTTCTTGGTTTCCAGAGTCTGGATACGAGTCATGGGATATTCCTCCTTCTTGGGTTTGGTATTTGGGGTTATAGTACCACAGATTTTTCGTCAAGTCAATCCGTAGCGGGGATTTTTTCTTACACCGGCTGGGCTGCGCCCAGAAGATCCTCCAGCGTTACCTGCCGGGGCGTGCCGTCGGCAAATTCCAGATACCGGCTGCCCCCTTCGCCGTGGAGCAGGCTGTGGCAGGTGTAGAGCTTGCGGATCTGGGGCAGGATGCCGCCGGCCAGCGCCTGCAGCTGCAGGCAGTGGTGGTAATTCTCGCCGATGAGCACCAGTATAGGCGGCCGAACCATGGATTCTACCGTGCCGTCCGGCAGAGTCAGCCGGTTGTAGGCGCTGGCCAGCAGGCAGGTACGCAGAATCTTTCCTTCCGTATCTGCCCGCACAAATTCGTCAGACAGCTGGGGGCAGGCTTCGGCGAAGAAGGGCTGATCTTTCAGCACCATGCAGCAGGGGATCCGGGCCTTTCCGGAGAAATAGAGGTCGGAATCCAGAATGGTGCTGATATGGTAGCGGTTCAGCAGAGGCCGGTGCTGCCGCAGGGTCAGGCAGAACCAGTCGTTTACGGCAATCAGCCGCAGGACAGGGCCGTAGGGCAGCCGCTCTCGGTAATAGGCTTTGGTGCGGAAGATGGGGTCGTGGGCGGCCCAGTGCAGCAGCTTTTCTCCAAACTCGGCGGAGGCGCAGTACAAGGGTTCCTCCTCAGATCCGTCGGTTCTCAGGTGGGCGTAGCGCTCGAGAAGCTGGAATCTTTTGTGCAGCACGAGCTCCATCCGGTCCCGGACCTGCTGGGGGTCACCGGTGTACCAGCCGGGCTGACCCACCACGCCGGATTCGATCAGCTCCGTCAGCAGCTCGGCGGTCAGGAAGCCCAGCCGGTTGACCCAGCTTAGCAGGGCAAAGTCGGCTTCTTCCAAAGTATTTTTGGAGAAAGAGTCCCAGTGGATCTGGTTCCAGCCCTTCAGCCGAAGGAAGTTGGCGCTGTTGGAGTGTCCGATGGGGAATTTGCTCAGGTTGCGCCGGTCCAGCATTCCGCCGGCTCTTACGCAGAAGGGACTCAGCGGATCGGTTTCCGCGTGCGCAAAGGGCTGGCCGGAAACTTCGAATTCCGGCAGCGGCGGCAGCGCAACGGCAGGCGGCGGGGCTATCGGGTCGGTGACAGCGCCAAAGCGGTTCAGCCGCTGCAGCTGCAGGGGCTGGGCAAGAGTGCCGGTGATGCCGGTGAAGTCACAGCCGCAGGCAAAAAGCTTGTAGCACATGGTCAGCCGGCCGGTCAGGTTGTTGCCTGTGAATGCCGTCAGCACATTGCCGCTGAATTTGACCCGAAACTCGCCCATTTCCAGCAGCTGGTCCTGCCGGCTGTGGAGAGTCAGCTGCTCCGATGTCTTGTAAAAAGCGCCGGTGGCGGTATTCATCACAACGGCTTCCTCTTCCCGGTCCTCCCGGAAGGAGCTTCGCCACGACAGAAGCTCTGCGCCGGATTCATCCATGCCGCAGCAGAGGTTAAAGGTTTCAAATTGGTTGTCCCAGCAGTCCAGACATTGCAGCCGGGCGTTGAAACGGTAGATGTAGTGGTCGGAAAGGACGAAGAACTCTCCTTCTTTCCGGGAGCTGAGAAGACACCGCACCATATTGGGCCGGGCAGCGATGGAGAACTGCATCTGGCGGTTCCGGTCGAAGATGCTGATGCGGTAACTGCTGCAGACCACGATCCGGTCACTGTCGTAGGTGGCCCGCAGGGGATTGCTGCCTATAAAGCTGGTGAGGTAGCGGGTCTGGAGGGTGCGGGTGTCCATCTCCACCACGAAGCTGAACATAGAGCCCTTGTCTACATAGTAAAGGGAGATCAGCAGCTCATCTCCGCCGGGGCGGTAGCAGACCTGCTGGATCTGCTTGCCGGCCAGCATCAGCAGAGCGGGGTTTTCCTTCTGCAGCAGAAGGATCTGCTCAACGCATTCGTCCGCCATGGCCGCCAGCTGCTCCTTTTGGCTGGGGGAGAACCACAGACCCTTGCGGTCCAGCACCTTGTCGATCCGCTCCAGAATCTTCAGGGGCATTTTGGTGTAGTTGTGGCCCCGGTCTTCAAATTGGGTCTGCAGGTGCAGGAAGTAGCTGGCTCTGGGGGCAGTGCCGTGGAAATCGTCGGGGAAGAGGCCGTAAAGCCCCTCCTGCCGCAGGAAGTCCTCCAGCTGGGAAATATAATGGTCGAGGATCTTGGAATAGCCGAATTTCTGCTCCTGCCACTCCCCGGTTTCCGGGCAGGGGGCGTAGAGCTTCAGGGTGGAGTAGCCGGCAATGTGACCCACCGCGATCTGTTGGCCGTCCCAGCGAATGGCGGCAGCGGAATTCAGGCCATAGAAATTGCGGATATCCGGCAAATCGGGGGCGGTGACCGGCTTGGGGTTGAAGGCGTTGAACACGGTGGTAAAGCACAGCTGCCCGCCGTCATCATAGAAGATATCCCGCAGCTCCTTGGTAGATTGCAGCACGAGGCGGGGTTGCGCCCGATGGCTTCCCGCGCTTTCCAGAGCGATGAAGTAAACGCAGAATTCCGTCATGGCATAAAGGCCGGCGCCGTCGGGGGAAAGCAGCAGCTTCTGAATATCCCGGGGAGCATGGGTCAGCTCCGCTTCCATATTCCCGGAAGCGCCGTTGGGCTTCCAGATCTTGATGGTGCCGTCGGCATCGGCGCAGATGTAGCGCTCGCCCTGAATACACAGCGCCCGCAGTTCGCTGTAGTGGAAGTCGGGCAGCAGGTTTTCCCGGTCGAGCCGGGCGCCCCGGAAGCTGGCGGCGTAAGCGCCGGCTTCGTCCCGGCGGTAGAGGGTGCAGCCTACCAGGCTGCATTGGCGCAGGTCCAGGTTGCTGAAATCGCAGCCGGTGAGATCGCCGCCCCGGGCGTATTTCAAAAGCTCTACGGCGTTGAATACAGCGGCGGCATCCTCTGCCTGCCCGCCATCGCGCAGCAGCTGGGGCAGGGCGAAGAGAACGGAGTTTTCGTTGCAGCGGTAGTTCCAGCGCTGCAAAGCACGGTCGAAGAAGGGCCGGCCCTCTTTCAGAATGTCAGCGGTAAATTCCCGGACATCGGTGTTCAGGGGGCTGGAAAGGCTCTCGCAGCCGCTGCGGTTTTGGATGCTGCGGCGGAGGGCGTCGGTCACATACCAGGCGCAGAAAAAGTCCCGGTAGATCTGGTGGGTAAAGTCCAGGGTTTCGTTATCCTTGCGGCGCAGCAGCTTGCAGTTCTGCACGCAGTATTCGGTGAACAGGTCCGCGATATCCAGCTCGTCCAGCCGGTCGAATTCGCAGCTGCGAAGCTCGGCCCGGAAGTCGGCGCCGAAATACCGCTTGTAATCCGTGCGGCTGATGAGCGCCATGCCGTCGGCAACCATGTCCTGCAGGTCGTCCTCGGTCATAACCAGGGTGGTGTCGCCGGCGGCGGCCATCCGGTAGGAAAGGTAGGGGAACAGATGCAGGAAGAAGATCCGGTGCTGGGCCCGTTTCTTGTCGGTAAGGGCGGTCTGCTGGTCTTTCTTCAGCTGCCAGCTGACGAACTGGCACAAAAGGTCGCCCTTGGTTTGTACGCGGTCATCGGCAGCGGTGTCGGCGTACAGTTTCAGGTACATGGGAATAGACAGCAGGGTAAACAGGGTGGCGTTCAGCGTACCCCGCCACAGATTCCGGGTCTTCAGATATTCCGCGATGGCGGAATTGGTCAGGTTACCCAGCTGCAGCAGGGGAAAGTCCTCTTCGGGGAAGAGGTTATCGATGTACCGGCCCGAAAGCACCAGCCGCACATTGGTGTAGCGGCCGCCGGGGAGGAACTCCGCAAATTCCCGGCGGAAGGTGGCAATATGGCTGGCGGGGATCTCGTTGTAGCCGTCGATCAGCAGCAGGTACTGGGGCGTGCCGTCGTTGCGGGAGAATTCCCGGTCCAGAATCCCTTCGGCGGTGATCTCATCGCCGAACTGGGCGAGATTTTTCCCGTAGAGCAGCTTGGCAAGCTGCCGCAGGATCAGAAGATTGGGGCCAAAGAGATTTTTGCCGTCGATGTAAAGGGGGATCATAGTTGCGTGATCCAGGGGGTCGGCATAGCGCAGGTGGTGGAAAAACAGCTTGGTCAGCAGGGTGGTCTTGCCGCCGCCGGCGTGACCCAGAATGGCCATGTGGGATTCCAGCAGGGTGTCGCACAGGTCGGGGAAGCTGTAGAGATTATTTTTGGAGTCGGAAAGTACCGGCAGCAGATGCTCGCTGATGGCTTCCTCCCGGAACATGGGGTCCAGCTTGGCCCGGGACTCGGCAAACGAACGGGTCCGGTCCAGCACCTCAGCGGCAAAGGTAAAGGCGCTGCCGGTCATCAGGGTCTGTACCTTGGCCCGGATCCGCTCCCGGGCATCCAGCAGGCTGCCGTTTAGAAGAATATGCTCCGGGCGGTCGTAGAGGGTGCGGTATTCGCTGCCCCGGATAGGGTCGCTGAACAGATCCTTTTCAAAGTTGACGGGGCAGGCCAGAATGCCGAAATAGGAAAGATTCCGGTCGCCGGCGCCCCGGCGGTTGCGGGTGGCCTTCCGGTTCTGAAACAGGGAAACCTCTTCATAGAGCCAGCCGTTGCCCTCTTTCAGATACTCCGTGTCGGAGGCGAGGAAGATCAGATGCCGGGAGTTTTCTACCTCTTTCAGCATCCGGGCCCGCCACTCATCATGCTGCTCCAGCGGACGGGTGTCCAGACAGTCGAGAAACACCTGCAGCTGGGGGTCGATGGCCTTCAGCAGATTATACAGCTCCAGCGCCAGCTCATTATCCTTACTTTGATGGGAAATAAAAATGTCGTTCAACGGTTCCATGGCAGCCTCCGAAGAATGAAATTTTGGAATGTGTGTATACTATTGTAAAGCAGGGGCGGCGGCTTTGTCAACAAAGAAAGAAAACCGCCGAAGGCTGTTCCTTCGGCGGCGGGGCTGTTACAGAAATTTGTCGATGGCGCCGCACAGATCGTCGATCACGGTCTGGTCACCGGCGGCAACGGCGTCTACGATGCAATGGCGCATATGGTCCTTGAGAATCACCTTGCCGGTGTTGTCCAGCGCGGAGCGAACCGCCGCCAGCTGCACCAGCACCTCGGAGCAATCGCAGCCCTGCTCCACCATGCGCCTGACCTTTTCCAGATGACCGATGGCCCGGGCAAGCCGGTTGATGACGGCTTTCTGATTTTCGTGCACATGGCCTTCCGGGCCGTGGGTGTGGGAATGGCTGTCCATGGCAGGTGTCTCCTTTTTCTGGTTTTTGTCATTATAGCGGAAAAAACCGGATTACGCAAGCCTCCCGGGGGGATAGAAAAAAAGTTTCTGGACAAAACCTTTCCTTGCGGTTATACTAAAGGTACAATATTAAATAAAGGAGGACTGTAAATATGAGTTTTCTGAAGGGCAAAACGGTATTGATTACCGGCGGCGGTCGGGCTGTGCTTTCCGACGGATCTGCCGGCTCCATCGGCTACGGCATTGCTACCGCCTACGCCAAAGAGGGCGCCAACATTGTAATCACCGGCCGCAATCTGCAGAAGCTGCTGGACGCCAAGGAAGAGCTGGAACGCCTTTACGGAGTTTCGGTGCTGCCGGTGCAGGCGGATATTTCTGCCGACGCGGACAACGCGGCAGTTGCGGCAGCGGTTGTAGAGCAGGCGGTGGAAGCCTTCGGCGGCATCGATGTGCTGATCAACAACGCTCAGGCATCTGCCTCCGGCGTAACGCTGGCCAACCACACCACGGCCCAGTTTGATCTGGCCATTTACTCGGGTCTGTACGCAGCCTTCCATTATATGCAGGCTTGCTACCCCTACCTTGCCAAGGCCAAGGGAACCGTGATCAACTTCGCCTCCGGCGCGGGTCTGTTCGGCAATTTCGGCCAGTGCGCCTATGCCGCCGCCAAGGAGGGTATCCGGGGGCTGTCCCGGGTGGCAGCCACAGAATGGGCAAAGGACGGCGTCAATGTGAATGTGATCTGCCCCCTGGCGTGGACCGCCCAGCTGGAGCAGTTCCAGCAGGCCTATCCCGATGCCTTCGCCAAGAATGTCCACACCCCGCCCATGGGTTATTTCGGCAACCCCGAAATGGATATCGGCCGGGTCTGCGTGCAGCTGGCCCATCCCGATTTCAAGTATATGACCGGCGAGACCCTCACCCTGGAGGGCGGCCTGGGCATGCGGCCCTGATATAAAAAAATAATCCCCGCGGCAGATTTTTCTGCCGCGGGATATTTTTTTACAGAGCGAATTCTTCTCTTGCCTGACCGTTATGGAAGCTGCTGTAAACCTGCCCGGCAGCGCGGATGCAGGCCTTTACCTCCCGGTAGGTGCAGTGGCTGCGCCAGGGGCAGCTGTCGCAGGCTGCGCCATCGCAGTGAAGCAGCAGCACTTCCAGAGGCGTGCGCTTTTGCTCCAGCCGGGCATACAGCCCTTCGGTGATCTCCTTTCGGAAGAGCTTTCCCAGCAGGCAGCGGATCTGGGCATCCTCTGCGCCCTGATCCTTCAGGGTCAGGTAATGGCGGAAGCACCGCAGCTGCTGCCAAAGTCCGTCGCTCAGCTCCGGATGCTGCTCCGACCGCAGGGAGGTCAGGGCAGCCAGATATTTGTGGCATTCCTTCCGGTTGCCCAGCCGCAGGGCGGCGTAGGCAAGGGTGGCGTAGAGAATGGGGGTGGTGCAGCTGCCTTCTATGGGCAGACCCGCCAGATTGGCCAGATTCTGCCGGCGGCTGAAGACGGTCTGAATCCGGTTGAAATAGAGCAGCAGCAGGCTCAGGTCCATTTTGTTGGCATCCATGGGACGGCGCAGAACAGCCGCGGCCACATCGCCCATGGCATATTCCTGAACCGGCTCAATGAGCCGCATGCCTCTGGCTTCGGAAAAACCGGGGATCACGAACATATACGAGGGGAAACCCAGGAAAGAATAATTTCTTACATACACCGGCCGGCCCATCTTCCGGAAAAGGTCCAGGGCGTAGCGCAGCAGCTCCTTATTGGAACGGCCCCGGTTATCGTCGAAGACCGTGGGCTTGCGGGTGCAGGAGCATTCTTCGGTAAAGAAATTCAGAGCGAACTGGCCGTTGCCGGTTTCAATCTGGTTGAGAATATTGTGGGCAACGGGCAGCTTTTCGTTGCCGGTGAGGATGGAGCCGCCGTGCTGCGACAGCAAATTGTCCAGCCGCTGGCCCTGAAAAATCTCCGTCAGACCCCGGCTCAGGGCAATCTCGAAAACCGGGTCTGCCGCCGTGTTCACCAGATAGCTCTGGGTCTGCTTGTTGATCAGCCGCACGCCGATGACGGGGTAGCCGCAGCCGTCGGAGAAATCGAAAATGGCGATATCGTAGCTGCCGTTTTCCTCGATGGCATCGAGGATCTTCGCCGGGGTGGGGTACTGCCGCAGAACCTCGTCGGGAATTCTGGGAGCGGCCTCGCCGGAGGTCAGCATCCGGATGGTGGCGTTGCGCTCCATCATTTCCGAGAAGGCGTGTACCCATGCTTCCTCCCGGGTGTTGCCGGCGCAGCAGCCGTTGGCGGGGTAGATATGCTCCACGAAGGCGGCGGGCAGATACACATAGCGGTCTTCAAACAGGCTGTAGAAGGGCAGGGTCAGCACCCGGTCCTCTTCGGCGCAGGCGTACATTTTGCACTGCTGCGCCAGCTTCTGCCGGGTCAGGCCGTGGCCGTAGGTTTCAATGATGGGGTCCATCCAATCGCCGTTTTCCACCAGCTCCTGCAGGGTCATATACTTGCCGTCGGGGGCATAGCTGTGCAGGTCCATTTCCTTGTCCCGGCCGATGGACTGGAATTTATACAGGAACAGACCGCACTGCAGCCGCTCGATAAACTCCGCGTGGGCGCTGGCGTTGGCCAGTTCCGGGCTGACGCCCTTGCCGTTGGAGAACAGCGGGTAGACATGGGGGACTTCCACATGGGCGCTGCAGCACTGGCCGATGCCGTTGGGGCGAAGCTGGTGGCGCACCGGAATGCCGATGGAATCCAGGCAGGCCCGGATCCGGGCAACGGTCTGCTCCGGGGGGCAGTCTTTATAATTGAGTTCCGAAAAGTCCATGGACGCATTCTCCTTTTGCGGGGGATGTGATGGCTTTTATTATAGCAGGTCGAAGGTGGCTTGGCAAGAACAATAATATGGCAGCGCCCCACCGCGGCACGGTGGGGCGCTTTTATCAGATAGGGTCGGTGTCCTGCAGCTGCCGGAGGATGCCGGCCAGCCGGGCGTTGACGGTGTCGAAATCCGCCACCGCGTTCATAATTTGCAGGTAGGCCCGGTCTTTGCCCGCATCCTTCAGGGCGGAGGCCAGCTCTGCCAGCTCCTGGGCGTGGGCATCGTTGTGGCGCACCATGTATTGCATCAGCGCCAGCAGCTCCTCCACCGGCGTGTCGCCGTGGCTGTGGCTGCCGTCGTGGCTGTGGGTGTGGGTCATGCCGCCGTGGCTGTGGGCATCGGGGGCGCGCAGCGCGCCGCATACCTGATACATCCGGTCGGTAGAGATCCGCACATCCACATCGAGCCAGCGGCTGAACAGCTGTTCCAGCTCCTTTTCGTGGAGCAGGTCGATGGAAACCGCCTCTGCCCGCCGGTGATGGTCCGTCAGCGCCGCCCGGCTCATTCCGTGAGCAACCGACAGCCTGCCGCCGGGTTTCAGCAGGCCAACAAGGGTCTGCACCAGCTTTTCCGGGTCGGGAAAATGGGGGAAGGCGTTGTACACCATGATGCAGTCGAACTTCCGGTGGAAGGGGTGCTGCTCCACATCGGCGCAGATCACTTCGATTTGGGGGAATTTTTCCGATGCGATGCGAACCATCTCCGGCGAAATATCGATGCCGGTGACGGAGTTAACGCCCAACCGCAGATAATCGGGAAACAGAACACCGGTACCGCAGGCCACATCCAGCACATCTACGCCCTGCCGGATGCCGCCGTTTTGTAAAATGGCAGCGATCACGGTTTCGTCACGGATCATGTCGTCGTCCCACCAGGGGGCGCAGCGGTCAAAAAATTCGGCAACGGTCTTCTTGTTCATGGTTTACTCCTTGCAGGCAGAATATCGGGCGGGGATCAGCCGGGCCTTTTCCAGCGCCAGCACCAGGATCGGCAGCAGGATCAGATGGGCGGCGATGCCGGGCAGACCCTGGGCAAAGTAGCCGGTGAACCAGAGGGCCAGCGAGTAGACCCCGGAGGTCACAGCGAAGAAAATGGCGGTGGCAATGCCGCCGGCGATCCGGCCCGCCAGCATGGCGATGCCAAGGCTGATGTAGGTATCGGCGAGGGTGGTTCCGGTGCGGAGGGTCTTCATGGCGAAGCCGGAAGCGAGGCCGTAAACGCAAAGCTCCGGCAGCATACGGATCAGCATCAGCACAGGGGGCATGCCGCTGAGCAGGCTGGAGAGCACCGGGCCGATTGCGCCGCAGATCAGGCCGCAGGCCGGGCCGCAGATCAGGCCGCACAGCAGCACCGGAATGTGCATCGGCGAAAGCACGCTGCCCAGGCCGATGGCATGAAACGCAATGGGCAGCACATAGCACAGCGCGATGCACAGGGCGCACAGAGAGATTTTTCTGGAATTCATAGGGGTCACTCCTTGCAGGTTTTTTGCCATTGTAAACCATGGAAAAACCCTGCACAAGCCCCCCGGGGGGTTAAAATTTACACCGCCGCCGGTGTTTTTGCGGCCTTGCGGTCCTTAAGATACCAGGGCAGGTACGAAAGGAAGAACAGCAGCGTAACCACCGCCGCCATCACGGCGATCCGCAGGGCAAAGTTGGGAGGCAGAATGTCGAGGATCGAGGGGGTGTCCTCCGGCTTTGCCATAAACAGGTAGTTAGCGCCGGGGCCCAGCATCTGATTGGCAAAATAGGCGATCCCCGCCAGCGCGATCAGGGCCGCGTAGGCCTTTACGGCGGATCTTACGGTGGGGCGCATGCCGTGGACAAAGATCATGTAGAAAATGGCGATGTAGCCAAGGGTGTGCTCCAGCCAGAACTGATAGTAGCGGAAGCGGGTAGGGCCGGTGTAGGTGATGACCGTGGGGGTGAGCAGCGCGAAAATTGAGCCGGAAAACAGCCAGAAATAGCAGATGTCAAAAAGGCTCTGGCTCTTGCCGATCACCATGTAGCTGGCAAAGATCACCGCCCAGCCGCAAACCGTGATGGGCAGATGATCCACCGGGTTCGCCCCCAGAGAGGGAACGCCCACCAGCCGCCAGAAGTAAGACATTTCCGAAATGATCAGCGCAAAGGCCAGAACATAGCGGAGGGCTTCCTCATGCCGCCAGCCGCGCAGCTGTTTGCGGAAGGCGGAAATGGCGAAAATGAGGGCCACCGTGGCAAGAATCGGGATAAAATGGGCGGCGGAGAAATTGGTGAATTCCACCTGCTCGCCTTTTCCAAAGAAATATTGCAGAAACTCTTTCATAGTAAATCCTCTGATTCGGCAGAATGTGTCAAAGTTTCCCCTACTATACCACGAATCCGCCCGCTATGCAAGCCTTTGCCCCGGAGCGGCCCTCTGCCTCCCCATAAAAAATGCAGATGCCGGATGGCATCTGCATTTTGGCGGTTATGTACGGCGCTTGCCGAAGGGAACAAACAGAAAAGGGGCCAGATTTGATATCAGTACGCTGAAAGGGAAATGATTTGTCAGCTTCAGCAAAAAAGAGGCAAGTGTTCCGGTCCAGTTCTGGATCGTTGCCAGCTTGAACCCAAGGGTAAGCGGGAAATCGGGAATACACAGCTGCGCCAGCGTTATGGCAAAATAGAAGGCGGAAGCGATTGCGGCAGACACGGCGATCTCGGCTTTTGTCATGGAGCGGAACGCCCACAGCCCACCCAGCAGCAAAACTGCCAGAAAAAGCAGGCCGTTAAATATAGCGGAACGGACAGGGTCTGCAGAAAGGTGAATGGTTCCGTCATCCGCCGCTGTTTGCACGGCGAAGAAAAGACCGCCCAAACAGGATGTTGCGTAGTAGCTGATCCAACTGGCGGCGATGCAAAACACGGGTACACGCCACAATGTATTTAGACGCATATACTTCCCTCCTGCATTACGGCACTTCTACGCTGCTTGCCCACAGGAAAAACAGATCTTCAAACATGGGCGCATCCGCGGTTCGGCATAGATACTGAACGATCCAAAAAGCGTCAGACCCCTTGAAGGAATAGGAATATCTTCGGGTCGCACCGGAGTCGCTGACATAGAACCAGAGATCGTCTTTGCTCTGCGGCTGTATGCCGGTATGCCCGTTATTGGCGATCACATTGGCTACATATTCTTCCAGAGAGAGGTCGGCCAGTCCTTCTTCCAGCGAAAATTCTTCTTTCAAAACAACAACGCCGCAGAAATCCGCCGCATAGTATGCGTAGAACCCCAGCTGGCTCGGCGTTTCCGTAAATTTATCCGTAAGGGTAAGCTTGAGGCCGTCCTTTTCAAAAACCTTGGACTCACCAATGGAGTCGTTATCGGGGATCACCATTACCTGGGGAAAACACCCGCAAAATAAGAGACTGCCCGATAAGAGCAACGCCAGCAGAGCCAATAGCTTTTTCATCCGGAATTCCTCCCTTTTTGTTTTATTATAGCATACATACGGAAGAATGGCAATAAAATGCAGATGGCAGCAAAGAAAATCTTCTCGCCTTTGCCGAAAAAGGGATACACAGAATGGCGCCATTTTCCCATGCAAACATAATATGACAAACCGTCATAATTGTCAAGAGAAAATATGACATAATGTCATTGGGTGATAGTATGCGAAACAGACTGAAAGCACTGCGGAAAAGCAAGGGGTACACGCAGGTTGCCGTGCAGATGCAAACGGGGATCGAGCAGGCCCTGCTTTCCAAATTCGAAAACGAAGAGCGGATCCCTCCAACCGAAACCCTTCTGCGTTTGGCGGAGTTTTATAATGTCAGCATCGACTACATTCTGTGCCGTACAGATAAACCGGAGATCAACCAATAAAGGACGACAAACAAGTCGTCCTTTTGTGCTATTGTCAGGGGATTTTCTTTGTGATAGGATAAAAAAGGAGCAAAAGGGACGACGGCAACGCTGCCCGTATAGACTCCCATAAGAAAGGGAAGGGGATTTTCATGGAATATCTGGTCAACACCCCCTGCGGCACGCTCCGGGGAACTGCCGGCAATGTGCCGGGCGTGATCGCTTACAAGGGCATCCGCTACGCCACCGCCGGCCGGTGGGAATATCCTAAGCAGGTCAGCCGCTGGGAGGGCATTTATGATGCTGCAGAGTATGGCGCCTGCTGCTACCAGCCCCGAACCTTCTATACCCCCCAGGAGCAGGAAAAGCGGCGCTTTTACAACCGGGAGTTTCGGGAGGGGCAGACCTTTGTTTACAGCGAGGACTGTCTGTTTCTGAACATCTTCACCCCGGAACGCAAAGGGGAAAAGCTCCCGGTGCTTGTGTATATCCACGGAGGCAGCTTTACCGGCTGCTGCGCCCATGAAAAACACTATGACTGCCCGGTCTGGCCCAGGGAGGGAGTTATTGCGGTGACCATCCAGTACCGGCTTGGGCCGCTGGGCTTTGCCTGCCTGCCGGAGCTGAAGGAGGAAGCCGGATACACCGGCAACTATGGCCTTCTGGATCAGCTGACCGCCCTGCAATGGATCCGGGATAACATCGCCGCCTTTGGGGGCGACCCGGAAAATGTGACCATTTCCGGCCAGAGCGCCGGGGCTATGAGCGTGCAGCAGCTGGCGCTGAGTCCCATGAGCAAGGGGCTTTTCCACAAGGCTGTGATGATGAGCGGCGGCGGAGTCCACCGGCTTCTGTCACCTGCCCCCGCGGAAAAGCACTATCCCTTCTGGCAGGCTGTTATGAAAAACGCAGGCTGCGAAACCCTGGAAGCCTTTCGCGCCCTTGCGCCGGAGGCTCTTTTCGCCGCGTGGAAGCAGACTCAGAAGGAAATCTCGCCCGGCTTTTACGCCCCCTGCATCGATGGGCGGTTCGTCACCGACACCGGGGTCAGGTTGCTGAAGCAGGGCGCGCAGCACCAAATTCCCTATATGGCAGGCTCTACCTATGAGGATATGCTGCCCTGTATTCTGCAGAACATGGCCAGAAACTGGTGCAGCGCCCAAAGCGTACCCAGCTACACCTGGCTCTTTGACCGGCGGCTTCCGGGAGATGACAGAGGCGCCTGGCACTCGGCAGACCTCTGGTACTGGTTTGGTACGCTGTTTCGCTCCTGGCGGCCCTGGCAGGAAAAGGATCAGGCCTTGAGCCGCCAGATGGTGGGCTATCTCTGCAACTTTGTCAAAACCGGCGACCCCAACGGGCCGGGACTTCCCAGGTGGGAGCCCTCTTCCCGGGAGCAAACCAAAGTTTTGCTCCTGGGCCAGCAGCAGACCCAGATGCGGGCTGTCTCCCGGCTGAAGCTGCTGCTGCAAACCATCCGGCACCCCGGCATGGATGTATAAACAAAAAAGGCTCTGATTGTGATGCAATCAGGGCCTTTTTCTGGTATGGGCGCGCAGGCTTACCCCGTATTACCTGTGAATGTACATCCGGGTCATATCCGGTTCGCCGTCCCCCTGGACCATGCACAAAAATTCCCAGCCGTACCGCTCATAGAAGTCGGCATGGTCGGTGACAAGATAGGCCGGGGAAATGCCCTTTGCCCGCAGATCTTCCACAGCCATGTTCAGCAGCTTCCCGGCGATGCCCATTGAGCGGTGGCTTTCTTCGGTGTATACGGCGCAGACATTGGGGGTCAGATCGGGGCGGTCGTGGAAGTCGTTTTCAATCACACCCAGGCCGCCAACGATTCTCCCGCCATCCAGACAGAGGAACCAGCCCAGTTCGGTTTCCTGCTTCAGATAAGCCTCCATACATTCCAAATAGGCTTCCTTGGGAACACCCCACTTGCTGTGAAACCATTCTGCGGCTGTGTGGGTCAGTTCGGGTCTTTCTCGTAATGTAATAAACGTAAATTCGGCCATGAACAGCACCTTCCTTTTCGGTTTTCTTTATCCTATCACAGAAAATCGATTCTTTCCACCCCCATACATTTTTCCGAAGGATCCGTTTCCGGGACAAGGATTTTTGGGAAAAATTTTTGCGATTGCAAATACTGCCGTTTTGCCGTATATTTTAAGGCAGAATCCCGAAATAAGGAGGATCTGCGTCTTGATTCGTTATGTAATGGCTGCATAAGCGTTGGCTATGCAATAACAGAATACTGACTTTTTGTATAGCCGATGCTTTCCTTACGAAGTAAATTGAGCAAGGAGGCAGCCGTGAGCTATATAAAAGCAGAAGAAATCCTGCCGGAGGAATTGATCCGAAGAATTCAGGAATATGCCGACGGTGTGTATATTTACATCCCCCGCAAGCCGGGAACCCGACACGCATGGGGGCAGGAAACAGGCTACAAAGCCGAGCTGAAGATAAGGAATGACCGTATCCGAAGCGACTATGCCGCAGGCAAAAGCGTGACGGCATTAAGCCGCAAATACCACCTGTCTGAAAAGAGCATCCGCAGGATTCTGCAAAAGCAATAAACAGCAAGAGCCGGGAGAGATCCCGGCTCTTGCTTTCTTCTGAAAAGGAATTTGTCAAACTAAGCGCGGCACTTTGCAAAGCAAGGTTCAGGTTGTGTGTTTTCTTTGGCCGAAAGAAAAGGGAGGCAGCGCCTCCCTTTTCTTATTGGTACGGATGTTCATAACGGACTTAAATGGATTTTCACAAATTGCTCTTCCAAAGAGCAATTAGGTATGGGGCTATAGCTTGACTTTCACATATTCACCGTTGGAAGTTTGCGCTTCTACCAGCACCCACTCAGGATGCTTACGCCGGTATTGGTTAAGCGCCTTGACGAACAAAATTGCCTGCTCTTTCGTGATATCCAGACCGTATTCTTTTAGATACTGGGGCGCAAATCCGGCAACAAACCGATTCAATACCAGTCCGGATGGGATTGGTAGCCATATATTTGGTCCCTCATTGCTTTTTACAACAATCTTCATGGTTTACTCCACGAAGATTCTAACGATATCGCCGTCTGCAGATTCCACTTCAACCAGGTTACCCATAGCACCATGGCGAACCAGATCCATAACCTGTGCCCAATCGATGCCCTTGAGTGCATCATTGCCGGATACCTGGGGTATCTCCATACCCATTTCCATAGCCAACTGAACAAGCGCCATAGGCAGGTTCACGCGCACCTTGTCTCCATCGGCAGAGTCCACCACGATACGTAGCATCATATCTTTGATGTCTTTACGCTGGTCCTCGGGAACCAAAGTTACCATAGGCTGCAGCTCTTGTTTGCCAGAGAGAAGTTCGTCTACGCTCACTCCCAGAATCTTGGCCAGCTTGGGCAGCAGGCTGATATCGGGACAGGTTTGATCATTCTCCCACTTGCTGACTGCTTGAGGGCTGACCTCCAGCATCTGTGCCAAATCATCCTGTTTCAGGTTCTTTTCCCGCCGCAGAGCAGCAATTCTTTTGCCAATTGTCATTTCCATTGCAATTGCCTCCTTGTTGTTGATGGACTCATTATAGCTGGTGAGAAGCTTCTTGTGAATGGCTTAAAGGTTGATTGAGGTCGAAATTACGCAACCAAACAGTGATTTTTCGCTCAACTATAAGTTGATCGTGCTTAAAGTGCACGGTGTGTTGCTGTCCGATACCGCAACAACAAGCAGGGAATTTGTACATACAAATTCCATTTCAGCCAGTAAAATTGCTGAAAAAGAAAATCGAGTGTCCTTAACGGTCAAATCCGTTATGAACACTCGATATGGTACGGGCGACAGGACTTGATGAAATCAAGGTGTGATTTCCGTCGAGCCGGAAATCAGCGACAGTCCACCGGACTGTCGCATTTAGATGGGTTCAAGTCCTGCCTTTCCTCAGACCAATAAGAAAAGGGAGGCGTTGCCTCCCTTTTCTTATTGGTACGGGCGACAGGACTTGAACCTGCACGCTTACGCATTGGAACCTAAATCCAACGTGTCTGCCAATTCCACCACGCCCGCGTATTTGATTATGTCTTGATTTCGGTTTGTAGGGGCGGTCATTGACCGCCCGCGGGCGAACACAGTTCGCCCCTACGATCTTACCTCTGTTTTTACACGGGGAGGCACCCGAGGTGGGGCATTTCGCCTGATCCACGATTTATAAAAACAGGCGAACCTGCTCTTACCGCGTGCGGGGGATCATCGCCCCTGCGGCTAGGAATCTTCGCCGGTTATGACAGCGTGGGAGAGTATATGCCGGATGTTATTTATGCGCTCCAGGCACTTATTCCGCTCGGCCATGGCAACTTCATATTCCGCATTATCCGATAAATCGCCGAGGGCTTTTGCAGCTTCCAGCATTTCCTCAATTTCTTTCCACCGGATGGTCTGCAGATAATGCAGTTCCTGCTCCATGGCCGCAGCGGTATCCGCCCGAAGTCTGTATTGGTTATTCATAGACAAATTGGTCCTCTCGTTTGCAGATCCGGCGGCGGTCGCAAAGGCGGTGCGCTTAGTCGTGGCTGTGGAAATTATAGTCGAACTCGGACATATAAAAGCTGAAGGCAGCGCTTTCTCCTGCGATCCGCAGAGAAACATAGCCGGTAATATCCTCCAGACGGAACCTGACGAACATGTCCGGCTCCAGAACCGCGACGATCTGATCGTTATGGATTACTACCAACTGGAAATTGCCGCCGGTGATCTCGTAGTTGGTCAGGTCCAGCTGAAAATCCGAAGGCAAAATAAAGTTGTCATACAGAATTTCTGCTACGCCGGTGAACTTATCCGCAGAAAAATGAATGGCATCGCCGGTGAGGATGCTCTGGGATTTATTCGGGCCGCCGATAGCGCCCATATCCCGGCTGAGGATATCTTCTTCGGTGATGGTCTGCAGCGAAACATCTTCCGGACCGTTGGTGTCCTTGATGTGTTCGGTGCCGCCAAACAAAAGCAACGCACCCACCGCGAGAACAAAAATGACAGCGGCCACCATAAGGAGAGTTTGTTTGGTTTTGCCTGTGGGATTCATGCTGCACCTCCCAAATCGATCTCAAGCAAACAACTTCTAAATAATCTTACCACAGGGGCGGCGGATTGTCAATGCGGCGGCGGTTCGGGGAAGCAAAAGCGGCGGTTCGGGGAAACAAAAGGGAGTTTTATCAAATGATGAATTTTTCTTGACAATTGCGGCTGCGGCCGCTAGAATAAACTGTGGTATAGTGTACGCTGATGCGGCTGTTTGCCCCGGCGTTTCATTTTTATCCGGCATTTGCCTGAATTTGGGTTATGCGCCTCATGGCGTTTTTGTGTCAGTATATCTTCGCCGGAGATCCGGCTGATTTTCCTGCCAATTTTACACATGGGGCCCCTATGCCCACCTCTTAGGCCGTGCCTATTTTATAAAGGAGGTGTGCTTGAGAATTATGGGACCGTTAGAAATTACGTTGATCGTTGTTGGCGCCATTGTTTTGGCGGCAGTATGCTTCGGGCTGGGTATCGTTTACCGTAAGCGGGTAGGCGAGCGTGAGATCGGCTCTGCCGAGCAGGAAGCAACCCGCATCATCAATGAAGCGATCCGCAGCGGCGAAAACCGCAAGAAGGAAATGCTTCTGGAAGCCAAGGACGAGATCCATAAATCCCGCACGGAACACGACAAGGAAGTAAAAGAGCGCCGCGCCGAGCTGAACAAGCAGGAGCGCCGCCTGCAGCAGAAGGAAGAAGCTCTCGATAAGAAGCTGGAAGCCTTCGAGCGCAAGGAAGAAGACCTGGCCCGCCGTCTGGCGGAAGTGGCCCAGGCCAAGGCCCAGATCGATGAGATCAAGGCGCAGCAGCTGGCTACTCTGGAGCGGCTGTCCGGTCTGACCCAGGATCAGGCCAAGCAGTACCTGCTGCAGACCGTTGAAAACGAAGTCCGTCATGAAACCGCCCTGAAGATCAAGGAGATCGAAGCTCAGCTGAAGGATGAGGCCGACGAAAAGGCCAGAGAGATCCTCTCCATCGCCATTCAGCGCTGCGCTGCCGACCACGCCGCGGAAGCCACCGTTTCTGTTGTAGCGCTGCCCAACGACGAGATGAAGGGCCGCATCATCGGCCGGGAAGGCCGGAACATCCGCACGCTGGAAACCGTTACCGGCGTAGACCTGATCATCGACGATACCCCCGAAGCCATTACCGTTTCCAGCTTCGACCCCGTCCGCCGGGAGGTTGCCCGTCTGGCGCTGGAGAAGCTGATTGCCGATGGCCGTATCCACCCCACCCGCATCGAGGAAATGGTGGAAAAGGCTCGCCGGGAAGTGGACCGCACCATCCGCGAGGAAGGCGAGCGGGCCTGCTACGAAACCGGCGTTCACGGCCTGAACCCCGAGCTGATCAAGATCCTCGGCCGCCAGAAGTACCGCACTTCCTACGGCCAGAATGTGTTGAACCACTCCATCGAAGTTTCCCTGATCGCCGGCCTGATGGCCGCCGAGCTGGGCGTGGATGTGGCGCTGGCAAAGCGGGCCGGTCTGCTGCATGACCTTGGCAAGTCCATCGACCATGAGGTTGAGGGCAGCCATGTGCAGCTGGGCGCCGACCTTGCCCGCAAGTACAAGGAGAACCCGGTGGTGGTCAACGCCATCGAGGCCCACCATGGCCATGTAGAGCCCAAGTCGGTGGTCGCCGTGCTGGTGCAGGCTGCCGACGCGGTGTCTGCCGCCCGTCCCGGCGCCCGCCGCGAGAATGTGGAAAACTATATCCGCCGCCTCCAGAAGCTGGAGGAGCTGACCAGCTCCTACCCCGGCGTAGAGAAGGCCTTCGCTATTCAGGCGGGCCGCGAGGTGCGGATCATGGTCAAGCCCGAGGAAGTTACCGAGGACAATATGATCCTTCTGGCCCGGGATATCGCCAGAAAGATCGAAGCCGAGCTGGAGTACCCCGGTCAGATCAAGATCAATGTGATCCGGGAAACCAAAGCCGTAGAATTCGCAAAATAAAGCAGCAGAGCCGGGCGTTTGCCCGGCTCTCTTTTATTAAATTTTTTGAAAATTATGGCGGGGTACTGGAAGTTCCCCGCCTTTTATGCTATAATGGGCATAAGTATACCATTACGGAGAGGTTATTATGCTTGAATTATTGGCCCCGGCAGGGTCTATGGAGGCTCTGCGGGCTGCGGTACAAAACGGCGCCAACGCGGTCTACTTGGGCTGCGGCAGCTTCAATGCCCGGCAAAGCGCCAAAAACTTTACCCCCCAGACCCTGGCGGAGGCGGTGAAATATTGCCATATCCGGGGCGTGGCGGTGCATCTTACGGTGAACACCCTGGTATCCGACAAGGAAATGAGCGCCCTTTGCGATCTGATCCGCACCGCCGCCGAATGCTCGGTGGATGCCTTTATCGTGCAGGACCTGGGTGTTCTGCAGATGTGCCGGCAGATTGCGCCCCACATCCCCATCCATGGCTCTACCCAGATGACGGTGCATTCGCTGCCCGGCGTTCTGATGTGCGCCGCGTGGGGCATGCAGCGGGTGGTGCTGAGCCGGGAACTGAGCCGGGAGGAAATTCAATATATCTGCCGCAATTCCCCCATTGAGATCGAAGTGTTTGCCCATGGCGCGCTGTGCATGGGCTATTCGGGTCAGTGCTATCTGTCTGCCCTGATCGGCGGGCGGTCCGGCAACCGGGGCCGCTGCGCCCAGCCCTGCCGCCAGAGCTACGGCTACGGCCGGTGGGAAAACAAATATCCCCTGAGCCTGAAGGACAACTGTCTGGTTCACGCGCTGAGCGAGCTGGAGCGGATGGGTGTTGCCTCCATCAAGCTGGAGGGACGGATGAAGCGGCCGGAGTATGTGGCTGCGGTGACGGGCGTATACCGCCGGGCGCTGGACGAAGGCACGGTGACCCGCCGCATGGAAGACGATCTGATGAACGCCTTCAACCGGCAGGGCTTTACCGATGGCTACTATGCCGCCAACACCGGCCGGCATATGTTCGGCATCCGTCAGGACAAGGGCGAGGATGCCGCATGGATGAAGGAAGTGCGGCTGACCTACGAGAGCGAAGAAAACAGCCGGGTCCCCATTATCATGGAAGCGGTGATCAACCGGGCCGGCAGCCGGCTTACGGTGACCGACCCCGAGGGCAGAAGCTGCACCGCCCATGGCCCGGCGCCGGAGGCGGCCATTCACATGGAGCTTACGCCGCAGGCGCTGCAGTCCCGGCTGGAAAAAACCGGCGGTACCCCTTACCGCTGCGTGGATATCCGCATCAGTCTGGAAGCGGGGCTTTCCCTGTCGGCTTCCGCCATCAACGCCATGCGGCGGGACGCGCTGACCCAGCTGACCGCCCTGCGTGGGCGCCATGAAGCTGTGCGGCTGGGTAAGCCCCAGCGGATCGCCCACTATGCCGGCTCTACCCGTCCGCCGGAGCTGACGGTGCAGGTAACTTCCCGGGAGCAGGTCACCGAGCGGCTGCTGAAGGTGGCGCCCGCGGTGCTGTATGTGCCGCTGCACCTGCTGACGGAGGATGTTGTATGGTGCCGGGAGCTGCTGAACCGGGCCCGGGTCTGCGCGGTGCTGCCCCGGATCCTCCACGATGGGCAGCTGCCCAAGCTCCATCAGGACCTGAGAGCCCTGCGGATGCTGGGTCTGAGGGATGTGCTGGTGAGCAATCTGGGCCAGCTGATCCCCGCCCGGGAATGCGGAATGTCCATCCGGGGCGATTTCGGCCTGAATCTTTTTAATTCCGCCGCCATGAACGCCATGCGGGATCTGGAGCTGCGGTCGGCCACCGTCAGCTTTGAGATGACGCTGCCCCAGATCCGGGATATGAGCAAGGCTGTGCCTGCGGAAATGCTGATCTACGGCCGCCTGCCGCTGATGGTCACGGAAAACTGCCTCCTTCGGGGCAGAACCGGCGAATGCGCCTGCCAGCAGACCAATGTGAAGCTGATGGACAAGACCGGCGCGGAATTCCCGGTGATCAAGGACGGCAATTCCTGCCGCAGCGTGCTGCTCAACGGCAAGAAGCTGAACTGGCTGGACCGGCAGGAAGACCTGTCCCGGCTGGGCATCTGGGCCAACCGGCTCTACTTTACTACGGAAAACCCCAGGGAGGTGGACAAAGTCCTCGCTTCCTATCACAATCCCACACCCTTTGACCCCGGTGCCTGCACCAGAGGGCTGTACCTGCGGGGTGTGGAGTAAGGAGATTCCTTTATGGAACTGATTTTAGCCTCCCAGTCGCCCCGGCGCAAAGAGCTGATGGGGCTGTTTGGGCTGCCCTTTACCGTCCGGGTGGCGGATATCGATGAAGCCATGGACCCGGCGAAGCCTCCCTTTGACGAGGTGGCCCGGGTCAGCCGGGAAAAGGCGCTGGCCATTCCCCGGCAGCCGGAGGATATCGTAGTGGCGGCGGATACCATTGTAGTCTGCGGCGGACGGGTGCTGGGAAAGCCTGCCGACGAAGCGGAGGCGGCAGCTATGCTGCAGCTGCTTTCGGGGAAGGATCATCAGGTAATGACCGGCGTTACCGTGCTGCGGGGCGACCGGGCGCTGACCTGCACCGAGGTGACCCAGATCCATTTCCGCCCCCTTTCCGACCGGGAGATTCGCCGCTATGTTGCTACCGGAGAACCCATGGACAAGGCCGGGGCCTACGGGATTCAGGGCGGCGCGGCGCTGTTTGCGGAGAAAATGGTAGGCGATTATTATAATGTTATGGGACTTCCGGTGTGCCGGCTGGGGCAGATGCTCCGTCAGGCAGCGCCGGAATGGATGGAGGACAGAGAATGAAGCATTATTTTACCACAAAAGTCCGGGTAGTGCTGGTGGTATCCGTGCTGCTGGCGGTGCTGCTGGCGGTAGTGGGCAACCTGACCGGGCTGACCGTGGGGGAGATGTTTGTCAAGGGCGTTCTGACCCCCATTCGCACCGGCGCCAGCAAGCTGACCGAGCAGGCGGAGCAGTTCTACAGCTATATGTTCCGCTATGAAGCCCTGGCGGCGGAGAACGCCAAGCTCCGGGAAGAAATTTCCCAGATGAAGGACGATGCCCGGATCGCTGACTCCCTTGCCCGGGAAAACGACCGGCTGCGGGATCTGCTGAACCTGACCACCTCCAACGAGGATTATAAGCTGGTGGATGCCTATGTCATCAGCCGTACCTCCAAGGACTGGTCCAGCAGCCTGACCATCGGCCGGGGCGCCAACGCCGGCATTGCGGTGGGTATGTGCGCCATCACCGCCAACGGCGAAGTGGTGGGTCTGGTCACGGAAGTGGGCAGCAACTACGCCGTGATCAAAACGGTGCTGGACTCCTCTCTGGAAATCAGCGCAACGATTGCTTCCTCCGGCTACAACGGCATGGTCACCGGCAACTACAGCGAGAATTCGCCGCCGGGCCTGCTGCGGATGGACTATCTGCCCACCGATGCGGTGATCCGTAACAACGACCAGGTGGTCACCTCCGGCTCTACGGTGTACCCCCGTGACCTGATCATGGGCCATGTGGTGGACGCGGGTTTCGGCGACACCGGTGTTGCCAAGTTTGCTCTGCTGCGGCCGGCGGCGGATATCGACACGCTGGAGCAGGTGTTCATTCTGACAGAATTTAACGTAGGATAACTTATGGCCAGAAAATACGAATTCAAGCCGGATAAAACCGATTCCGGCATTCTCAATAAGCTGTACTTAACCAAAAAACAGCGGCAGGTGTTTTTGAAATGGGCGCTGTATGCGCTGCTTCTGCTGGTGCTTTCGGTGGTGCAGGATGTGGTGCTGTGCCGGGTGCGGATCATGGGCGCCACAACGGATCTGGTTCCCTTTGCCATTTTTATCATCTGCCTGACAGAGGGAAGCCAGCGCTGCTGCCTGTTTGTGCTGCTGGCATCGGCGGCGTATATGTTCTCCAATCCGGGAGAGGAATATTTTGCCATGCCCCTGATCACCATAACGGCGCTGGTGGTGACCATGTTCCGGGAAAGCTATCTGCAGAAAAGCTTTGGCACCCAGCTGCTGTGCCTGATCCTTTGCATGGCCATCTATGAAGGGCTCAGCTTTGCCGCCGGACTGGTTTGGGGTCTGACCTACCCCGGCCGTTGGGTAGGCTTTGCGGTTACGGCAGCGCTGACTATGGCGGCTGTGCCGGTGGTATATCCGGCAGCGGCGGCCATTGGCAAGATCGGAGGCGAAACATGGAAAGAGTAAGCTTGCGCCGGGGTCGGGGCCTGGTTTTGATCATGCTGCTGGTGGCGGGCTTCTTTGGCTGGCGGCTGTATAAGCTGCAGATCATCGATACCGACGGCGGCAAGATCGACAACTCCACCTATTACACTACCATTACCCGTGTCAAGGCTGCCCGGGGCGACATCCTCGACAGCAACGGTAATGTTCTGGTGGGCAACCGGGCCAGTTACGATCTGGCCATCAACCACTATGTTCTGACCAGCTCTCCCAATCCCAATCAGGCTATCTACAATCTGGTGAAGCTGTGTCAGGAGCTGGGAATCGAGTATAACGACCATTTTCCCGTGACCCGGGAGCGGCCCTTTGAGTATACGCTGGATCAGTTTAATTCCACATGGCAGGGTTATTTTCAGGCCTATCTGCCGGAGCGTGGAAATCTGGACTCGGATATCACCGCCCCGCTGCTGATCCAGAAGCTGCGGGAAAGCTACGATATTCCCGAAGAATGGTCCGATGAGGATGCCCGTCTGGTCATCGGCGTCCGCTATGAGCTGACCCTGCGAAACCTGACCAACCTGCCCATCTATGTGTTTATCGAGGACGCCGCCGATGAGGCCCGCTCCGCCATTCTGGAGCTGAATGTGCCGGGCCTGAACGTGGAATCCTCCACCGTCCGGGAGTATTACACCACCTACGCCTCCCATATTCTGGGCTTTGTGGGCGCCATGGATGCCTCGGAGTGGGAATACTACAAAGAACTGGGCTATTCCATGGATGCCCATGTGGGCAAGAGCGGCTTTGAGCAGGCATTTGAAGAGTACCTCCATGGCACCGACGGCTGGCGTGTGGACAAAATGTCCCCCGACGGCGAGCTGCTGGAATCCTATTATTCCGTAGAGCCCAAGGCGGGCAACAACGTGGAGGTTACCATCGACATCAGCCTGCAGATGACCGCTGAGGATCAGCTTGCGGAGCTGATCGGCGAGCTGCGGGATGCCGACGACCCCAAGGCCGACGGCAAGGATGCTCAGGGCGGCGCGGTGGTGGTTATGGAAGTGAAGACCGGAAAGATTCTGGCCTGCGCCAGCTACCCCGGCTATGACCTTGCCACCTTCCGGGAAAATTATGCCGCGATTATGGAAGACCCCCTGAAGCCCATGTATAACCGGGCGCTGCAGGCGGCCTATCCCCCCGGCTCTACCTATAAGATGTGTACCCTCACCGCAGCCATGCGGGCGGGCTACATCAATATGGCCGATACCATCGAGGACCTGGGCGTGTTTATGACCTACGCCGAGGCCGGTAACAAGGACTTTATGCCCACCTGTCTGGTGTATACCAGCAAGGGAACGACCCACGGCCATATCAACGCTGCCCAGGCGCTGTGCGTGTCCTGCAACTACTTCTTCTATGAGTGCGGCGACCATATTTCTCTGGAAATGCTGGATTCTACCGCCAAGGGCTTCGGTCTGGGCGAGCCCACCGGCGTGGAGCTGAATGAGAACATCGGCCACCGGGCCAATAAGGAAACCAAGCAAAAGCTGTACACCGGCAGCGACAAGGGTTGGTTCGCCGCGGACCAGGTTCTGGCCGCCATCGGTCAGGCGGATAACCGGTTCACGCCTCTGCAGCTTTGCGTGTATGTCTGCACGCTGGCCAATAAAGGAACCCGCTTCGCCGCCACCTTCCTGGACCGGGTGGTATCCACCGACTACCGCAGTCTGGTAGAGGAGAATAAGCCGGAAATTCTCGATATTCTGAATATTCCCAACGATGCCTACCTCTCTTATACCCAGGGCATGCGGCTGGTGGTTTCCAATGAAATGGGCACCGGCTACAAGGTCTTCGGCGACTATCCCATTGCCGTAGCCGGCAAGACCGGTACTGCGGAAACGGATAAAGCCGGCGCTTCCGATAACGGCGCCTTCGTGTGCTACGCCCCCTATGACGATCCCCAGATTGCCATTGCCGTTTACGGCGAGCAGGTGGGTAAGGGTAGTTCCATGGCGGTGGTTGCCCGGGAGCTGCTGGATATCTACTTTGAAGTCGGAGAGATCGGCGATGTCACCACCAGCGAAAATCAGGTAAGCTGAGGGCTGTTCGGTAAGCAACGGATTGCCACGGGCCTGACGGCCCTCGCAATGACAGGAAAATTGGAAAGTCCTTCTGTCACTGCGAGGGAGCAAAGCGACCGTGGGAATCCGCATTGACAAACAAAAAAAGAGATGCACCTTGGTGCATCTCTTTTTGTTATTGGGATTGTTCCCAAACCAGCATGGGGGTCATCAGGGGTTTTCCGAAATGCTCCGCCAGCCGGGGGCATTTGATCAAAAAGGCGTAGTAGATGTTATAGCCGCAGCCGAGGAGGGTTTCGGTGTTGCCCATGCCCTTGGCAAGGATCACATCCGCCCGGGCGAAGGCTTCCTTCGCCGCTTCTCCCAGCAGGGAAAGCTCGGTGCCGCCGACCCGGTTGCCGTTGTCGATGACGGGAAATTCCAACCCGATGGCCGCCGCGTCCTCCCGGGTGGCATCGTTGTGGATATAGCCGCCGCGAACGCAGAAGGTGATCTGCAGGTGGGGGAAACGCCGCTGCAGAGTCTGGGCAAGGAGCCGGTCGAAAACGATCTCGCCGGCGTTGTCCGTCAGATACAGCAGCCGCTCTGCCTGCTGCAGCTGGCTCAGCAGCCCCTGATAGCAGCCTTCGTCCAGCATAAGCTCACCGGCCCGGGCCAGCATATCTTCCAACTGATCGAAATGCACCTGCCCCTGCAGCGCGGCAAAATCCAGATAGTTGCCCAGAATCGCCAGCTGCAGAGCCTGCTTCACCGGGTCTTTCGCGGAATTTATCTGGGCGGTAAGGCTGTCCAGCCGCTGCAGAACGAATTCGTTGGAAAACCGTTTCTCTTCCTGATAGCGGTTGGGGTCCAGATTGTAGTAGCGCTGCAGAAGGTCGGCGGTAGCCGGCCCGAACCAGGGGGAGCTGACCCCCTCCGGGGCGGAAAGATACAGCCGCATCAGGTCCTTGGCAAAGGCGGTGGCGGCGGCTTCGTCCCCTAAGGCGCGGGCGGTCTGCAGGCTGCGGTTCAGGTGGCACTGCAGGCAGGTGGAATCCACCGCAAGACTCATACCTTCAGCTTAATGACCAGCTTTACAAATTCACCGGGCTGATCCAGATGCTTGCCGGGGGCGTGGGCATCTTCGGGGTAGACTACGTAGCAGTAGCCTTCGCGGATGAGCATGGTGTCGTTCAGGCCGGCGTACATGCCCTTGTCCTTGGCGGTGTTGAATTCGCCGGAGAGGGTCAGGGTCTCAACAGGAGCCCAGCCTACGACTTCCTGGCCCTTAACGATGTACTGAATATCCAGATATTCCCGATGGGCTTCCAGTTCCGCGCCTGCCCAGGGCTTGGTGGGGCCGGCCTGTACCAGAATCTTGTTGCCGCCGGACAGCTGGATGGTGGCGGGTTCATAGCTTTGCAGGTTGGCGACTGCGTCCAGAGCCTCCTGCAGGCCGGGAATGATGGGCGCGTAGCGGCCCAGTTCTTTGAAGGGACATACGATCATACGAATTACTTCCTTTCTTAATTTATAAGGATACATTCATCAGCTCCGAAAAGCTGTTGATTTTTGCGTGACAGCCTGCCGGCGTGCCGAAGCCGTAGGCCGCCCAGATAAAGGGAATGCCCGCTTCCAGCGTGGCTTCGTAGTCGCCCTGGGTGTCGCCCACATACACCGCCGAGGCGATGCCGTGGCGCTCCATCAGGCGGCGGATGGTGATGCCCTTGGAGGTGCCGGTGTCGCCGAAGCACAGATGGCCTTCAATCAGCTGGGCGATGCCCAGCTTTTCCATGCAAAGCTCCGGGTAGCCGCATTGGCTGTTGCTTACGATAAAGAGCCGGTAGCGGCTGTGAAGGGCCTGCATGGTGGGCAGAATGCCGGGGTAGCCGATGGGGCAGCTGTGGCTTTGCAGATAATTGTTTTCCGTTTCCATGCAGCGCTCCATGAGAGCGTAGCGCTCCGGTACCGGAATTTCAGCAAAAATGGCATCGGCGATTTCCGTCATCACTTTGCCGAAGAGGCGGCTTAAGGTAGCGGCATCTACGCACAGATGCTCCAGCCCCTCTTTGCGAAGCTGCAGGTTGTAGCCCTCTGCCACCAGGGTGGTGGAGTCCCACAGCGTGCCGTCGATGTCAAAAATAATGGCCTCCGGTTTCACTGAGTTTCCTCCTCCTTCGCCAGATGGCGACGAAGATGGCCGATAATAATGTCCAGCGCAACGGCGTTTTTGCCGCCTTCCGGCACAACAATGTGGGCATATTTCTTGCTGGGTTCCACATACTTTTCATGCATGGGCTTTACGGTGTTGCGATACTGTTCGATCACCGACTCCAGACTTCTGCCCCGCTTGCGTACATCCCGGCGGATGCGGCGGCAGATGCGGATATCGGCATCGGTATCCACAAAGATCCGCACATCCATCAGCTCCCGCAGCTGGGGGTTTTCAAAGATCAGGATGCCCTCTACGAGAATGACCTTCCGGGGCAGGATGCGGACGGTTTCGCTGCTGCGGTTGTGCTGGGTGAAATCGTATACCGGGCAGTCGATGGCTTCGCCGGCGCGAAGCTGCTGCAGCTGGCTCACCATCAGGTGGGTATCGAAGGCGGCGGGCTCATCGTAGTTGATCAGGCACCGCTCCTCGTAAGTAAGGTCGTCCCGGCGTTTGTAGTAGTTGTCATGGCTGACTACCGTTACATCGTCACCGAAGTATTCTACCAGATTTTTGGTCAGGGTGGTTTTTCCGCTGCCGCTGCCGCCGGCAATACCGATCACAAGAATGTCTGCCATGGTATCACACCTCTTCTTCCATCAGCTTTTTCGCGAGGGCCGGCATCTGCGGCCCGGGCATACTGTTTTCCATGCGGATGCTGCCGGGACCCTGCCAAAGCAGCCCCTTTTCCGCCAGACGCCGCCGGGTCTCCCGGGCAGTGCCTTCGCCGCCGTCGATCAGGGCGGTGCCGCTGCCGAGGATCTTCCGGATGGTGGCGGCTGCGAAGGGGTAGTGGGTGCAGCCCAGCACCAGCGCGTCCAGCTTACCGGCCCAGGGCTCCAGAAGCTGCCGCAAAAGGGCCTCCGATTCCTCGGAATTGGCCTTGCCCGCTTCCACCAGCCGGGCAAGACCGGGGGCGGGCAGAGAGATCAGCCGGCAGCTGCCTGCCAGCCGCCGGGAAAGGCGGCTGAATTTTTCGCCTTCCAGAGTTACCGGGGTGGCCAGCACGCCGATGGTGCCGCCGGGATACCGGTCGGCTGCCACCTTGATGGCCGGCTCAATGCCGATGACCACCAGCTCCGGGTACTGCCGGCGCAGCTGGTCGATGGCGGCGGCGGTGGCGGTATTGCAGGCTACCACAAGGGCCTTGATGCCCTGCCGCGTCAGCTTTTCTGCCGCATCCAGCGTCAGCTGCCGCACCTGCGCTTCCGGCCGGGAGCCGTAGGGGGCGTTGGCGGAATCGCCGTAGTAGATATATTGTTCATCGGGCATCAGCCGAAGCAGCTGCCGCAGCACGCTGATGCCGCCCACACCGGAATCGAATACCGCGATGTGATCGCAGGGCCGGTTCATACTGTCACCTCTTTGGGGTTTTTGGTTATTATAGCAAATCCGCGGCCATCTTGCAATGACCGCGGAGGATTTTATTTGCTTAGCAGCCGCTCAAAACGCAGCCGCTTCTGCCGGGCATCCAGGGCGTCTGCGGTGCGGCGCATGACCTGACTCCATTCCAGCGCGTTCATGTGGCCGTCCATGCCGGTGGTCAGCCAGGGGCAGCCGGGCAGGCGGGTCGGCCCGAACCGCTTGGCGAAGGTTTTTTCCAGACCCATAGCCAACGCGTAGGGAGCAAGGGAGAAGAAATATTCCGGATTGTTCCGCTGCAGCCGCTGCAGATCGCCGGTGGAGGCGGTACGCAGATACCGGTGGAAGCCCAGGATCTGGCAGGCGATCTGCCGTCCGTTTTCTGTACGCCGTCCGCCGTAAGCGCCGGCAAGGCCCATCAGAAGCAGGAAGGCCACCATGCCGAGAGCCGCCAGGATGTTGCCGGCGGCAAGGCCCATCAGCAGCCACAGCAGGCAGCCGGCGATTCCCGCTGCCAGCTGTTCGGGCTTGCGGATATGCAGGCAGCCGGGCAGCTGCAGCACCGCCCAGCCGGCGGCAGCGCAAAGAAGGCTGACCAGCAGCACCACTACCACAGCCAGCGCCGCATCGCCGGCGATGGTGCGGCCGAAGACAGTTCCGCAGAAGAGGGCGCTCAGCACGCACAAAAGCCAGAATACCCGGCGGCTGCCGGAGCGGCGGCGCACAAGGCTGCGGATATCGGGGCATTTGCTGGCTACCCGGCGGCAAAGCTGGGCGTAGTGGTAGCCGGAGCCGTCCACCTGCCGCCGTCCGCCGAAGAGCTTCTTGTAGCAAAGATTTTCAAAGCTGCTGCGCTCGTTGCCCATTTCCATCCGCTTGTGGAGCACCACCCGGCCGTTGTCGTCCAGATGGATCAGGATATAGCCCAGCTGGGCCCAGGAAAATACCATCATGGTCAGGTCCGCGCCGGAAAGGGTCAGGCCGCAGCCCAGATGTCCGGCGGTGAGGCCGTCGGGGGCGGTGGCGCTGTGGGTGCGGAAAACCGGCCTGCAGCGCAGGCAGAATACCCAATACAGCAGCGCCAGAATGCCGAAGGCATACATGGCAACGGTGTCCAGACCGCTGGCCAGCACCCTTACCGGGTCCTGAGGGAACATCTGCTCGGAAACCAGCAGCTTCATGGAGAGGGTCTCCCGGTCCTTCAGCGTCTGGGTCACCCCGGCCTGAATGGCGTTGCCGGTCTGGGTCACGGAAATGCTGGATTCAATGCTGGTGTTGTGATAGCCGCTGGAAAAGGCAGGCTTGTTTTCCGGCGCGCCGGGGAGGGTCACGGTAAAGTCCAGCTGCTGCACCGGGAAGGCAAAGCCGCTGAGAATGGGCAGGTTCATTTCCAGCTGCCCCAGGTCGTTGCGGCTGACGGTGTTGGCGAGGCTGTAGCCTACGCTGAAGGTGTAGTCGCCGGCGGTGGAGCCGATGATCTTGGAAAGGTCTATCACCGTTTCGCCTCCGACCCGGCGGGTCCGGGCGGCGGAGCCGTTGAGGGTCACCTCTCTGGCGCCGGAGGGAATGGGGTACACCAGGTCTGCCACGGCGGTGTCCAGATGCACGGTAACATTTACGGTTACGGTGCAGCTGCCGTCGGAAGCGACGATGGTATGGCTTTGGATATGGGTGGCGGCGGTGACCGCGCCGGCGGGCATGGCGCACAGCGCCAGAAGCAGCAGGGCCGTCAGCAGGCACAGGAGCTTACGCATACATTCCCTCCTTTCGGTACGTGATTGTAGTATTTTACCATGTACAATATAAAAAAGCAAGCCAATTCGACAGCGGCTCAAAAGAGCGCCTGCAGGAAATTATGCAAAAATGCATAAAGCGTATGCATGGGGGAAACCTGGTTTTTTGGAAAAATGCGCCGCATGGTGACAACTGTCCGCTCGAAAAATACAAAACCGCGGAAAAAATAGGGAAAACCACCAAAAAGGATTTGACAAGCAGGGCGTTTTGGAGTACAATGGTCATAATTTATTCACGAAGGTGTATCTGAGATGTATACTTTTGTGAATAAAAACATTTCAGACTATTTTGAAATAGGAGGAAGAAACAATGAAAAAGATCCTTGCACTGTTGCTGGCTGTCGTGATGATCGTATCTCTGGCCGCTTGTAACAACAACGCGGGTGAAGGTTTGTCCGGCGATTATACTTATCGCAGCTACTCCACTTCTCTGGGCAACAACTGGAACCCCCACTCCTGGGAGACGAATGCCGATGATTCCATTCTGTCTTACCTGAGCACTCCTCTGGCCACCATGTCCATTAAGGACAGCGAAAATGGTGTTTACCAGTGGGTATTCAAGGCAGCAGAGAGCGTCACCGACGTTACCGCTGATCACCAGGACGACCTGACCAAGTATAAGGTCACCCTGCCCGAAGGCCAGGCTGTTGCCGACACCGTTAAGGGCTACGTTTTCGAGATCAAGCTGAACCCCGATATGAAGTGGGAAGACGGCACCCCCATCAATGCCGACACCTACATCTACTCCATGAAGGCTCTGCTGGACCCCGACATGAAGAACTACCGCGCTAACCTGTACTACGACGGCGAGTCCGCTGTCGCAGGCGGCAATGCCTACTACTACTCCAAGGACGAAGGCATGTATGTTGGCTACACCGGTGTTTACGGCTCCCTGGCGGATGCCGTTGCTGCCGGTGAAGTCTACATCGACTGCTGGAACTTCTGGGGCGCTGAAGGCTATGTGGATGCTGCCGGCAACGCTTGCCCCCAGTACGTAAACATTAAGGACGAGACCGCTTACTCTGCCGACGGCAAGGGTACTGACGAGTTCTCCGGCGCTTCCCTGTATGCCGGCTACGGCGCTTACCTGGAAGTTGGCGGCGGCTACGAAGCTTACGCTATGGTCTTCAAGAACAACGACCGTATGGGCGCTACCTATGATGAAGTCGGCTGCTACAAGGTTGACGACTACACCATCCGTTACGTCACGCAGGCTCAGATCGACTACAACTACTTCCTGACCTCCTGCACCTCCAACTGGCTGGTTTACGAGGATCTGTACGAAGCCGGTAAGGACACCACCGGTACCCTGGTCACCACCGACTACGGCACCAGCATCGAGACCACCATGTCCTATGGTCCTTACAAGATCGAGTCCCTGCAGCCCGACAAGCAGATCGTTTTCGTTCAGAACGAGAACTGGTACAACTACGAGAAGAACTCCGACGGCTACCTGTACGCCTTCACCGATTACCTGGTTGACGGCGAGAACGTCCGTCAGTATCAGACCACCAAGGTTATCATCGACGTTATGACCGATGAGGCTGCCAAGCAGGCCTTCATGAAGGGCGAGCTGGGCGAGTGGGCTCCTCCCGCTGACGAGATCACCGCTTACACCTCCTCCACTCAGATGTACCGTGTGGATGAGACCTACACCATGTCCTTCTTCTTCAACACCGATGTTGACGCTCTGAAGGAAATGGACGTTTCCAAGGGCAACACCAACTCTGTTGTTCTGTCCAACATCAACTTCCGTAAGGCCTTCTCCCTGGCCATCGACCGTGCAGACTGGGTCACCGCTACCGCCGGCTACAAGCCCGCTTACGCGCTGATGAACAACCTGTACTTCTACGACGAATACAACCATACCTGCTCCATGTACCGCAACAACGAAGAGGCTATGCAGGCTGTCTGCAACCTGTACAATGTTGCTTACGGCGAGGGCACTCCCTACGCTACCCTGAAGGACGCTTATGACTCCGTCAACGGCTACAACCTGACCGAGGCTAAGAACCTGATGAAGACCGCTTGCGATGAGCTGGTTGCTGCTGGCCTGTACAAGGCCGGTGATCCCATCCACATCCGTATCGGCTACAAGAAGGGCGCTCTGGACTCCGCTGACCAGAACCAGATTGCCAAGATGAACTCCTACCTGAATGCCGCCATCGAAGGCTCCGGCTTCGGCGCTGTCACTCTGGAAGGCATCGACAACATCAACGACCGTTACGGCGATGTTGGCAAGGGCGAGTACGCTATCGGCTACGGCGCATGGGGCGGCGCTGCCTTCTATCCCTTCCGTAACATGCAGGTCTACTGCGACACCGAGCAGTACGACATCAACGAGAGCGCTTGCTGGGATCCCTCTGTTGAGACCCTGACCGTCAACATCGACGGCGAGGATGTCACCATGACCTGGCAGGATTGGAGCCGTGCCCTGGTTGGTACCGGTCCCTATGCTAACTCTGACTTCTCCGTTAAGCTGAAGGTCACCGCCACCATGGAAGAGGAGTACCTGAAGAAGTTCTACCGGATTCCTCTGGCTGGTTCTTGTATCGCTTCTCTGCTGTCCTACCAGCTGAGCTACTACACCGAGGAGTACAACATCATGTACGGCTTCGGCGGTCTGGAACTGATGACCTACAACTACAACGACGCTGAGTGGGCTGAGTATGTCGCTTCTCAGGGCGGCGAGCTGAGCTACGAATAATTTCGTAACACTGCGAAGTTTCTGACTTAATGTAACCACCGGCCAGGGGAGGCGTAGCCTCTCCTGGCTTGGTTGGGTATATGGAGAGAGTTTTTTCTCCCGGTGCAGGCGCCGATTTTCCGGCGCTGCTGCCGTTTTTATCTGGTGCTACTGTTTTTCGCTGAGGATTATGGGCAAAATAATCTCCAGCGAAGAACAGCGGCGTCCGCGGGTATTCCCGCTTCTGATGATTCTCTGTCACTACAGCAAAAGGAGAAGATGCACACATGAGAATGACAAAATACGTACTCAAGAGATTGGCGCTGATGGTGTTTGTTCTGTTCGTCATCACCACCATCTGCTTTATGCTGATTCGTATGCTCCCC
This sequence comes from Faecousia sp., assembly GCA_045532755.1. Classification (GTDB taxonomy): domain Bacteria; phylum Bacillota; class Clostridia; order Oscillospirales; family Oscillospiraceae; genus Faecousia. The sequence continues at coordinate 49,653 of JAZSGN010000018.1, forward strand.
AGAGAAATGCCTACCGACAAGACCCTGGCAGCTGTCATTGCCTCCCGTTGGGAAGCGCTGGGCTACGAGGAACCTCTGCTGGTTCAGTATAAAATTTACCTTACCAACATCTTTACCGAGTGGGATTTCGGCACCTCCTGGTATATTCAGGTTCGCGAGCCGGCTATGGATGTTCTGACCAGCCGCCTGCTGCCTACGGTGCTGGTTAACGTGTATTCCCTGATCCTGTCCATCCCCATCGGTATTGGTCTGGGCATCTATGCCGCTGTTAAGAAGAACAAGTGGCAGGACAGCCTGATCTCCACCGGTGTTATGGTGTTCGTTTCCGTTCCCAGCTATGTCTACGCCTTCCTGGTGCAGTATTTCCTGTATTTCAAGCTGGACCTGCTGCCGCTGCAGGTGTATTCTCTGGCGGATGCCGGCGGCTCCTGGTTTACCTGGAAGATGTTCTACAGCATGATTGCCCCGGTTCTGGCTCTGTCCTTTGGTGAGATCGCCGGTCTGTGCCGCTTTACCCGTGCGGAGCTGACGGAAACCCTGACCTCCGACTATATGCTGCTTGCACGCACCAAGGGTCTGACCCGGGCGCAGGCCACTTCCCGCCACGCGCTGAAGAATGCCATGGTTCCCATTTTGCCCATGATCATCGGTTCTTTCATCAGCGTTCTGGCCGGTTCTATGATCATCGAGCAGATCTTCTCCATTCCCGGCGTTGGTCAGCTTTATATCAAAGCCATCAATCTGTTCGACTACGATGTGTTTATGGCCGATACCGTGTTCTATACCTTCATAGGTCTGCTGGCCAACATTCTGGTGGATATCAGCTACGGATTTATCGATCCCCGGATCAGAATGGGAGAAAAATAATATGGCAGATATGAACTACAATATTCCTAAGGACAAGTTTTCCTTTGTCCACAGCGGAGACCGGATCTCCGATAAGAAATTTGAAGACAAGCCCATTGGCTATTTTAAGGATGCGTGGATCCGCTTCCGCAAGAGCAAGGCATCCGTCATCGCCGCCATTATCATCATTGGCATCGTGCTGTACTCCTTCCTTGCCCCCCTGCTGATCACCACCCATGATTCCACCTTCATGTGCGGCACCTATGCCAAAAAGCCGGGCCGTGTTGCCGCTCTGGCTCCCTTCGGCATTCTCAACGGCGCGGTCACCCAGAATATGAACGAGGCCGTGTATATCAAGACCATTGCCATCGGCGTTGCCGCCGAGGGGCAGGATGGCTCTGTGATTTCTCTGGGCGAGGCGATGGACAGCGATTACCAGCCGGTGATCCGCCTGAAGCGGGCCTATGAGCAGATGCTGCCCAACAAGAAGATGGTCAACTACTTTACCACCAAGGTGGATAACTACCTGCAGGTAGGCTTCATCTATAAGAGCGTGGAGCAGGCGGAGTACCAGCGGATCGTGGAGTGGCAGGAAGCCACCGGCCTGCAGGTGCTGTACCCCCTGATCGAGAACAACGAGTATAACCCCGATTTTGAAGATGCCAACAACTGGTACAAGATGAAGCAGGCCGGCTCTATGCCCCTGACCGCCCGTGCCGACGGCACCTACAAAACCGCCAGCTACAGCGAAGAGCTGGTGCTGGAGGATAACTACAAGCGGGATGCCGAGGGCAACCTGATGTACTGGCAGTACACCGGCGGCGGTACTCTGGAGACCGCTCAGTTCAAGATCCGTGTGCTCTACTATAACTACTATCAGTATCTCTATGGCTTCACTCCCGACTACCTGATGGGCACCGACAGTCAGGGCTACGATCTGGCTCTGCGGATCGCCGGCGGCATTCAGCTCTCTCTGCTGGTGGCCGTTTGCGTATCGGTCATCAACTTCATCATCGGCGCTGCCTACGGCGCGGTGGAAGGTTACTACGGCGGCTGGGTGGATATCATTCTGTGCCGTATTACCGACATTCTTTCCGGCGTTCCCTTCATCGTTGTGGCAACGCTGTTCCAGATCCATCTGGCGAAAAAGGTGGGCGCCATTCCCAGCCTGCTCTTCGCCTACGTGCTGACCGGCTGGATCGGAACCGCCGGCCGTGTGCGTACCCAGTTCTACCGTTTCAAGAATCAGGAATATGTCATGGCTGCCCGGACTCTGGGCGCCCGGGACAGACGGATCATCTGGAAGCACATCTTCCCCAATACCCTTGGCACCATCATCACCTCCTCTGCGCTGGTCATTCCCGGCGTTATCCTTTCGGAGAGTATGCTGTCCTTCCTGGGTATTATCAAGCTGGGCAACGCGCAGCAGACCTCTCTGGGTACGCTGCTGTCTGACGCCAGCAATATCTGGACCAACTACCCCCACCTGATGCTGTATCCGGCGCTGATCATCTCCCTGCTGATGATCTGCTTCAACCTGTTCGGCAACGGCCTGCGTGATGCGTTCAACCCGGCACTTCGGGGCGTGGAGGATTAAACTATGGCAAATATTTTAGATGTAAAGAACTTAAAAATCTCCTTCCGCACCACCAACGGTCAGGTCAAGGCCGTGCGCGACATCTCCTTCTCTCTGGAAAAGGGCAAGACCCTGGCCATCGTTGGCGAGTCCGGCTCCGGCAAGTCCGTTACCTCCAAGGCCATTCTGGGCATTCTGGCAGGCAACGCCATCGTGGAAAGCGGCGAGATCCACTACGACGGCAAGGATCTTCTGAAGATTTCCGAAGAGGATATGTGCGAGATCCGGGGCGACAAGATCTCTATGATCTTCCAGGACCCGCTGTCCAGCCTGAATCCCATCGTTAAGATCGGCAAGCAGATTACCGAGGCCATGCTGCTGAAGAATAAGACCAGCCGCAAGGAGGCCCGCACCCAGTTCAACAATATGCTCAAGCTGCTGCAGGAGCATATGATCGCTGCCCAGCCCGAAAAAGAGGCCGAGATCAAGGAAATGATCCAGACTTTTGACCGCTTCTGCATCGAGGCCAACAAGCTGGAGAACAGCTACAACACTTCTTCTACCACCGCTGCCGGTCTGGTTTCCTCCATTGAGGACTTCCTGTTCCGCATGAGCAAGAACCAGAACCTGGATGTTAAGGCTGTTCTGAAGCATTACAAGGCAGAGCTGAAGAAGATCGCTGACCCCTATTTCACCGCCGAGTCCGGCGCCGAGCTGAACGCCCTTGCTGAGGAGCTGACGGCTGCCATCGGCACTGCCGGCAAGGAAGAGGGTCTGTCTGAACATGTCAGCGCTCTGCTGAACAAGCTGAAGACCCTGCTGGAAAAGATGCAGGCTCAGAAGACCCCCAACTTCTTCCGCATTGGCTTCTATGCCATGAAGAATCCCGGCGAGGACCTGAGCAAGAAGTCTGCCCAGGAGCTGGAAGACCTGACCCTGAACTATCTGAACGAGAACTTCATGTTCGCCTTTATCGATGCGGAAATGAAGGGCGTGGAGCATTCCTTCAACACCTACCTGGAGAAGAAGAAGGCAGTTCTGCCCAAGCTGGCAGAGGCTAAGGCCTACTATCAGGGCGAGCTGGTTCACAAGGCTGCCGTAGCCTATGCAAAGGCGCTGGCAGATCAGGTGGAAGACAGCATCGACCGTCTGGTAGTTACCAAGGACATCGCTGCCTATACCTTCCGCTCCACCCTGATGGATGCCATCGAGCGCTACTTCAGCGCCGTTAAGAACAATCCTCTGGAAGAAGCCCGGTTTGCCCGCCAGACCAAGAAGAGAGAGGCCCTCATTGCCAAGGGCAAGAATGTGGACTGGAAGGTCATTCCCAAGAATGTCTACGATCTGGAGGAGCTGAAGGCCGACATTCTCACCGCCATCGACCGTCTGGAGCAGCGCTATGAAATGCTGATCGCCCAGGCCGGCTCTGTGGATTTCAAGGCCCGCAGCATCGAGATCATCGACTATCTCCGGGACAAGGCTTCCAAGGTGGTCTATGTGGTCACCCCCGCCATGGCAAAGGAGCGGGCCATCGAGCTGATGGAAGAAGTGGGTATTGCCGAGCCCCGTATGCGGTTCTACCAGTATCCCTTTGAGTTCTCCGGCGGTATGCGTCAGCGTATCGTAATCGCCATCGCGCTTTCGGCAAATCCCGGCATTCTGATCTGTGACGAGCCCACCACGGCTCTGGACGTTACCATTCAGGCTCAGATCCTGAAGCTGATCAAGGACCTGCAGAAGGAATTCGGCTACACCATCGTCTTCATTACCCACGACCTGGGTGTTGTTGCCAACGTGGCTGACCGTGTGGCTGTGCTTTATGCCGGTCAGATGATCGAGCTGGGTACTGCAGAAGAGGTCTTCTATGACCCCCGGCACCCCTATACCTGGGCGCTGCTGTCTTCTTTGCCCCAGCTGGCCCAGCGCAACACGAAACTCTATTCCATTACCGGCACACCTCCCTCCCTTTATAATAAGATCGTTGGTGATGCCTTTGCACCCCGGAATCCCTACTGCCTGCGGGTCGATACCCTGAAGGAGCCTCCTATGTTCCAGGTCAGCGATACCCACTTCGCGAAGACCTGGCTGTTGGATCCCAGAGCGCCCAAGGTAGAGAAGCCGGAGATCATTCAGAATATCCACGAAAAGCTTACAGATGCTTTTAATATTTAAGGAGGTGCCGTTGTGAGCAAATTGAAAAATCGCAAGTCCTGCTTGCCTGAGCACGGCCCCATTGCCGAAAACGGCAAGGAGATCCTCCTTTCTGTAAAGAATGTGGATATCACCTTCGGTAAGGGTGATAGTGCGGTTCGTGCCGTAAAAAATGCCAATTTTGACATCTACAAGGGAG
>JAZSGN010000008.1:0-37737 GCA_045532755.1 Faecousia sp.
TCTTGTTCTTTTTGGATTTTTGTGCTACACTATTCATGGCGGTTGAGTTCCTTTCGTTAGTGTTGAGTGTGGTAACTTTATTCTAACGAACTCAATCGCCTTTTTCTATACGCTTGGTCTCACATCAATTGTAATGCTACATGTTGTGGGCGCGGCGGAGCAAACTGGCAATTGCATTTTTTCCCCTTTTGAGGTATTATAAATATCGGCATATGCCGGGGCGGTTATGTGCTGACTGTCCCAATAAAGGAGGAATTTTATATGAAAGATCAAAGCTGCGGTTACTGCATGGGTGGCGACATTCTGGCTGGTTTTGGCATTAAGATCTGCGACCTGAAGGTAAGTCAGCTGATTCTGTTCAAGGAGCAGAGTCATCCCGGTCGTGTTATTGTTGCCTACAAAGATCATGTCAGCGAGCTGGTGGACATCAGCGCCGAGGAGCGCGTCCTGTTCTTTGAAGATGTGGCTGCCGCTGCCAACGCGATCCACAAGGTTTTCCATCCGGATAAACTCAACTACGGCGCCTACGGTGACGGCGGCTGCCATCTGCATTTCCACCTGGTCCCCAAGTATAGTGGTGGATACGAATGGGGTACGACCTTCGCGATGAATCCCCAAAAGACCTTCCTCACCGATGCTGAGTACGACGAAATGATTCAAAAGATCAAGGCCGCTCTGTAATTCCGTCACAACAAAAAATGGGATTTGGGCAAGATTCGCAGCAGAATCTTGCCCAAGCTTTATGTCGGCAGACATGGGGCGTCATGCTGCATACATACGACATGACCGAAAACGAACAGAAATCCACGGATATGGAATGTCAATAGGAATTTGGGCGGCTGATAGCCGCCCCGCGTTATTACATTGTGCCCTTTGCCAGAGATGCTACAAGGTCGTGCATCTCCTTTTCGCTGCGGGTGTTGTGGGCCTTGTTCAGTATTGCTTGCTTTTGATCTTCGGTCATGGCGGAATAGGCGTTCATCGCCGGCTCATTCACAGCTAGTGCCATGCCGAAGCCAATGGGTACTTTGTAGAAATCCATATTGAATTCTCCTTTCTTTTATGGTGACGGATTGCCACGCCAGTGTGATCACTGGCTCGCAATGACAGAGGGAATCGAAAATCGCTGCATCCTTCCTGCTTCCTCTGTCATTCCGAGCCTGCGTTAGCAGGCATGGGAATCCGTCCCTTTTTGCGGGCGGTTGATAACCGCCCCTACATTGGAAATGTGGGTTTTCGGGTGTAGGGGCGGCAACCTGCCGCCCGCGGGCGAACACAGTTCGCCCCTACGAGATTGTTTGGTAGAATCCGTAGGGGCGATCTGTGATCGCCCGTTAAGCTGCAGCATCCAGCATGTTCTCTATAAATATTCCATAGCCCGTGGTGGGGTCGTTGACGAGGACGTGGGTGACCGCGCCGACCAGTTTTTCCTGTTGCGGTGCCCGATAAAATCTTCGGGCTTACGCTTATCCTCGATTTTATCGACCGCTGCCACTCGCTCAGCTCCCTTCATCCGCCACCGGCGGCGGTCGCATCGCTCCCCGTCCTGTATAATCGGTGAGCCGGACACTTCTGTGTCAAGTAGGGGACAAAAGAATTTTGTGTTTTTATGCGCTTTATATGCGTTTTTGCAGGTAAAAGGCAGGTTTTTACACCTATCAACCGCTGTCCTTAACTTGACATAGATGAAATTTCGAAAAACCGTATTTTAAGACATCTCGCATTTTCGACAAATTCTGATTTTTGGGGGAACGCAAGTGTCTGTTTAGATGGTTGTTGAAAAGCGCAGGCTGATATTTACAGCCTGCGCTCAATCTATTTATTCGTTGGTTTCAGTTTCCACACCGTTGTTGGTCACCCTCAAATATGGATATGTCTTGTCCTTTGGCTTGTAAAAGAACCACTGTTCACTTTCTTCTGATAACTTGTGGCTCGCCTCGCTATTATATATTTCAATTCTGCTATCATTGCCTAATACAATGAACAAATCGTTTATCGGCGATACTTCAACGGATCGAACCTTCTGGCCGATCAGTGTTGCCCCATGTTTTGCAATGTTGAGGTACATATCGTTGTGCTTATGGTCTTTTTCATCCCAGCTTTGATAATCCTGGGTTGTAAGTAGAATTTTTCCGTCGTGGATGATCCGGGCAAAGCAGCTTACATGGATTTCATATTCCCCAAAGCGAAGAATCAGAATTTCATAGTGCGCGCCCAAATCAGTCATCACCTGTCCGACAAGTTCATAAACAGGTATAGATTTATTGCTTGCAGTTGTCATGCACATAATCCTTTCTAAGTAAACAATTTGACATCATCAAAACCTGTTCAATCATAACAACCGCCTCCTTTTTGTTTATCTTATCACAGGGCAATGAAAATTGCAACAAAAAGCGGGCGAACACAGTTCGCCCCTACGGTGTATATTGTTTCTGTTCGTAGGGGCGATCTGCGATCGCCCGTTATGCGGCAGCATCTAACATATTTTCAATAAAAATACCATAACCCGTTGTGGGGTCATTCACGAGCACGTGGGTTATGGCGCCGACCAGTTTGCCGTCCTGAATAATCGGACTTCCTGACATGCCTTGCACGATGCCGCCGGTGGCTTCCAGCAGCGCCGGGTCGGTGACCCGCAGCAGCAGATTTCGTCCGCCGGAGCGTCCGGCGGCATAAACCTTCAAAATTTCCACAGAATATTCCCGTACGCCCTCTTCCGAAACGCAGCAGCGGATCGTTGCCCCGCCGGGCTTTACCTCATCCGGCCGGGCCACCTCCACCGCCGCGCCGGAGGGAATTTGCCGCAAATTGCCAAACACGCCTTTTTCCGTGTTCCGCTCCAGCACCCCGATGGTATCGCAGAAGCTGCCCAGAAGCTGCCCCGGCTCTCCCGCCGCGCCCCTGCGAACCGACAGCACCCTTGCCCGGTAGGCCGTTCCCTCGGTCATGGAAAGCAGCTGCTCTGCCGGGTCGCTGACGCCATGACCCAGCGTTCCGAATTTCCCGGTATCGGGATCGTAAAAGGTAATCGTACCGATGCCGGTAATGCCTTCGCGCAGGTACACGCCCAGCCGGGGGCCTTCGGCGGTGGCCATCGGTGTCAAATTCCACTGCAGCTCCTTGCCGCCCCGAAGCACCGTCACCTCCACTGTCCCCTGCGCGCCGCGGAGCGCATCGGAAACATCGGCGGCGCAGCGCACCTGCCTGCCGGCTATCCGCAAAAGCCGGTCGCCGGCCTGCAGCGGCGTATCCGCCGCCAAACGGGAATCCACAGCCGCTACGGTTACGGTTCCGTTGTCCAGCTGCAGTCCCACCACTTCCCCCACCGGGATCAAATACTCTGCCGCCGCTGCCGGCGCTGCCAGCGACAGAATTAAAATCAGTATAGCGATGGTTTTTTTCATTGTCGCACCCCCTCGATTTTCGCCCGCGGTGTTAATATGCCGCAGCATTCCGGCAGCTAAACGCAGTAAAAGTCGAAAAATCAGGCAGGTAATGGCTCTGTTGTCAAATTCCTTCGCTGCCGCCATTGACAACCGCAGATTGGGGTGCTACAATTACCTACACAACTACTAGGCGAAAGCCACGAAAGGATGAATCCTATGCAGGTTTACGCGGATAACGCCGCTACCACACAAATCAGCTCCACCAGTATGCAGGCAATGATTTCCTGCTTTGATAAATTTTACGGCAACCCCTCCAGCCTCCACTCCGTAGGTCAGCAGGCCAAGGAGGTTCTGGAAGATGCCCGGGCCCGGATCGCCGCCTGCCTTGGCTGCGAGGCCAGAGAAATTATCTTCACCTCCGGCGGCAGCGAGGCCGACAATCAGGCCATCGTGTCCGCCGCCCGGCTGGGGGCGCGTAAGGGCAAGAAGCACATCGTTTCCACCGCCTTTGAGCATCACGCCGTTCTGCACACTCTGGAAGCCCTTGCCAAAGAAGGCTACGAGATCACCCTTCTGGATGTAAAGGAAGGCCACAACATCACCGCTTCTCAGGTTCGCGATGCCATCCGGCCCGACACCTGCCTGGTAACCTGCATGTACGCCAACAACGAGATCGGCTCGGTGCTGCCCATTGCCGAGATCGGCGCCATCTGCAAAGAGGCCGGCGTACCCTTCCACACCGACGCGGTGCAGGCGGCAGGCCACCTTGCCATTGATGTAAAGGCCCAGAACATTGACCTTCTGAGCCTTTCCGCCCACAAGTTCCACGGCCCCAAGGGCGTGGGCGCGCTGTACGCCCGCAAGGGCTTCCCCCTGAGCAATGTGATCTACGGCGGCGCCCAGGAGCGGGGCAAGCGGGCAGGCACGGAGAATCTGCCCGGCATCGTAGGCATGGCCGCGGCGCTGGAAGAAGCCTGCGCTCACCTCAGCGAGAACGCCAAAAAGGTGACGGCGCTGCGGGACAAGCTCATCGCCGGTCTTTCCCAGATCCCCCACTGCGCCCTCAACGGCGACCCGGTGAACCGGCTGCCCGGCAATGTCAGCTTCTGCTTCGAGGGCATTGAAGGCGAAGCCCTTCTGCTGCTGCTGGATGCCAAGGGGGTCTGCGCCTCCTCCGGCTCGGCCTGCACCTCCGGCTCTCTGGATCCCAGCCACGTGCTGCTGGCCATCGGCCGGGTTCACGATGTGGCCCACGGCTCGCTGCGGCTGTCGCTGAGCGAATACAACACCGAAGAAGAGATCGACCACATTCTCACCGCTGTTCCCCAGGTGGTCAGCCTGCTGCGGAACATGAGCCCCGTATGGCGGGATCTGCAGACCGGCAAGCGGGAATACATTCTTTAAGACAAAGGAGAAATTATATGGCACTGTATACCGATATTGTAATGGACCATTTCACCAACCCCCGCAATGTAGGCGTCATCGAAGATGCCAGCGGCATCGGCGAGGTTGGCAACGCCAAGTGCGGCGATATTATGAAGATCTATCTGAAAATCGAGGACAATGTGATCGTAGACGCCAAGTTTGAGACCTTCGGCTGCGGCTCTGCCATTGCCTCCTCCTCCATGGCCACCGAAATGATCAAGGGCAAGACCATCGAGGAAGCCATGGCCGTTACCAACAAGCAGGTGGTCGAAGCCCTGGGCGGTCTGCCCGCACCCAAGCTCCACTGCTCCGTTCTGGCAGAGGAAGCCATCAAGCTGGCTCTGAAGGACTACTTCGAGCGCAACGGCATCCCCTACGACCACAAGCAGTTCCCCAACTGCGGCAGCTGCGCCCACTGCCACGGATAAGCCATGCTCGTATCCACCAAGGGGCGCTACGCCCTGCGGGAGATGGTGTGCTTTGCCCGGCGGGAGCCGGGGGCCTACATCCCCCTGAAAGAGATCGCGGAAGCCGAAGGCATCTCCCAGAAATATCTGGAAAGCATTATGACGGTGCTGAGCAAGGCCGGCTTTGTAGACGCTGCCGCAGGCAAAGGCGGCGGCTACCGGCTCAACCGCAGCCCCGACCAATACACCGTTGGCAGCATCCTGAAGCTGACGGAAGGCACGCTGGCGGCTGTCAGCTGCACCACGCTAGGTCCCTCTGCCTGCGCCCGCTCCGAGTGCTGCCAGACCAAGCCCATGTGGGAAAAGCTGGATAAGATGATCGACGAGTTCTTTGAAGGCATTACCATTGCCGACCTGCTTACGGAAATGTAAAAAAATCTCCCGTTTTGAAACGGGAGGTTTTTTCTTTATTCCGCAGGAGGCTCCGGCGGCTTGTGGGCATCCTCCAGAACCTGATAGGAAAGGCACAGGGTCACCTGCACCCGGTTCATAAAGCAATACTGCACGATCACCGTCGCAACAGCGTAGAGCAGGAAACCGCCGTACTTAGCCAGCAGGCCGCTGAAGCCCAGCAGCTGGGGCAGCTGCTGCGGCAGCTCCGCCAGCATCATCAAAACATAGTACCACCAGAAGCTCACATCCAGCCAAAGCAGCTGCCACCGGCTTCCCCGGGTCAGCTGACGGCTGCGGTAAATGGCAGCCAGAGCCCCCACGCCGGGATAATCCATCAGCACATAGTCTGCCATCTTCATGGCATACAGCCGGGGCAGCATCACCGCGATGGCCGCCGCGATCATGATCGCCACAATGGGCAGCATGGTTTGGGTCATTTGCAGCATGATCTGGGGATCGGAAATATCCGCGCCATCGAGGAGCATCTGCACCGCCGGCTCCATCATCTTTTGGGCCCAGGGCAGCATCGTCACCAGAAAACTGGAGCCGTAAATGCCGAGAATGGCCCACGCCGTCAGCACCAAAATCCGGAACAGATACAGCCGCAGAACCGGAAACGCATTGCGAAAACCCCAGCTAAGGCTGCTGCGGTCCGCCGGCTGCTGCCGGGAGATCTGCAGCATGGTATAGAGGTAGCTTGCCGACAGCAGGCTGCCTGCCAGCCGGATCACCAGGCTCAGCACCGTACCCGCCGTTTCCAGGAGAGTGCGGGTATTCATGGCTGCCAGACCTGCCTGCTGGGATATAAGGGCAGAAAATCCGTCTGCCAGCGCCATCGACAGCAGCGAGAACGCCGCCGTAAGCACGCTGACCAGCAGCACCAGCTGCTTATGAGGGGCGCTGCTTTCCCGGAGAATTTGCGCGGCAGCCTGCTTCAGGCCCCGGCGATCACGAAGGTTCATATTGGGCTCCTTTCGGTTTTTCTATATTATAATCCAATCGGAAGAAAATGCAAATAGTTTTTGAAATTCCGGGAAAGCTGTGGTAGAATAAGGTAAATACTACTTACCCGGAGGGGATCTTATGGATCTGGGGCAGAAACTGCGCCTTGCCCGGCAGCAGGCCGGACTTTCCCAGCGGCAGCTGTGCGGCAGCGTGATCACCCGCAATATGCTCTCGCAAATTGAAAACGGCTCTGCCCGGCCCTCTATGGATACGCTGCGGTATCTTGCCGGGCAGCTTGGGAAGCCTTTGAGCTATTTTCTGGAGGAGGATGCGGTAGTATCCCCCAATCCCCAGTGCCTTTCTGCCGCCCGGCAGCATTTTCTGGCCGGGGAGTACGGGCTGTGCCTGCAGCAGCTGAGGAATTACCGGCAGCCGGACCCGGTGTTCGACCCGGAAAAGGGTCTGCTGGAGCTGGAATGCTGCCTGCATCTGGCCGGGGAGGCCATCGCGCAGGGGCATCTGCCCCACGCCCGTCAGCTTTTGCAGCAGGCCCAGGCTGCCGACACCCCTTACCGCAACGCCGACATTCTTCGCCGCACACAGCTGCTTTCCCACGCCGCCGGCCTGCTGACCGCCCAAGAGGCCGCCGCGGGCCTGCCCTGCGACGATGATATCCTGCTGCTTCGGGCGGAGGCTGCCCTTTCTTCCGGCGACCACAGCCGCTGCCGTGTCCTTCTGGCTGCCACCCGGCAGGCCGATTCCCCCCGCCGCCGGATGCTGCTGGCAGATGCCTGCATCGCCGCAAAGGACTATCCGGCGGCGCTGGAAGCCTTGCTTCCGCTGGAAGATCCTTTCCCGGCCCAGGCTCTGCCCCGGATGGAAGTTTGCTACCGGGAGCTGGGAGATTTTGAAAACGCCTACCGCTGCGCCTGCCGGCAGCGGGGCAATTCTTAACCAATACTTAAGGTTCGCTTCCTTGCTTTTTTGCCAGAAAAAGGGTATGATTGCTCCATTATGATTGGGGGTGTCCAACGATTATGGAGCTTCTTTACAAATGGATCATCGGCGATCTCGGTACGCCGGGAGAATATCAGTATACATCCATTCACCTGATCACCACCGCTTTGGTGGTGCTGGTAACCGTTGCCGTCTGCGTTCTTGGCGCAGGCAAATGGCTGGGCGATTCCCAAAAAACCAGGCTGCTTCGTTTCATCTGCTGGTTTCAGCTGGGCTTTGAAGCGCTGTGGCGGCTGCTGTATCTTACCGTGAAGGGCGACAGCATTTTGTGCTGGTGGCCGCTGTTCCCCTGCAATCTGGGGGGCATCCTGATCCCCATTATCTGCCTTACGGGCTGGAAAACGGGAAAGAAGATGTTCTACCTTTTCGGCTTTGTGGGCGGCGTACTTACCTTTGCCCTTCCGGAGGGCATTTATGTGCGGGATGCGCTGGTATTTCCCATTGTAAAAAGCATTTTGCAGCACACGGGGCTGCTGCTGATCCCCGCGCTGGAATATGTTCTGGGCAGCCACCGCCCCCGGCTGAAGGACATGGGCTATGTAGTAGCCGGGCTGTGCGTACATCTCGTAAACTGCGAGGGCATTACCCGCCTGCTGGGCTTTACGGAGGACTATATGTTTCTGCGGGGTACCATGCCCTTTGTGATCCCCGGCGTGCCTCAGTTTATCACGATCTCCGTGTTCGCGCTGTGCGTGCTGACGGCGCTGAGCGCGCTGTGCGGTCTGGGCGCAGAAAAAAAGCAAAGCTGACTTTTCCGCCTCTTTCCGGTTGCGTAAGCTTTGCGTTTATGCTACAATAAACCAAATCTTTTTTCAGGTGATTCCATGCTGACCCAATATTTAACCGTATTCTTCGTGTCGATGGTGCCTCTGGTGGAGCTCCGGCTCGCCATGGTGATGGCTGTCGGCATGGAGCTTCCTTATATTCCCGCGCTGGTCGTGTGCGTCATCGGCAACATGCTGCCGGTGCCGGTGATTTATTTCTTCGCCCGCAAGGTTCTTCTGTGGGGCGCGGACAAGCCCTACATTGGCAAGATCTTCACTTTCTTTCTGGAAAAAGGCGAGGCGGCCGGCAAAAAGCTGACACAAACGGCAGGCCGGGGCGGATTGCTCGTAGCGCTGCTGCTGTTTGTGGGCATTCCCCTGCCGGGAACCGGCGCATGGACCGGCACACTGGGCGCCAGCTTTTTGAACATGGGCTTTAAGTCCACCGTACTTTCGGTATCGCTGGGCGTGGTGCTTGCAGGCATTATTATGGCTGTGGCCAGCACCGGCGTATTCAGTATCATCGGTATGTAAAAAACACAAGGAGGTTTTTTGTTATGAGCGACTGTCTGTTCTGCAAGATCATTGCCGGGGTGATCCCCTCTTCCAAGGTATATGAAGACGATACCGTTCTGGCCTTCCGGGACATTGCGCCCCAGGCGCCCACCCACATTCTGGTGATCCCCAAGGAGCACATTCCCAGCGCCGACGGCATCACCGCCGAAAACAGCGGCTGCGTTGCCCATATTTTTGAGGTCATCCCCCGCATCGCCGCGGAGCAGGGCCTTACTCAGGGCTACCGGGTGGTCAGCAACTGCGGCGCTCACGCCGGCCAGACGGTGCAGCACCTGCATTTCCACATCCTCGGCGGCAAGGAACTTTCTCTGCAAATGGCTTGACAAACCGCCCTTTCGGCGGTATGATAAGCCCAGATCGCATAACAAATCCATCTTCGGGGGGCCGGACGCATCCGGCTGAGATCAGGCGATAACCGCGCCTTGACCCGTGAACCTGATACGGTCAGTACCGTCGTAGGAAAAGATGCTGCCATGAAGATAGTCTTTATCGCATTGCACACCTTGGACGGGTTTGCAATGCGATACTTTTTTTCAGGAGGTTTTCTTCCATGGCACAAACACAAAAACAGCACAATTCCATCCGCGCGCTGTGCGAGGGCGCAATTTTCGTTGCGCTGGCACAGATCCTCAGCTACATCAAGTTCTACCAGCTGCCCAGCGGCGGCTCCGTAACACTGGGTATGTTCCCCATTTTGCTGTTCGCGCTGCGGTGGGGTCTGGGCAAGGGTCTGCTGGCAGGCTTCGTACTGGGCCTGATGCAGCTGATCTTCGACGGCGCCTACGCATGGGGCTGGCAATCCATGCTGCTGGACTACCTGCTTGCCTACACGCCTCTGGGTCTGGCAGGCTTGTTCAAGGGCAAGGCATGGGGCATGTTCCCCGGCTCGCTTCTGGGCTGCACCGTCCGGTTCATCGTCCACTTTATCAGCGGCGTGACCATTTACCGCATCACCATGCCCACCGAGATCCCCGGCATCGGCACCTTTGACGATCCCGTGATCTACTCGGCGGTGTACAACATTTTCTATGTTATGCCCAGCATGATTCTGGTGCTGGTTATGGCAGGTCTTTTGTACGCGCCCCTTAAAAAATACTACGCAGGTCAGGACCTGCGCTGAAACGCAAAGCAGGCGTCCCCGCCGGGACGCCTGCGATTTTTTATTGCTGCAGCCGCAGCACCAGCATACCCGGCGCATCCGCCGCCAGCCGGTACACCTGATACAGCACCTGCGCCGCCTGACCCCGGGTCAGGGTCTGGCCGCCGGTCAGGTCGAAGCCATAGTCCGCCATTACCTGCAGCAGGGCTTGTCCACCCGCCTCTTCGGTCATGGCCGGCACATCCAGATCCAGCACATTCTGCAGCATCACCGCCGCCTCCTCGCAGCCAATGGCAGCCGCCGCGTCAAAGCTGCCGGACTGGGCCGCTCCGGTGCCGGCAATGAGCCCCGAGCGGATGGCCGCATTCAGATAGGGCCGCAGCCATGCGGGGGTATCCTGGGCCAGGGTGGTCTGGGCATCGCTGTCGGCAGGAATTTGCAGCAGGTTTACCAGCATCGCCACAAATTCGCCCCGGCTCACCGGCTTATCCGGCTGGAAGCAGGTTTCGGAATTGATGGTCTCGCCTGCAAAGAGGCCCGTGTGCCGCATCCATTCGGCGGCGAAGCGGCAATCTCTGCCTACGGTGTCGGCATACTGCTTTTTATCCGAGGGCTTGAGGATCTGAATGGTCACCGTAGCCTCCCGGGACACATTACCGGCAGGGTCGGTGGCAGTATAGGTGAAAGAATCCACGCCCACCTTGTTCTTCTTGGGCTTGTACACAAAGCTGCCGTCGGCATTGACCGTGACCTCACCCCGGCGGGGCTGACGGGTCACCGTGTAGGTCAGGCCCTCGCCCTCCGGGTCGGTAGCCTTCAGCAGGCCTTCGTTGGGCAGATTTTTATAGGTTTCCAGCGCCATATCCTCTGCCACCGGAGCTTCATTTTTTCTGCCCCGGATGGAAATGGTCACCGTAGCAGAGGGCTCTACCCGATCGTGATAAATGGGAAGATAGGTGACCGCCGCGGTGGTATCCTGCTCCGTCTGCAGCGGGCAGAAGGTCAGCATGGAAAGCTGCTCGGCGGTGAGAATATCGCCTCTTCGCAGCACACGGCTGCCCAGAAACACCGTACCGGCCTGACTGTCCGGCAGGTCCATGATGCAAACGCCCGCAAGGGTCTCCTCCTTGCCGCCGGTAAATTCCTCACCGGAGAAGCAGTACACGCTGCCGCTTTCCACCTCGGCGGCGGATACGCCCAGGCACAGCCCCATCACACAGACCGCGCACAGCAGCAGGCAAACAAAACGAGTTGGGAACATAATCGATAACCTCCTGAATAGATTGTTCGCAGGTATTGTTTGCCATGGCCTAGGAAAATATTCACCTTTTGGAAAAAATATGCCAAAAAGCAGGACACACCGGGTTCGGTGTGTCCTGCGTAAAAATTATTCGCCTGCGTTGACCGATTCCGCGAACCGGAGGAAGGCCTCCCGGCCCTGCGCCGTGGCCTTGTACACGCCGGCATCCTCCAGCACGGCGGCAAATACCTTGCCGGTTTCCTGCATCAGGATCTGCATGGCGTTTTCTTCCGTAAAGCAGTGGCGGGTCTTCAGCTCCCGCACCCAATGGGCATGCTTGGAAAGAACAGGGTCGGCAGCAAGATCTCTATCGGCGCAGATGGCTTCCGCCAGCGCCGTCAGTTCGCCCTTCAGCCGGCTGGGCAGCACCGCAAGACCCATTACTTCGATCAGGCCGATGTTCTCTTTTTTGATGTGGTGCTTATCTGCGTGGGGG
Organism: Faecousia sp.; assembly: GCA_045532755.1. Classification (GTDB taxonomy): domain Bacteria; phylum Bacillota; class Clostridia; order Oscillospirales; family Oscillospiraceae; genus Faecousia. The sequence continues at coordinate 11,809 of JAZSGN010000008.1, forward strand.
TGGAACAGACCCAGAGGATGCTCCTCGGTGGTGATGTTGCACCGCAGCACCAGATCCAGCTCGTAATCCTCTCCCCGCCGCCGGGCGATGGGGGTAATGGTATTGTGGGGCTCGCCGCCGGAGAAGGCGACAATGCCCACCGTTTCATCGCTGTAGCCCCGCCAATGATTCAGAATTTTCTCACCCAGCTGCGCCAGACGGCCGGGGTCCTTGCCCCACAGCCGGATCACGCTCATGGGCCAGCGGACGATGCCGGCGCCCACATCCTCAAAGCCGGCAAACCGCAGCGGCGTTTCCACCGGGGCGGTTTCCATGGCGAAGGTATAGCGGCCGCCCTGAAAATGCTCGTGGCTGAGGATTGAGCCGCCTACGATGGGCAGGTCTGCATTGGAGCCCACAAAATAATGGGGAAATACCGTAACGAAATCCAGCAGCTTTTCAAAGGCCGCCCGGTCGATCTTCATAGGAATGTGCTGCGCGTTGAATACGATGCAGTGCTCGTTATAGTACACATAGGGCGAATACTGCAAACACCAGTCGGCGCCGGCAACGGTAATGGGGATGATGCGGTGGTTGGCCCGGGCAGGATGGTTCATCCGGCCTGCGTAGCCCTCGTTCTCCCGGCACAGCTGGCACTTGGGATAGCCGGACTGGGGGGCGTTTTTGGCGGCAGCAATGGCTTTGGGGTCTTTTTCCGGCTTGCTCAGGTTGATGGTGATATCCATGGTGCCGTAGGGGCTGTCGTACTTCCAGCGCATATCCTTGGCGATGCGGTAGCGGCGGATGTAGTCGGTGTCGCCGCTGAGCCGGTAGTACCAATCCGTAGCCGCTTCGGGGCTGACGGCGTACAGCTGCCGGAAGGTGGCGATGACCTCCCGGGGCATGGGGGTAATGGCGCCCATGATCCGGGTGTCAAAAATATCCCGGGCGGTGATATTGTCCTCGCACAGGCCCTTTTCGCAGGCATAGCGGAGAATTCCCGCCAGAATTTCCTCCAGCTCCTCGGTCTGGGGTTCGTCGCTGGGGGTATAGTCGTCAAGGCGCAGCAGGTCCAGCAGCCGGTTCACGAGGACCTGATGGTCCGCAGGCTCTGCAAGGCCCTTGTTCATGGCATAGGAAACCAGAGAATCGATGTAAGTTTCAATCTTCATAGCCTCTGTCCTCCCTCAGTTTTCCTTGTGGGGCATTGCCGGCACACCGCCCTCCGGGCGAATGGACAGCACATGGCACGCGCCCTGCCCCAGCGCCGCATCGATGCCGGTGCGGAAGGCTTCCAGAATATCCATCGGCACAAAGGCCTGCACCGTACCGGCGAAGCCGCCGCCGTGGACCCGGTAAGCGCCCCGGCCTGCCAGATAATGCTCGCACAGCGCCAGCGCCACCGCCACATCCTGATGCTCCTTGTAGCCGGCGGGGATCACATTCTGCAGATACATATAAGAGGAATAGCCGCTTTCCTTCACCAACCGGAGGAAGGTGTCAAAGTCGCCGGCTTCCAGCGCCTCTACCTGCCGGGTCACCCGGGCATTCTCCTGGTAGAAATGGATGCAGCGCATAACCGCCCGGTCGCCGCAGAGCTTGCGAAGCTGGGGCAGCCTGCTGTAGAAATCCTCCTCGGGGATCTCCGCCAGAACCTCCTTGCCGAACTGGGCGGCAACGGCCTTGATCTCGCCGGGGATGGCGGCGTATTCATCGGTCAGATCCGCATGGTCGGCGCCGCTGTCGATGATGCACAGGGCATAGCCGCAGGCGCTGAAGTCAAACTTCACCGGGCGGATCACCGGATTCTGCTTATCAAAAAAGTCGATGGTCACCAGATTGCCCACCGCAGAGGCGGTCTGATCCATCAGGCCGCAGGGCTTTCCGAAGAATACATTCTCGGCGTACTGGCCGATCTGGGCAATCTCCGGCTGGCTGACCCGGCCGCCGAAGAACAGATGGTTGATGATGGTGCCGATGAGCACCTCATAGGCGGCAGAGGAGCTGAGTCCCGAGCCGGGAAGCACCGTAGACTCGCAGTAGGCATCAAAGCCCTCTACCTTGCAGCCCAGCTCCGTAAACCGGGCCGCCACGCCCCGGATCAGGGCGGGGGTGGTATTGATCTCCCCTTCTACGGGCCGGAGCTCCGCCAGATTCACGGTGCTCATGGGATAGCCCTTGGAAAGGATGCGAATGATATCGGTGCCGTTGGGGCGCACCGCCGCCCGGGTATCCAGATTCACCGCAGCCGCCAGCACCCGGCCCCGCTGATGGTCGGTATGGTTGCCGCCGATCTCCGTGCGGCCCGGAGCAGAAAAATAATATTCGGGGGCGCCGCCGAAGGCCGCGGTAAAACCGGCATCAAGGGCTTGCTGATCACAGTTGGACAAAACCAGTACAGACATAAATCTACCTCCCAAAACGCAAACGCCCCGGCCCAGGCCGGCATGGCGCGGATATACATTTATTATACAGGATTTTTTGCAAAATGGAAGATACTGATCAAAGGAAAAACGCCGCCGGAAGCCCTTCCGGCGGGATTTTTTCCCGGCGAAAGCCGCCTTTCACAGCCGGATTTCTCTGCCGCACCGCCAGCTGGCAACAGTTGTATTCTGCAGGAGTACAGCCTTGTTGGTTTTGCACAGTTTTTCCCAGCAAATATTGAACTGTTTGTAGAATTATTCCTAACACCTTTACTTTGGCCCGGATTAGTGGTATTTTAGAAGTACCTTAAGTGGGGGTTCCCGCTGAAATTTAAGGAGGAAAAAACATGAAAAAGTTACTTGCAGTTATCATGGCAATCGTCATGGTCCTCGGCCTGGCAGCTTGCGCCGGCGGCTCTGACACCACCAAAGTATCCGTTTTCTGGTACGACGAGTCTGACGTATATCTGAGCTCCGTCCGTACCGCCCTGAACGCTGAGCTGGACGCTCTGGGTGTTGAGTATGACAACCAGTACGCAGCCGGTGACCAGGCTAAGCAGCTCGACCAGATCAAGACCGCTATCGCCGGTGGCTCCAACCTGCTGGTGGTCAACGTTGTTACCTCCGGTTCTCCCGACGTCGCTGAGGAGATCCTGGCTGCTGCCGGTAACATTCCCGTTATCTTCTTCAACCGCGCCATCGGCACCGATGGCTCCGACGTTACCGTTCTGAAAGCCCACAACACCACCTGCTTCATCGGCACCGACGCTCCCGAAGCCGGCCACATGCAGGGCAAAATGATCGGCGACTACGTTCTGGCCAACTACGACACCATCGACATCAATGGCGACGGCGTGATCTCCTACGCTATGATGAAGGGCGACGAGGCCAACGTTGAGGCTATCTACCGCACCCAGTACGGCGTTGAGGATGCCAATGCTATCCTGACCGCTGCCAGCAAGCCCGCTCTGCAGTACTTCGACGCTTCCAACCCCGGCTGCTACCAGGTTGACGTCAACGGCCAGTGGTCCGCTGCCGCTGCCAAGGAGTACATGGACACCAACTTCGTTTCCTACAACGAAGCCAACGGCAACATGATCGAGCTGGTTATCTGCAACAACGACGGCATGGCTGAAGGCGTTATCGCTTCTCTGCAGGAGAAGGGCTACAACGTAGCCGGCGCTCACACCGTTCCCGTATTCGGCGTTGACGCTACCGACAACGCTAAGGCTCTGATCGCTGACGGCGCCATGACCGGCACTGTTAAGCAGGATGCCAACGGCATGGCTGCTGCTATCGCCCAGACCGTTTCCGCCGTTTCCGGCGGCAAGGCTCCTGTGGATGCTCTGGCTGCTCTGACCGACGAGCGCTTCTCCATCGCTTCCGACTGCTCCGGCAAGCTGTACGTTGCTTACGCTCCCTACACCGGCGAATAAGCATCTATCCGGCATAGCCGACTTCTGAATTTCCGGGCAGCTGTCGTTCCGGCGGCAGCTGCCCTTTTCAAATTCTCCACAGGGTGCTTCGGTAGGGAACGGTAACCACCGCTCCGCTATGCTAAGGACGGCAGCGATGCTTACCGTTCTCTATCGCTTTTCTCGCGGCATGCTGTGCATATTTATCCTGCAAAGGAGGAAAGGCAAATATGGAGCAGAATATTCTGCTGAAAATGGTTGGAATCACCAAAACCTTCCCCGGCGTCAAAGCGCTGGACGGTGTTAACTTTGAGCTGCAAAGAGGCACGGTCCACGCGCTGATGGGCGAAAACGGCGCCGGCAAATCCACGCTGATGAAATGTCTCTTCGGTATCTACGCCAAAGACAAGGGCCAGATCTACCTCGACGGCAGAGAGATCAATTTCAAAAGCAGTAAGGAAGCCCTGGACAATGGCGTCGCCATGGTGCATCAGGAGCTGAACCAGGCTCTCAAGCGCAGCGTTATGGACAACATCTGGCTGGGCCGCTATCCCAAGATCGCCGGCATCGCCGTCAACGAGAAGAAGATGTATCAGGACACCATGGCCATCTTTGAGGAACTGGGCATCAAGGTAGATCCCCACCGGATCATGAGCTCCATGCCCGTTTCCCAGCGGCAGATGGTGGAGATCGCCAAGGCGGTTTCCTATAATTCCAAGGTCATCGTATTCGACGAGCCCACCTCTTCCCTTACGGAAGAAGAAGTGGAGCACCTGTTCCAGATCATCAACATGCTCCGTGACCGGGGCGTAGGCATTATCTACATCTCCCACAAGATGGCAGAGATCAAGCGGATCTCCGATTACATCACCGTCATGCGTGACGGCCAGTGGGTAGCCACCCGCCCGGCGGCAGAGCTGGAAATGAACGAGATCATCCGGCTCATGGTAGGCCGGGAGCTGACCAACCAGTTCCCGCCCAAGACCAATACCCCCGGCGAAGTGTATCTGGAGGTCAACGGCATCACCGGCCTCTACAACCAGCTGCGGGAGGTTTCCTTCCAGGCCCGCAAGGGTGAGATCCTGGGTCTGGCAGGTCTGGACAGCTCCGGACGAACCGAGACCCTCGAAAGCATTTTCGGCATCCGCACCCGCAAGAGCGGCACGATCACCCTGGGCGGCAACCCCTGCGCCAACCGCAGCGCCGGCGAATCCATCAAAAACGGCTTCGCCCTGCTGACGGAAGAGCGCCGGGCCACCGGTATTTTCGGCGTGCTGAACATCCGGGAAAATACGGTGATTTCCAGCCTGAAGCGGCATAAGCGCTTCGGTCTGTGGCTCAGTGAAAAAACCCAGCGGGAGGATACCCAGCGTTATATCGACGCCATGCGGACCAAGACCCCCTCTCAGGAGACCAAGATCCGCAGCCTCTCCGGCGGCAACCAGCAGAAGGTCATCATCGGCCGCTGGCTTCTGACCGAGCCGGAAGTCCTGCTGCTGGACGAGCCTACCCGGGGCATCGACGTTGGCGCCAAGTATGAGATCTATCAGCTGATCCTGGATCTGGCAAACAAGGGCAAGACCATCATCATGGTCTCCTCGGAAATGCCGGAGCTTCTGGGCGTGTGTGACCGGATCGTAGTCATGTCCGGCGGCCGTGTGGCCGGCGAGGTAGATGCCCGCAACACCACCCAGGAAGCAATCATGACCCTGGCTGCCAAGTATGTATAAGGAGGAGAGAAATCATGAGTAATCCTATTGCCAATCTGCAGCGCACCGCTGCCGAGTTCCGCCAGAAGGACGCAAAGGATAAGCGTCGCTATGTGACGGATATGGTGCTCAACAACGCACTGTACATCCTGATGTTCATTTTCGTGGTTTACACCGCCATTCAGAAGCCCAACTTCCTGACGCTGGGCTCCTTCGCCAACCTGATCACCCAGGTGGCCGCCTACCTGCCCATGGCGCTGGGTATCGCCGGCTGTATCGTGCTGACCGGTACGGACCTGTCCGCCGGCCGTATCGCAGGTCTGACCGCAGCCATCTCCGGTGTGTTCCTGCAGAAGACGGATTTCGTTAACAAGATGTTCCAGAGCCTGCCTGCCGTCAACGGTTGGTGGATCGCCCTGACCATCGCAGCGGTTATGGCCATCGGCGCGCTGATCGGTCTGGTCAACGGCTTCTTTGTTGCTAAGTTCAGCCTGCATCCTTTCATCGTCACCCTGTCCACCCAGCTGATCACCTACGGCATCATTCTGTGGTTCTTCAACCTCAACGGCAATAACAGCCAGCCTATCTCCGGCCTGAGCGACGAGTACAAGGCCTTTGTCAACGGCGAAATGTTCCGCCTGGGCAATGTGGCAGTTCCCCGGTATGTGGCCTACGCCATCGTTCTGGTGGCGCTGATGTGGTTCATTTGGAACAAGACCTCCTTCGGCAAGAATATGTTTGCCGTAGGCTCCAACGCGGAAGCCGCCAAGGTCTCCGGCGTAAACGTGTTCTGGACCACCGTTCTGGTCCACACCCTGGCCGGCGCCATGTACGGCTACTCCGGCTTTATTGAGGGCGCCCGCAGCGGCTCTGTGGCTATCAACACCGGCCTGAACTCCGAATGTGATGCCATTGCAGCCTGCGTTATCGGCGGCGTTTCCTTCGTCGGCGGCACCGGTAAAATCAGCGGCATCATTCTGGGCGTTGTAGTCCTGCGCCTGATCTTCGTTGCCCTGACCATGCTGGGTGTCGGCTCCTCCAGCCTGTACATCATCAAGGGCGCAATCATCCTCTGCGCCTGCGCCCTGGATATGCGTAAGTATCTGGTCAAGAAGTAATGGAAGAGCCCCGAACCTCCCCCACGCCGGAAGAAAACCCCACCCCTGCCTTCCGGGGGCTTTACAAGCATGTAAAGATCTCCGTAAAGGCGCTGGATGCCATTATCATCGGCTGTATTCTGGTGATCGTTATTTTCCTTGCCATCGACCTGCGTAACCCCGGCTTCACCATCACCTTTGATTCCCGGGGCGGCACCGATGTGCCGGCTCATAACCAGATGTATGGCGAGCTGCTGGAAGTTCCCGAGCCTCCCACCCGGGAAGGCTACCGCTTTACCGGCTGGTATACGGACTACGCCTGCTTCGATCCATGGGATCCGGAAAACGATATCATTCAGGCCGACATCACCCTCTACGCCGGCTGGGAAAAATCCGATTAAACCAAATGCCCCCGAATGCAAAACGCATTCGGGGGCATTCTTTTTTATCGTCAGGAGGCCTGGAATTCGCCGGAGGCAGTGCCTACCGTGAGCCGGTAGGTTTCTCCCTTTACCATATCCGGACTGCTGAGGATCACCACCCCAAAGGGCAGCTCCGGCGCATAGGAGAGCAGGGTGTTGCCCTCCTGGTCCGCCAGCGTGATCTGCGTTCCGGCCCTTTGGCTGCCTGCGCTGACCGCAATGACTCCCTGCCCGGAATCGCTGAAGGTCTGGGCCATGCCGGCGCCGCCGGTTCCGATGAAAGTGCCGCCGGTGATGGTGGCGCTCAGGTCGTAGTCCAGCGTTGCGGTATCGCCCTGAGCAGGGCCGCAGACGGTGGTAATGCCGCCGCGGATCGTCAGCGTGCCGTTGGCATCGATGCCGTCGCCGGAGGCTGTCACATGAATCGTGCCGCCGGAAATGTCGATGCTGCCGCCGGAGGATGCGCCGCCGCCCATGCCGCCGAACCGGTCATTGCCATGGAAGCCGCCGAAGCCGCTGCCGTCGTTGCCGCCGCCGGCATTGAGCCCATCGTCGCTGGCTGCCAGCGTGATCTCGCCGCCGGATATGGCAATGTGCAGACCTTCCAGACCCTCGTAGCTTTCCGTAATGGAAATCATGCCGGAAGTAACGGTAAGCGTTTCGTCTGCATGGAGGCCGTCATCGCCGGTGGCAATGGTAAATTCACCCCCGGACACCGTCAGATTGGCGTTGGAATGCAGCGCATCGTCCGCCGCATCGATGGTATAGCTGCCGCCAAAGAGCTTCAGATCTCCGGCCGCCTTGATGCCCTTGCAGCTGGTGCTGTCGGTTTGGCTGCCGGTTTCTCCCGGAAAGCCTCCCATGCCGCCGGGGTGACGGCCGCCGCCCATAAAGCCGCCCCCGAAATCCGAAGTCTGCTTCTGCGCGTTGGCGCTGCCGCCGCCGGCGGTAATGGCAAAGCTGCCGCCGCGAAGCTCGGCATAGGCCGATGCGCTGATGCCATCGCCCTGAGCATCCATCGTAAAGCTGCCGCCCTCCACATACACAAAGCCCCGGGCGGTGTCGTCCGCATTTTCCGCATGGATGCCGTCCTTGCCGGCGGTGAGGGCAAACACGCCTCCGGCGATGCACACATCATCCTTGCCGGAAAGCCCATGGGAGGCGGCCTCGATCCGGTACTCACCGCCGGTGACCGTCAGCGAATCCTTGGAAACGATGCCATGTCCCGCGGGGCTTACGACCTGCAGTGAACCGGAGCCGTTGAGGGTCAGGTCTTCTTTGGAGAAGATCACGGCATCGATATTGTTTTCATCGATGGCGGCAAAGCTGCCGCCGTTGGAAAGGGCGTTGACGGAATTCGGCGCCATCGTAAGGAACACCTTGTCCGCCTGCAGAATATAGATCGGCGCCGAAGCTGCGCTGTGGATATTCACGCCGCTGAGCACCAGTTGGAGTTTGTCCTCCTTTTCGGCGTTTACGATCACCGTTCCGTCATCCAATGTGCCGGAAAGGACATAAATTCCCTCGTCGCAGAGGGTCACGGTGCTGCCGGAGATTTGAACCGCCGGGCTGCCGCACTCCGCCGAAGCTCCCGTAAGGGTAATATGGATCGCTTCGCTTTCTGAGTAGTCCGTCTCGTAGTCCCTCCGGCTGAAGAGCTCCTGGCTGTCCGTCTTGGAAGACAGTGTCGGAGTTACCGCTTCCTGCTCCGGCTTGACGCAGCCCGTCAGCAGCAGCGCCAGCAGCAGTCCCCAGGCAATACACTTTTTCATATCCTTTCCGCCTCCTTCCAAGCTCTGCCTCCCTGGCCGCCGGGTGATCCGGCATTGCCGCCACAGAAGCGCACCGCTTGATACCGGTTTCACTCTGCAAAAAGCATAAAAGGGAAACTTTAACATTCCGTTAACGGCGCGAAGATTTTTTGTTTGATTTCGGAGAATTTTTTCGTAGCTTTGCCGCGGCGGATGTGCTACAATATTTCTATACCACTATCTTCCCCCCACCGGGCAGGTGGGCGCAACTACTACTGAGAATGCGAGGTATTTCTATGGCAATTCATGTTATGGACGAGGCCAACCGCTGTCTGGGCTGCAAGAATCCCCAGTGCCAGAAGGGCTGCCCCATCAATACGCCAATTCCCGAAGTCATCAAGCTTCTGAAGGCCAACAAGCTGGACGAAGCCGGCTGGATGCTCTTTGAAAACAATCCGCTGACCACCGTGTGCAGCCTGATCTGCAACCACGAGCAGCAGTGCGAGGGGCATTGCATTCTGGGAAGAAAGGGCGCGCCGGTGCATTTCTCCGTAATCGAGAACTACATCTCCAGCACCTACGCCTCAAAAATGGTCAACGGTCCTGCCCCCTCCAACGGCATCAAGGTAGCCATCATCGGCTCCGGCCCTGCCGGCATCACCATCGCCATTTTACTGGCGCGGATGGGCTATCAGGTCACCATTTTCGAAGGGCAGGATAAGATCGGCGGCATTCTGCGCTACGGCATTCCCGAATTCCGCCTGCCCAAGACTGTCATCGACGATATCCAGTACCGACATCTGGAGCTGAAGGGCATCAAGATCCGCCCCAATACCCGCATCGGCGCAGCCATCGGGCTGGACGATCTGTTCAGCGACGGCTATCAGGCGGTGTTCATCGGCACCGGCGTCTGGAAGCCCAACCGGCTGCATATCAAGGGCGAATCCTTCGGCCATGTGCATTATGCCATCAATTACCTGAACAACCCCGATGTCTACAAGCTGGGTGAAAAGGTCATCGTCATCGGCGCCGGCAACGCCGCCATGGATGTGGCCCGTACCGCCATGCGCCACGGCACCCGGGAAGTGACCTGCTTCTCTCTGACCAAGAAGATCACCGCCTCCCAGTATGAGTTCAGCTATGCCCAGCTGGAGGGCGTGGACTTCCGGTACAACAAAAAGCCCATTGAGATCACCGACGAGGGCGTGATCTTCCGGGATCTGATCGAAGGCGAAGACGGCAGCCTGACGGAAGTAGCCGGCAGCGACCATCTGGTCAAGGCCGACAGCGTGATGATCTCCATCAGCCAGGGCCCCCAGAACAACATCGTCAGCACCACCACCGGCCTGAACGCCAACCAGCGGGGCTTGCTGGTAGCCGACGAGTGCGGCCGCACCAGCCGCCCCGGCGTGTTTGCCTCCGGCGATGTGGTAGTGGGCGCCCGTACGGTCGTGGAGGCCGTAGCCTACAGCAAAAAGGTTGCCCAGGCCATGCATGAGTACATCCAGAGCAAGCTCTCTTCCGGGCAGACTCCCTGACACCCTGATAACACAGAAAGCCACCCATTCCTCCCGGGAATGGGTGGCTTATTTCTTATTGAGGCAGGCGGCCCTGAGCATCGGCAGCTCTGTGCAGCTCCATAAGCTGCTTCCGGGAACGGACACCCAGCTTGCTGTAGAGGTTTTTACTGTGGAATTTCAGGGTATTTTCCTTAATGCACAGCTGCTCCATGATCACATCGGTGGTCATGCCCGCGACATAACGGTTGTAGATCTCGGTTTCCTTTTTCGTCAGGGTGGCAAGGCCCGAAAGGAACAGTTCCATGGCCTGCTCATCGCCCTGCTGTGGTACGCCCGGCGCTGCCGGGGGCGTTTGGGGCTGTTCTTTAGGAAGTTCCTCCCCGGGCTGCGGGGGATTTTGCTTTTTGGCTTCCGTCATCAGCATATCCAGCCCCAGCAAAAAGCTGCCGCTGATAATATAGGAAACAGAAAGGATCTCAAAATCGATCCGCACCAGCTGCTCAATGAGCCACACGCCGATGTTTACAAACACCGCTACCGCAAGGATGGTAGCGTGGACCACGGAATCGATCTTATCCTGCAGGGTGGCATGGACGATGGTAATGACCATGGCGGAGAAGTATCCCAGCAGGTAGATCAGGTAGATCCCATGGAGGGGGCCGTAGGTCTTGAGCAGAACAGAAACGCCGTTGATCTTCTCGAAGGATACCTCCTGATAGTAGATCGGAAGATATCCGGGTGTGGCGGCAATCAAAAACACAACGATGGACAGACCCAGCAGCAGCCCGGGCAGCCATTTGGCATAGCGGATATAGGTCGTATTGAGAATGATCATACACATGGCCAGAGGCAGGAACACCGAGCCTAAGTAAGCCAGCCGGTTGGCCAGCAGCGCCTCGTCCAGACTTTTGGAGATGGCCAGCGTGAAATAGCCGATGTTCACCACCAGCACCGATGTAAACAGCAGCAGATACCACGCATCCCGCTTTTTTGTGGCAGCGCAATACACCACCAGCAGCAACAGCGATAATGCCGCGGTGACCGCATAGATGATGGACATACTATATTCTTTATTTCCGATCGGGCCGCAGCCTGCTAACAGCATCAGCAGCGGCAGCAGGCAGAGACTGGCCTTGAATCTGCGCATAATATCACTCCTTCAGGGCATTTCCCACACTTTGCCCCACTCTTTTTTCAAAAAAAGGGTTTTTCCCACACTTTTCGGGGGGTCAAGGGTGAAGACACCGCCGAAATAATCCGGTAAACTGGTAGATGCAAGGCTCACGAAGGAGAGTATAGGCCTTTGCCTCGGATTGTTTGAAGTGTAATGGGGTACTCCAGGATACCGTAGGTATCCTGTTCTGTGTCGACGCGCCAACGAACACACAGACCGCCCCATACATTTTACCACACAACCAGGAACCAGTCAAGCAAGCAAACGGGAGGTTGCCGGCTATGAAGCGTGGGTTTTTCCCGAGAAAGCTTAACAGATTAGGCTTCCTGCTTCTGCTGATTTTCACGCTGGCAGCCGCCATGACCGGCTGCAGCCGGGAGGAGGATCGGGTGATGACAGGAATTCGTTTTGACCGCGGAAACGGCTCCGTGTGGGGAACCCAGTTCTACATAGAGGTGCGCGCCGGGGAGATCCTGCTGACCCGGTATTTTCCTGAGGGTGCTGCACAGCAGCAGACCCGGGAGCATATCCCCATCACCGCCGGGCAATGGTCCGCCCTTTGCGAAGCGGTGCAGGCTCTGGAGCTGAAGGAGGCCCGTTCTTCTTTCTGGCAGAACCTTTTTCCGAGCCCTCAGGACGGCGGCGAATACCGCAGCCTCACAGTATTCTGGCAAAGCCCCCAGGGAGAAACCGAAGTAACTTACCGCTGGCCCGCCGGCGAGCAGGCAGCGGCATTGGAAAGCCTGCTCCGGCAGCTGGCAGAAACCGAATGAGGTGAAGTATCATGAAAAAACTTGTTGTGTTATTTCTGACCGCAGCCATTGTGACCGGCTGCCTGGGCGGCTGCGGCAACACCATTGCGCCGGTGCAGACCCAGCCCACACAGCCCTCTCCCTCCCAAACCCAGCCGGCAGCCACAGAACCTGCCGCAACCGAGCCGGCTGCAACGCAGCCCACAGCCACCGAGCCTGCCATTGGCAGCGCGGATACCTATTGGGTAGCCGATGCGTGGTGCAGCCCGGACGGAGAGGGCGCGGACGGCTTCGAGCCTCTGGATGCTGACTTTTGGGCTCTGGACCTGCTGATCCGCCCGGACGGCACAGCTTTGTTCCGGGATATTCACGAGGGCGTATGCCTGATGGACGACAGCCACCGAAGCCTCCGCTGGGAGCGCTCGGAAGATGGCTTGTTCCAATTTTACTCCCAGCTTTACCCCGCCCCGGTGGTCACCGCCAGCTGTGAAGGGGGCACGCTGAAAGCCGACTATATGGGCATGACCTTCACCATGCAGCAAACCCCCATTCCCCAGACCCCGGGCGAGAAAACCTCCCCTGCAGAGCTGGTGGGCACCTGGCTGATGGTAGGCGGCGAAACAGAAGGCTGGCAGTGGGAAGCCATGCCCGGCAATCTGTCGAGCCTGAAATTCTGGGTCACCTCCTACAGCGGCCCGCTGGTTCTGGCAGCCGACCGGGAGGAGCGGGATACCTACGGCGCTCTGGAAGACGCGGCCTTCGCTCTGGAAGTAACACTTTTGGACCAGCCGCTGTATGACGGCTGCGAAAACGAAAAGTGGAGCGTGCGGATCGGCCCGGCCTCCCCGGTGGACGCAAACGGCTGCCCCACAGAAACCGAGTTCTACGCCACCCTGCTGAACTACAACACCCTGCTGCTGCAGCAGTATTATACACTGGACGGCAGCCCCATGGTAAGCTATCAGACCTACGCCCGGTTCCCGGATATTGTCAGCTGGAGAATGCCCGAATACATGGAGCTGGGACTTTCCAACTGGGATTGTGTCGGCTACAGCGATCTTTCCGGCAATCCCCTGCCCCTGCCGAAGGAACTGGAAGGTCTGTCCATCTGCCTGAACGACGATGCTTCCTGCCTGATCCGCTATGGCGACGGCCGCACCGCAAAGGGTGTGTGGCAGCTGGAGCACGGCGGCGTTATGCTGCTTCGCAGCCCGGACGAGGCAGAAGCCTCCTTCTGGTTTGCTGGCGCGGTAAGCGGCTACTGCATCGAAACCACCTATGAGATCTCCGATGCCTACCAGATGTCCCTGTACTACGCCGGCGGTATCATCAAGCTGGTGTTTGTGGGCTACGGCTGATCCCCTTTGAAAACCAAAAATCTTCCATAATCTGACCCAGAGGCGGTGACGGAGCGATCCGCCGCCGCCTTTGCGCCTATAAAACCCCAATAAGGAGGTACATTATGTCCCTGATCGACAAGCTTAGAAAATATGTGGGCAAGCCCGCCGCCCCGGCCCGGGAAGACCCCCGTGAGACCAGCGAAACCTTTGTGTTTGCCAACCTGCCGGAAAACCTGCAGCAGCTGCAGGCTCTGCCGGAGGCAGCCCTCAGCACCCCCTTCCAGACCGCGGCGCTGACCGTATGCGCCCTGTGTGCCTACAGCGGCGATCCCCAGGCGGGCATCGAGATGCTCAACTGGCTCAAAGGCCCCCGCCCCCTTTCCAACCACGAGATTTCCTTCCTCCGCGACCGCTTCCGTGACGGTGTCCATGTCCCCTTCTCCTACTTCCGCGGCGCGACCCCGGAAACCGACTATATCCCCTCCCACCCCTTTACGCTGACCGTAGAGGCCGGCCCCTACGCCGATGCCAACCCCGGCTATAAGAAACTCCATATCCGCAGCGGCGGCGCAGACAATCCCCGGGAGATCGTCCTGCGGCAGAAGGGTGACGGACAGTGGCTGCTGTGGGACCAGTTCCTGCTGGCAGGCATCCGTACCCCCAAATCCGCAGACCCCTGGGCGTAGGAAAGTTCCGCAATACCAGAAGCATATTTCAGAGAGGAGTGAGCCTGCATGTCTGCACTGCAGGAATATAAATGCCCTTGCTGCGGCGGCGCCATTGCCTTTGACTCCGGCATCCAGAAGCTGAAATGCCCCTACTGCGAAACCGAGTTTGAGATGGAAGCCCTGGCAGCCTACGATCAGGAAGTCAACAGCGAACAACCCGATCTTCTCCAATGGGAAAATGTGGATGCTGCCCCCTGGCAGGACAGCGATGGTGTCCGTTGCTTTGCCTGCAGCTCCTGCGGCGGCGAGATCATCTGCGACGAGAACACCGCCGCCACCTGCTGCCCCTACTGCGACAGCCCGGTGGTAATGACGCCCCAGTTCAGCGGCGTGCTGAAGCCGGACAAGATCATCCCCTTTAAGCTGGATAAACAGGCCGCCATTGCGGCCCTGAAGAAGCACTACAGCGGCAAGCGGCTGCTGCCCAAGGTCTTCCGCGATGAAAACCACCTGCAGGAGATTAAGGGCATCTATGTTCCCATGTGGCTGTATGATGTACAGGCCGATGCCGATGTGCGGTTTAAGGCCACCCAGCTCCGCTCCTGGAGCGACAGCCGCTACGATTACACCCAGACCAGCCACTTCACCGTAAGCCGAAGCGGCAGCATCAGCTTTGAAAAGATCCCCGTTGACGGCTCTACCAAAATGGACGATGCCCTGATGGAATCCTTAGAGCCCTACGATTTTTCGGAGGCGGTGGACTTCCAGACCGGTTATCTGGCCGGCTATCTGGCCGACAAATACGATGTGGATGCCGAGCAGAGCCGGGAACGGGCCAACCGCCGGATCCGCAAAAGCACAGAAGAAGCCTTCGCCGCCACAGCCACCGGCTTCACCGGCCTGACGGCGGATTACTCCAGCATCCGGCTGCGTAAAGGCGCCACCCATTACGCGTTGTACCCCGTGTGGATGCTGAAAACCAAGTGGAACGGCAACACCTACACCTTCGCCATGAACGGCCAGACCGGCAAACTGGTAGGCGACCTGCCCATGGACACGGCTGCTTACAAAAAGTGGTTTGCAGGCATTCTGGCCGCGGTAAGCGCCGGGGTGCTGGCTGTTTGCTACCTGCTGTGGCTGCTGTAAGGAGGGATACGCCGTGAAAAGAACACTGTTTGTTTTGCTTGCGATCTTCTGCCTGCTGCCGGTGCTCCTGCTGCCGGCAACTGCGGCATCTGCCCGACTGGCCGACAACGCCGGTCTGCTGACCGCTCAGGAGGCTGCCGAGGTGCAGGCGCTGCTGGACGAGATCAGCGCCCGGCAGGGGGTGGATATCGTGATCGTTACGGTAGCTTCCACCGGCGAGCGCTCTGCCATGGAATATGCCGATGATTATTTCGACTACAACGACTACCGGCTCGACGGCATCCTGCTGCTTCTGAGCATGGACACCAGAGACTGGTGGGTATCCACCGCCGGCTATGGCATTACCGCCATTACCGATGCGGGGTTGAATTACATATCCGACCGCTTTGTTCCCTATCTCAGCGACGAAGACTACGCCCGGGGCTTTACGGAATTTGCCACCCTCTGCGATGAGTTTATCACCCAGGCCAAAACCGGCCACCCCTACGACACCGGCAATCTTCCCAAAAATCCCTTCCGTCTGGGGCTCAACCTGCTGGTTGCCCTGGGGCTTGGTTCGGCAGGCGCTATGTTTGCCACCGGATCTATGAAAAATAAGCTCCAATCCGTCAGCGACCAGACCAGAGCCGACCACTACGCAGCCCCGGGAAGCCTGCAGCTGACCCAGAGCCGGGAGCTGTTCCTGTACACCCATCTGGACCGCCGGGAGAAGACCTCTTCCGGCTCCGGCTCTTCCACCCACACCTCTTCCTCCGGCACTGTTCATGGCGGCGGCGGCGGAAAATTCTGATCAGGGGGAGATTTTATGAAAAAATTCATTTCTATCGTCCTTTGCCTTGGGCTGCTGACGACGCTGGCCGTGATCCCCGCATCCGCCGCCACCTTCAGCGTTACCCAAAACTGGGAAACCGATATCTATGCCGGCGGCATTCTGGATATGTACGCAATGGTAGACACCGGTAATTCCGACAGCTACACCTACCAATGGCAGGTAGACGCCAGTCTGGGCGATGGTGTCAGCTGGATCGATCTGGAGGAAAGCACGAATGCCTACGGCTACCATGGCGTAAACACCCCCCACCTGCAGTTCATCACAGCCCCCAACGGAGGCTATATCCTTGGCACCGGTTGGGAAAATATCCCCTTCCGCTGCAAGGTGACCAAAAACGGGGAAAGCCATACCACCAGCAACATGTATATGAACATTCTCTCCTGCGATACTCTGCCCGCCTATCTGGAAAGAAAGGGCTTTGGTCTTTTCGAGCCCACCGTGTCCGGCGCAGGGAAGCTGAAGACCGCCGACTATCAGACCTATACCACCTATGCCGATGCCGGCACGGCGCTGAATATTCTGTGCGGCAGCTTCCGCCCCGAAAATGATCCGCTGCTGAACCGGTCGAATACTACGGTCAGCACAGAAATCTGGATCACCGAAAACGGCAAGACCGTAAAGGGCGGCAGCGATATGCACTATATTCCCTATACCATCGGCAAGGATGCCGTAACGGTGCAGATCAAGCTGAACTACAAAATGGGCATCAACGATCTGGGCTGCTACGAAACCAAGACCATCTTTATCACCACCGAGGAGCCCTCCTCCATTGGCAGCGGCACTGCCCGCTCCGATATCTCTTTGCTGAAGGAGATGTACAGCCAGTCCCAGAAGCTGGCCTCGATCCCCAAGGACACGGTTCTGAAGATCACCCAGCAGACCGGCGGCTGGTATCAGGTCGTGTATAACGGCTATGTGGGCTATGTCGCCACCTCTTCCGTCAACTTCCAGGCCGGCTCCGACCCGGTCATCCGTCATGTGGATCTGACCATCACCGAGCCGGTGGTGGGCAAAACGCCCCCTTACGGCGTTACCGTTTCCCCCGATACCTGCTACGCCAGCTATGTGGATTGGTACGACAACACCGCAAACCGTTTTCTGGTAAGCGGCGACAAGTTCCAGGCCGGTCACAGCTACGATCTGATCGTGTGGGCCAATGCCAAGGACGGCTACTCCTTTGATCTGAACAGCCGGGAGGAAGTGCTGACCACCGCCATCATCAACGGCCACCGTCCCGCCTTTGTCTCGAAGGCCTACGAGCAGATCATCGGCCAAGTGGTGGAGATCCGCTACACCTTCTCCCAGCCCGCCGCCCAGGAGCCGGAGGTCCATACCCATAAGCTCACCACCGTTCAGCGGGTAGAGCCCACCTGCAGCACCGACGGCCACGAAGCTTATTTCCACTGCGATTGCGGCGCCGACTTTGCGGACGGCCGGGCAACGGAGCAGGTGGATGTAAGCACCTGGGGCATCCTTCCTGCCACCGGCCATGTGGTTTCCGAATGGCGGACCACCCAGGTGTACCACTACACGGTCTGCACCAAATGCGGAGAATTCCTGACTCAGGAAGACCACATCGGCGGCACCGCCACCTGCACCGAAAAAGCCGCCTGCGTCGTCTGCGGCTATCGCTACGGCCGGGAAGAGCCCGACCATCGCTGGGGTCCCGGCTGGGACTACCGGGACAGTGCCGGCCATGGCTGGGTCTGCGCCGATTGCAAGGAGCACAGCCAGCTGCAGGCCCATATCCCCGGCCCGGAGGCAACGGAAACCACCCCTCAGGTCTGCAAGGAATGCGGCTATGTCATTGCCCCGGAAAAGGGTCACACCCACAGCCTGACCAACATTCCCGCCAAAAAGCCTACCTGCACCGAGCCGGGCAATATTGACTACTTCGCCTGCGACGGCTGCGGCCATTGGTTTGCCGATTCCAAGGGGACGACCCCCCTCAGCGCGGTGGACATTGCGCCGACGGGTCACACGGTCTTCGACTGGTGGGCCTACGACAACGACCACCACTGGTACATCTGCGCCTACTGCGAAGCGGTTCTGGGTGATGGCAAGCTGGCCCACGAAGTTGTGGACGGCCAGTGCACCGTATGCGGCTTTATCCTTACAACGGAGCTCCCCACCCCCGAGGAAACCCATGGCACCGAAGCTACCGAAGCTACCGAAGCTACCGAACCCACCGCTCCCACAGAGCCCGCGGCAGACGAGCCCCGAAACGAATGGCTTCTGGTCGTGCTGAGCGGTCTGGTCTGCTTTGCGCTGTCGGTCACCGTAACGGTCATCGTTCTGAAAGGAAAGAAATAATTCCTTATTCCACAAGGCGGGCTTCGGGAAACCGCTTCCCGCCAACACATAAAGTCCAAAGGAGTACGCAATGAAAAAGAGAGTATTATCTGCGCTGCTTTGTCTGGTCATGGTGCTGTCTTTTCTGCCCGTAACCGCCGGCGCCGCCACCACCATTCACAGCATTTCTCTGACTCTGTCTTATCCCAATGCCGGTCAGACCCCCTCCGATACCGCCACCTGCAACGGCTCCGGCTACCGCGTTGCCGCAATGGACTGGCTGGACAGACATGAAGACAGATATCTGGAGGCGGGTGACAAAATTCAGGCCGGCCACAGCTACGAAGTAACCGTGTGGGTGGAAGCCTCCTCCGGCTATGAATTCAACTGCACCAACGACAACACCCCCAATGTCAGCGCCACCGTCAACGGCGCAGCCGCTTCTGTTACCAAGGCCTATGAATACAAGGCCTGGGCCATGGTAAATGTTACTTATTACATCAACAACGTTCCGGAAAAGGGCTGGCTCAAATCGGTTTCCCTGTCCATTCCCGCGCCGGAAGCCGGCGAAGCTCCCTACTACGGTCCGGTTTCCACCAGCCAGTACTCCCTCGGCAATGTTTCCATGAGCGGCAGCTCGAATCCCAACAGGAAAAACGGAATCCTTTGGCGGCGCGCTTCGGACCAGGAACCCATCGCTCCCGATTCCGGCGCAGTGTATGCCGAGGAAACCGCTTATACCTTCCAATGCATGATTATCCCTGCAGAAGGCTATCGCTTCACCGAGAATGCCACCGTGAAGATCAACGGCAGCAGCGCCAAGGTATCTCTGGACTACGATCATTTCCTTTCGGTCAGCTTCGATTTCCCGAAAACCGAAAGCATCCATGTCCATAGCCCCTCGGATTGGCGGATCACCCAGCCCTACCACTATAAGGTCTGCACCACCTGCGGTGAATTCCTGGAGCAGGAAGACCATTACGGCGGAACCGCCACCTGCGGCGAAAAGGCCACTTGCGCCGCCTGCGGCTGCGCCTACGGCGAAACCACCGGCCAGCACACCCCCTCCGACTGGCGGATCACCCAGCCCTACCACTATAAGGCCTGCACCACCTGCGGCGAATTCCTGGAGCAGGAAGATCATTACGGCGGAACCGCCACCTGCGGCGATCCGGCCATTTGCGCCGCCTGCGGCACTGCCTACGGCGAACCCACCGAGCAGCACAGCTTTGCATCCAAATGGACAGCGCAGGGTGCGATGGGTCACATGCATGTTTGCACCGTATGCCAAACCTTCAGCGATCTGGAAGCGCATGTTCCGGGCCCGGAGGCCACCGAAGACTCCCCTCAGCTTTGTACGGTCTGCGGCTTTATCCTTGCCCCCGCCAAGGGTCACATCCATCAGCTGACCAAGGTGGAGGCTGTGGAAGTAAGCTGCACCGAAGAGGGCTGCGGCGAATACTATGCCTGCTCCGGCTGCACCGAACTGTTTTCCGATGCCGCCGGCTCCCAAAAACTCGCCGACCGCAGCCAGCTGACCATCCCCCCGCTGGGACATGTCGCCTCCGAAGACTTCCAAATGGATGGCCAATATCACTGGCGCAGCTGCACCCGCTGCGGCGAAGCGCTGGCAGAAACCACCCAGCTCCATGAGGACACCGACAACGACGGCAAATGCGACACCTGCGCCTGCGGCATAGCCACAGACATCAGCACCACCCCCACCGAAGCTCCCACCACCCCTGAGACCCAGACGCCCCCCGCAGAAACCCAGCCCGAACCGGAAAAGGAGCCGGAAAATAAGCTTCCGCTGGTGCTGCTGACCGCCGGTGTCTGCGCCGCTGCATCTGTCGCCGGTGTATTCCTCGCCATTACGCTGAAGAAAGGAAAGAAGGCATGAGAAAGCGAATTTTGACTCTGTTGCTGGCGCTCCTGCTTTGCTTATCGGCAAGGCCTGCCCTGGCAGCACCTGAGGAACCCGTCATTACCCTGCAGCCCCAAAGCCCCAACTACCCCAACTACAGCGTAGCCATTTATACCGTAAAAGCAACCGGCTCAAACCTCACTGCCACCTGGTATCTGCAATGGCAGGATCAAACCTACACAATTTCGAATTTCGGCGGCGCCATGCAGAGCTGGGAAGCCTTCGCCGGCGAAAGCTACGGCCCCCGTCAGCCGGATGCCAACACCTTTACCTTCGTGTTTGAGGGCATTGAGCAGGATCTGGACGGCGCGTATATCTGGTGCGTTCTGGAAGACGGCCACTACGAAGTAACCAGTCAGAAGGCCCGCATCTGCGTAGGCAATCCTTTCACGCCGCCCACCATTGTGGATATTCCCGCCCAGCTGACGGCAGAGCAGGGCGAAACGGCAGAGCTCCGCTGCGTTGCCCAAGCCCCCGACGGCACCCAGCTTTCCTTCCTCTGGTACGAAACCGACAGCGGCAGGCTGGAGGATATCCGGGCCGTCAACCGGGGGGAAGAAACCCTCGACACCCTGCTCTGCGACACCTCCACCCCCGGCACCCGGAACTACCTGTGTATGGTGCAGACCTCCGAAGGGGGCATCGCCTACAGCA
The DNA here is from genome assembly GCA_045532755.1 of Faecousia sp. GTDB lineage: Bacteria > Bacillota > Clostridia > Oscillospirales > Oscillospiraceae > Faecousia. The sequence continues at coordinate 32,907 of JAZSGN010000008.1, forward strand.
GCTATGTTCCCGTCACGGTAACGGAAAAAGCCCAGCCCATCATCGAGCCGCAGATCACTACCTCTACCCTCCCCGAGGCTGTGGCCGGCGCTTCCTATTCCGTGCAGCTGGGCTGCACCGACCCCCAGGCGGAGTTCGCGGTGTACTACAACCCCGGAAAGGGCAACGATTTCGATAAGACCGGCCTTTCCCTGAGCAGCACCGGCCTCATCAGCGGAACGCCCTCCAAGCCCGGCAGCTACAGCTTCTGCATCTGCGCCGCCGGCATGGGCGGCGAGGACTACGCGGTTTACACCCTCACCGTAACCGCCCCCGCAGTCATCGAGCCCCAGATCACTACTACCGCTCTCCCTGAGGCTGTGGCCGGCGCTTCCTATTCCCTGCAGCTGGGCTGCCCCGACCCCCAGGCGGAGTTCGCGGTGTACTACAACCCCGGAAAGGACAACGATTTCGATAAGACCGGCCTTTCCCTGAGCAGCACCGGCCTCATCAGCGGAACGCCCACCAAACCCGGCAGCTACAGCTTCTGCATCTGCGCCGCCGGCGCAGGCGGCGAGGACTACGCGGTTTACACCCTCACTGTAGCCGCCCCCGCCACTGAGCCTGCTACCGAACCCACTACCGCACCTACCACCGAACCCGCCACCGAACCCACTACCGCGCCTACCACCGAACCCGCCACCGAACCCACTACCGCGCCTACTATCGCACCCACTGTTCCCACAACCCTGCCCACCGTACCTACAAACGCACCTGCAGCCAGTCCGGAAGCCCCCTCCGGCGACACCAAAACCGGCCTTCCCTGGTGGTCTTTGGTGATCGTCGCTGCGGCCGCAGCCGGTGCCGGCGTTGGCGCTGCGGTTTTCATGGTAAAAAAGAAATCATAACAAACAGGAGGTAAACTTATGGGATTTGTAGATTGGTTGAAAGGCACCTTTGGCAAGCAGACCTGCGCTTTCTGCGGCAATCAGGTTGGTATGCTCAAGCGTACCAAGATCAAAAACAAGGAATTCATCTGTCTCGATTGCAGCTACGGCTGCTCTCAGTACATCCAGAAGTACCGCTTCACCAAGGATGAGCTGCTGGGCCACATGGAATACATGAAGCGCCAGAATAAGCTCTACAGCATGCTGGAAGGCAAGGCCACCCAGGTCGTTCCCAGCGCCACCAACCGGCAGTCCATCGAGTTCTATGACAACCACGGCATGTTCCGCATCCGGGATCTGTCGGCGGACAACAAGCCTTGGATGAAGGAGCTGTTCCGCTACGATCAGGTTGCCGGCTATGAGGCCTATCTGGACGAGGCCGAGCCCTCCGAGCCCGGCAAACCCAAGGAGTTTGGCGAGTGCGGCGTAGAAATCACGCTGGTAGGCGCTGCCGACGATCAGCAGCAGCTGCGGCCGGGTCTGCGGGCCCATCCGTACATCACGGAAACCATCCGCGTCTGCCTGAACGACCGGGATAAGCACATCGGCGAGCTGGAGGTCAATCAGGTCATCAGCCATTTCAACTACATTTTTGGCGTAAACGACAATACCAAGGGTCTGTTTGCTTTTGGCCCCACCACCCAGCAGCGGCGGAAGGGCGAAGCCTTTAAGGCTATGGGCGGTGTGTTCAGCGCCGCTGTTCAGGCCGCCCGCACCGGCGAAGTCACCGAGGAGGCCGCCGCGCAGGTCGCCGATGCCATGAACAAAGTCGACGATGCCGCCACCACCGGTCTGGCTGTATACAGCCGCCGTGCCGATGCGGCAGAAGCCCAAATCTAGGAGGGAACCCGCTATGAAGAAATTATTGGCAATGCTTCTTGCCATCGCCATGGCGCTGTCGCTGGCAGCCTGCGGCGGCAAGAACGACCCCACTGATCCTACCGATGCCCCCGGCACCCAGCCCACCGAGCCGGACCCCAACCTGCCCAGCTTCACCTTCACCCAGTTCGGTGACGCCCGCATCCGAATCGTTGGCTCGGAATTCGTCAAGGACGACGAAGAGGATATCCTGCGTATTTACTATGAGTACACCAACACCGGCGACACCGCCCGTGGCCATTATCCCAGCACCTGCCTGAATTTCCTCAGCGTTACCCAGGACGGCAACGAATGTCTGGGCTACAGCTTCACCCCGTGGAACGACTCGTACATTCCCGAGGACTCCAACGCCTATCTGCATGTACAGCCCGGCCGCACCATGCGTAACACCGTGTGCTTCCGCTGCGACCCCAACGGCGGCCCTGTGAAGGTGTCCTGCTATGTAATGATCGGCAGCTGGGTGTACGAACCGGACAGCATTGTGCCTTTTGAATTCGAGGTCGATCCCGCAAATCTGATGGGCGCTCCCGCTCCCTTTGTCCTGCCCCCCATTGCCGATCCCACCTACACCGCCGGTATGTCCGCTTCCGGTGTTTACGGCTATGCCGAAAACCAGATCTCCATCAACGGTGTGGAACTGACCAAGGATGACGAGGGTGTGGATGTGCTGAGAGTTAAGCTCACCGTCACCAACAACGGCGATGAATCCATGACACCTGTGATGCTGTGTGATCTGGAACTGTACCAGGACGGCATTGGTCTGCCCTATCCTTCTCTTTGGGATATGGAAGACCCCACTGCGGAAGACGAAGCCTATGAAGAGGATCTGGAACCCGGCCAGACCGTGAATTGCAATGCTCTGTTCTATCTGCGGAACAAGAACCCTGTAGAAGCCGTTGTAGAGTCCACCAATAGCGATGTCAGCCTGGGCGCACGCTTCGATGTGCAGGCACTTTTTGATGCAGCTGCCGCAGAAGAGCAGGCAAACGCGGATGCGCAAGCAGCAGCAAGACAGGCGTTGGTTGGCACCTGGCTGCAGCGTGACAGCGATTGGGATGATACCTTTATCTTCTATGCCGACGGCACCGGCAATCTGATCAGCGGTCCTGAATATCCCTTTACCTATTCTGTCAGCGGCGATACCCTCACGCTTACCTATGGGCCTGACGATACGGAAGAATTCACCTTTACTGTGAATGGCAGCTTGCTGACCCTGATCGATATGTGGGGCGATCAGCTTCTGCTGGATAAGCAGGCAGGGGAAACCCAGCAGCCTACCCAGCCTGCCCAGCCCACCGAGCCTACGGTCAGCCAGACCGAGCCTGCTGTAGATTTTGCCAAGGCCATCGTAGGCACTTGGGTCAGCCCCTCCGACGGCGAGACCTATTCCTTCAACGCCGACGGCACCGGCTATCAGATCTATCAGGGCTACCGCTACGATTATACCTACCGGGTTGCCGACGACTATATGTGGATCACCTATTCCGACGGCACCGGCGATGAGTTCTACTTCGACATCGAAGGCAATACCTTCTGCATCGCCGGTCAGTGGACCTACACCCTGCAGTAACCCCTGAAAAGTCCTGACCGGCAGCTCGCCCCGCCCGGACAGACCCAGCAGCGAATTTACCGGCAGCCACACCGTGGCTGCCGGTTTTTATTCCAACGAAAGAAGCCGCCTGCATCATCGCAGGCGGCTGTTTTGATCTGTTCGACATATTGGAATTTACTGAATTGTTTTTATCATAATTGGAAGACCGTTGTTTGCTTTTTTACCGTTCACTACATAACCACAACGCATCCAAAACTCTTGAGCAGGCCCATAGGCTGATACATAGCATTGTTTTACATTCTTGCTAGTCAGGCACTTTTCTATAAAGGAAACCAATTCTTTTCCGATACCAGATGCACGGCGTGACGGAAGTAAACCTATCTCTAAAATTGTTCCAAAACCAGGAATCTCACTAAATGCAAAATCCTCAGTATCGATTGCCCAGAGAGCAAAGCCAATGTATCCACTTTCCTCTTTTGCAAAGAAACCATTGATTTCGTTGTTGACCACCTTGTCAAACATGAAGCGGATGAATGCATCTATTTCATCCTGCGGAGTTTTCTCGTCTTCACCTTCACGATAATACGCATTAGCCAATTCATGAAACACATTATAATCGTTTTTGCAAATCTCGATATATTCCACCTTGCTCTACCCCCTTCAAATTCAAGTTGCACTGGCGCGGGAGCGCCCAAGGCTCCCTCTGATGAGGGAGCTGTCAGCGAAGCTGACTGAGGGAGAGATTCTTAACGGTCAAATCTATATGTTCACATACACCGCAAAAATTGCGGTCAATATCCAAATTACAGATTCTGATCACCGTTAATTTCATGCTCTCTAAATCCTTAGTGCGAAGATTATCTTTTTCTGTTTGCTCAGCGGTGTAGTGTCCACCACCGTCAAGTTCTATAACTAATCCAATTCTTGCACAGTAGAAGTCCGCAATGTAATTGCCAATCGCTTTTTGCCTTTGAAACCGAATGGGGTAGTTTCTTAGAAATTCATACCACAGTTTTCGTTCCCATGGCGTCATGTTTTTTCTTAACGCTTTTGCCAAAGGGATATTCTCTTTATTGTACTCTTTCATTTTCTCTCCCCCAGTCAAAAATCAAAGATTTTTGCCAGCCCCCTCGTCAGAGGGGGCCTTTGGTGCGGTGCGTAACTGTTAGACAAATTCAAGTTTATCTGATAGGATTATACCATAATGTGCTTCGGTTTACAATATTTAGTGAAGTTTGGCTTTGCCAAGTGAAATTATGCCTACGGCATAGTGAAGTATCGTGCTACGCACGAAGTGAAGTTAAGTGTGCCACTTATGCCCGCAGGCACTTCACGATGCGCAGCATCGCTTCACGCACCGAAGGTGTGCTTATCGTGATGTAAGGCACACTTAGTTGAAAAGGAACCACATTTGTCGGAGACAAAAGAGGGTCCTTTTTGTGGGGGAGGCGGGGGGGGAGGAACCCCGGTCCGG
>JAZSGN010000068.1:0-12666 GCA_045532755.1 Faecousia sp.
GCCGCACCGGAGAGGATGCCCTCCGCGATGTCCATCATATCATGGAAGTCGGCATAGGCCTGGTACAGCTCCACCGTGGTAAACTCGGGATTGTGCTTGGGATCCATACCCTCATTCCGGAAGATACGGCCAATCTCATACACGCGGTCCATGCCGCCAATGATCAGCCGTTTCAGCGGCAACTCGGTAGCGATTCGCATGTACATATCAATATCCAGGGTATTATGGTGGGTGATAAAGGGGCGAGCGGAAGCGCCGCCGGCAATGGTATTCAGAACCGGGGTCTCTACCTCGATGTAGTTCATGTTGTCCAGATACTGACGCATAAACTTAATAAAGCGGGACCGGATCACAAAATTCTGCTTAACCTCAGGATTCACCATCAGATCCACATAGCGCTGACGGAAACGAAGCTCTTTATCGGTCAGGCCGTGGTACTTCTCCGGCAGGGGCAGCAGAGACTTGGAAAGCAGAGTCACAGACTTGGCCCGGACGGAGATCTCCTCGGTCTTGGTCTTAAAGATCTCGCCTTCCACGCCCACGATGTCGCCGATGTCGTTCTTCTTGAAGCGGGCATATTCCTCCTCGCCCAGCTCGTCGATCTTCACGAACAGCTGGATGCGGCCGGTGGAATCCTGTAGATCGCAGAACATAACCTTGCCCTGGCCTCGCTTGCTCATAAGTCTACCGGCAATACGGACAGTTTTGCCCTCATAGCCTTCGTAGTCGCCCTTGATAGTAGCGGAGTCCGCATTGAAATCAAACTTGGTAATCTGGAAGGGATCACGGCCCTCGGCCTGCAGCGCCGCCAGCTTTTCCCGGCGGATCTGGGCCTGCTCCGATACAGGCAGCTCTGCCTGCGGTACAAACTTTGCCATTACTTAGCCCTCACGAGAGACGTTGATCACTTCCATGGTGTAGGAGCCGGCAGGGGCATTGACCAGGAAGGTATCGCCCACAGCCTTGCCCACAGCGGCGCGGCCGAAGGGAGAATCGTCGGACAGCTTGCCCAGCATGGGGTTGGCTTCCTGAGAGCCGGTGATCTTGTAGGTGCTTTCCTCGCCGGTTTCCACATTGCGGACGGTCAGGGTGCAGCCCAGGCCTACCCGGCCGCTGGCTTCGTTCTCGTCCTCAATCAGAACAGCGTGGGACAGGATGTCCTCGATCTCGGCAATACGGCCATAGAGCTTCGCCTGCTCGTTCTTGGCGGCATCGTATTCCGAGTTTTCGGACAAGTCACCATAGGAGCGGGCTTCGGCGATCATTGCGGCGATCTCTCGCTCACGGGTGGTTTTCAGATAATTCAGTTCCTTTTCCAGCTCGGTCAGACGGAGTCTTGTGATCTTAAATTCCTTTGCCATATTCATGGACCTTCTTTCCCATATTAGTTTTCATAGGTTTTACTATTATAGTGGATTTTTTACCGGCAGTCAAGGCTATTTTTCCGGATTTTCAGAAGAAAACGGGGCTGCTTTCCGCAGCCCCGGATTTTTTAGTTTTCCTGCAGCAGCGCAGCCACCGCCGCCTGGATCTGGGGGTCGTCCTCCGCCGCAACGGTATCGGCATAGATGGCATTAAACATCTGCTCATCCACTTCCACCACCACATCCGGCACCAGACCGCCTGCATCCGCCAGGCTCACGCCGTTGGGGGTAAAATACTTGCCCACCGACAGCGTAACGGCAGAGCCGTCGCAGAGGGTAAGGGTGTTCTGGTAGTAGCCCTTGCCGGTGGTGTTCTGCCCTACCACAACTGCCGCGTCATACTCGCTGAGGGCAGCGGCAAAGAATTCCGCCGCGGAGTAAGACTGGCTGTTCACCAGTACCGCCATGGGAATGTCCAGATGATCGGCATCGGACTGATCCACATATTCCTGCCCGGTGTAGCTGAGGCTGCGGAACAGCGGCCCCTCCGGCAGCAGGTAGTCGAGGATCTTCACCAGCTCGTTCTTGTAGCCGCCGGGATTGTTACGGACATCGAAGATCAGCGCCACCGCGCCGTCACGCAGCAGCTGCTTCACGGCAGCCAGTGTTTCGTCGGCGCAGCGGGAATCGAAATTCTCGATGGACACCAGACCGATGTTGCCATCCAGCATCTGATAGGATGCCACCTGCACCTGAATGCGGCGGCGGAATACGGAGATATCCTTCTGCTCGCCATCCCGGCGGATGGTCAGCAGAACCTGGGTTCCCTCTTCGCCCTTGATCCGGCTGGATGCCTCGTTGGCGCCCAGCTCCACCACGGATTCGCCTTCCACGCCTACGATCATATCGCCGGCAACGATGCCTGCCTCTTCGGCGGGGCTGCCCTTTTCCACCTTGATGATGGTAAAGCCTTCGGTCACATCCACCGTAGAAATGGTAACGCCGATGCCCACATAGGCATTGGCCATCTGCTCCATGTAGGACTTGTAGTCCTCGGCGGAGAGGTAGCCGCTCCAGCGGTCACCCAGAGAATCCACCATCGCGGCGGCCGCCGCGTCTTCCATGGCGGTTTCGTCCACTTCGCCGATAAACCGCTCTTCCAGCAGCGATTTCAGCTGCTCCAGCTTGGGAATGGAGCTGCTGCCCACAGGAACCGTGCCGCTGCCGCCGAAGAAGGTCAGCGCCAGCCCGGCAGACAGCGCCGCCACCAGAACATAACTCAAAAATACCAGAAGTTTATTTTTCATGTGCTCACCCCATAAATAAGGATACCCACAGCCGCAGGGGCTGTGGGTTCCGATCCTTGCATAACGATGTCAGCCCGAATTAACCGAAGTTAATATAGTCGGCGGGATTGACGGTCTCGCCTTTATAATACATGGTAAAATGCAGGTGCGCGCCGGTGGAAACGCCGGTAGAACCCACATAGCCGATCAGCTGACCGGCAGAAACATACTCGCCCACTTCTACGACATCGTGGGTCATATGTAGGTAGCTGGTGGAGAAGCCGTCGCCGTGGTTGATGGTTACATAGTTGCCGGCGGATTTATCGTACTTGGCAACCGTAACCTTACCGCTGCGGGAGGCATAAATGGGCGTTCCGGAGGAAGCCGCAAGGTCGATGCCGCTGTGGAACTTCCAGATTTTATACACCGGATGGATTCTCCAGCCATAGGGGCTGGAAACCCGGCTGTAACGGCAGGGCATGACCCAGCCGCCGGGGTTGGGGGCAGGCGGGGTGGTGCTTCCGCCGCTGGAGGGCTTGGGCTTGGTGGTAGGCGGCACGGAGGTGGACAGCCACTGCTGATACTCCCGGTCCTTCGCCGCATCGTAGGCATCCTCTGCCTTGGCGATCTGCTGCAGCAGCGCTTCCACTTCGTCCTCGCCGGCAGCGATCTGGGCTTCGAACTCTTCGCCCAGGGCGTTCAGGTCCATCAGAAGCTCATCGGCTTCGGCCCGCTTGATCTGCAGGTCTTCTTCCAACAGCAGCAGCTCCTCCTTAGAGCCTTCCAGCGCCTGCTTTTCCAGGGTCAGGATCTGCTGGGCCTTGGCAACCTGCTCGGCAGCCTCGTTCAGCTGCTTCAGCCGGCGCTGATCGGCTGCGGCGATCTCTTCGATCATGTTCAGCCGGTCCAGAAGATCGGAGAAGCTGCTGGCCTTGAACAGCACGCTCCAATAGGAGATCTCGCCCTCTTCTTCCATAGCCCGGATGCGGGCCTTATACTGGGTGTTGAGGTCGGTGTACCGGGTCTGCGCCCGCTCCAGCTCCGCCTGCTTATCGGCAATCAGAAGGCCGTAGGCCCGGATCTGCTCGTTCACCAGATCGATCTGCTGATACATCAGCGCGATCTCCTGATCGATCACATCCTTCTGGGCAACGATCTTCTGCATCTCGGACATATTGTCCTTGATCTGCTTTTTCAGCTCTTTGATCTGGTCTTTAATCTCTTTTTTCTCATCTTCCAGCCCGTCGATGATATCCTGCATCTCGCTGGAGGACTTGTCGTCCCACTCTTCCGCGCCTACCAGCAGCGGAATCACGCCGACGACCAGACTCAGCAGCATCACTACCGCCAGAAAACCGGCCAGCAGCGATACCCAAAACTTTTTATTTTTCATAGTGTCTCCTTGCTATTGTTACACGTCGAGGAATTTGCGAATGGACGTCCAGCTGCCCACAACGCCTACAAACAGACCGGCTGCTGCGAACACGATGATCATGGGAACCAGCAGCGTTTCAAAGGGAACGAAGTTCAGCAGCTGCATGGTATCCGCCACAGCCAGCTGCGCCAGCAGAGCATCGTACATGGCCCACTGCAGGCCGAAGGCGATGCCGGCGCCGATCATGCCCAGCAGGAAGCCTTCCACCATAAAGGGCAGGCGGATAAAGCCGTTGGTGGCGCCCACCATTTTCATAATGGCGATCTCGTCCCGGCGGTCGTACATAGCCAGCTTAACGGTGTTGGAGATGATCAGCAGGCTGACCACCAGCAAAACCGCGATCACCGCAACGGAAACGATGTGCAGCACCTTCTGCAGGGTAATAAAGCCTTCTGCCAGCTCTTCCTCGGCGCTGACCTTCGCCACGCCGGGGATCTTTTCCACCTGCTCGATGGTCTGCTCCATCAGGCTGTTGTCTTCCAGAATGATAATGAACCGGTGGCGCAGGTCCTCTGCCACCACACCGGCGAAGGCTTCGTCGCCTTCGTGGTCGGCAATAAAGTCCGCCAGCGCCTCTTCCCGGGAAACGAACCGGGAGTTGGCCACATTGGGAACGGCGTTGATCTTGGTGCCTACGCTTTTGGCTTCGGCATCGGGCAGCTCGCTGTCCACAAAGGCGCGGATCTCATTGGTCTGGTTCAGTTCCTCCACCATGATATTCACATTGTACACAAGGCAGGAAAAGCTGCCGATGATCAGAAGGCAGGCAACGGTTACGCACACCGCGGCAAAGGACATGAAGCCCCGCAGGAAAATGCCCCGGATGCCTTCTTTGATCAAGTATCCGATATTTGAAAATTTCATACGTTGTAATACCCATCCATTCCGTCACTGACGATCAAACCTTCTTCGATCGCAATGACCCGTTTGCCAAATTCTTCTACCAGGTTCTGGGCGTGGGTGACCACCAGCATGGTCGTACCCAGATTGTTGATCTCCTGCAGCAGCGTCATGATCTCATAGGCGCGGGCAGTGTCCAGATTTCCGGTAGGCTCGTCGGCAATAATGGTGGAAGGATTGTTCACCAGCGCCCGGGCAATGGCCAGACGCTGCTGCTCACCGCCGGACAGCTCGCCGGGGTGACGGCGGCTCTTGGTATCCAGACCCACCAACTCCAGAACATAGGGTACCCGCTCCCGGATCTCCTTGGTGCGGGCGCCGATGACACGCATGGCAAAGGCCACATTGTCGTAGACGGTTTTGGAATCGATCAGGCGGAAGTCCTGAAACACGACGCCAACCGTACGCCGCAGGTAGGGGATCTCCCGCTTGCGGATCCGCTCCAGAGAATAGCCGTTGACATGCACAGAGCCGGAGGTGGGCTTCAGCTCGCCGGTGATCAGCTTGATGATGGTGGACTTGCCGGAGCCGGAAGGGCCAACCAGAAAGGCAAACTCGCCATCTTCGATCTGCATGGAAACGCCCCGCAGGGCCTGATTGCCTACGGAGTAGGATTTCACAACATCAGTAAATTCAATCATAAGTAATCTGCTCCAACTTATAGTGTAACCAAATTGTAACACATTGTAAAAGTAATGTCAATGCAAGGAACGGAAAAATCGGCCAAAAGCCAGCATTTTCCATAGAAATAACGCACAACGAGGCCGCACTGCCGTGCGGCCTCAGGATATGTCAGCGCATCTCTCTGGAGGACAGGTACTTGCGGACCATCAGCGCCACCTTGAATACGATGGCATGGTCGAACTGCCGCAGATCCAGCCCGGTGAGCTTCTTGATCTTCTCCAGCCGGTACACCAGCGTATTGCGGTGTACAAACAGCTTGCGGGAGGTTTCGGATACATTCAGGTTGTTCTCGAAGAACTTGTTGATGGTGAACAGGGTTTCCTGATCCAGCGCATCGATGGAATTCTTCTTGAATACTTCGGAAAGGAAAATATCGCACAGGGTGGTGGGCAGCTGATAGATCAGACGGCCGATACCCAGATTTTCATAGTGCATGATGCTCTTCTCGGTGTCGAACACCTTGCCCACTTCGATGGCGGTCTGGGCTTCCTTATAGGAATCCGACAGATACCGCAGGTGCTCTGCCACCGTGCCGATGCCGATGACGGTCTTGATGAAGAGCTCGTTACGCAGAGTTTCTTCCATCAGCCGGGCCAGCTTTTCCAGCTCTTCTTCGCCGGCAGCGCCGGGGAGCTGCTTGACAACGGCGATATCGGTCTCGTTAATGCTCAGCACGAAATCTTGCTGCTTATCGGGGAACAGATTGCTCAGGGCATCCACTGCCGCCACTTCGCCGTGGCCCAGCTGCCGGACAAGAAATACGGCTCTGGGAGCATCGGTGGCAAAATGCAGCTCCTTGGCGCGGATATAAATATCGCCGGAGAGGATATTATCCATGATGATATTCTTTACGAAGGTGCCGCGGTCGTGCTTTTCTTCGTAGTAGGTCTTGGCATCATTCAGGGCGATATAGGCCATGGAGCAGTAGGCCTTGGCTGCCTCATCTTCGCCGGAGGCAAACACGCCGTATTCCACATGGCCGGAGCCATTGACGATGGCGCGGAAGGTCTTCTGGTTCCAAACGATCATATTGCCGGCAGAGCCGGAAAGGCGCACAGCGGCGTCTGCCCAACGCTCGCCCAACAGCATGGCATCGGTACAGGAGATCACACTACCCTCAGCATCCACTACGCCGAAGGTGCGGCCGGGGATTTCTTTCAGCTGGACAATAACGCTCTGGAAAACATGGTTCGCCATTTTCAGCCCTCCTCAAAAAAGTGCATAAATGCGTATTTCACAAAATCACATGGCCATTATACAAGCATTTTGCACATTTTGCAAGTAGCTTTTGACATTTTATTGCAAAAACTATACTGTTTTTTATGTAATATTCCTATTATTTACCCCATTTTTCCTAACAGAGCCGAAAACCGGTACAGCATTTTGCCCGAATTCAGCCCTGCTGCTCCAGCGCCAGGATCTCCTGCTCTGTCAGCTCCCGGATTTCTCCCCGGGGCAGATCACCCAAAGTCAGGCCTGCCTCCTGCTGCCGCTCCAGATAAAGCACCGGCATTCCCCGGGAAGCCATCATCCGCCGGACCTGATGGTATTTACCCTCGCAAACCACCACCCGGCTTTCTCCCGGGCCAATGGGCTCCAGCGCTGCCGGCAGGCACAAAGTTCCGTCGCCAAGGGTCAGGCCCGCCGAAAAAGCCGCCACATCGGCCTCGGTTGCTTCCCCTTCATGCCGGGCATAATAAACCTTAGGCACTTCCTTCTTCGGCGAGATCAGCCGGTGCAGAAGGTCGCCGTCATTGGTAAACAGCAGCAGACCCTCCGTAGCCTTGTCCAGCCGCCCTACGGGCTTCAGTTCCAGATGCCGGTACGCAGCCGGCAGCAGCTCCATAACCGTCTTCTCCCGGCGGTCCTCGGTGGCGGTGACATAGCCCATGGGCTTATTGAGCATCAGCACCACCCGGCGGTAGCCTCCCAGCGGCTGCCCGTTCAGGCAGATGGTCTGCTCTGCCGGGTCTACCTTCCGGCTGCCGTCCCGCTCCGGCGCGCCGTCTACCGTCACTGCGCCGGTTTTCAAAATCTGTTTTACCTGACTGCGGGTACCCACGCCGCTGTCGCAAAGGAATTTGTCCAATCGCTGCATAGTTCCTCCGTTCTATCCCCCCGAAAACCGCATAGGCTGTATTGCCAAATGAATTCAGGAGGGATCTGTATGCTGTTCATGACCGCGAAGGTCGACAAGAAGAAAATCGCGATCATACTGGCCGCCATTGCGGTGGCTCTGGTTATCATCATGAGTCTGTTCGGCGGCGGCTCCGACGCGGCCCCTACCGCCGCCCCCACCGTATCCACCAACGATGCCCGGGTGAAGTTCCTGACGGACTTCGGCTGGCAGGTCAGCGCCTCCCCCACCGAAACCGGTCAGGTGCGGATCCCGGCAGAAGCCGGGGAAGTATTCACCCGCTACAACGCCCTGCAGCAAAGTCAGGGCTACGACCTGAGCCGCTACGCAGGCAAAACCGTTATGCGCTATGTTTACAAGATCAACAACTACCCCGGCGCCACCGAGCCGGTATACGCCACGCTGCTGGTGTATAAAAACCAGATCATCGGCGGCGATGTGACCGATACCGCCGCCGGCGGTCAGATCCGGGGCTTCAAAATGCCCACAGATTTGGTGTCGCCCTCCACGGAAGCGCCCACGGAGGCCTCTTCATAGTACCACGAAATCCGCCCCTTGACAAGCCACCCTCTGTGTGATATCTTGTAGCCAAGTTCAAAGGTTCTTCAGGGCAGGGTGCGATTCCCGACCGGCGGTGAGAAAACAGTCCGCGAGCGCTTCGGCGTTGAATCGGTGCGATTCCGATACCGACAGTACAGTCTGGATGGAAGAAGATTTCTGTGTATTTTCTGCGCCCTGAGTGTACCCTCAGGGCGTATTTTTTGTTTGGGTGAGGTTGTTTATGGAACAGTTATGGACGCAAATTCTGGATAACCTGAGTTTTGTGGCGGTGTGCGCCGCCATTGTGGCAGGACTTGGCATCGCCGCCAGGGTGGCGGAGCGGTTTCTGCCGGGTATGCATAAGGTCAGCCCTGCCCGGCGGGTGAGCATCGTAGGCGTTTGCGCCGCCATTGCCACGGTGCTGCACATGCTGGACTTCCCCCTGCCCTTCCTTGCCCCGGATTTCTACAAGCTGGACCTTTCTGAGCTGCCGGTAATGCTCTGCGGCTTCTATCTTGGGCCCTCCGCCGCCGTCGGCTGCGAAGCGGTAAAGATTCTGCTGAAGCTGCTGCTTAAAGGCACTTCCACCGCTTTCGTTGGGGATTTTGCCAACTTCGCCGTAGGCTGCAGTCTGGTGCTGCCGGCGGTGATGGTGTACCATATTTCCAAGAGCAAGAAAAGCGCCATTTGGGGTCTTGTCACCGGAACTGCGGTTCTGACGGTGTTCGGCAGCGCCTTCAACGGCATTTACCTGCTGCCTAAATTTGCCCAGCTCTACGGCATTTCTCTGGAATCCATCGTGGCCATGGGCGGCGCTATCAACGGCGGCATCCGCTCGGTTACCACCTTTGTACTGCTTGCGGTAGCGCCGCTGAATCTGATCAAGGGCGTTACGGTATCGGTGCTGACCATGCTTTTATACAAGCGGGTCGCCCGCCCTCTGTTCCGGCTGTAAAAAATTCCCCTCCGGCCGGAGGGGAATTTTTCTTAAGTATTGTTCCAGGGTTCCTGGGTGCGGTCAGGATTGACCGTCCGCTGGGGCATGCCCAGATCCTTATTCCGCTGGGCGAAAATGAAGATCGGACACAGGAAGCTGAACAGGATGCTCAGCACCAGCATAATGCCGCTGCTGCTGGGATCGCAGGAAGTAAACAGATCATACAGCACGATGTACTGCAGAACCGTCAGCACCAGCGAAAGAACGCTGCCCAACAGGCCGCCGGCGCTGCCGGCGAACATGGACACCAACTCCGCTTCTGTCATATACTCCAATGCTTCGGGGTCGGCAACGATCTGGCTCAGGCCGGCCATGACCGTTCCAAAGCTCTGCACCGACAAAATGACCGATGCCAGACTCAGGATCAAAATCACCATGCGGCGGTTCTTCTGCTGACCCTTGGCGGCGAACTGATACTGGTCGGCAATGCAGCCCCAGATCCATTGCTGACCAACCGGCAGCCACGCCAGCCACGCATTAGGAATTCCCCGGCGGCGGGCAATGGCGGAAGTGCCGATGGCGCCCAGAATGTAGCCCAGCAGACCGACCAGCAGGATCACGCCAAGAATGGCCGCAACAATGCCCAGTACAGCCAAAAGCATCTCCGAGGACATTTCGGCAGAAGCGTAGTCATATTCATAACCCATAAGAAAAACCTCCTTTTTCAAGTTAACACCACTATAACACAGCCCTTTGGAAATTGCAAGAACCGGCGACCGCCTGAAGCGGTCACCGGTATACTTTTTATTTCATCAGCCGGCAAACCAGTTCGGTATAAGCTACCGGGTCTTCCAGCGGCAGGTCTGCCATCAGCAGACCCTGATAGTACAGCAGCCACGCATAGTCGGCAGCCTTCACCGGGTCATCCGTCATCGCCTGCTGCAGCGCCTTCACCGCATCGTGATCGGCGTTCAGCTCCAGCACCCGGCCCACCGGGAAGGCAAACTCCGGATTGGCACGCTTCATATACTTCTCCATTTCGAAGCTCATGCCGGCCTCCGGCACCATGCACACGCAGTGGTCGCCCAGATCGGCAGAAAGCCGCACCTTGCTGACCTTATCCCCCAGGGTCTGCTTCACGAAGGTCAGCAGCCCCTTCAGCTCCTCGGCTTTGGCCTGAATTTCATCCTTCTCCTCCTGGGTCTGCAGGCCCAGATCCTCGGTGGTCACATTGCAGAAGGGCTTTTCGAGATAGGTCATCAAAGTCTGGGGAATAAACTCGTCCACATCCTCGCTGAACAGCAGCACATCGTAGCCCTTGTCCGCCAGGGTCTTTACCTGGGGCAGCTTTGCCAGCCGCTGGGGGTCTTCGCCGGGGGCGAAATAGATCTTCTCCTGCCCCTCAGGCATGGCCTCCACATACTCCTTCAGGGAGACCAGCTTGCCCAGCTTGTGGCTGAAGAACAGCAGCAGATCCTGGCAGGAGGCCTTGGCGGCGCCGTAGTTGGCCACCGTGCCGTACTTCAGCTGCCGGCCGAAGGCGGCGTAGAACAGTTCATACTGCTCCCGGTCGGTCTCCTGCATGGAAAGCAGCTCCGCGCGGATCTTCTTTTCCAGATTCCGGGCAATGATGGCCAGCTGCCGGTTGTGCTGCAGCATTTCCCGGCTGATGTTCAGGGACAAATCCTGGCTGTCCACCACGCCCCGCACGAAGCGGAAATGCTCCGGCAGCAGGTCGGCGCAGTTTTCCATGATCATCACGCCGGAGGAATACAGCTGCAGCCCCGCCTTGAAATCCCGGGAATAGAAATCATAGGGAGCTTTGCCGGGAATGAACAGCAGCGCCTTGAAGGACACGCTGCCCTCCGCGCTCTGGTGGATCACCCGCAGGGGCTTGCTGTAGTCCATGAACTTTTCCCGGTAGAAGGCATCGTACTCTTCCTGGGACACATCCTTCTTTGCCCGCTGCCACAGAGGGGTCATGGAATTCAGGGTCACCGTCTCCCGGGCGCCGTCCTTGCCCGCAACTTCCATGCGGATGGGATAGCGGATATAGTCGGAATAGGTGCGGATCAGACCGCGGATCTCGTCCTCTTCCAGGAAGCGGGAATACTCCTCGCCCTCGGTGTCCTCTTTCAGGGTCATGATCACATCGGTGCCGGGGCAGCTGCGCTGGGCAGGCCGGATGGTATAGCCATCGGCGCCGGAGGATACCCACTTGTAGCCCTCTTCCTCGCCGTACTTCCGGGAGATCACCGTAACGCTCTTCGCCACCATAAAGGCGGAATAGAAGCCTACGCCGAACTGGCCGATGATATCGATATCCTCAGCATCGCCCATGCTCTGCTTAAAGCCCAGAGAGCCGGACTTGCAGATGGTGCCTAAATTCTCCTCCATCTCGGCCTTGTTCATGCCGATGCCGTTGTCGGAAACGGTGATGGTGCCGGCTTCCGGGTCGCAGGTGATGGTGATCGCCAGCTGATCCCGGGTCAGGCCCACATTTTCATCCGTCAGGGCGGTGTAGGCCAGCTTGTCCAGGGCATCGGAGGCATTGGAAACGATCTCACGAAGGAAGATCTCCTTGTGGGTGTAAATGGAATTGATCATCAGGTCCAGCAGCCGCTTGGACTCTGCTTTGAATTGCTTTTTCATTGAACGGTTCATCCTTTCCGGGTTTTGGCACTCATTGGCGAAGAGTGCTAAAGCTATTATACACGCCTTTCCAAAAAAAGCAAGTACCCGGCAAAAAAGTTCTTCCTTTCTTAACAATTTTGTGGTAGAATTAAGCTGTATGATTATGTGCAAATTTTAAGTTTTGTAAGGATAAGGAGTAAGAAAATGATTACTGTCAGCAATCTCGGCATGCAATTCGGCGGCCAGTGGCTGTTCCAGCATGTAGACCTGCAGTTCCTGCCCGGCAACTGCTATGGCATCATCGGCGC
This sequence comes from Faecousia sp., assembly GCA_045532755.1. Taxonomy (GTDB): domain Bacteria; phylum Bacillota; class Clostridia; order Oscillospirales; family Oscillospiraceae; genus Faecousia. The sequence continues at coordinate 12,226 of JAZSGN010000068.1, forward strand.
CAACGGCGCAGGCAAGTCCACCTTCCTGCGGCTGCTCACCGGCGAGCTGGAATCCACCTCCGGTTCGATCTCCATCGACCCCACCCTGCGGGTATCGGTGCTGAAGCAGAACCAGAACGCCTTCGACGAATACACCATCATGGACACCGTCATCATGGGCAACCAGCATCTGTACGATGTGATGAAGGAAAAGGACGCCATCTACGAAAAAGAGGACTTTTCCGATGAAGACGGCCTGCGGGCTGCCGACCTGGAGGCAGAGTTCGCGGAGCTGGGCGGCTGGGAAGCCGAGTCCGATGCCTCCCGCCTGCTGCAGGGTCTGGGCATCGACACCGACCTGCACTATGACCTCATGGGCAACACCGACCCCCGGCTGAAGGTGAAGGTGCTGCTGGCTGCGGCGCTGTTTGGCAACCCCGACATTGTTATGCTGGACGAGCC
>JAZSGN010000020.1:0-16712 GCA_045532755.1 Faecousia sp.
ACTTTTGTCCGTGAGCCATGTATAATATTTGAGGAAAATTCCGTTTTTCCGAAGTACATATATCAAAAGTCGGCTACGACTTTGAAAAGAAAGGATTTTTGCCATGATTTATAGTGCAGAAGTACAGCATATGTGCTCCGTGGCCAAGGGTGCTTATCACGGCCCCGCTCCCATTCCCGAAGAGGGCAAGTGGGTTCAGGTCAAGGAAATTAAGGATGTCAGCGGTTTTACCCACGGCATCGGCTGGTGCGCTCCTCAGCAGGGCTGCTGCAAGCTGACCCTGAACGTGAAGGAAGGCATCATTGAGGAAGCTCTGGTGGAAACTCTGGGCTGCTCCGGCATGACCCACTCCGCCGCTATGGCCTCTGAAATTCTGATCGGCAAGACTCTGCTGGAAGCCCTGAACACCGACCTGGTGTGCGACGCCATCAACACCGCTATGCGTGAGCTGTTCCTGCAGATCGTATACGGCCGCAGCCAGTCCGCATTCAGCGAAGACGGTCTTGCAGTCGGCGCTTCTCTGGAAGATCTGGGCAAGGGCCTGCGCAGCCAGGTCGGCACCATGTTCGCTACCAGAGCAAAGGGCCCCCGCTATCTGGAAATGGCCGAAGGTTACATCACCCGCATCGCTCTGGATGCCGACAACCTGATCACCGGCTACGAGTTCATCAACCTCGGCAGAATGATGGACTTCATCAAGAAGGGCGACGATGCCAACGAGGCTCTGAAGAAGGCAAAGGGCACCTATGGCCGCTTTGCTGACGCTGCCAAGTACATCGATCCCCGCCACGAATAATAGGAGGACGCTGAAATGGCTTTGTTTGAAGGTTACGAAAGAAAAATCGACAAGATCAACGGTGTCCTCGCCCAGTACGGCCTGAACTCCGTTGAAGAGTGCCGCGAGATCTGCAAGAATGCCGGCTTCGATCCCTATGAAATCGTTAAGGGCATTCAGCCCATCGCTTTTGAAGACGTAGCATGGGCATACTGCGTTGGCGCTGCCATCGCTCTGAAGAAGGGCGTTAAGAACGCCGCCGAAGCCGCTGAGGCCATCGGCATCGGCCTGCAGGCTTTCTGCATCCCCGGCTCTGTCGCCGAGGACCGCAAGGTCGGTCTGGGTCACGGCAATCTGGGTGCCATGCTGCTGCGTGACGAGACCAAGTGCTTCGCATTCCTGGCCGGTCACGAGTCCTTTGCTGCCGCTGAAGGCGCTATCGGTATCGCCCGCAGCGCTAACAAGGCCCGTAAGGAGCCCCTGCGCGTGATCCTGAACGGTCTGGGCAAGGATGCCGCTCAGATCATCAGCCGTATCAACGGCTTCACCTATGTGCAGACCCAGTTCGACTACTATACCGGTGAGCTGAAGATCGTTAAGAAGATCCCCTACTCCACCGGTGAGCGCGCTGCCGTTAACTGCTATGGCTGTGACGATGTCCGCGAAGGCGTTGCCATCATGCATCACGAGGGCGTGGATGTTTCCATCACCGGCAACTCCACCAACCCCACCCGCTTCCAGCATCCTGTCGCCGGCACTTACAAGAAGGAGTGCATCGAGCAGGGCAAGAAGTACTTCTCCGTTGCTTCCGGCGGCGGCACCGGCCGTACGCTGCACCCCGATAACATGGCTGCCGGCCCCGCTTCCTATGGCCTGACCGACACCATGGGCCGTATGCACGGCGATGCTCAGTTTGCCGGCTCTTCCTCCGTGCCTGCTCACGTTGAGATGATGGGCTTCCTGGGCGCAGGTAACAACCCCATGGTCGGCATGACCGTTTCCGTGGCCGTTGCTGTTGAGGAGTCTTTGAAGTAAGTTACTTTTAAGGACGGAAAACCACGTGTTTTCCGTCCTTTTTTATCAGCGAGGGATACAAATGAAACGAAGCAAAATTATCGAAATTTTTCTGATGATTTTCAGTATCGCACTGATTATGCTCGGTATCGCAGTTTGCACAGCTGGCATAAGTATTCATGTTGTGTATCTGTACGACAGGTATCAAGGCTTTGCGGAGTACGGTTATTTTGACTCTTTTCTGCACTATTACTTTGCTGTGGGAAAAGGAAATCTGGTGTCTTCTGTGCTAGTTGGCGCAGTTCCCGTCGGGATTGGAATATACCTTCTGCGAAAGAAATAGGTAATTACTCAACGGATGTTATGACCGTTGACCTTGCTGTTGCTGTTTAAGAAAGTCTGAAGTAAAAGATACTTTCCAAATATTTAATGGGTCTGTGTTTAAGCACAGACCCATTTTTTATTTTCTCAGAACATTTTTTGCCTTATTGTACCAGCGTGAATACAGTCCTATCAACATCAATCGTATCAACACAGCAATCAAAAGCAGATAAACCAACGTATCAATTCCCCGCAAAATCACGGAGGCAATTTTCATAAAAAGAAGTATATCATTCCCTTTTCCGGCATTCACCAGTGCATCCAAATTAAATGAAACCAAATCATAACAAATTCGTCTTACTCCCTTCAGTATCATCGCCGCACAGGTCAGAAGAGCTGCCCATAAGTCAAAACGGTTTCGATTTATGATCACAAGTATAGTGCAGGTAATTAGTATAATCAAGAAAACGGCATCCAGAATTATATCAATATATTCCATGGCTTTCCTCCCGGTAAGAAGCATACAAGAATGCGCCAATCGTTATACTGAACAGAATTCCAACCAACGGAGATAGCCAGTTCAGTTGATTAGCAAGAACAGGAAGCCTCGAGATTGCATAGAACAGCGAATAAACACAAAAGACAATTACCGCCAAAACTCTGCGATATTTCCCAAGCCATAATTCTTTTCTTGGTTCTTTAGGACCTATTTCTGACTCATCAGTTATCTCTGCAGTAGATTGATCAGACTTCATCCGTTTACATTGCATTAGCTCTTGAATAGAAATCTGTAATGCCTCTGCCAGCGGTTCCAACAGCTTTATATCCGGAAGCCCTATGCCTCTTTCCCACCGGGAGATAGCTTTATCTGTCACATTCAGCTTAGCGGCAAGTTCACCTTGGGTCATGCCAAGATCCTTACGGCAGTTTTTAATGAATAAACCAAATGTCTGTATATCCATTATTGCCCACTCCTATCGTTGACTTCTAACCAGAATATATCACCGGTGTAAAACAAAGTCAATCGATGCTTCGTTTACATAGACATTGGGAAAGCAATTCTCAAAATCATCCGTCTACCCAATAAGGAAATCCGGGAATCCAAGTGGATTCCCGGATGATTTTTATGCCAGAATTGCCTTGTGGAAGACCTTCTTGCCCTTGCGGAGTTTCACGCCCTCTTTCAGCATTTCCTCGGTGATCTCAAAGTTGATAGCCGGCACTTTTTCGTCGTTGACAAATACGCCGCCCTGCTGCACCAGCCGGCGGGCCTCGCCGTTGGAAGCAGCCAGACCGCAGGCTACCATCAAATTCAGAATGCCGATCTTGCCATCGGTCAGCTTGTCGGAGGTGATCTCGGTGGTGGGCATATTGGCATCGTCGCCGCCGCCCACAAACAGCGCCTTTGCTGCAGCCTGCGCCTTCAGAGCCTCTTCTTCGCCGTGAACCAGCTTGGTCAGCTCGAAGGCCAGGATCTCCTTGGCGGTATTCAGCTGTGCGCCTTCCCAGCTATCCATTGCATTGATCTGCTCCAGCGGCAGGAAGGTCAGCATGCGGATGCACTTGAGCACATCGGCATCTTCCACATTCCGCCAGTACTGGTAAAAATCGAAGGGAGTGGTCTTATTGGGGTCCAGCCACACAGCACCCTTTGCGGTCTTGCCCATCTTCTTGCCTTCGGAGTTCAGCAGCAGCGTAATGGTCATGGCGTGGGCATCCTTGCCCAGCTTACGGCGAATCAGCTCGGTGCCGCCCAGCATATTGCTCCACTGGTCATTGCCGCCGAACTGCATATTGCAGCCGTAATTCTGGAACAGGTAGTAGAAGTCGTAGGACTGCATGATCATGTAGTTAAACTCCAGGAAAGACAGACCCTTTTCCATACGCTGCTTGTAGCACTCAGCACGCAGCATATTATTCACAGAGAAGCAGGCGCCCACTTCCCGCAGAACATCCACATAGTTCAGATCCAGCAGCCAATCGGCATTGTTGACCATCTGAGCCTTACCTTCGCCAAACTCGATAAAGCGCTCCATCTGCTTTTTGAAGCAGGCGCAGTTATGGTCGATGGTTTCCTTGGTCATCATAGAGCGCATATCGGTTCTGCCGGAGGGGTCGCCGATCATGGCAGTACCGCCGCCGATCAGCGCGATGGGGCGGTTGCCTGCCATCTGCAGCCGCTTCATCAGGCAAAGAGCCATAAAATGGCCGACATGCAGAGAATCCGCCGTAGGATCGAAGCCGATATAGAAGGTGGCCTTGCCGTTATCGATCATTTCCCGGATTTCTTCTTCATTGGTCACCTGCGCGATCAAGCCTCTGGCAACCAGCTCGTCATAGAGTTTCATAAACAAATTCCTTTCTTATTGTGCATCGCAGGCGATCATGGAAATCAGCGCCGCCTGCAAAATATTAACATTAGTTTCTTCCAAAATGGTATCCTTCTTCGTGTGGATACGATCCATATACAGCCCCAGTTTTCCCTTTTTCAGGGCGCAGATTCCCACACCCAGCGGAAAATTGGCCTGATCGGAGGGATAAATGGAAAAGCCCTTCTCCCGAATGGATACCCGCTTGGTACGCAGCTGGGAGCAGCACCGGCGAAGCAGATTCATCTGCTTTTCGTCCTTCTTCAGCTTGGCCGTGGGGAAAAACATGATCTCGTCGCCATCGCCTACGCAATCCAGATTCAAAACCAGCTGCTCGTTGCTTTCTTTTTTATGGGCCGTGCGGTAAGACGAAGAGCCGATCAAGCCCGCCTCTTCCAGATCAAACAGCACGAAGCAAACCTTGCTCCGGTCAGCCTGCGGAAGATTTTTCGCGATCTGCAGCAGTGTGACCACGCCGGAGGTATTATCGTTGGCATTGCTGCGGTTGGCAGGGCCGAACATCATCAAAAGAAGGCTGCCGATCAGCAGCAGCTCAAAGGCCCACAGCGCCAGCATACTGCCGGGCAGCAAATAAGAGACCAGCATGCTTGCCGCCACCGCCGGAATCATGATCACCGCCGTCAGGAACAGCTGATACAGCAGGAATGTAAGGAAGTTGCAGGGGGTGATCAAATTGGGAAGGAACATCGCCGCGCAGGTATCATAGTGGGCAGTGATCAGGTATCGGGCCGTTTTGGGATCGCCCAGCACAACATTTCTGCTGCCCATGCTCCCCTCTTCTACGGTCATGGAATAGCCTAACCCCTCCACATAAGGCCGCAGGGCATTGCGAAAGGCCAGCTTTTGCTTTTTAGACTTACGGACCGGGAATTGCTCCAGCACATCCATAGGCGTTTGGATCATAGTATTCTCTCCTCTCTTATAAAAAACGCCCTCTGCCTGTTTACAGACAGAGGGCGTGTTAACGCGGTACCACCTCATATTCGGCCATACCTCACAGCATAACCCTCACGGCGTCCAGCAACGCCATTCGCTGTACCGGGCGTACCCGTCCTGCCCTACTGAAATTTCAGGCAAGCCGCTCCGGGATGTATTTGGGCGGTTTTTCCATCTGCCTTGCACCAACCGGCAGCTCTCTGGCGGAAACGTGTCGCCTACTTCTTCCCATCCACGCGTTCATATTTGCATGTGTATTCTAGCAAACCGGGCAGGTTTTGTCAAGAAGCACACATCTTTTTCTTTGTCTATACGCCAAGCATCTCCGCGGCGCTTTGCAGCGTTGTTTCCGTAATCACTGCGCCGCCGATGATGCGGGCCAGTTCTCTCTTGCGCCCCTCCAAATCCAGCGGTGTCACACTGGTAAAGGTTCTGCCGTCACGCTCCTGCTTGGCAATCAGCAGATGCGTATCCGCCAAGGCCGCCAGCTGCGGCAAATGGGTCACGCAAAGCACCTGCTTATGACGGGCTACGGACTTCAGCTTCTCGGCGACCCGCTGGGCGGCTCTGCCGGAAACGCCGGTATCCACCTCGTCAAAGATCAGCGTAGCAACCGCATCCTTTTCCGCCAGCACATTCTTCATGGCAAGCATGATTCTTGCCAGCTCACCGCCGGAGGCTACCTTGCTCATAGGCTTCAGGGCTTCGCCAACATTGGCAGACATATAGAAGGCTGCGCTGTCCGCACCGTCAGCGGTAAGCTCCGTTTCCGCAAACTCGCAGGAGAACTGCACTTTCGGCATATCCAGCTGAGCCAGCTCCTGCAGGATTCTTGCAGAAAGGGCCTGCGCCGCCGCCTTCCGGTTTTCCCGCAGGGCAAGGGCTTTCTCCCAGGCTGCCTTTTCCGCTTTTTTCAGTTTACCCTTCAGCCGCTCCAGCGTATCATCGGAAAATTCGATTTCATCCAGCTCTTCTTTGGCGGATTGCAGGTAGTTCAGAATATCCGTGCAGGTTGCGCCGTACTTCCGCCGCAGCCGGTGGATCACATCCAGCCGGGCTTCGATCTGCTCCAGTTCATCGGCAGAATAGGAAAGCTCATCTCTTACGGCAACTGCCTCCTGGGCCGCATCCTGCACCTGATACATCAGGTCTGCGATCCGGTCGTGCAGCGGGCCATAGGCATCGGTATAGCGGCTGAGCCTTGCAAGGGCATATTCCGCCTCCGCCAGCAGTGAAGCCGCGCCGTCGGTGTCCTCGCCGCCATACAGGCAGCGCACCGCCGTATCCAGCCCATCGCTGATCTTCTCGGCGTTCTGCAGCAAACGGCGGCGGGCTTCCAGAGCCTCGTCCTCCCCTTCTTCCAGCTCCGCCCGGGTGATCTCTTCGATCTGGTAGCGAAGAGTCTCCATGCGGCGCAGCTTTTCGCTTTCGTCCATGGAAAGATCGTCGATCTGGCGGCGAAGGAGCTGCACCTGCTCATAAGCCTCGGCATAATCGGAGCGAAGGGTTTCATTATCCGCAAAATCATCCAGAAAGCGAAGGTGGTTGCTTTCGTCGAACAAAGAGGCGCTGTCGTGCTGACCATGGATATTGATCAGCTGGATACCCAGCTTTCGCAGGATAGACACCGTAACCAGACAGCCGTTTACCCGGCAAACATTCTTGCCGTCCAGATAAATATCCCGCTGGATCATGGTTTCCGGCTGATACTCTACGCCGTTCTCCTCGAACCAGGGAAGCTCCGGAACATCGGTAAATACCGCCCGAACCGAAGCCTTGGAAGCGCCGGTGCGGATCATATCCCGGTATGCCCGCTCGCCCAAAATGGCGGAAATCGCGTCGATCACGATGGATTTACCTGCGCCGGTCTCACCGGTGAGGATATTAAAGCCACGGTCAAAGGAAATGTCCGATCTCTCGATGACCGCAATATTCTCAATATGCAAAACAGAGAGCATCGGCTTACCTCCCGACCTTAGTTAATCAGATTCTTGATTTCGCCGCAGAATGCAGCGGCGGCATTGTTATCGCGCATCACCACGATCACGGTATCGTCACCCGCCAGAGTGCCAACCACAACGCTCATATTCATGGCATCGATGGCAGAGCCGGCAGCCGAGGCAAGACCCGGCATCGTTCTGATGACAATGATGTTCTGAGCGTAATCATAGCCGGTAACACACTCCCGGAAGATGGTGTTCAGCCTGGAAGAGAAAGACCCGGGGACATCGTTAATAGAGGCCGCATAGCGGTAAGTTCCAAGGCTGGTGAGTTCTTTTACAATCCGCAGCTCCTTGATATCTCTGGAAATGGTTGCTTGTGTAGCCCGGAAGCCCTCTTTCTGCAGCGCAGCCAGAAGCTGCTCCTGGGTTTCAATGTTTCTGGTTGCAATAATTTCAATGATTTTCGCCTGTCTCTGACTTTTCAAAAGATTCACCTCATCCGTTAATAAACTTGGAATTCACCACATCATAAAAACTGCGGGATTTCAAACGAACCAATCGGGTACACAGATTGGATTTTTTAATGGTTGCCACATCGCCCATATTCATCCGCAGAGCCTTGCCGCCATCCACCGACAGATAGGCGCTGCGCCGGGCATTGGGGGAAAGCCCTACCGTGATCACGCGGCGGTCAGAGGCTACGATGCAGCGGCTGACCAGCTCATGGGCGCAAATGGGGGTAATGACGATATTCTGGGCATCCGGCTCGACCACCGGGCCGCCTGCCGACAAGCTGTAGGCTGTAGAACCGGTGGGCGTAGCAACGATCACGCCGTCACCGCCGCATTCCATGGCCTTTACACCGTCGCACTGCACCGAGAGGTGGACAATGCGGGCAATCGCGCCCTTGGTAATAACCGCATCGTTCAGGCAGATATCGTGGAAGATGATATCTCTGCCCCGATGCACCGTTACATCCAGCATCATCCGGTTGTCGATGGTATATTCTCCGGTCGCGATGCGGGACAGCAGCTGCATCTCTCCCTCTTCCAGCTCGGCCATGAAGCCCATGGTTCCGATGTTCACGCCCAAAATGGGTACATGCTGCCGGGTTGCCGCCTTCGCTACATGCAAAATCGTGCCGTCGCCGCCAAAGCAGACCACCATGGCCGCTCCGGGCAGCTCCCGATCCATCCGGGAGAACCGCAGGTCCTTGGGCAGTACGAAGGATTTATCCACTTCAAAGGGCAGGCAAATACGGGTGTCCAAGCCGGAGGCTTTCAGGATCTCCATGGCCTTTCTGACCGTTTGAAATTCGCCGTCCCGATAGGGATTGGGGGTTAAAATAATCTTCTTCATAGCGATTATCCCTTCAAAGTTTCATGGGCCTGCGCCACCACCGAAGCGGTGTCCACCGTGATCTGGGGCTGATCCGCCAGCGTCAGGTGGGCAAGGAATTCAATGTTTCCCTCCGGACCTTTCACCGGAGAAAAGGTCAGGCCCAGAATCCGGAACTGAAGCTGTCCGGCCAGCTCTACAAATGCATCGAGAACTTCTTTATGGGTCTGGGGGTCCCGAACAACACCCTTTTTGCCCACCTTTTCTTTACCGGCCTCAAACTGGGGCTTGATCAGGCAAAGAACCTGCCCATCCGGCTTCAAAAGGGCCTTGATCGCCGGCAGAACGATCTTCAGGGAAATGAAGCTGACATCGATCACCGAAAGATCCAGCGGCTCTCCCAGCTGCTCCGGGGTAACATAGCGGATATTGGTGCGCTCCATCACCACCACACGGGGGTCGGACCGGATCTTCCAATCCAGCTGACCATAGCCCACATCAATGGCAAATACTTTCGCCGCACCCTGCTGCAGCAGGCAATCAGTAAACCCGCCGGTAGATGCGCCGGAATCACTGCAAACATAGCCTTCCGGTTTCACCCCGAAGTCCCGCAGGGCCTTTTCCAGCTTCAGTCCGCCCCGGCTGACATAGGGGCAGCCTCCGGTACGAACTTCAATATCCACTGTTTCTTCATAGGAAATGCCGGGCTTATCCGCCTTTTGGCCGTTGACATAGACCAGACCGCTCATAATAATGGCCTGGGCTTTTGTGCGCGTGTCGGCGTGCCCCCGCTCGGTCAAAAGGACATCCAGCCTTTTTTTAATTTTCATTACGGCACACCCTTTCCACATAATCCGCGACCGAAGAAGCATCCAGCCCATGCAGGCGGTACAGACTATCCATGCTGCCATGGGTCACATAGCGACTACCCAGGTCAATGCCATCGATCCGCAAGCCGGGATCGTATCGATGCAGCTCCCATGCTGCAGCTTCCCGGATTCCGGAGCCGCTGCATACTTCTTCCAGAATTATCAGGGGCTGATTTCCGGCAAGCAATTCACGAAGCTGGGAAACCGGAAGCGGGTTCAGCTGTGTCAGCCGAAGCACGGTAACATCGATCCCCCGCTCCGACAGCAGCCGGGAAGCATCCATCGCATTGCGCAGCAGACTGCCGTAGGTAAGAATGGTGGCTGCCGAACCCCGATGGTGGCAAACCACCGGCCGACTTTCGCCGTTCCACGCGGAATCCTGGTATTCCCCGTCGCCGCCCCGGGGATAGCGGATGGCCACCGGGCCGGATTGTTCTTCCACCGCCCACTGAAGCATATCCTGCATTTCCCGGATCGAGCCGGGCGCAAGCAGAGTCAGGCCGGGCGCCTGACGAAGGAAGCCTACATCAAATACGCCATGGTGGGTCTCTCCATCCTCGCCCACCAGACCGGCCCGGTCTACCATGATCACCGCATGCAGATGCAGCATGGCAATATCCTGCAAAATCATATCGAAGGATCGCTGCAGGAAGGTGGAATACAGCGCGATCACCGGGATCATGCCCTGCTTGGCAAGACCGCCGGCCATAGACATGGCGTGCTCCTCGGCAATACCCACATCAAAGGTGCGGGCCGGGAATTTTTCCTTAAATTTAAGCAGACCGGTGCCGCCGGGCATAGCTGCCGTAATGGCGCACACCCGGGGATTTTTCTCGGCCAGCTGGCAAAGCTTCTCTCCGAAGCCAGAGGAATAGGTAGGCTTTCCGCCGCCCAGAGAAGCTCCGGTAACGGGGTCGAAAGCACCGATTCCATGGAACCGGGAGGGTTCCGTTTCCGCAGGCTTGTAGCCCTTACCCTTTTGGGTCATTACATGCAAAAGCACCGGTCGCTTCATCTCCGCCGCGATTTTCAGCAGGGAGATCAGATTGGGCAAATCATGGCCATCCACCGGGCCAAGATAGTCAAGGCCCATATTTTCAAAGATCGTTGTGGGCAGCAGCGCCCGCTTCAGCCAATCCTTTACGCTGCGGGTAGCCCGGTAAATCGGCTTACCGCCGGGAATTTTCGCCATAAAATGTCTGTATCGGGCTTTCATGCCCAGGTAGGCTTCTTTCGTGCGAAGCCTGGATAAATGTCTGGCAATGCCGCCAACATTCCAATCGATGGACATTGCGTTATCATTAAGAATGATGACCATAGGTTCATTGCTTTCCGCTGCGTCATTCAGGCCCTCGTAGACCATGCCGCCGGTGGCAGCGCCGTCGCCCAGCAGGGTGACTACCTTGTAGTCATCCCCCAGCAGGCTTCTCGCCCGGGCCATACCCAGGGCAATGGATACAGAGCTGGAAGCATGGCCGGCCACAAAGGCATCGGTATCGCTTTCTCCCGGTTTCGGGAAGCCCGCCAAACCGCCATACTGCCGCAAACGTTCAAAACCCGCCTGGCGGCCGGTCAGCAGCTTATGCACATAAGACTGATGACCGACATCAAACACCAGACGGTCTTTTGATGTATCAAACACAGTTTCGATGGCAACGGTCAGCTCTACCACGCCAAGGTTGGAGGCTAAATGGCCTCCGGTCTTGGACACATGATCAATCAGAAAATCCCGGATCTCCTGACACAGCGTACCCAGCTGCTTCTCGTTCAGCCCAATCAGGTCATCATGGCCGTTGATGTTTTCTAATATACTCACAAGGCACACAACCTAACTTTATTTTTTCTTTTTTTGAAACAGCTGTCCAATATGGTGGAAGCTGTATACCACCTTGCCTACGGTGTATACGATTTTGGTGCAGGAATTGATGGCAATGGTTTTGCCGATTGCCTTTCCGCCCACCGTCAATCCGGCGACCAGCGCCGACATGGCAAGGGTGATGATTCGGGGCCAGCCAATTTGAACGCTGGCAAGGATCTGCGCCGCAATGGTCGCAGAGGCAGCGCCGGACACAACTCCGCAAATATCGCCGATCACATCGTTGCAGATGGAGCTGACCCGCTCCGCATTACGCAGCAGGCGAATGGATTCCTGTGCGCCGGCAACCTTTCTGGCCGCCATGGAGTGGAAGGGTTTTTCGTCGGCAGAGGTTACCGCAACGCCGATCACATCGAAAATAATACCGATCAGCACGATCAGCAAAAGGATCGCAAAGGCCACGGCAATTCCGCTGGCTGACATCAGTTCATCAGAAAGCAGAGAAATTGTCGCAGAGATAAAAATAGTAGTAAAGAAAATGGTAATAACCCAACGAATGTTTTTATTTCGCTCTTTTTTTTGCGAGGACGGATCCGCTTTCGACACGGAACAACGCTTCCTTTCAATTGAATTTTTGCATAAAATAACGGTGGCAGGCAGGATAAATCTTACGGCTTAGGTCGGGTTGGTTTTCCCCAGACAGAACCTGCCGTTGCCGCGCAGGCCGTTTCCGTTTGATCCGTCCGCTCAAATGTTGCCAACATGAATACCCGATTGCCACTTAGTCCGTACTGTAATCCCCTGCCTGCCCATTCACGACAGCCTAGGTGTTTTCCACAACAAAACGCACCAGCTCTTAGCCTCTTTTGCAAGCAAGATTTCCAGAGGCAATTTCGGCAGCGAATATGGCCATAAACGCCGGCCGCATGATCCTCTTTCCCAGCATGCTCACTCAAGGCAGGCTACACTGCACACAGCACACGATTCTGTGCACCGCCTTGCAGGTTCATACCTGGCTCGTACGCGAAGAGGCTTCCGCCAAAGGAGTTCTCAACTTCGTCGCACAATACCGGGTCTCCACGGAAACCGGGTCGTATGCTCCATGCCATTGGAGCGCGCCCGAGATCCTTAACCCCCAGCATCCACCCTAAACTGGGCGTAAAAAGCAGACACCAGGGACTTCATCGATGTGCCCTTCATAGGATTTTTAGGCCCTACCTGGGAGATGGACGTTTTGACTAGGATACTGCACCGTCGCTATGTATCATAGCATACTTTTTTTGAATATACAAGTATTATTTCAATTTTTTGAATATTGTGTATATTTTACCGGTTGAGGAACCAATCCTCCACAATATCGCTGTGGGTGATCACGATTTCGATATTCTTCAGCTCCTCTTTGGTGAAAAACCGCATGGCTCTGGATTCTTCGCTCAGCACGATTTGCGGTTCTTCTTCCAGCTCCAAGCCAAACACGACGATCACCATGCGCCACACGCTGCCGTCGCAATAGGCGGCAATGCGGCCCGGTTCTCCGTAAACCGCCAGTTTCTCAAATTTCTCCTTGGGCACACGGATACCCAGTTCTTCATAGATTTCTCTTGTAATGGCCTGCAGTTCGGTTTCGTGATTTTTTACGCCGCCGCCAACCAGACCCCAGGTATCGCTGTCGCGCCGCTTTTCCAGAAGCAGCCGACCCTTGCAGGTGATAATGGCGTTAGCCCCCAAATGGGCGCCCATGGTAGTTTTCGGCGCGTTTTTGGGATCTCCTCTGTAGAATTTTACGATAGACATGGCGTTCTCCCCTTTCTATGCTTGTATTATAGCGAAGAAACGGGAATTTTTCCACTCCCTTTTCAGCAGATTCTCCGCAGCAAACACCATTTATGGCTGCGGATGGTGTATTTTAATTCAAACAGCCAATTCTCCCCTGCCACCGTTGCGGCGCACAGAAAGATCTGGGCCTCCACGCCTACATGGTGAATTTCCTGCATTTTTACCACCTGCTGAATATCCAGCCGGAGCATCTGCCGGTTTTCATCCTCCAGCCGCAGGCGAAGGGGCTGAATCTGCCCATCGGCGCTGCACACGGATATCACATCTACGGGATAGTTTCTCTGTGTCATCCCCCTTCACCTCCTTGGTTTTATTATAGTACATTTGTTCGGTTATTGCAAGAATTTTTCCAGTTGCCGCCGGTGGAATTTTTTGCTATACTGGAGCAGTGGGGAGTCGAACCCCAATCGGTTTTCACCGGCGGCTTTCCGACAATACTGCGGAAAATCCCTTGAAAATACCAATGGGTATTCCCCGCGTGATTTTGCTTGTCTTGCCGAAAAGCTGCTGGGTGAAAACTGCACAGCACCCACAGCGAGGATTTTTGCTTTGGATTTTTGTGCAGATGACGCAGTCTTGCTGACGCAAGGCAAGGAAGATAAAGAAACATACAAACAAAAGGACCGCTGTGGGGCGATCGGTGTTCGGCTCCCCACTGCTTATGCAAAGGAGGTGGCCGCGTGCTGAAATACCCTTGTCTGGTTCTGGATCACGATGATACCGTAGTGCAAAGTGAATCCACCATAAACTATCCCTACTTTTGCTACATCCTGGATCAATTCCGTCCGGGAGCCAAGATTACCTACGAAGCGTATATTCACGGGTGCTGCTATCTGGGCTTTGCCGGTATGTGCCGGCAATGGTATCAGTTCACCGAGCAGGAGCTGGCGGATGAGTACCGGGGCTGGCAGGAATATATCCTGACCCACACCCCTGCCCCTTTCCCGGGTATTGACCGGATCCTCCGCCGCCACAAAGAAGCCGGCGGTATCATCTGCGTAGTTTCCCATTCCAGCGATGCCAACATCCTCCGGGATTACCGGGAGCATTTCGCCATAGTTCCCGATGCCATTTACAGCTGGGATCTACCCCGGCATTTGCGTAAACCCAGCGCCTATGCGCTGAAGGATATTATGCAGCGCTATCAGCTTCGGCCGGATCAGCTTCTGGTGGTAGACGATATGAAGCCGGCCTGGGAAATGGCCAGAAGCGGCGGCGTTCCCATTGCCTTCGCCGCCTGGGGGCGGCTGGACTGTCCGCCCATTCTCGAAGAAATGCAGGCTCTGTGCGACCACACGTTCCGCTCCCCCGGAGAGCTTGAAGCGTTTTTGTTTGACTAAGGAGATACTTATGGCAAGAGAAGAGCAGGCTATTTTCACCGTTTTGTGTATGGTTACCGACCATTGCGGCAATATTCTGGTAGAAGACAGAACCGACCCGGGCTGGCCCGGCATCTGCCTCCCCGGCGGCCATGTAGAACCGGGAGAATCCTTTACCGCGGCCGCCATCCGGGAGACCCGGGAAGAAACGGGACTGACCATCGAAGACCCCCGGCTGTGCGGCGTTAAGCAGTTTCAAACCGAATCCGGCGCCCGGTATGTGGTGTTTTTCTATAAGGCGACCCGCTACAGCGGCACGCTGACCGCATCGGACGAAGGTGCGGTATTCTGGCTGCCCAGAAGCGAACTGAAAAACCGCAGAACGGTAACCGACCTGGAACAGATGCTCCAAGTTTTCGACAGCGATGACCTAAGCGAATTTTACTACTATACCGATGCCGGGGATTGGAGGCTGGCTCTGCTTTGATCCTCTTGACAGCCGTGATATAATAGGTAGCGAAACCGGGAGGTGAGACATCTGGAAAAGCAGAACATTAAGATCCTGGCCAAAAACCGGGAGGCCTACCACGAATACTTCGTGGAGGAAGAAATGGAAGCCGGCATTGAGCTGCGGGGCACCGAAGTCAAATCTGTCCGGGCAGGCACCCTGAACCTGAAGGATGCATGGTGCGGCATCAAAGACGGCGAGCTTCTGATCAACCAGATGCACATTTCTCCCTACGAGCACGGCAACCGCTTCAATCCGGACCCCCGCCGTCCCCGCAGGCTTTTGATGCACCGTCGGGAGATCATGCGTCTCTACGGCAAGGTCAAGCAGGACGGCTACGCCCTGATTCCCCTTTCTGTATACCTGAAAGGAAGCCGGGTCAAAGTGCAGGTAGGTCTGTGCAAGGGCAAAAAGCTATACGATAAAAGACAGGCTGCGGCCGAGCGGGACGCCAAGCGTCAGATCGACCGGGCCATGAAGGAGAGATATTGACATGAATCCTGTATTTACCATCACCATGGAAAACGGCGGCGTCATTTCCGGCGAGCTGTATCCCGACAAGGCGCCCCAGAGTGTCTACAATTTCATCAGCCTTGCCAACCGCGGTTACTACAACGGCCTGATCTTCCACCGGGTTATCTCCGGCTTTATGATTCAGGGCGGCTGCCCCGACGGAACCGGCATGGGTGGCCCCGGCTACTGCATCAAGGGCGAATTCTTCTTCAACGGCTCCAAGAACGACCTGCGGCATAAGCGGGGCGTGCTGAGCATGGCCCGTTCCTCCAGCCCCAACTCCGCCGGCAGCCAGTTCTTTATCATGCATCAGGACTCCAAGCATCTGGACGGCCAGTATGCCGCCTTCGGCAAGGTGCTTTCCGGCATGGATGTGGTGGACGCCATTGCCGCCACCCGTACCGGCCCCGGTGACCGTCCCATTGCCCAGCAGAAGATCGCATCCATCACCGTAGATACCCACGGCACAGAGTATCCGGAGCCCAACAAGCTCCCCGATCCCTACGGCAGATTCTGAAATTCCCCGTGATGGCGGGCAGCCCCCGCCATCACCCCCACATATAATCTATACGGGGATGTACTGGTTTCGACGGGGGTAGTGAGGCTGGAATAGCGGGCCGTGGCGCCTAACCACGATAAAATGGGTAACCTTTAAATTTAACTGACAACACTACTGTTGCTTACGCTGCCTAATTAGGCGGCCATCCACCCCGGAAGGTCCACGAGCCGGGTGTGGGTGTGATCTGAGTGGAGACCGTGAGTGCGTTAAGCTTTGCGCGCACCATGCATCATGAAGCTACTAAGGCCGTGTAGGGTGTTTGTTCCCGACCGGCTGAGGGAATGTAAATAACAAACTGCGCCCGGAGAAGTTCTTTCCAAGTTGCTTTCGGACAGGGGTTCAAGTCGGAGGCCAAGCGGTCTTAGGAAGACAATAAACTTTTACAACTCCTTGGCTCACAGAACGACATGGCTACGATCCGACTTCCTGTCCGAAAGCAACTTGGAAAGAACTTCTCCGGGCGCAGTTTGTTATTTACATTCCCTCATCCAGGCGGGAACAAACACCCTACTGGAATCAATAAAAGTCGGAGGCCAAGCGGTCTTAGGAAGACAATAAACTTTTACAACTCCTTG
>JAZSGN010000065.1:0-2654 GCA_045532755.1 Faecousia sp.
AATGTGGACGATGCCATGGAAAACGCTGTCTATGTCACCATCCACAAGACAGGAGAAGAAAACCGCAGAATCGTGATTGAGGGAGGAATGGACCTTGCTGATCTTAGCCTTTGAAACCTCTGCCAAGGCGGCATCCGTGGCGATCCATGACGGACAGAAGCTGCTGGCGGAAAGCTAACAGAATACGGGACTCACCCACAGCCAGACGCTGATGGTCATGGGGGAGGATGCCTTAAAACAGTGCGGCAAATGCGCGCAGGATGTGACCGCAGTGGCGGTGGCGGAGGGCCCCGGTTCCTTTACCGGCGTGCGCATCGGTGTGGCAGCGGCAAAGGGCTTTGCCTGGGGAAGGGAGCTTCCCTGTTATGGCATTTCCACGCTGGAAGCCATGGCGGAAAGCTTGGGCGTTTATCAGGGCTATGTCTGCCCCGTGATGGATGCCCGCCGTGCCCAGGTGTACAATGCGCTGTTTTATGTAAACTGCGGGGAAATTACCCGTGTCACCCCCGACCGGGCCATTGCCCTGTCGGAGCTGGGCGAGGAATTAAAAAAATTGACAGAACCTGTTTTTCTTGTTGGAGATGGCAGCAATCTGTGCTATAATACATTGTCGAAGGAAGTCCCCGAACTGGTTCTGCCCCCGGAGCATCGGCTGCATCAGCGGGCGGTGGGCGTGGCGCTGCTGGCAGCGCGGCAGGCAGTGGAGGGAATTGCCCCCGGCGGCGCGGACCTGACACCCAATTATCTGAGACTCAGTCAGGCCGAGCGGGAAAAACTTGAAAGAGAAAATAAAAGATAAAGATAAGGAGATATACAATCATGGCAACTGTTACCGTTCTTGAGCATCCTCTGATTCAGCATAAGCTGGCAATTATGCGCGACAAGACCACCGGCACCAAGGAATTCCGTGCGCTGGTCAACGAGATCGCAGGTCTGATGTGCTATGAGGCAACCAGAAACCTGCCCACCAAGGAAGTCCTGGTGGAGACTCCCATCACCACTGCCAAGTGCCGTATGCTGGCCGGCAAGAAGCTGGCAATCGTTCCTATCTTAAGAGCAGGTCTGGGTATGGTGGATGCCATGGTTGATCTGATCCCCTCTGCCAAGATCGGTCACATCGGCCTGTACCGTGACCCCGAGACCCATGAGCCTGTGGAATACTACTGCAAGCTGCCCGAAGATGTGGGCAACCGCGTTGTCTTTGTGGTGGACCCCATGCTGGCAACCGGCGGCAGCGCTGTGGCAGCCATCGATTTTCTGAAGAAGCACGGCTGCAGAAACATCGTCATGATGAACATCATTGGCTGCCCAGAGGGCATCAGGCGCGTGACCGAGGCACATCCCGATGTGGACATCTACATGGCTGCCTGCGATGAGAAGCTGAATGATCACGCTTACATCGTTCCCGGCCTCGGCGATGCCGGCGACCGTATTTTTGGCACAAAGTAAATTTCGTTTACAGCCGGCAGCACTGCGAAAACGCAGTGTTGCCGTGTTGCATATGGGTAGATATTTTGTCAATGTCGGCAAACGGCTGATTGTTCAAATATTACTGCCAAATAAACTTCGTAGATATGTATATAAGAAGTTTGCTCGGAATTTAGGCTGTATACAGAAAACAGCCGATTTCGTCAGAACCGTTTACGAAGAACACTGGAAATAATACAAACAGGAGGCTGTTGCGTTTGACAACAGCCTCCTGTTTTGGTCCGCCGCTGCGCCGGCAAAGCATCAGGATGCACACCGCTTCGCGCTAAAGAAGATTTTCCGGATTAAAACTGTGGATCCTCCCCAGCGACTCCAGCTGCCGGGAAAGGTAAACGCAGGTGCTGGCGAAGGATACCGCCCTGCGCTCCGCGGAAAAAACCTCCAGCTGGGCAAAAAGCCCCTCAATTTCATCGATCAGGTCGTGGTGGAAAAGGGCAGCGATCAGAACCGGGTGCCGCTCCCACCGGGCCCGGGCATCCTCCCACAGAGCGTCCGCTCCGGCCCAGTCGCCGTCGGCGGCCAGCCGGGCTGCCCGGTCCAGATTCTCTGATTGAGTCTGCCAGGTCTTTTCCAGAAGAGCGCCGCTGCAGATTCCCAGCGCCAGCAGCAGCACCAGAAGGGCGGCGCCGAACCGGATCCGTTTCAAGCGCCTTCACTCCTTCCCCAGCCAGACCACACGGTCCGCCTTGTCCACGGTCAGCAGCCAGGTTCCTGCGATGCTGGCCCGGTATTCCCCCAGCACCCTGTGGACCCATGCCTCATCCTTGGCTGCGTACTGCAGATTCTGC
Source organism: Faecousia sp. (assembly GCA_045532755.1). GTDB lineage: Bacteria > Bacillota > Clostridia > Oscillospirales > Oscillospiraceae > Faecousia. Next base: position 2,277 of record JAZSGN010000065.1, read on the forward strand.
CGCAGCAGCTGCCCGTCGGAGATCACCGTCACCGGCAGGAACCGGTCCTTAGGGTGGATACCGGCCTCCCTTGCCGACGCCGGCAGCTCAGAAGGAAAGGGAAACACCGATAGATTCCCGTTGGTCTCTAAGATGGCATATTGGACTGTGCGGATGTCCAGTACATCCTTCTCCCGCAGATGTCCCGCCAGTTCATCCAGCGTCAGCCGGGCGGCGCGCAGATTCTCCTGCAGGATTCTGCCGTTTTCAATGAGGATCACCGGTTTGCCGCACAGCAGCTTGCGCAGCCGGATGCTCCGCAGCATGGCACCGGACAGCACCAGCTCCGTGCCGAGGACGGTCAGCATGGGGATCAGTCCGATGTACAGGGGAACACCT
>JAZSGN010000001.1:0-11605 GCA_045532755.1 Faecousia sp.
TCTTTTGAATAATTTGCTCTAGCAATATTACTCAAGAATTTTCGTTGGCTGTTAATTCGATTTCTCGAAACTTAAACAAATCCATTAATTTGTCCAAGGTGTTTTTAGTTCGTCTTTGCGTTATTCAATTTACAAGGTACAAGGTTTGCTCACGCAAGGTAAGCTTGATAATGTTAACACAAGGTTAGATAATTGTCAAGAAGTTTTTTCAATCTTTTTCAATTTTCTTTTTGAACCCTTGTGTTTCGAGCGCCCATTTCCTGAGCGCTCGAGTATTTTAACAGAAACCATCCACAAAGTCAAGCATTATTTTCAGGTTTTTTCATTATTTTTCTATTATTTTCCCGGATCGTTATCAGCGGCAAAATCCCCCACAAAAGCAGCGCACCAAGGCTTAGCCAAATTGGGGAAATGAGCGCTGTTGCCGGACAACAAACCGCCGCCAATCCGCAGGCAATCAGGATTCCCCGTCTGCCCCACCCTGTGCGAAGTTTCTCCGCCAGCTGGCCGGCACAATTTATAAATAGGGACAGCACAGAATATATGCCCAATGTCATCGCCACCGAACCAACCGTTTCCAGGCGCTGAGAGCCGGCAAGAATCCGCAGACTTTTGCACAGCTGATAGAAGGGTTGATTCGTTTCCGCAATTGCCCGCTGTCCCAGCACACCGCCGGTTACCGCTGCCACGGCAGTTGCAATTACCACACTCCACACAACCGCCCATTTATAGGTAGTAAACCCCTCTCGCGGTAAAAAGGTAGCCACCGCCGGAATCAACCCTATGAAGATCAGCCAATCCTCTCCCCTGCTCTCAGCAGACAGATTTTCTATCTTCACTTCCCAGCAAAGCGTTCCAAGGATCACCGCATACAAAATCCCCGCAAGGATCCACAGTACCGCAGCGCAGCGGGAGCCCTGCTCCGCACCGTTCCAGGCTGCCGCGCCTGCCAGTAAAATCAGCACAAGATGGACACCCGGCCACGATTCTCCTTCCGGCCAGCAGTCCGCCGACCATCCCAGAACCGCTGCCGCAGCCACCACTACGAACCCGTATTGCACCCAGCAGTAAATCGGATTACAGGAACACTCGCCCTCTGTCAGCACCATCACACACAGGCAAAGGAGTCCGCAAGCAATTCCCGACAACGCAGCTTTCCACCAAACTACCCCCACCACCTGCAGGGCAGCAGCACCCGTCATCGCCAGCAGCAGCCACGCCCGCAGCGCACCGCCTCTTACCCGCTCACTGAACAAGCTGCATCCTCCCTTCCCGGGCCATCAGAACCGGTATATTTCCGTCATTCGCCTCCTGCAAAGTCCGGTTCGGCAGATGCACATTCAGGTAGGCAGCCGTTTCTTCCGGGTCTATTTCGGTCATTGCAGCGCAGATCCGGCAGCCCGGCCGCAGATATTGGGAAAGCTCCCCCACCAGCGGCAGCGCCCCGACGGATACCACCAGATAATCCGCCGTATCCAGGAACACCTCTGCCGATGCGCATTCTTGCATATCGTTCAGCGCTTGCTGCAATGTTATTCCAACGCCTTGGCTGCCCGTGTCAGTTTCCACGCATACCAGCTGCTGCTCAACCGTTACATACAGCAGCCGGGCAGGCTCCAGCATTGCCAGCTTTTTCCCCTGAAAGGGTGTAAATACCACCAGCGCCAGCACTACGGCTGCGCCCCAGCTCCACAGCTTCATTTTTGATTCCTCCCGTCTACCGGATGCAGCTCTGGGCTCCGGTTCTTTTGCCGGACCAGCCGCTTACGCAGCAGCGAAACCCGCCTGCCGGAAGAAAAAGGCATCAGGTACGCCACACCCAGGCTGGTAAGGGACGCCAGATGGATCAAAAGCAGTACAATCCCTGCCGTAACACCGAACAGCCCCGCCGCCGCCCCAAGAACGGCGATCCACAGGCGCCACACCCTTATGGCATCGGCAAAATCCCGGTTTGGCAGCACAAAGCCGCAAATTCCTGCCACGCTCACAGCAATCAGGGCTGCCGGTGAGATCAGCTTTGCCTCCACCGCAGCCGTACCCACCACAATGCCGCCGATCACCGACACCGACTGCCCCACCGCTTGCGGCAGATGCACGCCGGATTCCTGCATCAATTCAAAGGCGATCAGCAGCGCCGATACCTCAATAATCGTAGAAAACGGCACTGCCTGCTTGCTTTCCACCATCGCCCGCAAAAGCGGCAGCGGAATCAGCTCAGGATGGTAGGTTGCCATAGCGACATAGATCCCCGGCAAAAGCAGGCTGATCAGCAGCGCTGCATACCGCAGCGTCCGCACAAAGGATGCGCTGATATAGTCCTTACCCCGGTCCTCAGGGCTGTCCATCAGCGTTCCGATATCCGTTGGCGCAAGGTAACCCAGCGGGATCCCGTCCACCAGAAGTCCCACCCGGCCATCGAGAATTCCCTGACAGAACCGGTCTGTCCGCTCGGTATACTGCAGCAGCGGAAAGGCCGTTGCCCGGGAGCCGGTTACATATTCTTCCACCGCTGCCGGAGACAGAAACCCGTCCACCTCAATTTCCTGCAGGCGTTTCTGCATTCTTTTGACCAATTCCGGATTGGTGACCCCCTCCAGCCATACGACCGACACGTTAGTCAGGCTGCGTTTTCCCACCTGCGTTTCATACAGCCGCAAATCCGGGCTTCGCAGATGGCGGCGGATCAGGCTGGTATTGCTGCGAACTGTTTCCACAAAGGCATCCTTTGCGCCTTTTACGGTATTTTCCACCGTAGGCGCCGACAGCCCCCGCTTTTCCCCGGTTTTTACCTCATAGGCGATTGCGCCCACGCCGGGAAACAGCACCACGCAAAATCCGTTCACCAGCATATTCGCTGCGGAGTCCAGATCCTTGCAGGGGTTCGCCACTGCATTGTAAATACCGCCGCAGGCGGCAGCATCATACAACTCCTGCATGGTATCTCCCTCCAGCTGCTGGGCAATCGGTTTCAAAACATAATCCGAGATATCCCCGCCGGACACCAGACCGTCAATGGCATAGGCGTAGAGCGTAAATCCGCCGCAGCGAAGCCTGCGGGCAAAAAAATCCCCCGCGCCGCAAAAAACAGCGCGAATATTTTCATCCGACAGCGTGCCAGGATAAATCGGTTCTTTTTTGTCCACACCATCACCTCTGCAGGCAGTTTGCCCGGAAAAAGCGGGATTATGTGGATAGGAATTGAAATTTTTCCATTTGCATGGTATACTATATTATTATGTAACAAGGCAGGTTTCGTTATGATCTATACACCGCTTACCTGCAAGGCTATGCAGATTGCCTACCGTGCGCACCACGGTCAGGTAGACCGCTCCGGAATCCCCTATATTTTCCACCCCATTCATCTGGCAGAGCAGATGCAAGACGAATATACCACCTGCATTGCCCTGCTTCACGATGTGGCTGAGGACACCGATGTAACTTTGGAAGAACTGGCAGAAATCTTTCCCGAAGAGATTATGCAGGCGCTGAAGCTGCTGACCCACAAACCGGGGACGGATTATTATGCCTATGTAGCCGCCATTCGGGAAAATCCCCTTGCCAAGGCGGTGAAGCTGGCAGACCTGAAGCACAATTCCGACAAGACCCGTCTGCCTGACACCCCGGAAAATGCAGCGCTGCTGCGCCGGTTGGAAGAAAAATACACAAAGGCCTGCAAAATCCTCACACAGTAAAGGAGCGCAAACCATGTCCCATGTGATCGCTGCCGTATCCACCGGCAATCAAATATCCGCCATCGGCATTATCCGCCTCAGCGGCGACGGCTGCGCGGAAGTTGCCGGCAAGGTATTCACCTGCAAAAGCGGCAAGCCGCTGCAGGATATTCCCAACCGCACACTGGTTTTGGGCTGCCTGCACGATAAGCAGGGCCGCGTGATCGACCAGAGCATGGCGGTGTACACCCGGGGGCCTCACAGTTACACCGGCGAGGACACCGTAGAATTCCATTGTCACGGCTCTCCCGCCGTGCTGGCTGCCGGGCTGGAAGCCCTTTACCACGCCGGCGCCCGTCCTGCCGGACGGGGCGAGTTTACCAAGCGGGCCTTTCTGAACGGTCAGCTGGATCTGACCCAGGCAGAAGCCGTGATCGACCTGATCGAAGCCGACACTGCCGATGCCGCAGCCAACGCAGCCGGTCAGGTTGGCGGCGCGCTGCAAAGAAAACTGGCTCCGATCTATGATGACCTGACGAACCTGTGCAGCCATTTCCACGCGGTTCTGGATTATCCCGACGAGGACATTGAAGATTTCGGCTTGGACCGCTATGAAGCCACTCTAAGAGCCAACGCAAAAACCCTTCACGCACTGCTGCAGACCTACGGTCAGGGCAGGATCCTGCGGCAGGGCGTTGCTGCCGCCATTGTTGGCAAGCCCAATGTGGGAAAGTCCAGCTTGCTGAATGCCATCGCCGGTTTTGACCGGGTGATTGTTACCGACATTCCCGGAACTACCCGGGACACTGTGGAAGAAACGGTGATGTTGGGCCGCACCCGTCTGCGGCTGATCGATACCGCCGGCATCCGGGACACCTCCGATACGGTGGAAGCCATGGGTGTGGAGCGCTCCAAAGCCGCCGCCGAAAATGCAGACCTGATCCTTTTCGTATGCGATGGCTCCCAGCCCTTGACCGGGGAAGATCAAACCGTCATCGAAGCCTGCATGGATGCTCAGAATGCCATCGCGCTGATCAACAAGGCCGATATCGGGCAGGTGGTTCAGCCCAGCGACCTGCCCTTCCAGTGGGTCATTTCCCTGTGTGCCAAAACCGGCGACGGGCTGGAACAGCTGGCCGATGTGGTAGACATGCTGTTTGAAGGCAATGCCCCCTGCGACGGTACGATTCTCACCAACGCCCGGCAGTTTGATGCTGTTCGCCGCAGCTACGAGGCAATTCTGCGGGCTCTGCAGGCCTTCCGTCTGGGACAGACCCCGGATGCGGTCCTGACCGATGTGGAAGAAGCGATGGAAGCCATCGGCGAAGTGACCGGCGCCACCGTACGGGAAGACATTACCGCAAGAATTTTTGAACGATTTTGTGTAGGAAAATAATATGATCTATCTTGATAATTCCGCAACCACCAAGCCCTGCGCCGAAGCGGTTGCCGCTATGCAGGAAGCCCTTACGAACGCCTGGGCAAACCCCAGCGCTCTCTACAGCTTTGGCATTGATGCTGCCCATGCCCTGCGAAGCGCCCGCAGCCGGGTCGCCGCAGCCCTTGGCGCAGAGCCTGACCGGGTGTTCTTCACCTCCGGCGGCACAGAGGCAGACAACTGGGCCATCTTCGGCGCCATCGGGCGCATGGGCAAACGGGGCAAGCATATTCTCACCACCGCCGTTGAGCATCCCGCGATCCTCAACTGCATGAAGCAGCTGGAAGCCCAGGGCTTTGAAGTGACCTATCTGCAGCCCGACAGCCTTGGCAACATCTCTCTTGCCGATTTTAAGGCCGCCCTTCGCAAGGACACCATTTTGATTTCCGTTATGATGGTCAACAACGAGACCGGCGCTGTTATGCCCATCGGCCAGATGGCAAAGCTGACCCGCCGGGTCTGCCCCGATGCCATTTTCCATACCGATGCGGTGCAGGGCTTTCTGAAAGTACCGTTTCAGGCCAAGAGCCTCGGTGCGGATCTGATCAGCATTTCCGCCCACAAGGTCCACGGGCCCAAGGGTGCAGGCGCGCTGTATATCCACCCCCGTCTCAAATCCTTTCCCCCGCTGATCTTCGGCGGCGGTCAGGAAAATAACCTGCGCAGCGGCACAGAAGCTACCCCCGCCATTGCAGGCTTTGCCGCCGCCTGCGCCGCCTGCAGCGCCACCTTCCGGGAGGATATTTCCCGGGAAAAGCAGCTTTTGCAGGGGTGCATTGAAAAGCTGAGCCGGCTGGACGGCGTAGTCATCAACGGCAGCCACGAAGCGCCTCACATTCTTTCGCTGGCCATTCCCGGCGTGCCTACCCAAAATTCCATTAACATCCTGCAGGATGCGGGGATTTGTGTCAGCGCCGGTTCTGCCTGCGCCAAGGGACACCGCAGCCATGTGATGACCGCCATGAATCTCTCCCCCGCTGTCATCGACGGCTCTTTCCGGGTCTCCCTCTGCCGGGATACTACCGAAGCGGAGTTGGACCGGCTGGTGGCTGTGATCCGGGAAGACATTCTTCCGAGGGTGAAGCGATGAAGGTACTGCTGTTTCGAATTGCCCAGTGGACATGGGGTTTTCCCCAAACCTTTTTGGGTTTTATCCTCTTTCTTCTCCACCGGAAAAATCCCCATTCTGCCTACCACGGCGCTGTGGTCACCCACTGGAATCACCGGGGCAGCGTTGGGTTGGGAATGTTTGTGTTTTTAAGCCAGCGGGACACCAATCAGCAGCGGCTGACCACCCATGAGTACGGCCATACCATCCAGTCGCTGATCCTCGGGCCGCTGTTTTTGATCATCGTAGGCATTCCCTCTTTTCTGTGGGCAACGCTGCCGGTGTGTATGCGCTACCGCCGCCGCAAGCAGCTATCCTACCACAGATTTTATACTGAGCGCTGGGCAAACCGGCTGGGTGAACGGGTCACCAAAGACCCCGCACTGAAATAGCCTCCGCCGCCATATGTAAAAGCAACCGCAGCACCCATAAAAGGTGCTGCGGTTGACTATTCAACATATTGGAATTGGTCAATTCACTTCTACTTGGCAACGCTCGTTATTTCTTCTTCCATATTTGGTAAATCCCTACAAGCGCTCCAACAAGAGCAATTGGGGATAGCCTTACAAAAAACCACTCAAATGCATGATAAATAACGCCAACGACAGCTCTTTCTGGGTCACTATAATCCCATCCTAAATATGGACTATCATTTATAATTAAGAGCACCCAAACCACTATTATAGCAACTGCCAATAGACTAAAGAACACCAATAACTTTTTTCGCTTGGCATTTCTACTCAGAGCAAGTTGCAAATTGATGATTTCCAATTTTTCAGAAATCACCTTTAAGTCATTTACTTCTGTCTGCTCAATAATTTCTCCAAGCAAAACACTTACAGGCGTGTCAAGTGCTTCTGATAAAGAAATTAACATATCAGCGTCTGGGACCGACAAGCCTTGTTCCCATTTTGAGATTGTTTGGCGAACTACATTTAACTTGACCGCAAGTTCTTCTTGGGATAATCCTTTTGATTTTCGGATTACCTTTATGTTATCACTCAGCATAAGGACGTCCTCCTTTCTTTTAGTAGTTGCCTGTATTGTATCAAAATGTACCCGTTGCGACAAGCAACGGGTATTAACATTTAGATTTGCTGATGAAATTAACAGACAATCAAATTCAAGTTATCCGATTATCCATATCCACAGTATGGTGCATTCCGGCGGGAGCAAGCCCTATCCTGCCTATGTGTGGCAAGAAAAGCGACCATCAGCGGAGGTTTTTTACAGTTTTTCCAGCAGCTTCTTTGCCTGCCGGCGGTTTTTCAGGACATATACCGTCTTATCCGGATGCCGGGACAGAACTTCATACAGCCCCGGGGCGGATTTCTTCCGGAAATTCCAGATATAGCAGAAAAACTCCTTCTCCGGCTTTTCCCGGCAGTTTTCCGGCATATCCGGGCGTTTGCGGGCTTTGGGCGAAAGCATTCTAACAAACCAACCACTCAGGCAGACCCACCGGCTGTAATCCAGAAAGAACACCGTATCTGCCCGCTGCAGCCGGCTTTCCAGCGTGCGGCGGTAATTGCCATCGATGATCCAGCGGTCTTTTTCCGTTTCTTCTGCCAGCGCGACATCGAACTCTTCCTGGGGCGCAGTTTGCCAGAAAGGGCGCCAGCGAAGCTTATCCAAATGCACAATGGGAAGTCCCGTTTTCTTCGCAAGCTCTCTCGCCAGCGTGGATTTTCCGCTGCCGGGGCAGCCGATGATCAGCACTCTTTCCATACTCTGTACCCTCCTTCATAAAGAACCGGGTCTGCGCTGTGACAGACCCGGTTATTGGTTATCAATATGCTACGCCCCAGTAGATCATCTTCTTGGCGGGCTTGCCGCAGATGGGGCAAACATCGCCCAGATGCTCCTGCGCGAAGGGGATGCAGCGAGAAGACATACCCGCTTCATCCTTCATCTTCAGCTCGCACTCCAGCTCGCCGCACCACATGGTCTTGATAAAGCCGCCATTGGCTTCCTGCAGCTCCTTGGCTTCCTGCAGAGAGTGGGCTTCAAAGATATGGTCGGTCAGGTTCTTCTTGGCCTTGGCGTACATTCCGTCATGCACAGCCTGCAGCTGCCGGGCAACGGCAGCCTCCAGATCCTCCAGCGCCACTACGGTCTTCTCGCCGTCATTGCGGCGAACCAGCACGCACTGGCCGTTCTCCAGATCCCGGGGGCCGCACTCGAGACGCAGCGGCACGCCGCGCATCTCGTACTCGGCGCACTACCAGCCCATGGAGTTGTCGGAGTCATCCAGCTTGACACGGATGCCGGCGGCTTCCAGCCGGGCCTTCAGAGCGTTGGCAGCATCCAGAACGCCGGGCTTATGCTGGGCGATGGGCAGAACCACCACCTGCACCGGCGCGATCTTCGGGGGCAGAACCAGACCATTGTTATCGCCGTGGGTCATGATGATGCCGCCGATCAGGCGGGTGGAAACACCCCAGGAGGTCTCGAAGGGGTTGGTCTTCTGGTTGGTCTTGTCGGTAAATTCAATGCCGAAGGCCTTGGCAAAGCCATCGCCGAAATAGTGGGAAGTGCCGGCCTGCAGAGCCTTGCGGTCGTGCATCATGCACTCGATGGTATAGGTAGCCTCGGCGCCGTTGAACTTCTCCTTCTCGGTCTTCTGGCCCCGGGTCACGGGCATAGCCAGAACATTCTCGCAGAAGTCGGCATAGACATTGAGCATCGTCACCGTAAAGGCCTGGGCCTCCTCAGCGGTGGCGTGGATGGTATGACCCTCCTGCCACAAAAACTCCCGATGGCGCAGGAAGGGGCGGCTGGTCTTTTCCCAACGGATCACGCTGCACCACTGGTTATACTTCATGGGCAGGTCACGGTGAGACTGCAGCACATTGGCCCAATGCTCACAGAACAGAGTTTCCGAGGTAGGACGGATCGCATAGCGTTCCTCCAGCTCTTCGCTGCCGCCGTGGGTGACCCATGCACACTCGGGGGCAAAGCCCTCTACATGGTCCTTCTCCTTCTGCAGCAGGCTTTCGGGGATCAGCAGCGGCATATACACATTTTCAACGCCCTGCTTCTTAAACTCCGCATCCAGAACATTCTGAATGTTCTCCCAGATGGCGTAGCCGTAGGGGCGGTAAATAAATACGCCCTTGATGGAGGAATAGTCGATGAGCTTTGCCTTCTTGCACACATCCGTGAACCATTGGGCAAAATCCACTTCCATATCCGTAATTTGTTCAACCTTCTTATCCTTTGCCATAAACTGTCACCTCTTTGGTAATTGCTGGTTTCGTTATATTCCATTTTATCACACCTGTCAAGACCCTGCATAGGATGGAAAGAAGTTTTTGAATATTCCGGGAGGCACCTATGACAAGGATCACCCTTTCTTTAGAACCCTCTGTGGTTCTGTTTTACACCCGGATCGCTTTACTGACCGGATTGCCTCTGGAGCAGGTGCTGTCTGACGCGCTGTTCAAGCTGGCAGGAGAGCTTTCGCTGGAGGCGCTGAAAAACGCAGGCAGCGACCTGTGTTAATTTTTCGAAAAATCATTGTATTTCCGCCGGAAATTTGCTATACTGTCGTAAGATTAAAGAATACGGAGGTATTTCCATGAAATCCATCCGAGAAATTTACAAAATCGGCAAAGGGCCTTCCTCCTCCCACACTATGGGACCGGAGCGGGCGGCAAAGCTGATCCGAAGCGAATACCCCGAAGCCGATGGCTTCCGTGTGATCCTCTATGGCTCTCTGAGCAAGACCGGCGTGGGTCACGGCACCGACCGGGTCATCCGCGAAGTCCTCTCCCCTATTCCTACGGAGATCGTTTTCTCCAAGGAGACCATCGCCGACTCCCACCCCAACACTATGGACCTGATTGCTTTGCAGCAGGGCCGTGAGCTGGGACGGCTGCGGGTCGAATCCATCGGCGGCGGCGATATTCGCATTCCCGGCCGCTCCGATGTGGAAAGCCCGGATATCTACCCGGAGAATTCCTTTGCGGAGATCGCCGATTTCTGCAAATGGCGCTATATCGACAAGCTCAGCGACTATGTAGAGCTGAACGAAGGCGAAGAGATCTGGGACTTCCTGCGGCAGGTCTGGCTGACGATGAAGCAGGCCATTGCCGAGGGTCTTGCCGCCACCGGCGTATTGCCCGGCGGATTGAATGTGCAGCGCAAGGCCAAGTATCTCTACGAGCAGGTTCTGGAAGAGGACATTCCCGCCCTGAAGGAATTCCAGTACATCGCCGCCTATGCCTACGCTGTGGCAGAGCAGAATGCCGACAACGGCACCATCGTAACCGCTCCCACCTGCGGCGCCTGCGGCGTACTGCCGGCAGTTCTCAAATACGCCCAGGATACCCGGGGCTACACCGATGATCAGATCCTCCGGGGTCTTGCCGCCGCCGGTATCATCGGCAGCCTGACCAAGCGCAACGCCTCCATCTCCGGCGCGGAATGCGGCTGTCAGGCCGAGATCGGCACCGCCTGCTCTATGGCTGCCGCCGCTCTGGCAGAGCTTTATGAACAGAATCTGGATCAGGTGGAATACGCCGCCGAGGTTGCCATGGAGCATCATCTGGGCCTGACCTGCGACCCCATCTGCGGTCTGGTGCAGATTCCCTGCATCGAGCGCAACGCTGTGGCCGCCATGCGTGCTATGAATGCCTGCAATTTGAGCTACTTCCTCACCGGTTCCCGGCGCATCAGCTATGATATGGTCTGCCGCGCCATGAAAGAAACCGGCCTCAACCTGAGCCACCAGTACAAGGAGACCAGTGAAGGCGGCCTTGCCCGGCTCTATGACCGCAGGCGAGCAAAGCGAACTTAAGCATCAAATTAACCGCACAAGAATCCTGTTTTTCGCCCGCTCAAAAAGAATCATTGGTATAGTTTACCAGCACAATGCATAACTGGCGGTGCGACCAAATCAGTCACACCGCCAGTTATGCTATTCTTTTTCATCCAGGTCCATTTCTTCATAATCCAGATCCGCCTTCGATCTGTTATAGCGTCGCACCACACAAAATTCACCGATCACGTAGAAAATCGGAAGGAGCACCACGAATTTAAGAACGAATTCATGGACAAATGCTATCACGCCGGCAATAAGAAGTGTAGGTCCATTACTCAGATTCGGCATAATATGCTGTGCCATGTTGTTGTAATGGAGAAACTCGTCCTCCCTGAATGCTATGAAAACAACTTCAATTAGAGCAACGCAAAAGGCAAATAGCATACTGCTACGCACATAACTCGTGCATCGTACCCGTTTCTCCCTCTTTGATGCCCCGGTTGGAAGCACCCCATATTTGCGATCAATAGGTTGGTCGACAAAACCCATCCGCCAGCGGGAAATAACGACCACAGCAGACGCACCAACAAACCCTAACATTTCCCAGCTAAACTCGCCTGTTG